>CAJTOH010000028.1 GCA_910577685.1 uncultured Dorea sp. | reverse complement strand
GTATATGAACGTGTGTTAGGCTACATTGCACAAAAAGAATGTGTCAGCGGTTATGGCTTTACCTGTAACCCGGACCTGTCAATCATAGAACAATTTAAACTGAGTGAGTTTTATTCCTTACAAAAGAACTCTCAAAAAATCTGGCATTTCTGCATTACCTTCGCATGTCAGCAAGACCTTAACTGGCTGTTACCAATGGCTGTATGGGTTGCAAAATATTTTTCTCCCGGATACCAGATATTATATGGTCTGGACATGGAACGGGGCAGACACTCCTATTCCCCTGCTGGCACTTATCATTACCCGTCCAAAAACACAAGAGGAAACGCCCCTCATCTACATTTTGGAGTCAATGCATTCAGTTACCATCCAGCGGCTTCCGTCCTTACGCCTGAGATTATGAAGGACTGCTTAAAACATATCCAAGATAAGCTGTCAGCCATGTATCCAAACATGACAGTGACCTTACAATTCCAAGGAAAGAAGGGATAATAATGTTTGAACAATATGACGATATCCTAACGATAGAAGAAGTTGCCGAACTGCTCCGGATTGGCATGACTCAGGCATACCGGATTGTACGCTCAGGCAATTTGAAAGGGTATAAAGAAGGGAAGGACTGGAAGATTCCAAAACAGGCTCTTATCAATTACGTGGTATCTCAAAGTCATCTGTAATCAGCTTTACATAAATCAATCTGACCAAAATCAATATAGAAATCTTGATAAAACCTCTGTAGGATAGATTACGCTTCTATCCTACAGGTAAATTATTCCAAACAATGTCCCCTTTACGATATCACTGCCTAATAACACATCCGCCAGAATTTTTGTATCAATGAATATTCGCATATTATTCCTCTCTGACTTTTTCTAATTCAACCTTATAATCAATTTCTACATCAAATCCGTATGATAAGGGGGCAAGTTAATGTAACTCTTTTGATTCTCTGGATACTTTTAATTTATCTCATTTAACACCATACGTTTAAACATTTACACATAATAAACTCTCCGCTTTTTTATATTCAGTTTCCGTATATCCCATAGATAAAATCTGCTCTTTTGTGATATTAACCCTAATCATTCTCTTAATAGCATCAATTCTTTCCCGTTCTCTAATATTCTCTGACAAATTACACATAATCTGGATTCTCCCTTCTAATTCAGTAGTCATTCTCATTCCATACTCATCTGTCAATATACGTTTCTTTTCTACAGCATCTTTTTCAGAAAGCAACTCTTCCAGCATAGATATCAATACGTTTTGAGATTTCTTTATACCCTCGCCGGAAATACACTTCTCCTCATTCCTTATATTGACAATAATACCTTTCATCAAATCCATATGATATGAGTTTTTCTTATTCCCGAAAACCATTTTTCTATCTAATCCAATTTCCTCAATGGTATCTTCCGTCTCATCATTATCCATACAAATCCAAATACTCCGGACTTTTTTCAAATTATCAAAATCACTGTGAAAAAATTCCGTCTGCTTCTGTGCCGAAATCATTCTTGCAAGATAGAAGATAATTCTATTCTCCAAATGATATCCTAATTTGCTATAACATGATGACTTTTGTGCTTCAATGTTTACCAGAATTTTCATCTCAGCTTCTTTGATGTACGCAGTAAAACGAATATCATAGTAAATGATACCTTCTCCCGGAACATTGTCCTCCGTTTCTGTTCCTTTTACACGCCCAAGATTAGAAAGTCCTGCATCAGTCGGCCTCGTTCCTATCTCGATATCATCGCCAACACATCCAATAATATCCTCAATATCCATTTCCCGAAATTCTTCAACTGTATATTTCAAAATCCATGATAATATCTGCTTGTCCGAAAGCAAATATTTTACATTTGTATCATATGCAGAACCAGAATCGTTCGTGGCATTGACTGTCTGAGATAAATTTGTCTCTATCATTGACTCTTCCTCTTTTCCTCATTATATGCAATATGAATGGTAAAAACAACTGCTTCTCAACAAAACATAGTTACTGTCATACAAAATTCACACTATTCATACCATTCAAACCATTCGCATTTCATTTTATATAGTATAGACAAGCAATATTATATATCAAATTCTTTCTAAAATACAACTGCAGTTTTGACTCAGAAATTCAAGTGAAATCCAAGTTTGGTAAAAGTTTGGTACAGACCTCATAATAACATACACCATCCCTTTTGTAAACAGCGAAAACCCGCCATCCACAAGGGATAACGGGTTTCGTTGTTATTATAGTAGTTAAAGGAATGAGAGTTAAAGTGCGGCACCAAAGGCTGGTCCCTAGGTGCTTTGCTTTATTGAGGGGGGTGATAGTTGATGTCCTTATCAACTATCTGTACTCAAGTATAAACGTTAAATATGTCTAAAGTGTGTTCAATCCATTAAAGATATCGAAAAAATCTTAAGAACCTATTAATTCCTGCCGCTGATAAACTACATATTTCCGCCGTTTTTGACGGCCTCCGCCTCCTTTTCCAAAAACTGCCTTATATACGGATTATTTTCCTCGCTCAACACAAGCTGAAACGCCATGTAACGGCATTTCTGATACTTCTCGCCGTCCAGCATAAAAGTATATCCCATCACACATTTGGGATTACAGTCATCTGGATTAACAAGACGTTTGCAGATAGACGCTTTCTTTATTTCTTTTTTCGCTTTTTCAGGAAATGAATCAAGAAAGCTCTGGAATCTCTGTAGGTGTTCCGGATAAATCCGAAGCTTCATACCTGTTTTTCGGGAAACAAAGGTCGCTAAAGTCCTTTTATCACTTAAAAACACATAGGATACGATATAGCCGCTTTTTTGCAGTTTTATTTCCCTCTTACAACCGCAGCTTATTAAATATTCGTTGATTTGACTTACAAAGTCACGATAACGCTCGTCAACCGTTTCCATAAATATATTAAATTTCTCGTCCATATGCCCTCCACTATACTTTTTTCTTCGTTACAGGTATCCATACCTCATATTGTGCATTTTGCGGATCCGCATTCAGGTAAACCTCAATATCCGGAGCATTCGCGTATTCATATCCAGAAGTCGGAAGCCACTCTGTTACAATCTGCTGCTCCAATACCTGTATCGACTGATTCGTTCCTGTCCCAGAAAAGACTGCCCATGTTGAAGCTGGCACAATGTATTCCTCAAACTCATCACTCATTTCTGTACTAGAAACGGCAATAAAATATTTCCACTCTTCCTCGTCATTGCAGACGCTTACGCCCAAAAGCCCCTTTAACGGCGTATCCATCATTCCCGCTAATTTCAGCACCGTTCCATTTTCAGACGTGTCCTGCCACATCTTCGGTACAGCCATAAAATTATTTTCGATTTCTTTATCAAGCGGAGCCGACACGCCAATAATACGGAAAGCCTCTTTTGTTTCAATTCGATAATTCATCTCTGCCGCTCCTTTTACAGCAACTTTAAAAACAATGGGAGAAAAAGATTTCACAGATACACCTCCGCCTTTCACGGATGAGGGCGCTATGCCATGAAAAGACTGAAACGCCCTGTTGAACGCAGTTGGGGAACAGTATCCATATTTTTCTGCAATATCAATAATTCGTTCAGCTCCACTTTGCAAATCAACTGCCGCTAAAGACATTTTCCTCCTTCGGATATACTCTGCCAGCGTAATACCAGCCATATAGGTAAACATCCTCTGGTAATGATAGGCAGAGCAGCAGGCAATCCGCCCAAGCTGTTCGTATTCAATTTCTCCTGTCAAATGTTCCTCAATATAATTCATACTCTGGTTTAACCTCTCAATCCATTCCATAGGGAACCTCCTCATCCGCTCGTGCTCTATTGTCATATATTTGTCCTTATCATTATAAAATATGTATTGATATTTTTCCTCTCTATCTTTGCACAAAAAAGAGAGACTCCGAAACATAGAAAACCTCTTTTAAGATATATTTAAAAAGCAGAAATACTTTCCTTATAATATATCTTAAAAGAGGGTATTTTGTCTTGCCGCTCACTATACAGAACGATAATTTCTAAATCTTCTCCAACGCCTCATTCGCCCCTATGAGCATCAATATCATCCCTTCCCTAAGCGGCATATCCGGATTCGGCGTAATCTCCACACGCCCTTCCTCCTCTTCCTTGATCCCTACCACATTGACCTCATAATTCCTTCTGACATCCAGCTCCTTAAGCGTCTTCCCGACCCATCTCTTAGGTATGGCCGTCTCCACGATACTATAATCCGGCGAAAGCTCGATCCAATCCGCAAGATTGGCAGACACAAGATTCTTCGCAATCTTCCGGCCCATCTCCTCCTCAGGAAATACCACTGCATCCGCCCCAATCTTCCTAAGGACCCGGGCATGCCTCTCATTGTGCGCCTTACACAAAATATAAGGAATCCCAATCTCCTTAGCGGCAAGAGTAGCCAGAATACTGCCCTCCAGATTCTCCGATGAAGCCACAACCATCCCGTCAAAATTTCTCGACCCAAGGGATTCTAAAAGCTTGGGATTCTCAATATCCGCCTGCATCGCATAAGTGACCTTCTCCGCAATGTCGCTGACAAGCTCCATATCCTGATCCACCGCCACAACGTCACAGCCAAGCTTCTGCAGCGTAACCGCAACGCTGGCCCCAAAACTTCCAAGCCCCAAAACCACAAACTGCTTATTCATCATTTCCTCCTTTACTATCCAACCATGATCTGTTCCTTTGGCAGACGCCGCACCTTATCCCTGGGATGGGTCTTCCCTGCAAAGGTCAAAGCAAGCGTAAGCGGCCCAAGCCGTCCCATATACATCATAACCATAAGCACCCCTTGGCTTGCCCTGCCAAGATGGGGCGTCAGATCCGCCGTAAGTCCCACAGTTCCCACGGCAGACGCCGCCTCATAGATCACATTAACCATAGGAATACCGTCAGGCTCCAACACAAGAATTGCAATCGTACCCGTAAGAAACACCGAAAACGCCACCATCACGACACAAAATCCTGTCCGGAAATTCGCCACCGAAATCCTCCTGCCCATACATTCCGTATCATTCCCACCCCGCACAAATGTAAGACACGCAAGGAACAGCATGGCAAACGTGGTAGTCTTGGCCCCGCCTGCAGTTCCTCCCGGAGAACCGCCGATAAACATAAGAACAGAGCAAAACAGTTTCGACTCGTCATGCATAGCCCCTTGAGAAAACGTATAGAAGCCCGCCGTCCTCGTAGTGACAGACTGGAACACGGAAGCAAGAACCTTATCTCCAAAACTCATGCCGCCGATGGTATCCGGATTCCCATACTCGGCAAAGAAAACAAAGACCGTTCCAACCGTAATCAAAAGCGCCGTCATAAGCAAGGCCAGCTTAGAATGGAGCCGAAGCCTTGTAAACCACCACTTCCCCGGCGCTTCCCGATGCACAAGCTTCTTCCCATTCTCTATCACGTCAAACCAGACCGTAAACCCAATACCGCTTAAAATAATCAAAAGAATGGTGGTAATATTAATAATCGGATTGGACACATAATCCCCAAGGCTGTTTTCCCCAAGAATATCAATTCCTGCATTACAGAACGCCGACACTGCATGAAAGATTGCAAACCAAATCCCTTTAACCGGCCCATACTCCGGCACAAACTGGAACGCATAGAGAAACGCCCCGCATCCCTCAACCACAAGAGTCCCAAGGATTATCTTTCTCACCAGCCTCACGATTCCGCCGAGACGGTCCGCTCCATAGGATTCCTGAAGCATCACCCTCTCCCGCAGCGTAATTCTTCTTCCCAGCAGAAAGAAAAATAATGTAGTACAGGCAATCACTCCAAGACCGCCAATCTGAATCAGCAGCAGCAAAATAACCTTCCCAAACAGCGTAAACTGAGAAGCCGGCGTCACCGTCACAAGCCCCGTCACACAAACCGACGTCACAGACGTAAATAATGCATCCATAAATGCAATCGGCCGCGTATTGCTGACAGGCAGGTACAGCAAAATTCCTCCAATCAAAATAATACCTAAAAATCCAACTGCAGTAATACGCAGCGTATTCCATCTGATATTTTTCTTCCTATCCACAATCCATTCTCCATCTAACTATTTAACCTTACTGTTCCGTTCCGGTAACTCTCCACTCCACTGCATAGCGTGTCACGATCTCCACAAGTAAAAAGCCAAACGCCACTGCAAGGCAGGTCTTTGCCAACTGTATGGCCTGCTGGGAGGCCAGCCCATAATCCGCCTGGGCGAAGCCAAGCATCATATAGAACAGCGATGCTCCGGGAATCACAGGCATAATCGACGTCGTCAGAAAAATAGTTGCCGGAGCCCTGTGGACCCTGGACATCCAAAAGGCATAGGCAGCCACCACAGCCGATCCCGCCATAACCGCGGCAAAATCATTTCCCCATAGATTCACGCCCAACACATAGAAAGCACAGTTGATGGCGCCGCCGATTCCCGCATAGACCGACTGCTTGACCGCCGCCTTGAACACCAGCGCAAACCCCATGCTGGCCACTCCGCAGGAAATCAGCTGCACAGCAATACTAGGAGCAATGTACATATCATACATATCCCCTTTGAAAATCAACAAGGCAAGCCCAGTCCCGCAGGCAATGGCCACCGCGCCCAGACAAGCGTTGGTAATATTCAGAATCCCTGACAGGTAGGCGCGCTTCAGCACGTCTCGGATTCCGTTGGCGACGCCAAGGCCGCTGATTAGAACCATGTTAAGGCCAAGAACAATACGGTCCGGATGATGCCCGAACCCTATCTTGCCCGCCAGCAAAACCGCCGCCGAAGACAGAAATGCAATAATCAGGTTGTATACCACAAGATTGTCTTCCTTTTCACTCAGTTTATTTCCCAGATAGACCTCAATACCCCCGCAGATAATGACGCCGACCAACGTGTCCATCCAGTCGCAGCCAAAATACACACCGAAGCCGACCCCGCCCAGAATCGGCGCAATAAACTGCAGATACCACGGCAAAGGTTTCCGGTTCATCACCTGGTCAAACCCCTTGCGGATCTCCTCCACAGACGGCGTATCCCTGCAGATCTGCCTGGACAGATTATTCAGATAGTCCAATCTATCATAATTAAAGCCCGTCCTATGAATCCTCCGAATCTGAGTAATAAACTCCCCGCCTTTGGGCTTAATTGTAGCCTGAATATCGCTTTGAATCGCAAAAACACTGCACTGCTCCAAATCATAGCTCTCCAGCATCCGATACATACTGTCTTCCGCCCGATCTGTCTCAGCCCCGCTCTTAATCATCTCTTTTCCAATATTGATAATTTCATTCAACAATACTTCATAATCCATACCGCACTCTGTCTGTTCTCTCATTCGCACACACCTTTTTTCAAAATTATGCAAGATAACCGGGGCAATCCTGCATAATTGCCTCGATGTTTCGTAAAGTACCAGATTACAGTATATCCATTTTTATCCGGAAAATCAATAGTTAAACTCCACTTCCTCTGCTTACCTGTTGTTACCGTACACTCCGTGAACAGCCCCTTATTCATTCCACGTTTCCCCAATACCTCTAAAATTCCCTCTTCTCAAGAAGCCGCAGGGAAATCAGATAAGAACCTACCATAAGAAGCCCGCATATTACCGTAATTCCTGCAAGAGCCACCGCTGGCTTCATCCCGCAAATCCAGTCAATCGCCGCTTTCCAGTCAATTCCCCAAGCCTCGCATGCCTTTATACCTAAATATACCGCCATTATCCCGCCTCCCCAGACAATCATCAGCGCGACTCTGCTCTTATCAGCCCCGAACTTTAACTGCAAGGGAATCACGATAGACAGCACCGCCGTAACCACCAGGAAACTTACCACCACAGACAAAACCCACTCTTCCACAGGGAAATCAATCTTCCTGATTCTGGAAAACACAAATGAAAAAGCAGAAACCGCAGCCAGCCCCGGCAACGTGGTTACAATACTGAACAGATACTTCTCCCCCACATATTCTCTTCGGCTTACCGGAAGCGTGAACAGATACCCCATCCCATTCTCAAATTCATCATAACTAATCGTAGTCAGCGTCAGAATCCCTACCATAACGGTAATATAAGCAATAATAAAAGCAAAATTCGTATATGCCGTCGTGAACAACACCATCATAATCAGAATTACGCCAAAGAACTGCTTCTGCCCTTTCACCAGCCCTAAATCCTTCAAAAATAATCCTTTCATTACCTTTCACCTCGTATCATCATCATAATCAACTCGTCAATGTCTCCCTTTTCAACCGCTATATCCGGGTAATTCTCCTGATAGAACTGTCTCTGAGCCGTCAGGCAGCTATAGCCAAATTCTTCCTTTTTATGCCGCAGGATATGCTCCCGCTCAAGTCTTCCAAACTGCTCGGGCGTCACTTTCAGGATTCCGTAGCTGTCTAACAACACATCCGTTTCCTCATAGAATACAATCTTCCCATCATCAATCATGTAAATGTCATCGCACAGTCCTTCCAAATCACTGGAAATATGCGAGCTTACCAGAATCGCCCGCCCTTCCTGCTCCATATACGCCCTAAGCATATCCAGAAGCTCATCCCTGGCAATCACATCCAGTCCTGCCGTCGGCTCGTCAAGAATCAGAAGCCTTGCCTCGTGAGTAAGGGCAGCCAACACCTGCAGCTTCCGCTTCATTCCGGTGGAAAACTCCTTAATCTTTTTATTCATGGGAAGCCTAAACTTCTCGCATTTTCTCCTAAATTCTTCCTCACGGAAATTCCGATACAGATTCTTAAGCATGGGGAGTAAATCCTGTATCGTCAGATAACCGCTGAATCCTGCGTCCGACATGACGACCCCAATATCCTCCTTATCCTGATTCCCGATCTTATGAACCGGCTTCCCGAAAATCTCAATAGAGCCGCCGTCCGTCCTGACCAGCCCCAGAATTGCTTTAAATGTGGTACTCTTCCCCGCGCCGTTCTTTCCGATTAACCCGGTTACGCACCCTTCCTGCACATTTAGAGTACAGTCCAACTGAAATCCCTTATATTCTTTCCTTACCCTATTCAATCTCAACATCCTGTCAATCCTCCTACTTATCTTCACTATCCCTCATCCGAACTTCTTTGTCATTCCTCCAGAATCAACTGGAACAACGTCTGAATCTCCGAATCCGACATACCGCAGCTTCGTCCTTTTCGAATTGCCCTTTCAAGCTCCGCCTCCACTTCCTTTTTTTTCTCCTCAAGCATCAATCCTTGATTTGCAAAGGCTACAAAGCTGCCTTTCCCATGGACCGTGTTCACAAACCCTTCCTCTTCCAGTACGTCGTATGCCTTCTTTACGGTCAGGGCGCTGACCTTAAGCTCCTTGGCAAACGTCCGTACCGACGGAAGCGCCGTATCTTCTTTAAGTTCCCCATGCATAACCTTATTCTTAATCTGCTCCACAATCTGCTCGTAGATTGGCTGCATGGAAGAATGATTAATGATTAATTTCATCTCATCCCTCCTTCGTTGCAAACAGTATATAACAGCAGGAAACTGTTGTCAACTGTTTTATACTGTTTATTTATAATATATTTAAAATAATATGAAAAACCGTCAAAAAAAGGCCCCTGACAGCATCATGCCGCCAACAGCCTTCGAATATCTTAAACATCCATAATAATCGGAAGAACCATCGGTTTTCTCTTGGTACGCTTCCAAATAAACTCATTCATGGTATCCCGAATCACCATCTTAATCTTACTCCAATCCGCATTGCGCTGGTGAAGCAGACAATCCTCCACAGCCTCCGACACCACATTGCGGGCTTCCTCCATCAGCCCCTCGGACTCCCTGACATAGACGAATCCACGGGACACAATATCCGGTCCGGCAAGCAGCTGGTTGCTTCCTTTCTCAAGGGTCAGCACCACAATCAGGATTCCATCCTCCGCCAAATGCTGTCTGTCACGCAGCACAATGTTTCCCACATCGCCCACGCCAAGGCCGTCTACCAGAATCTCTCCTGTGTGCACCTTATCTACAATCTTTGCCTCCTGGGAGCACAGCTCTAAAACGTCTCCGGAATGAAGGATAAACACATTCTCCTTAGGGATTCCAAGTGTGGTCGCAATCCCCGCATTTGCCTTGAGATGACGGTATTCCCCATGTACCGGAATCGCATACTTAGGCTTCACCAGAGAATAAATCAGCTTTAATTCCTCCTGGCACGCATGTCCGGATACATGGGCATCGGAAAAGATAACGTCCGCCCCCTTTGCCGACAATTCATTAATAACCCTGGAAACCGATTTCTCATTGCCCGGAATGGGATTAGAGCTGAAAATGACCGTATCTCCCGGCATAATCGAAACCTTCTTATGCACGTCCGCCGCCATACGGGACAACGCCGCCATAGATTCCCCCTGGCTTCCCGTGGTAATCAGCACTGTCTTCTCCGGCGGATAATTCTTAAGCTGGTCAATCTCAATCAACGTCTTGTCCGGCACATTCAGATATCCTAATTCCTGCGCAACCTGAATGATATTAACCATACTGCGCCCTTCCACGACCACCTTTCGGTCATACTTACATGCCGAATTGATAATCTGCTGCACCCGGTCAACATTGGATGCAAAGGTCGCAATAATAATCCTTGTATTCTGATGTTCAGCAAAAATATGGTCAAAGGTAATCCCCACAGTCCGCTCCGACTGGGTAAACCCTTTCCGCTCCGCATTGGTACTGTCCGACATCAGCGCAAGGACGCCCTTCTTGCCAATCTCCGCAAACCGCTGCAAATCGATGGCATCCCCGAACACCGGCGTATAATCCACCTTAAAATCTCCCGTATGCACCACGATTCCCGCCGGGGAATAAATCGCAAGGGCCGCCGCATCCTGAATACTGTGGTTGGTCTTGATAAATTCAATCCTGAACTGTCCAAGATTGATGGACTGTCCGTGTTTAACCACCTTCCTCCTGGTGCTACGAAGCAGATTGTGCTCTGTTAATTTTCTCTCAATAATACCCATCGTAAGCTTTGTCGCATAGATTGGAAGATTCATCTCCCGCAGTACATAGCATAATGCGCCGATATGGTCTTCATGTCCATGCGTAATCACGAATCCTTTCACTTTCTGGATATTGTCCTTTAAATAGGTCACGTCCGGGATGACAAGATCAATCCCCAGCATGTCGTCCTCCGGGAAGGCCAGACCGCAATCCACGACAATAATACTGTCTTCATACTCGAAGGCAGTGATGTTCATTCCGATTTTTTCCAGACCTCCAAGCGGAATGATTCGCAATTTTCCATTGTTTTCTCTTTTCAAATTTTTTACACCTCCACGTGCGTCTCCGTTCTATTGTTCTGCCATTTTCAGGCACTCTTGGCATTGTCCGTAGAACTTTAATTCGTGGTCTGACACACGGAATCCCGTCTCCTGCTCAACAAGACGCTCTAATTCATCTAAGAGGTCTTCTTCAAACGGAACCACTTTTCCACATGTCTTACATATCAGATGATGATGATGATGCTTTGTCTCCCCGTCAAACATATCGCTGATCTCATAGCGCAGGCACCCATCATCAAGATTGATCCGATCCACCAACTGCATTTCCCGTAACAACTGCACAGTCCGGTAAATGGTAGCCAGTCCGATATCCGGATAGTCTTCCTTTACCAGTTCATAAATGTCTTCCGCAGTCATATGCTTATCGCGATGATCTGCCAGTACCTCTAACACAAGCAACCGCTGGTTGGTTACTTTAAGACCTTTTTCTTTCAGCATTTTCTTAAAATTCTCTTTACTGATGGACATAGTATATTACCTTTCGATCTCGACGTCCTCGAGCAGCTCCTCGAAAACCTTCGATATTGCCGTAAGCTCCACGTCATCCTCCACAATCTCATAGACGCTGTCCGACGACGCCTCCTTTGACGTATCCTTAAGAATCAGGCACTGTGCATCCCCGTCTTCTGAATCTGTAACCAAAATATAGGATGCGCCGTTTACCTTCGTCTGTTCCAGCACATAAAAATCCACTTCCTCCGGAATCTCTTCCGACCGGAATCTTATCTTCTCCATATCTAAACTCCTCAAGAATACTTCTCGTGAAACCGCGCCGCCATTCCCTGCCGCCCGCAATACCTGCTGCCGGCAAAGCTTCCTCGTATGCTATGGCAAATCGGCGCAAATATCCTGCCGCCCCTTTTCATACCCAGCGGCAATGGCATCCAGGTAACCCTGCAATATAATAACAGCCGCAATCTTGTCAATATACTTCTTGCGGTCTTCCCGTCTCACACGATGCTCAATCAATGTCCGTTCTGCTTCAACCGTAGACAGACGCTCGTCCCACATCACGACCTCAAGCCCTGTCCGACGGGTGAGCATCTTCCCAAACTCTATAGATTGTTCCGCCCGATCCCCAATATCATTGTTCATATGCTTCGGAAGTCCAAGCACAATACGCTCAACCTCGTACTCCTGTATCAACGCTTCAATACGCGCGCAGGTCTTGCGCAGCTTGTTCTCTTCCTTACGGCAAATTGTCTCTATCCCCTGAGCCGTAATACCCAGAGCATCACTGATTGCTACGCCTACTGTCTTAGAGCCGTAGTCCAGTCCCATGATTCTCATAGATTATACCCATCTGTTGTGCTCAATATACGTCTTAAGCATCTCTTCTACCAGTTCGTCCCGCTCCATCTTCATAATCAGGCTCCTAGCCCCGTCGTAGCTTGTGATATATGTCGGATCCCCTGACATAATATACCCTACAATCTGGTTCACCGGATTATATCCTTTTTCGCTCAATGCCCTGTACACAATCTCAAGTATATCTTTTGCTTGAATCTGTGGACCGCTTTCTACCTGAAAAAATTGTGTGCTGCTTAAATCTCTCATATACTCACGTCCTCCAAAAATACTTCACTGTTATTCTAACCTATTGACGGGAAAAATTCAATGAATTATTTGTAAACGGCTCTCAATTTCTACATTTACCAACTCATTTATCCGGTTTTCGCCTATTTTCTGTCCAACCTTCACATATTCTCTGGTATGTCCCGTCTGGTAACGCTCTCCATCCACCAGAAGCTCTTCCTCCATCAAAACCTCCTGAACCGTCCCGATTAATGTCTCCTCGTAAGCCGCCTGTTTCTTTTTGCTAAGCAAAAGCAGCTCATTGCTGCGGCAAGTCTTAATCTCCTCCGGTATCTGGTCTTTCATGGCGGCAGCCTTCGTCCCTTCCCGCTTGGAATATTTGAATACATGGGTTTCATAGAAGTCAACCTTGTCGATAAACGCCTTCGACTGTTCGAACTCCTCCCTCGTCTCTCCCGGGAAACCTACGATCACATCCGTAGTCAATGCTGGGCGTGTGAAATACTTCCGCAGAAGCATACATTTCTCATAGTATTCCTTCGACGTATACCGACGGTTCATCCGCTTTAACGTAGCGTCGCAGCCGCTTTGGAGAGACAGATGAAAATGGGGGCATAACTTTGGAAGTCCTGCCAGCGTTTCCACAAATTCTTCCGTTATGATTCTCGGTTCAAGAGAACCCAGACGGATTCTTCGGATACCTTGAATATGGTGGACTGCAAGAATCAGATCAGGCAGGCTGTCCTCCGTATCCATACCGTAGGAGCTCAGATGGATTCCGGTCAGAACCACCTCTTTGTAGCCGTTGTCCGCAAGCTTTCGTATTTCCCTAAGTATGCTGTCCCTGGTGCGGCTTCTGACCCTTCCCCTGACGTAGGGGATAATACAGTAGGTACAGAATTGATTGCAGCCGTCCTGTACTTTTACGTATGCCCGGGTATGTTCCGCCGTCTGCTCAAGGCATAATTCTTCGTATTCCTTTGTATGGCTGATATCCAATATTTCCTTACGTTGAATGTTCCTGTCAATCGTTTCCTCTTGTATTCTTTTGCCGGACTCAAACGCCTCAAGAATCTCAATCAAATCCTTCTTACGGTTGTTCCCGATCACAACATCCACACAATCATCCGGCTGCCCGTTCTTCGCCTGAACGTAACAGCCGCATGCAACCACCACGGCCTTAGGATTCCTCTTTCTCGCCCTGTGCAGCATCTGTCGTGATTTGCGGTCTGCCATATTGGTGACGGTACAGGTATTGATAATGTAGACGTCCGCTTCCTCCTGAAACGGCACAATCTGGTATCCATGCCGGACTAATAACTCCTGCATTGCTTCTGTTTCATATGCATTCACTTTGCATCCAAGATTATGCAGCGCTGCTTTTTTCATATATTCTATAATTCCTTTCCATATTTATCCTATACAGTTTGCCAGAATATTTCAAATGGAATACTTTACATCTTTGGCAAATTGTTCCTTGACTTTTCTACCACTTACTTTTAAGATAGGTATAGAACACGAAAAAATAAGGGAGGTATAGTCCAATGAAAACAGTTCAGATTTCTTTGAATTCTATTGATAAGGTAAAGTCTTTTGTAAATGATATCACAAAATTTGACCACGATTTCGATTTAGTATCCGGAAGGTACGTCATCGATGCGAAGTCTATTATGGGTATTTTCAGCTTAGACCTTTCCAAGCCGATTGACTTGAATATCCATGCTGATACGGCTGAGATTGATACGATTCTCGAAGCGCTCAAGACTTATATCTGTGAGTAGAAATACTACGGACAGTCATTTATGAACATAAGGGCAGGCTAGGAAAGAGCCGCGCCCTTTTTATTATTGTCTCTGATTATCCCTGACTGAAATATCGACAACCCTATCCGTCATAGTCCGCAAAATTGAAGTAATTCCTGATATTTTTCCTGATTATCCCACAAAAGCCACCTCTTGAACGCCGCAAAAGCCGCGCCTTGTCCCACTTCCCTGCGAATTGCACACCTGATATCTTCTTTATCATAGTCTTCTGCTTCCTCATATTCCCGAACCAGATTCTTAAAATCCGAAAGATTCCGGCGCAAACTGCGGCGTATGTTGGTCGCTTCTAATATTTTCTGAGGCGTACTCCCATAATAGGCTTCCTGTAATAATGCGACCGTATTTTTTATCTCGTCACTTTCTTCCAACGCGATAAACCGGTACTTCTCATTCCTGCCAAAATATCCTTCTTTCCGAAATGCAATTTTTCGGTCTACGTCTACTTGCGTACAATCTAAGATTGGTTCATATTTCGCGTTTTTTATATTGTTACAATGCGCGCATGACCAGAATAAATTGTTCCAGTCATACATTAATTCCGTATCTCCCCGATGTGGATTCAAATGCTCTATCTGGAAGGACGAAATACCTTCTTTATTTTCACAGATATAGCATTTCCCATGGAACATTTCAGCAAGTGCGGCGTTGACCTCCGGCGTATTGCAGCCACTATTAGAAGCCTTTGCCTTCTTTAGCGCGGCGACCGCCTTCCTTGCCTTATCCGTATCGTTACGATGATATCTAATCATGGTGCTTCCTTCTATCCTCTATTTCTTCAAATGCCTCTCTTGCTTCCCGCGCCAAATCGCCTGAGACCTGCTTCATTTCTACCAAAATCTTCGCCCGTTCCGCCCGTTCATCATCCGATGGATTTTTAATTTCAACTAACTCCTTATATCTTCGCACCCTCTCTAAAAGCCGCTCAGAATAAGACTCCTGCCCGAAATATCCTTCCACAATCCCTTCCGCCGAATATCCTGACATATCTTCCATACGAATATGATTTTCCAAATCATAAATGACACAATTATCTATAGAATTTAGAATATACGGCGAATGTGTCGCCACGATAAATTGAATATTCGGGAAAAATTCTGTTAAAAAGGGTAAGATTTTCTTCTGTAAACTAATATGCAGATGTGTTTCCAACTCATCAATCAACACAATTCCTTCGGTATCATATACGCTTAGACACCCTTTCCTGAGCCAATTCTGTTCCATCCGCATAATAAGGTCCGCCAAAATCTGCAGCGCCGCCGAATGTCCGTCTGACAACTGGTCGAAGCCAAAACATTTTTGTTCTGACTCAATTATCTTAAAATCATATGATTTATAATCATATTTTAACTCTATATGCGGATTATCCAACAGCACCCTCAAAGCCTTAACAAAACGTTCAAACCATACATCCAGCATACGCTTAGTATCCAAATCATTTTCTGTTACCGCATATAACTGCTGTGTTTTTAAATGAGTTAAATATTTCAATAAAATTGCCCCGGGATTATCGTCCAGAGAATAGCTTGCGTCCAGCACTACGTTTTCAACGCCCTCCGGCTTAGTGATACTTATCTCCCGATTAGCCCCGTAAAATGCCGTCAAAAACTTCCCTCTTTGATACAGCCCTTCTAAGCCGTCTTTTTCGTTGAAGGAAACAATGAGACCTTGCTTATAATCTTCTATCATCTGTAAATGCCTACGGTAATCATCTTCTGCCTGAAATCTATCATTTTCAGTTTTTGCATTTTCCATCATTGCCAAGGCATCATCCACTGCCCTCGGGAACCATACTTCTAAATTTTCAAGATTTCTGTCATTGATTACCTTTAAATAATTTTTTAATGCGTTTAACACCGTCGTTTTCCCAGAACCATTCTTCCCCGTCAACAGTAAGTTCGTCCGTTTATCACGATTCAGTTCAATCTTGACATTTGACAAATGTCTCAATTCATCAATCCGGATTTCCGTAATATAATGTTCCATGAAGGTACTCCTATTTCACCTCAATAATCTCCACCGTCTCAAGCGCCGTCTTCATCAACTCATCAATCTTCTCGCTCAGCTTCTCCTCCGACCTGCGGATTACCTCCACATTGGGCTTCGTCACCGGATGCTTCGCCACAAAAATCGTGCAGCAGTCCTCGAAAGGCTGGATAGAAGTCTCATAAGTCCCGATTTTCTCCGAAATATTCACAATCTCCTGCTTGTCAAACCCAATCACAGGCCTGTACACCGGCAGTGTGCAGACATCGTTGGTCGCGGCAAGGCTCTGCATGGTCTGGCTCGCCACCTGCCCGATACTCTCGCCCGTAATCAATCCGAGGCACCCGTCCTTTTTCGCGAAATGTTCCGCAATCCGCATCATATACCGCCTCATGATAATCGTCAGCTCGTCGTGGGGACACTGGTCATAGATATACAACTGGATATCCGTAAAATTCACCACATGTAACTTAATCGGGCCGGCATACCGAGAAACAATCTTCGCCAAATCCACCACTTTCTGCTTCGCCCGCTCGCTGGTATAAGGCGGAGCATGGAAGTAAGTCGCCTCAATGCCCACTCCCCGTTTGGAAATCATATAGCCTGCCACAGGGCTGTCGATTCCCCCCGACAAAAGCAGCATTGCCTTGCCGTTGGTTCCCACCGGCATACCGCCCGCCCCCGGGATAATCTGAGAGTAAACGTAAATCTCATTGCGCACCTCCACGTTCAGCATCACGTCCGGATGATGCACGTCCACCTTCGTCTCCGGAAACGCGTCAAGAATCGCCTCTCCAAGGGCGCAGTTAATCTCCATGGAGGTCAGCGGATAGGATTTCCTCGCACGCCTTGCCTCCACCTTAAAGGTCAGGTTCTTATCCGGATACGCCTCGTCCATATAGGCGACCACATCCTTCTTCAACTGCTCAAATCCCCCATCCTCCATACGGACTACCGGACAGATTCCCACAATACCAAAAACCCGCTTCAAATGCTCCACCGCGTCCTCAAAATCATAATCCCCGTCGCAATCCACATAGATCCTTGCCTGAGACTTATGGACTTCAAACTGCCCGTCTACGTCTTTCAGTGCGAACCGCACCTGTCTGACGAGCGCATCCTCAAACAGATAACGGTTCTTACCTTTAATTCCTATCTCTCCGTATTTAATTAAAAAAGTATGATATCTCATCTTCTCTCTCTTCTCTCTTTTATTCATATATTTTTCTTAACGCCTGGTATATTTCCGAAGGTTCGGCACTATATTATAGAGGGTATCTAACGTATAGTCAATCTCCTTAGGCGTTGTAAATTCTGACATACTGAACCGTAAGGTGGCGTCTAAAAATTCCTGCCTTGCTCCGATTCCTTTCAGAACGCCGCTGACCTGGGGATGATTCGATGAGCATGCCGACCCGGAGGATACATAGATGCCTTTTTCCTCCAAGGCATGCAAAAGCACTTCACTTCGGATTCCCGCGAACCCAACGCTGATAATATGAGGCGCGCTGGTCTCATCGTAAAGCCCGTGTATGGCAGTATCCTCAATCTGGCTGACCCCCTTGATGAACCGCTGCTTCAGCCTGCGCATCTGCGCCACCTTTACATCCAAATCCTGGTAAATCGTCCTCGCCGCCAGAGAAATACCCGCAATGCCCGGAACATTTTCCGTACCGGAACGAATATTCTTCTGCTGTTCCCCGCCGAAAACAATAGGTTTAATCTTCACATTTTCACCGATATATAAGATTCCCGTACCCTTAGGACCATGAATCTTATGCCCGCTGATGGAGCAAAGATCCACCTTTAATTTTTTCGGGTAAATCCGGTACTTGCCGAAGCCCTGTACCGCGTCCACATGGAACAGGATGTTCTGGTTATATGCCTTTACGATGCCCGCCGCCTCCTGAATTGGCTGGACAGACCCCACCTCGTTATTTACATACATGATGGATACAAGGATGGTATCTTTACACAATGCCTCCTTAAGCGCGTCCAGCTTCACCCTTCCGTAGCGGTCTACCGGAAGATAGGTCACGCGGAAGCCTTCTTCCTCTAAATGGCGCATGGTATTGATGATTGCCGGATGTTCGATGGCGGTGGTAATCAGATGCTTCCCTGCACGCTGGTTCGCCATGGCGACGCCCCGAAGCGCAAGGTTATCGCTCTCCGTCCCGCCGGAGGTGAATACGATTTCCTTTGGCTGCACTTTCAGAAGTTTGGCAAATGTCTCTTTTGCTTCTTTTATATACTGCTCTGCCGCAACGCCTTTGGCATGCATAGAAGAAGGGTTGCCATAGTCTTCGCACATTACCTTCTTTACCAGTTCCCCAACGCAGTCATATGCCCGGGTGGTGGCGGAGTTGTCTAAATATATTTCTCCCATTCATTTCACTTCCTGATTTTTTATTTTCTTATTAACAGAATATGTTCTTTCTATGTGATAGGTCACAATCAAATCTATTCTTCCAGCCGGAACATCAAAACAGACAGCATGGCAAGCCCCGCCGTCTCCGTCCTGAGAATCCGCCTTCCCAGAGTAACCGCCTTTGCGCCGCACTCCAAAGCAAGCTCCACTTCCTCCTTCTCAAAACCGCCCTCCGGCCCGATAAAAATCCCCACCGACTGCCCCGGCGCAATGGACTCTATCATTTCTTTCGTCTCCCTCATACCCTTGGCCAGCTCGTAAGGAAGCAGCACCACATCCAGTTTCTTTGCCCACGAAAGAGCCTCCGGGTAGGACATCACCTCCGAGACTTGGGGAATATACCCCCTGCCCGCCTGCTTCGCGGCGCTTAGGGCAATCTGCTGCCACCGCTCCACCTTTTTTGACGCCTTCTTCTCATCCAGCTTCACCACCGAACGCCTGGTACTCACCGGTATTACCTGATACGCCCCCAACTCCACGGCTTTCTGCACAATCAACTCCATCTTATCCTGTTTTGGAAGCCCTTGAAAAAGATAGAGTTTAGAGGACAATTCCGTATCCGACGGCATTTCTTCCAGAATCCGAAGGACAGCCTTGCCCTCTTCATAATTCTCTACCGCGCACAGGTACTTTAGATTATTGCCGTCGCTCACCATCAGCTCCTCGCCCGGGCGCATCCTAAGCACATTCTTCATATGCTTTACATCGGAACCTTCCACATAAATCTTTTCGTCCTTCACCTGAGAAGGTATCACAAAAAAATGCTGCATCAATTCTTCCTCGCCGTCACAGATACCCACTCGCCCTGTCGATTCACCTCAAGAACCTCAAGACCGGCCGCTTTCACAGCCTCCGCCACCACAGTTTCCTTAACGTCTATTATTCCGCTGGTAATATAGATTCCGCCCTGTTTCATCTGGCGGACAATCACAGGTGTCAGCGGAACCAGCACATCCGCAAGGATGTTCGCCGCCACAACATCATACTTTTCATATCCCACCGCATCCTGCACAGACACATCGTCAATGATATTCCCAATCATAACCTCATACTGCTCTTTGGAAATACCGTTGACCTCCATATTCTCATGGGTTGCCTCAATAGCGCATGGATCCAAGTCGGTTCCCACCGAGTATCCCGCTCCGAACTTAAGCGCAAGCATCCCCAGAATCCCGCTTCCACACCCCACGTCCAGAATACGCGCTCCTTTTTCCACATACTTTTTCAACTGGCGGATACACAACTGGGTCGTCTCATGAGTCCCCGTCCCAAACGCCGTTCCGGGATCAATGTGTATGACCAGCTTATCTTCATCCTTTTTCTCCACCTTCTCCCAGGACGGGATTACAAGGATATCGTCAATATAAAACTGGTGAAAATACTGCTTCCAGTTATTCACCCAGTCCACATCCTCCGTCTGGGATTCTTCGATGGTGCACTCGCCCACTTCCAGATAAGAACGCATCTCTTCCAGTTCCTTTCGCACGTTCATCAAGATGCTTCCCTTATCCTCCTCTTCCCCAAGATAAAAGGTCAGATAAGCCTTCCCGTCATCCTCCGGCAAATCCGGCAGGATATCCACAAACATCTGCTCCTTATCCTCCTTGGTCAGAGGCACCTTATCCTCAATCTGCACGCCCTCAATCCCCAAGTCCATCAACATACTGCATACGATGTCCTCGGCCTGCGTCGTCGTCGTCAGCCGGAACCGATTCCACTTCATAATTTATCTCCTTCCATTGCCGCCGCCCTCCCAAAAGAACCTGTGCGGCGTTTCTTTTCTTTTTGTCATCCGGCAAAATTCAAGACTCCCAGATGCTCAAGCAGAATCTTAAGCCCCATAAATATCAGGATAATCCCGCCGACAACCTCTGCCTTTGCCTGATACTTCGCCCCAAATATATTGCCTATTTTAACACCCGCCACAGATAAAGTAAACGTTATAACGCCAATAAAACAGACCGCCGGAACAATATTCACCTTAAGGAAAGCAAAAGTCACGCCTACCGCAAGAGCGTCGATGCTGGTCGCCACCGCAAGCCCCAGCATCGTCCTCACATCTAACGCCTCGTCCGATTCCTGACAGCACTCTTCTGTCCCCAACGCCTCCCTAAGCATATTTCCCCCTATCAGACCCAGCAGGACAAATGCAACCCAATGGTCAATGGACCTAATCACATCCCGAAACTGTACGCCTAAGAAATACCCTGCAAGGGGCATCCCCGCCTGAAATATCCCGAAGTAAGCCCCTACAAGCGACGCCTTCCCCCATGTACATTTTTTCATGGAAAGTCCTTTACAGACAGACACGGCAAACGCATCCATTGAAAGCCCCACTGCGATCAGAAACAGTTCTATAATCCCCATGGCAAATCAGTTCCTTTCTTTTGTAAAACTATCTATGGGCTGTTAATCCCACTCCTTATCTGCCCACTGAGCAATCCGCTTGAAATCCAGCACTAACTCCCCGCCAAAAATATGAACCGGAATCTCTGCATCAATGGGGTAGACGGCGACTTCGCCTTCCCCTTCCAGAAAATACACCAACACCTTCTTCGTATAGGAATCTACAATCCAGTATTCCCGCACCTTTGCCTGCTCATATTTCGCCAGCTTGACGATATAATCCCGCCGCTTGGTTCCCGGCGACACCACTTCCAGTACGAAATCCGGCGCGCCTATGATATTGCGCCTGACAATCTTCGAAGGATCGCATACAATCACCACATCCGGCTGAATCATAGTCTTCTCGTCGCTGTCAAGCTGCACGTCCACAGGAGAGATAAAAGGCGTGCACGCCCCATTACGGTCTAAGATATGGTTCGCAATCTGCCTATGTACTTCCGCGGCCATCAACTGATGGAAGGTGGTGGGAGCAGCCATATCGTAGAAATATCCGTCGATCAGCTCCACCCTCAGGTCGTCGGGCAAGTCCCGGTAATCCTCAATCGTATATGAACCTGGTTTCCGTTTCACCTCGTATGCCGCCGACGCTTCTTTGACTACCATCTTATCCCGGAAAGCATTTTCCAAAGCATCCCATACCCTGTACTCTACATTTTCGGCGTTTCCTTCAAAGATCTTCCGTACCGTCTCAAGAGGAATATCCGATAATTCCGCGATCTGCGTATATGTATATCCCCATTCCTGTTTCCTGCGTTCCATTTCCTGAATTGTCATAATCATTACCTCCTACATTCCAAACGCCGCCTTTTCGGCATTCTCAAGCAGTTTTCCTGCCTCGTCTTCTGTAAGTCCATATTCCTGTGAAAGTAATGCGAATTCTTTCCCAACCCAGGTATCCGATACCGTCATGTTATCGCTGTTCACCGTCACCTTTATCCCCCGGTCAAGATATGTTCGGAGCGGGTATTCCGAAAGGCTCCTGACCGCCTTCGTCTGTAAATTGCTGGTAGGACACATCTCTAATATGCATCCCCGTTCGGCCAGTTCCTCCATCAGTTCCTCATCCTCGATTGCCCGTACCCCATGACCAATCCGCAGTGCGCCGAACTCTAACGCCTTCCGGATACTTTGGGCTCCGTCCGCCTCACCCGCATGGATGGTAAACGGCACGCCAAGGCTCCTGGCAAACCGGAATTCCTCCTCATAATCGCCGGTAGGGTACAAGGCTTCGGCTCCCGCCAGATCAACGGCAGCAACTCCCTTCCCAAGATACCGGGAAGCCGCCCGCACCGTTTCCAGATTCGCCTCATGAAGGCCGCTTCCCCGCATACAGCAAAGGATCGTCCTTAGGCGGATCCCACTTTTCCCCATACCCTTACGGCTCTCGGACGCGGCCCTCCCAAGCCCTGAAAGCACCGCCTGCACCGCGTCCTCCTGCGTAAGCCCTTTCTGCCTGTGAAGCTGCGGCGCAAAACGGATCTCTCCATAGCAGAGTCCTTTCCGCCAAAGCTCCAGGCCCAGCTCATAAGCCGCCAAATCCAAATTCTCTGCCGTCTGCAGGACAGCCAGCGGAAGGTCGAAGCATTTCAGATATTCATTCAGGCTTTCGCAGTTGATTCCGGCAGTAAGATACGGGCGCAGGCCGTCCGCGGTATCCGCCGGGAGTTCCACAGATTCCCTTTGCGCCAGCTTAAAAATCGTTTCCGCCGGCAGAGAACCGTCCAGATGGAGATGTAGGTCAATCTTACCATAACGTTCTATCCCCATACCGCCGCTTCTCATACCAAGTTCTCCCACTCTTTCTCACGGAAACCGGTTACTACGGCCGTGTCCGTCACCAGAATCGGGCGCTTCACCAGCATGCCGTCCGTCGCCAGCAGTTCATACTGTTCTTCTTCCGTCATGTCCGGCAGCTTGTCTTTTAACTGCATCTCCCGGTAAATCATACCGCTGGTATTGAAAAATTTCTTCAAGGGCATACCGCTCTTCCGATGCCATTCCTTCAATTCCTCTTTCGTGGGATTCTGCTCCTTAATATCCCGCTCTTCAAATTCCGCGCCTTTCCCGTCAAGCCACTTCTTCGCCTTCTGGCATGTACTGCATTTCGGATAGTGTACCAACAACATATTTTCTTCCTCCTTTTTGTCAAACACCCTTACGATTTTAAAGCAGTATTTAATTCCTGCTCTACCTCGTCCAGCTCTTTTAATATCTCCTCCTGCCGTTCCCCGAACAGCAGTTTTTTATTGTAACGGCAGTAACGTTCGCAGTCATTGTCTTTCAAAAACTGCACGCTGTAATAGTCTGTGTTCAGCTCCGTCACGAATGCCACCATCTCCTGGCTGTCCCCGAAAGCCTCCTCCATGAAATCAAAAACGTGCTCAAGGGCATCCAATGTCCCGTCGATCTTCTGCTCCCGAAGTTCTGTCTCCTGCCCAAACATCTCTTTGACGCGGGCAAACGCCTCCCCGCCTGACAGATGTTCCTTCTTTACCTCCTGCCCGTTTCGTTCAAGTGCGGATAATACCTTCCGCCAGACGCCGTCCTCGGCCCTCGTCAGATGCCGGGCCTTCCGCAGATTCCCGTATTTCTCCGACGCCTCCCGAATCACCGTGTCAAACTCCATACACTCCTTGTACCGAAGCAGATACCCGTGGAGCAGCTCTACATATCTTTCCTCCATAAACCTGTCCCGGAACATTCCGCTGAGTTTCCCGATCAGCATATTCACAACGCTGAGCCTCTCGTCGAAGGAGGCGGACCTAAGCTGCTTTACCGTCTCCCCTTCGTACCTGCCTTCCAAGATCCTCAAAAGCCCGTAGTCCCGCTTATATTTCTCATACAATTCCAGATAATTTGCAAAATCCTTCGCAATCTTCCAGTGCTGGATGTACTGATGCACAACCTCCCGGTCGGCCTGTTTTCCAAGAACCTCGCAGGCTTTCAGGAATTCCGACAGATCCTCCCATCCGCGCGCAGTGGCAAACGCCTTCCCGTCCACGGTCGTCTCCATCCGGTAGAAATACTCCCTCCTGATCTCGAGATACGCCATGATTGCAGGATGGATCTCCGCCTGATAGGCATATTCCCTCCACACTTCATAATTCTCTTCTATGTCAATCTTCCGTATCCGGTCAAGCGTTACCATATCGAAATCCCGCACTGACCTGTTGTACTCCTGCGGATTGCCCGCAGCCACAATCACCCATCCCCGCGGAACCGCCTGATTGCCGAACGTCTTGCACTGCAGGAACTGGAGCATGGCAGGCGCAAGGGTCTCTGAGACACAGTTGATCTCATCAATAAACAGGATCCCCTCTTTGATCCCCGTCTCCTCAATATTCTCATAGACGGATCCTATGATTTCGCTCATAGTATATTCCGTGGCAGAATATTCCCTGCCGCCGTATACCTTCTCACGGATAAACGGCAGGCCAATGGCGCTCTGTCTCGTATGGTGGGTAATCGTATACGCCACAAGCCCAATCTTACATTCTTTTGCAATCTGCTCCATAATCTGGGTCTTTCCGATTCCCGGAGGCCCCATTAACAAGATCGGCCTCTGACGGATAGAAGGGATCATATAACCGCCGTCCTCATCTTTCAGAAGATACGCCTTAACGGAATCCTTGATCTCCTTTTTCGCCCGTTTAATGTCCATATCTGAATCTCCTTTTTCGCTTTTCTCACAGCCGCCGCGGCTCACGCTCAAGCTGCTCTTCTGAAATCACCAGCTTCATCGCCCAAGGCGGCACGTCCGTATCCTCATAATCTTCCTCGAGGAACACGAACGCCGTATCAAAAGGCGGCGTCTTCGCCGGATAAGTCCCTTTGCCGTCCGTAAAATAGATCAGCCCCTTCAACTGCCCGAACACCCGCCGCCGTATCAGCTCCTCCACATACTCAAACGCAGGCCTGAAATCCGTCCCGCCCTCTCCCCGCAGTTCGAGGTTCTCCATATACTCCTTAAGCTCCTGCCCGCCGGTGATCTTCTTATCCGTCTGCACCGTGTCGTCGCATTGGATGACATGGATATTCACCTTACGGAAAAAACTGTCATTTTCACTGAGCGCCCCGTACGTTTCTTCCAGAAACTTTTTCACCAGCTCCTTGGAGCAGGACATGGACGTATCTATCACTACCGCGAATTCCTCCACTTTCCGGGTTTCTTTCCACTCCAGAGGTTCCACAAGCGGAAGATTCCCGTACAGGGACAGCCCGTAGGTATAGAACACATAGTCAAAAGAATCCTCGTCCACCGCCGCCTCCTCCCGCAATACCGAGAATTTTTTAAGAAACTGCCGGTAATCAAACCTCTCCCGGTTCTCTACCCGCAGCTGACCGATCAGATCTCCCGTTCCCGACGACATTTCCTTTGAAAATGTCTCCATCTCCGTCTCCATCTGCTCGCTGATATCCTTCCAACGGTTTTCAATCTCTTCCTGCTTCTTTCGGTCTTCCTCCGAAGGCCAATAACTGTGATCGTCTGCCCTGAATTCCGCCTCCAAACGCAGAAGTTCCTTCTCAGAAAGCCCCCAGCCTTCCAAAACCTTGTAGACCTGATCCGCCGCCAGCACCTTTCTCTCCCTGTAAAGCCTTTGGTATGTTTCCCGCCTCAGCAGGGAACGGCTCTTAAGGACGCACCTATACTGCATGCCGTCTATCATAGACTCCGCAGCTATATCGCAGGCAAGGCCGTAGAGACGTTCCCCGCGCCCCTTTCTCCTTGTGATATGCCGGAAAATCCCGTGAAGCACCAGGTGCAGATAAAGACGGTTCACCAGCACACGGTCTTCCCGGTAGAGTCCGCCCAGATATTGGGGATGATAGTATAAGTAAAGCCCATCCGTCCCAAGCCCATCCGCCCCGGCGTCCATCGCAAAGGCAAGGCTTGAAAGAGCCACATCCAGAAAACGCATCTTGAGATACAGCTCATTGCGTGAGACCGCAAGAATCTTCCTGCCAATCATTTCCAGTTTTTCACCCGTATCCCTGCCGCTCTCCATGATTCACCTTCCGTTTCCCAACTGCTTTTCACCGCTGTCTTAGACGCCCCTCTCCATGACCCGCCCTACAGCTCGAACCTCCTGCGTTTCCCGGGATACCGCCTGTGTTTCTCGTCCATAAGGATACTTAGAATCTCCGTTTCCTTCCTGTCCGCCGCCGCGCCGACCCCATAGTCCAGCGCTTCCCCGGTCCAGTATCCCCCGCTCCCAAGAAACCTGACTCCCTCCGCATCTCCATGTTCAATCAGCCAATCGGCCGCATCCTCCAAATGTCCCCTCAAATAAGTTTCATACCCTTCCCGCGCCTCTTTTGTGAGCCGGAAAGGATAACGCAGGCGGCCAAGCGCCAATTCCGCCGCAATATCCGGCTTCTCCTGCACCACCGTATGAAGGAACAATTCATCATATCTCTTAAAATCCAGCCTCCGGTCATAAAAACACTGCCTGTAATAACCGCCCGCCCCGTGGCGCTGGGTAAATAAAATCCTTGCGGGCGTATTCTCCACGGCTTCCTCATAGTGTTCCGGAAAGAGAAGCCTTGCTTCCTTAGTCCCGTTCCGCCCCGAAGCGGTATTCTCTCCCCCCATATCCTCGTTCTCAAAATAGCAAAGTTTTGCCCGGACCGCAAAACGGATCTCGTCCAGAATGGATTTCAGGCAGCTTTGCTCTCCTTCATGAAAATGGATCTCCACCTCCGACAGATTACATCCGGTAAACGCCCCGCCGCCAATCTCGAGCAGGCTGTCCGTAAGCAAAAGCCTCTTTAGATTCTTACACCGGTAGAAGGCGTACCTGCCGATCTCCGTCACATGGGACGGCAGACGGATCTCCCTTACCATCCCGCCGCAAATCCTGTCCCGGACGCCGCCCGACAGGGTTTGTCCGATTTCCCATATAAGCGTTCCCTCTTCTTCCCCGCGGTTCTCGGCAAACGTATAATCCGCAATTCCTTTGACTTCCATCCCGTCAATCTCATCCGGCAGAACAACCTGTCCGTCTGTCCCGTAGCATCCCGTTACCACTACTCCATTTTCCGTTTTCCAGTAATGAATCTCCCGACATAGCTGTCCTTGGTCCTTTTCTTCCATCGCCGCCCCCACAAATCATTGATAATCAGAGGTTATCAATAATAACCTCTCCACATATTCAGATACATATGCACGTTCGTTTGCACATAAAGCCATAATATTTCCCAAAACTTCTGTTTCTTAGGATTCTCTGCCGCTGCCATCACATAATTCACACCTTTCGATCTGGTGTAATGGTCCGCTTTCCTCAGATGCCATCCGCTGGTCACCACAACGCAGTCCTGAAAATTGCAGTTTACCATCATACGGCAGGAATACAGCAGGTTATGGTAGGTGCTGACCGCCTGCTTCTCCTCTAAAATATACTCCCCGGGTACGCCAAGCTCCATAGCATAGCGTTTCATCGCCTCTGCTTCCACGTAATCGCTGTGAACCGCCGCGCCAGACATGATCAGATACTTCACGCGCTTCTCTTTCCAGAGCTTTACACCCTTCTCCACCCTTGCCTTCAGCGTGTCGGAGGGGACGCCGTCCGGCTTCACCCTGCACCCGCAGACAATGGCGCAGTCGTAGCTGTCCTGATCCCACCGCTTCTTAGGCATGCGGAATATCACACAAAATAAAAATATATGGGCGGCCAGAAATCCAACCGTCATCCACTTTATCCTATCCTTCGTCGTCTTCATTATGATACCTCGTTCTTTCCTTTCATTCCTCCGAATAATTTTACACTCTTTTCTCATACATTGCAAGGAAATGCATATACATACTATAACAAACTCAAACGGAGTGTTACTGTTTACGCCGGTAACAAGGGAGTATCTATGTCATTCAATCACAATTTGCCGGACGAATCCCGTCCGCCCCGCAAATCTTTGCGTCTTACGCCGCCCTTTGGGTACAAATATCTCAAGCCTATAGGAATCACCCTTTTTTTTGCCTTATCTTATCTCGCCGGATGTCTGGCCGCCATGCGGTTTTCTCCTGAGGCCGCCATGTCCTACGACGTATCCTCCGCAATCGCGCCGGCCGCGGAAAACTGGGGATTAAGTTTTCAGGAAGACGGTAAGCCGCCTGTCGCCAACGCCACCTTTGACGAACTAAAACAATATGACGCGTATTACGCGGAAGATACGGACGAGAAAAAAATTTACTTAACGTTTGACTGCGGGTACGAAAACGGTAATACTGAAGCGCTGCTGGACGCGCTGAAAAAGCATAAGGCAAGCGCCGCCTTTTTCGTGGTGGGGAACTTTATTTCCACAAGCCCCGAACTGGTGAAGCGCATGCATGAGGAGGGGCACACGGTTGGAAACCATACCTATCGTCATCCAGACATGTCGCAGATTTCCACGGAGGAAGCTTTTGAAAAAGAATTGAAAGACGTGGAAGACCTCTATAAAGAAATTACGGGGGAAGAGATGACCAGATACTACCGGCCGCCTCAGGGAAAATACAGTACGGAAAATCTCCGGATGGCGAAGGAGATGGGGTATCATACGTTCTTCTGGAGCCTTGCCTATGTCGACTGGTATCAGGACGACCAGCCTTCCCACGAGGAAGCCTTCGATAAACTACTGGGGCGTATCCATCCCGGAGCGATTGTGCTGTTACATAGTACCTCCAGCACCAATGCGGAAATATTAGACGAACTGCTGGGGAAATGGGAAGAAATGGGATATACCTTCCACGGGCTGGATGAGCTGATAAAAAAGACGGAGTAAGGCTGTTGTTTTAATTGCAGCGTACTTCAAGACATGGCAGGAATTCCCGAACCGCCGGTTTAGCCCTTTATTGTCCCGCTTCGGGAGATTCCTGCCGTATTAATTTAGATCAGCCGATTAGTTCCATTCTACTCTACGGTAACGGATTTGGCCAAGTTTCTCGGTTTATCTACATCGCAGCCGCGGCCTACGGCAATGTAGTAGGCAAAGAGCTGGAGAGGAATGATCGCAAGGGAATTGGTAAAGTATTTGTTTGTTTCCGGTATATAGATTACGTAATCCGCCGCCTTTTCAACCTCCGTATTTCCTTCAACTGTGACTGCCATTACAAAAGCGCCGCGGGTGCGGACCTCTTCCATGTTGCTGATCATTTTTTTGTAAAGCTCTTTCTGAGTCAGGACTGCGGCGACCAAGGTTCCCTCTTCTACGAGGGAGATCGTGCCGTGTTTTAGTTCGCCGGCCGCGTATGCCTCGGAGTGGATGTAAGAGATTTCTTTCAGTTTCAGGGAGCCTTCCATAGAGATCGCATGATCGATCCCCCGGCCGATGAAGAAGATATCCCTGGCCGCCAGATAGCGGTTTGCGAATTTCTGTATCTTCTCCCGGTTGTTCAGGATCATCTCGATCTGGGCCGGAAGCGCTTTCATCTCTCCGATCATCTTCTCTACATCCTTGCCGTCAAGCAGTCCTCTGGCCTGCGCAAACTTCATCGCCAGAAGATACATGGCCGTAAGCTGCGCGGAGTATGCCTTTGTGGTCGCCACCGCAATCTCGGGGCCGGCCCACGTATACATTACGTTATCCGCTTCCCTTGCAATGGAGCTGCCTACCACGTTGACGATTCCCATTACCCTTGCGCCCGTCTTCTTCGCCTCACGCAGCGCGGCCAGAGTATCCGCAGTCTCTCCGGACTGGCTGATTACGATCAGCAGCGTATTCTCATCTAATATCGGGCTGCGGTAACGAAACTCTGACGCCATGTCTACCTCTACCGGAATCCTTGCAAGCCCCTCCAGAATATATTTGCTGGTATGGCCCACATGGGAGGCCGAACCGCAGGCAACGATCATAATCTTCTGAATCCCCCGAATCTCCTCATCGGTCATACCCAGTTCTTCAATCTCAATCCTGTTCCCCTTAATCCTCGGCGAAAATGTATCCATCACGGACTTCGGCTGCTCATACATCTCTTTCAACATGAAATGTTCATATCCGCCCTTCTCGGCCGCATTGACATCCCACTCAATCCGCACGGAATCCTTGACGATCGGCTCCTCATCCACATTGAAAAATTCCATAGAATCCTTTGTCATACGGACGATCTCTTCATTTTCGATAAAATAAACGTCTCTGGTATAGCGAAGAACTGCCGGAACGTCGGAGGCAATAATACTTCCGCCGTCAGTATGGCCTACGATCAGAGGACTATCCTTCCGCACCGCATAAAGCTCCTCCGGATGATCCTCAAAAATAATCCCCAGAGCATAGGAACCTTCCATCCGGTGCATAACCTTTGTAATCGCCTGCAGCGGATTCCCCTGATAATAGTAGTCCAGAAGGTGCGCGATGATCTCCGTATCCGTCTCGGAGACAAACACATAGCCCCGCTTCTCAAGCTTCTTCTTAAGCTTCAGATAGTTCTCAATAATACCATTATGTACGACTACAATACTCTTATCTGCGTTAAAATGCGGATGGGCGTTCACATCAGAGGGAGATCCATGGGTCGCCCAACGCGTATGGCCTATTCCCAGAGTTCCCGGCAATGTAGCCCCGTCGTGGGTCAATTCACTTAATACCTTAAGCCTGCCCTTTGATTTGATCATGTCGATCCTGCCGTCGTTATACACCGCAATGCCCGCCGAATCATATCCTCTGTACTCAAGCTTCGCCAATCCGTCCAACAAAATCGGCGCCGCCTGCCTGTTCCCGATATAGCCTACTATTCCACACATACTATCCTGCTCCTTTACCTCTTTAATAAAAATCATTGCATTAATCCCTGATTTGTCAGTACCGCTTCCTTTTAGCGGCTCTGATTTTCTCCGAAATCAATGCAATGATATATCCGTACACTAGTCCAAATCAATAAAATCTACCTGAAAGGTATCCCCTTTCTTCTGCCCGCGCTTCTTCTGTGACTGCATGTTTAAAAGTTCATCCAGATCATCAATCACATCATTGGATTTGCCGCCGTAGCCGTCGTCTTCGTCGTCATAATCGTCATAATCGTCGTCTTCATCTTCATAACCATAATCGTCATCGTCGTCATCATAGTCGTCCGAATCATAATCGTCCGAATCATAACCGTCAAAGTCGTCGTCTTCATCATCATAATCGTCAAAAAGATCTTCCTCTTTCAGACTCATGGTCTTTACAGGAACCCTGACAGCCGGCTCATCCGCATTTCTTCTGACCGCGGCGTTAATCCCTTTCCCCGGAGCCGGTTTTTTCGCCTTATGCATCGGATCATCCCGGTCCGGATCAATGTCGTATTCGTCGTATAAATCATCCAATTCCAGATTGCGATTCCGCAGCTTCACGCTGACCAAAACCAGGAAACCAATCAGGACAAGCATCAGCATGATGCCTATAATCAAGACTATATCCAGAAAGTCTTCTACAAACTGCAAAACCTTTCCCCACCAGCCTCTGGCCTCCTTCTTGGTTGTCTTGGCTTTTGTAACATGCTCCACATACCTCTGATAAGTCTTATCTACCGTATCATACTGATACATCCCTTTCTGTCCGTCCGCATTCAGGGCATACACGACATAATAGTCCGCCATATCCACATCCTGCCATGCCGTAAACTCCTTGCCGTTCAGAGTCAGACGCGTCTCCTGATACCTCTCAGGCAAATCCACCGAACCATCGTCTCTGAGAAGTACGATATAACGGTCGCTTGAAATATTTACGGTCTCAAAAGGAAGGAACGAACCGATATCACCGTCATACAGGAAAAAATCCGGATCTCCCCCTGCGACGGGCGTCAGGTAAAACGCAGCGGTATTGCTGGCAGGCTGCGAAACCACCTGACAGGTCTCTCCTTCCAACATCATCTCGGTTTTCGAGAATCCTTCCGGAATTACCGCGTCAGAAAAATCATTCGTGACAACATACTGAACCCCGTCAACCTCTACCTGCGGTCCGTTTGCAACGGCCGTACCGCCGCCGTTCGTCCCTTCTTCCTCCTGAATCAGGGACTCATCCCCAGGTCCGATGGTTACCGCCGAACTTCCGTTCGTCATATCTAACTCCGCGCCGTCGGAATCCTTCCCCGCCGACTGCGATACGGTCACATTGCCGGTTCCTTCTGCAAGCGCCTGAAACTTCAATGTATATCCATCCATCAATACGCCGGAAAGAACGATTGTGCCGTCTCCTCCGGTGGCATTATCTCCGCTGATAAATCTCAGCTTATCTTTATCATAAGCCAGCGTCACCTCCAGAGACTCAATGTCCGCAGAAGAATAGATCTTAATTGCCACATCTACCTCGGCCCCTACCGTTGTGGACGGATCTGAAAAACGCAGTTCTGCAGACGCCGCGTGAACAATCATCGACATACACGGACATAGCATAAACACCACGGCCAATAAATAAAGTAATCTCCTCACTCTTCTCATTGTAAGCTACCTCGTTTTCCTATAATTATTATCTCATATATCTTCTCTGCGACATATCGTCTTCCGTACAAACCTGCTTACATCCTATTCTGCTATTCAATATAATCGCTCTCTCCGCTGTCTCCGCCTCCCGAAGGCACGTCCGGCGTATAAGATGTATCCGGATCATTGTCCGTGGTACCGCCGCCGCTATAGGAGTCTCCGCCGGTACTTCCGCCGCTGGTTCCCCCGCCGGAGGTACTGCCTCCCGAAGAATAACCGCTGTTGCCGCCGCTGCCGTTTGAATAGCCGCTGTTATAATCTTCGTCCTCGTCATCCGGCTGGTTCATGATCTGCTGCGTCGCCTCGTTCACGTCAGCCGTACGATTCCCTGCTTTTGTAACAATCCTGTCGCTGATACTGCTTACGGTAGAAGAAACAGAATACGCTTCACCCTCTCCGTAAAAGAAATTATGAAGCTGCTCCACATTACTCGCCAAAGTAACCGGAATTACCACGCTTCCCACATCCATCAATTCATCCGTCGTCTTGTCAAAAGGAAAACCTACCGTCTCCATCAAACGATATTCAAACGCGTCCTTCGCATAGTCCAGAATCTCTGCCATCGTAAAATTCGTGGCAACCTGCGGGAACACCCTGTCAATAATCTTATTCAACTGCGCCGGAGAAGCCTTTTGAAGGTTCTCGACAATCTTTGTAAGTATAGTCCTCTGCCTTTCCGCTCTCTTAAAATCATCCCCCGCCGTATACCGGATTCTGGTATAGGCCGTTGCATGAATTCCATCTAAGGTCTGAAGGCCGGGACCCGCGATATCCGGAGAATCCTTGCCGGTTACTCTCTTAATCTCCGTCGAATATCCGTTCACATACTGAACTTCTTCATCCGTGACATCAATCTCCACTCCGCCTACGGCGTCGACCACATCGATCAGCGCGTCGAAATTTACCGTCACATAATGTTCAATATCCATATCAAGATTCTTATTCAGCACGGCTACCGCTCCCTCGGGCCCGCCGTAGGAATATGCGGCGTTTGCCTTTGCTATAGAATCATCCTCCTGTTCCAAAAGCGTATCTCTGAATATGGAAGAGATCTTTATCTCTAAAGTCTCGCGGTTCAGACTTGCGATCATAATCGAATCGCTTCGAGTCCCCTTCCCCATCTCATTCTTCCGGGAATCTACACCAAATAACGCAACATTCAGATAGCCGGTCCCTCTCTCTCTGGCTTCCTCCGATACATTCAACTCCTTGGCGTTCGTCGGTTCTCTTCTATCAATCTTAGACAGCTTACTCGCCACAATGACTGCTCCCGTCACTGCCACCAACGCCATCGTACCTCCCAGAATGATTCCTATCTTCTTTCCCAAAGACCATGAGGCAAAACCACGATTTTTAGACCGGCGACCGCGCCTGTAACGATTCCTTTCTTTTGCCATTATCTAATGTCCTTTCTTATTTCATTCTTAGTCTTCCTTTACATTCCTCAATATATTACCGCATTTTTACAGAAACTTCAATCTTAAAATACATGTTTTCTATGGTTTTTGCCAATATTTTACACTGGCTGAACATCTTTTCACCAGCCATAAAGGCATCCTCCTATAGCTGCGCCCCGCCTTGTATCCTAAATACTTACAGCCGCTTTTATACAGAAGCGCCGGAATCAAGCGCCACCTTTTCCTTCGGATCAGATACCCGGCAGTATTCTTCACCAACCGGATCCCCTCCGACTCGGAACGGATCCCTGCAAAGATCTCCGGGTGATCCGCCTGTGATACCGCCAGATCAAAATTCCTCTGAAACTGCTGCCGGCCGGAATAATTGTGGGAATGGATCACTCTTGCCTCCGCCGTATACGCCACCTTATAGCCCGCCTTCACCATCTTAGCCGCCATAATCATATCTTCGTTAAAGATCGTCCGCTTCGTAAAACCGCCCATCTCCAGATAAATGCTCCTGCGGTATGCCGCGCACACGTCGGAACAGAAGAAAGTCTTGATCCCCATTACAGGGAGATCGCTAAGATCCTTGACCTTACTCTTTCCGGGATAGTTAAACGACCGGGTATACCGCTCAATCTCATCGCAGTCTTCGGCAGGAAGCTGACGGGCGTAAGAGACGCCCACTTTATCAGAATCAAGGAGGGGCTTAACAAGCTCTCCGATCATCTTCGTATTGGCAGGCAGCGCATCCTGCGTCATGAATACCAGTATCTCCGCCTCCGACAGCGCAAAACCCTTGTCCCTTGTCCCGCCGTGGTCAAACTCTTCCGGCCGGATATGCGTCACAGAAATTCTCGGCATCTTCTCTATCTCTTCCGGGAAAATCCCGGATACCGTATTGATCACATGTATCCTCTCCAAAGGATAATCTTGTCTCTCAAGCCTTCTTACTGCTTCTGTAAATCGTTCGTCCGGCCGGTACGTCAGAATCACCGCCTCTACTCTGTGTTCACTCATTCCTCCTGCCCATTCCTTTTCCTATTCTTATCATATCCTACAAACCGATACATCATTCCTGTCAGAATCAGCCAGAACCATATAATCGGATTACTAAACCATGTATTAAAAAATGACAATCCAAGGTAAACCGCAAACTGACCGTAGAACAGATATGCGACCGGGTTATTGTTCTTTTTTACAATCCGCATCATCCACTTTGCCGCCGTGCCAACCAGGGCGGCAAATAGAAATACGCCGATAATTCCGAAATCATAATATGCATCATAAAACATGGTAAGCGATGTGAGCTCCGGCTTTGTCAGAAAGATGACCGACGGCGTTAATCGGGGAAAAACGCACTTAAGCCCCGTCAATGCAAAAAGCGGAGATAACATTCTCATTCCCCAAGTATGTTTCACAAGCTGTTCTACCATACAATTAAAATTCTCGAAATTATTTGCCACATAGATATAGGGCTGAGTAAGAAAGATCGGCATATTCCCATATTTCATATCAAATACATTATTCAAATATGTGACGTCATGATAACGGAACACTGTCAGGGCCACATAAACGGGAAGCAGCGCTAACACAATCCCCGCCATAGTCCTGATCCGCATCCTGCGGTTCACCATAATATATGTAACCATTGTAAAACAGACAACAAAGAAAATATGAAATCTGGACATTCGCAGAATGGGTATCGCAGCCGCCGTCAGGTTTGCCAACACAAGCGCCGCCTTCTCCCCGCCGCCTTTCTTCTCGCTTACCTTTCCATACAGAATCGTGATCGCCGGGATCAGGACACAGCTTCCGGAAATTCCTCCTAACCCCGATTTCCGAAAGCCGAAACTAAGAGCCGAAACAAGAGCCAGACCGACAATACACAGGAAAAGACGTTCTGCCTGCAAAGAATTCCTGACAGGTTCTTTTTTCTCATCCGGGTCGTATTTCCGTCCCCATTCATATCCGATACCGAAACCGATGTAAATCAGGAAAAAGCACAGCCACGTCACATAGTTCCAGTCACTCTGGAACCTGCTGAGCCTCAGACAGGCTACTCCCTGTCCCCCCACCCATGCAAGCGTAAAAACCGCCCGAAGCTCCGCTATATTCTGAGATTCCCTGACCCAATGCAGATACAGATATATCGCTTCCAGAAGCAGCAGAAGCCCGGAAATATAATAAAGACGCGCAAGACTTGCAATATAGCTCACAAAATATGCAAGCATATATGTGCCGTATTCCATTATAATCTCATTGCGCCTTCTCATTGCGAATCTCCTTCAAACGTCGTCTGCATGGCAGACGTATCTTCCGTAATACCGGTCAGATAGATGATATCATTATGGATCTGCTGAACCTTATTAGACGGCTCGTACCCGCTCTCCGAGAAAATATTCTGGTGGAGCTGCGTCACATTGCCGGTAAAATCAATAGGCACCACGTAGGAGCCGGAATGATCCCTGACCTCCTCGCTCGTCGTCAGCGCATAGGGGAAACCTGTGGTCTCCACAATATTGTATTCCATGATATTGGCTACGTATCCAAACATATCCTTAATGGTCAAACTGGTAGATATCTGCGGGAACACCTTGTCTACGATCTTATTAAGTGTCAGCAGATCGGCCTTTTTGGCTTTCTCAACGGTCTTTTGAAGAACCTCCCGCTGCCGTTCCGTTCTCTTGAAATCATTTCCTTTCGTATAACGGATTCTGGCATAGCTGACCGCATGTACGCCGTCCAACAGTTGTGTTCCTGCCACCTCGTCAATCTTGACCATCTCCTGGCCTACGATTCTGGAGGTCTCGGCCGCATATCCGTTGCTGTAATAGGCCTCTTCCTGCGTCATCTCAATCTCCAATCCTCCCAAAGCGTCGATCACATCCACTAAAGCATTAAAGTTTACGCTGACATAATTGCGGATATCCAGATCGAAATTACGGTTCAGAAGGCTGATCGCCTCCTCCGGTCCGCCTCTGTTATAGGCGGAATTCGCCTTTGAGTAAGAACCGTCGGCCTGCTGCAGCAAAGTATCCCGATACACGGAAATCAGCTTCACGTCATTCGTCTCATTATTGATACTTACGATCATGATACTGTCGCTCTGCACTCCGCCTTCCAGCTCTCCGTTCCTTGAATCAAGGCCGAAACATGCGATGTTCGTATATGGCCCGGTGTCTTTATAGACTTCCAGTTTGTTTTGATCCAGAATATTGATGTTGAGTTTGCCAAGCTTCAACATTCCATATCCGGCGATACACAAACCGGCCAGCACAAACAGCTCTACGCACACAAGAATGATTCTTTTTCTGCGTCTTTTACGTTTTTTCTTTTGACGTTCCTTCGGCGATATCCTCTTTTCCGTACCTCTCCTTCTCTCCATTCTCCTATTATTTTCCATGCTTCTTCTATTACCCATGCCAGTTCTCTCCTACAAGCTAATATGCATTTTTATTCACAAAGCCTTTGAAAAATGTCAAAAATATAATCTTAAAGTCAAACCCCAGCGTCCAATTCTCTATATAATACAGGTCAAACTCAATCCTCCTGCGGATGGAAGTATCCCCCCGATAACCGTTCACCTGCGCCCATCCTGTCAGTCCGGGACGCACCTGATGCTTGACCCTGTATCTTGGAATCTCTTCGCTGAACTTTTCCACAAACTGCGGCCTCTCCGGTCTTGGTCCTACAAGACTCATATTTCCCTTCAGCACGTTAAAAAGCTGGGGAAGCTCGTCGATACTCGTCTTTCGTATAAATTTACCGATGCGTGTGACTCTGGGATCATTCTGGGTTGTCCATCCCCCTCTCTCCTTCTTCTCATCCTGCACTACCATAGACCGGAATTTATACATCAGAAAGGGCTTATTCTGGAAACCAATCCTTTCCTGCTTAAAGATCAACGGCCCCGGAGACGTCATCTTAATCACCAACGCAGTCAGCGCCATGAGAGGAGAAAATATAATCAGCGCCGTAACGGCACCAAACAGGTCGACCCCTCTCTTAAGCAGAGAATTCAGCACATTGCTCAGAGGCACATGCCGGATATTCACCACCGGGAGCCCAAGCAGGTCCTCGGTATAGGGCTTCGTCGGAATAATATTGTTATAGTCCGGGATAAACTTCGTGTGTACTCCGGACTTCTCGCACATCCCTACGATATGCTCCAGCTTATGATATTCCGCAAGTCCCAGAGTTATGACAATCTCGTCCAATTTATTCTCGGGAAGCACAATCGTCAGATTCTCCGTCCTTCCAAGCACCTTCACTCCCCTGTATTCCGTTCCTCTCGGCTTATTGTCCGCAAGAATCCCCCTTACGATATATCCCCATTCCGGATTCGCCCGGATTCTGTCCACATACTGCTCCGCTGCCCTGCTGTACCCCACCAATAGAATGTGTTTCTGGTTATACCCTTTTTTGCGGATGTTCCGTAACTCTTCCCGCAGGATATTCCTTCCCACAATCTCAACAAATATATTGACGCAGAAGAATATAAACATCATAGTTCTGGAAAAATCCGGCTCTCTCGCCAAATATAAGACAAGGATAAACGTCATAAGCCCGATGACGTTGGCCTGTATAATCCGCCACGCCTCAAGCCTCCTGCCCTGCACCCGTTTGGGGGTGTAAAGCTGGAATATATAATACAGCAGAAGATATTCCGGTACAAGGAAGATCAGGACTCTCATATACTCCTGTAAAGACAGATACCACGGCGCTACCGCAAAAATCCCGCTTCGAAACCGGATGTGCCACGCCGCCACATAGGAAAAGATAATAACCAATGCGTCTATCACGACATGAAATGTATTCAATAACTTTTGATTATTCTTGATCACTCGTATTCACCACCTAAATCACACATTATAATACAATAAAATGTCCGAATCGACAACCCATCAACATGTAGTTTTTCTTAACAATTCATTAATATTTATGACATATCTATGGAATCTTTGCAGAATCTCTGCTATAATGTATCCGCATGAAAGATTAATTTTATTCCGAGAAAGGCGAATTAATATATATGAAAGTAACGATTATCATCCCCAATTACAACGGATATCGTTTTATGGAACCATGTCTTTCCTCTCTCAAGAAACAGACTTTTAAAGACTTTCGGACTCTAATCGTGGATAACGCTTCCGCGGACGGAAGTGTGGAATATGTGAGAGAACATTATCCTGAAATCGAGCTTATTACACTTGACAAAAATTATGGATTCAGCCGTGCTGTGAATATCGGAATCCGACATTCACGGACTCCTTATATAATTCTTCTAAATAACGATACAACCGTGGACCCATATTATATAGAAGAGATGGTGAAGGCCATCGAGCAGTCTCCCAGGATCTTCTCCGTCAGCAGTAAGATGATTCAGACGTATCATCCGGAGCTGATTGACAGCGCCGGGGATCTCTATACCCTGACGGGATGGGGCGTATGCCGGGGGGTGGGGCGTCCAATCTCCAATTATAGCAAAAGCGATGAAGTATTCAGCGCCTGCGCCGGAGCCGCCATCTACCGCAGGCAGGTATTCAAAAAGATCGGATTGTTCGACGAGAAGCATTTCGCTTATCTGGAAGATATAGATGTGGGATACCGCGCCAAAATCTTCGGTTATCGGAATATGTATTGTCCGACGGCCCTTGTTTATCACGTCGGAAGCGGTACAAGCGGCTCGAAATACAATTCCTTCAAGGTAAAACTCTCCGCGAGGAATAACGTGTATCTGAATTATAAGAATATGCCCCTTTTACAGCTTCTGGTTAATTTCCTTCCCCTTCTTGGGGGATATTTGCTGAAATATGCCTTTTTTGTTAAAATCGGATTCGGTAAAGATTATGCGGACGGAATCCGCGAAGGGCTGAAAACAAGGAAAACCCTTAGGAAAGTTCCGTTTCGGATACGGCGTCTGCCAAATTATGTGCGGATTGAAGCCGAACTGGCAAGAAATATGTTTTCTTATACAAAGGATTGGGTTACGCGAAAGACTACGGGAAAATAATATTAAAGTAATTCTAAAAAGGGGCTGCCGCATCTTGTATTGGTTTTGCTTACTGCAGCAGCCCCTCTTTCTTCCTATCAGAAACGGAAGGTATCCTTAAGCCCCGCCCATAACTGGTCTTTCTCGCTTAGTTTCAGTTCCGTCCCGTCTTCCAACCGATAGCCTTCTGCCGAGGCGTTCCCCTGATATTCTCCAATAAGTTCCGGCCACTTAATCCCAATCTCGGGATCGTTCCAAGCCAGCCCGCCTTCGTCTCCGGGATGATAGAAATCCGTACACTTGTAACAGAACTCCGCCGTTTCGCTTAGAACCAGGAATCCGTGAGCAAAACCCTGGGGAATGTAAAACTGTTTCCTGTTCTCTTCCGTAAGTTCAATGCCAAACCATTTTCCATAAGTGCCGCTGCCGCTTCTTAAGTCGACCGCCACGTCGTATACGGAGCCTTTAATCACCCTCACCAATTTTCCCTGAGGAAATTCTTTCTGGAAATGAAGTCCCCGGAGAACGCCTTTGGCTGAACAGGATTGATTGTCCTGCACAAAATTCATGGTAAGCCCCTGCTCCTCCATATCCCTCTGGTTATAGGTTTCCATAAAATATCCTCTGGCGTCTCCATGGACCGCAGGTTCTATCACGCAAAGTCCCTGAATACCGCCTGCATTTTTTTCTACTTTTATCTGTCCCATCGTTTTTTCCTTTCCCTTCCTAACCCATCCGGTCAGAATTCGATTTCTTTCAGATATCTCGCAAGCGCGTCCTGCCAGGAAGGCAGCGGCGTAAACCCATTCTCCGCCAGCTTACTCCTGTCCAACCGGCTGTTAAACGGCCTTACCGCCTTGGAGATCCCGTACTCTTCCGTCGTTACGGGAACGACCTGCAAACGATCCTCGGAATACTCCGGATGACCCAGTTCTACGGCCTGCCTGAAAATCTCCTTCGTAAAATCATACCAGCTTATATAACCGCCCTCATTTGTCACATGGTAATAACCATACTTCTCCGTCTCAATCATATCCACCAGCAATGTCGCCAGATCGAAGGTGTAGGTAGGCGTTCCGATCTGATCGTTTACCACCTTAATCATATCGCGGTTCTTCCCGACATTCAACATCGTTTTGATAAAGTTCTTGCCGTTCTTGCCAAATACCCATGCAATCCGCACGATGAAGTATTTGGACAGCAGGCGGGATACCGCCAGCTCCCCTTCAAGCTTAGTCACACCATAGACATTGAGCGGTTTATACTCCTTACAGTCCGGCTTCCAAGGTTCCGTTCCCTGACCGTCAAATACATAATCCGTGCTTAGATAGACCAGTTTGCAGTCCAATTTCTCACAGGCCTTCGCTATATATTCCGTTCCCGCGGCGTTAATCAGGCGCACCTTTTCCACCTTGTCTTCATCCTCAGCCAAGTCTACTGCGGTCCACGCCGCGCAGTGTACCACCACGTCCGGAGCTTCTGCGGCAAGCTTCTCTTCCACAGCGCCGGCGTCTGTGATGTCCAGCCGGATATACGGCATAGAAGTAACCGGGGTGCCGTCCTTAACACCGCTGTAGTTTTCGGCTATGTCGCTGCCAATTCCCTCATATCCCCTCTTATGGAGTTCGTTCATTACATCGTGGCCTAACTGCCCTGCCACGCCAGTTACCAATACTTTCATACGCTTCCCTCCTGACCTCTCTTAACGATTCCCGTACATTTTCTCGTAATAATTCTGGTATTCTCCGGAAATAATGGTCTCCCACCACTCTTTATGCTCCAGATACCACCGGATCGTCTTCTTGATTCCGTCCGCAAACTTTGTCTCCGGCAGCCACCCTAATTCCCCATGAATCTTCGTCGGGTCGATCGCGTAACGCATGTCGTGTCCCTTACGGTCCGTCACATAGGTAATCAGGCTCTCCGGCTTCCCTAACTCTTTACAGATAATCTTCACGATATCGATATTCTTCATCTCATTATGGCCGCCGATATTGTAAACCTCTCCGACGCGCCCCTTATGGATGATCAGGTCGATGGCCTTGCAGTGATCCTCTACATAGAGCCAATCGCGGACATTTTCCCCCTTCCCGTATACCGGAAGCGGCTTGTCGTTCAACGCGTTAGCGATCATTAACGGGATCAGCTTCTCCGGGAAATGATAGGGCCCATAGTTATTCGAGCATCTGCTGACCGTCACGGGCAGTCCATAGGTTCTGTAGTATGCAAGAACCAACAGATCCGCAGCCGCCTTAGAAGAACTGTAGGGGCTGCTGGTGTGAATCGGTGTCTCCTCCGTAAAGAACAGGTCCGGGCGGTCCAGCGGGAGATCCCCGTATACCTCGTCCGTGGATACCTGATGATAACGGGTTATCCCATACTTCCGGCAGGCATCCATAAGGACAGCCGTGCCTTTGATATTCGTATCTAAAAATACTTCCGGCTCTTCAATGGAGCGGTCTACATGGCTCTCCGCCGCAAAGTTCACCACAATATCCGGTTTCTCCTCCTCAAACAGCCTGTACACCGCCTCGCGGTCCGTAATACTCTCCTTCACAAACCGGAAATTCGGCCGGTCCATCACCGGCTCAAGGGTAGAAAGATTTCCCGCATAGGTCAGGCAATCCAAACAAATGATCCGATAATCCGGATACTTATCCATCATGTGAAAAATAAAGTTACTGCCGATAAATCCGGCGCCGCCGGTTACAATAATTGTCATAATCATTCTCCTCCTTTTTTACTGCGCGTCCTTTAATACAGCCCATCCTGAAACTTTCCGTCCAGTACGTCTTTCAAATACTGCCCGTACTGGTTCTTCTTTAATACCTCGTACACTTCCAACACGTTCTTCTCCGTAATCCAGCCGTTCAGATATGCGATCTCTTCCAGACATCCGATTTTACGATGCTGGTGGGATTCCACCGTCTTCACAAAGTTCGTCGCGTCCACAAGGCTCTCGTGGGTTCCGGTATCCAGCCAAGTGAATCCCTGCCCCAGAAGCTCTACATTCAGCTTCTCCTCTTCCAGATACACCCGGTTCAGATCCGTGATCTCCAGCTCGCCGCGCACGCTGGGCTTTAGATTCCCGGCATACTCGACCACCTTATTGTCATAGAAATACAATCCTGTTACGCAATAGTTGCTCTTGGGCTCCTTGGGTTTCTCCTCAATGGAGACAGCCTTTCCTTCGTGGTTGAATTCCACGATACCGAAACGCTCCGGGTCATCTACATAGTATCCGAATACCGTGGCCCCTTTTCCCGACTCCGCATTCTTAACCGCTGCTTTCAGCCGCTTCTTTAGACCATGGCCGGCAAAAATATTGTCCCCTAATACCATTGCAACCGTATCGCCGCCTATGAAATCTGCTCCGATAATAAACGCCTGGGCAAGCCCGTCCGGACTTGGCTGAACCTCATAGGACAGCTGCACCCCAAACTGATGTCCGTCGCCCAAAAGCTCCCGGAACCTGGGCGTATCCTGCGGCGTGGAAATAATCAGAATCTCCCGGATACCTGCGTTCATCAATACCGACATCGGATAATAGATCATTGGTTTATCATAGATTGGCAGCAACTGCTTGGACGTCACCATCGTCAGCGGATAGAGCCGTGTGCCGGAACCTCCCGCCAATATAATTCCTTTCATGTGAAACCTCCTTTTTCTGGTTAATCATAGTGTTTATAAAATTCTCACTTTTCATTCTGCCCTTATACATTCTGTCTAAAACGCATTATAAAAGGTGACCCTAGGTCACCTTCAAGCACTTTTTTTATTTTTTCCAAAATATTGCTATTTTTGGCATAAAAACAGCCCCGCCTCCTTCGTAATGCGAAATCCCCGGTCTGTCTTACGCTTCACATAAGCCCGAAATTCCTTATAGCGTTCCGTAATATACTGCCCCTGATTACCATGGCAGGACAAAACGTAGGAGATCAAAGGTTCCGGTTTCGGCACGATCAGGCAGTCCTCATACTGTCTCCACTCACATGTGCCGAAATACTCCGACAAAATCTCCCTGCCATTCTCTTTCCCGAACCGGTCGTATAGCTTGTCCGCCGAAAGCGCGATCCTGTCGTCGAACCCCTGCACAAGACCGCTTACCTCTTTCATATGGTTCTGTCCGTAGGCGCTGCACAAGAACCTTCCCCCGGGCCTCAACACCCGCACCGCCTCTTCGCACACTTTGCGGATGTCCCCGCAATAGAACAGGACATGATTTGCAATAATCAGGTCAAAGCTGCCGTCCCTGCAGGGCATCTTATGACAATCGAATACTTGATAGGAAAACCGGTGATCCTCCCCCCCGATCGCCCGACGCGCATCCCTTAACATCCCTTCCGAGATGTCCGAGAGTAAGAATTCCGTATTCTCCGGCAGATTTTCCATATTTTCTATCCACAGAGTTCCGTCCCCGCATCCAATCTCCAAAATCTTCATTCCCTGCCGAACCATAAGCTGCTCGTATATCCACGGAAACCACCCCTGCTGATTCTGCGAATACAAATGGTGGAGCTGAATACGAGCCGAAATATTGGAGGCATTCTGGTATTGGTTCTTCAAACTCTTCTCCATCCCTGTCAGATGAATCAGGTTCAGCATCTGATTCCAGTCAATCGTATGCTCCTTTCGAACCGCCTCCGAAGTATCCTGAATCGCCTTCTCTACGAGCTGCATCTGCTCAATCCTATCCTGCACCAGCTTAAGCTGGATATTCAGCGAATTCAGCATGAAGTGATAATCCGTATCGTCAATGAGCATCTCCCGGATATCTTCCAGCGAAAAACCAAGATACTTCAGCAGAAGAATCTGCTGAAGCCTTACAAAATCCTTATCGGTATAAAAACGGGCTCCCGCCTCACTCACGAAGGAGGGCTTCAGGATATTCTGCTTGTCATAATATCGAATGGTCCTAAGGGTTACTTTCGCCATACGCGCAAACACACCCGAAGAATAGTATCCTGTCTTTTTCATTCGAAACTCCTATGGCGTCCGCCTATGAAAACTTCGTCATATATCCTGAATAATCCCCATGTCCCGTCTCTAACGCGGCTCCCTCTACCGTAATCTTAATCTGGTCCCCGTAAAACGCTTCCAAAAACGTATTGCACACGCTTCCTACGGCATAATACTCTCCGGCCGTCCCCTTACTTAGTACATAAGCCGAAAAGGCGCTGTTAAGATCCAGCACCAGCGTATCCCTGCCATCCACCGTTGATTTATTAAAAGAGAGGACTTTCACTTCCTCCGAAACCGCTTCCTCTCCGACAAGGGCGTCCAGCACTTCCTCCGGCGTCAGAGAACTGATCTCGGCTTCCCGGAGGTCAAATTCCGCCGCGTCTTCATTGCCGCAGTATACGGTGATCTTTGTGGATTCTGAGACAGCCCCTGAAGGTTCGCCGTTATTTCCTTCTTCCGGCTCTTTAGAATCATCGTCCGGGTTCTCCGGCTCTTCTTGATCCTTCTGATCTTCCTGATCTTCCCGATCTTCCCGGTCTTCCTGTCCGGCGGGTTCCTCCGGCGTCTCCGGCGTCTGGCTGCAGGCCGTTAAACTGAACAATATGGCTAAAGCTAATATTAGTATCCTCTTCTTCATAAGAATCTCCTCTCTAAAAACATCGTTTATCGGATGTCTTCATTATAGCAATATCGGGCAGGGGTGTAAAGATTTTCTTAGAAACGGCTAAAACGCCAAAATGCAGAATCCTGATGGAAACATTCCCGTCTTCACCCGATTAAAACCGTTTTTCCTTCAAACGCAAATCCGTACTTACGTATCCGTTCCTTTGGAATCCCCTTTGCCTCCAAAGAGGCCGAATATTTCATCCGTTCAATCTGCCCCAACGCCTCCTTTACCGTGTCCTCAAGCGTATCTTCATCCTCCGGGTCATGGACCTTGAATTCCAGAATAATGGCGTCATCCGTATTCTTTAAAGGCTCCAATAATACATCGTATCTTCCGAATCCGCTTTCACGGTTGGAAGTAATCGTATACCGCTCAGCCAGATCGACCATCAGCCCAAGAACAAAGCCGTGATAAAACCGCTCCGGTTCCGCGGCTTCCGAAGGGCGGCTGCCGGTGTCGAAGTAACTGAACGTGTGAAGGGCAACCCGGTTCATATATAGATTCATGGCTTTTTTGTCGTCCAATAAAAGGGCTTTGATGAAATTATTATATGCAGGTGTATAATCAAAAAACCACTCCTCCACCATCTGCTCAAACATAAGGGACACTTCCCGGTTGGTTAATACAAGCTCATAGACTGTCCGGTCTCTTTTGTCCATACTCCAACGGTTTACACGCAGATAACCGCTTGCAAGCAGCAGGCTCCAGACGGCGCTTTCCTTACGCCCTAACTGGCTGAATACAACCTGTTCGTCGATCTGCACGCAAAGCGGCTTCCCGGAAAGAAGATCCTCCATAATCATTTTTGTATCTGCGCTTCCTTCGCGGATTAGTTTCCCAACCAGACTGTTATTGCTGGTGTTGGCCCAGTAAGGGGCGAACCTTTTCTTATCCAGATAGTTGATGATAGACCATGGATTATAGATATCCGACTCTCTTCCGAACGTGAATCCGTCGTACCACAATTTCACCTGTTCTTTTTCTCCATATAGTCCGTATTCTCCCAATGCCGTCCGGACCTCTTCCTGTGTAAATCCAAAGGAAGTCTCATATTTTTCCGAAGTAGTAGTCACTACTTCTATATTATTCAGATCAGAAAAAACAGACTCCTTGCTGACTCTGGTAATTCCGGTCATAAGAGCTCTCGAAAGAAAAGGATTTGTCTTAAAAGTGGAATTAAACAGGTTACGAATGAAGGAAACAAGTTCATCCCAGTAACCATGCACATAGGCTTCCTGCATAGGGGTATCGTATTCGTCCAGCAGGACGATGACTTTTTTACCATAGTAACGCATCAGGTAATCACATAATGCGTTCAAGGAATTTGACGCGGCAGAATCTTTCATATGATCGGAAATCTCCAGATATGCTTTCTTTTCCGCATCATTCAAACGGTCTGTTTCCAGAAGAAAATCGTATCTGTTATACAGATTTTTTATAATCTGGCAGATTTTTTCCCTTGTACCGGAAAAGGACGTTTCTTTTACACCGGCAAAACTCAGAAAAAGGACCGGATAAGTCCCCTGCAGCTTTCTGTACTTTTCTTCCTCCCAGATAGAAAGATTCTCAAATAAATCGCTTCTTCCAAAATGGCTGACAGAAAAAAAATATTCGGTCATATTCAGGTTCAGCGTCTTTCCGAAACGTCTGGGACGGGTGATGAGCGTCACAGCGTCGTTGTTCTCCCACCATTCTTTGATAAATCCGGTCTTATCGATATAGAAATTATCATTTGTAAGCATTTGCTCAAAATCCTGAAAACCAATCCCTACTGTCCTTGCCATGGCTGCGCCTCCCAAACCGTTATTATTTTATTATACAGGAGAAACTTCGCCGCTTCAATATATCGAAATAAAAAAGGACGTATGATAATCTTTTTACCAACTCTGTAATAAAAACAAAACCAACGGCACACTCAGACGCCTGACGGTATGGAGATTCTTTATGAAATATTCGGTTGAAGAATTAACAGTAAAAAAGGAAGACAAGACCTACGACAGAAAAAGCGCCCGCAAGGAACCAAAAGGACTGTCCAACCATATCGTCGCCTTTGCCAACGCCGATGGCGGCACGTTGGTAATCGGAATTGAAGATATCGGTGAAATTACAGGAATTGATGGCTATACCGACAACGTCAATGACATCCTGCGCGTCCCTTTTGATTTCTGCAGACCCTCTGTCCTGATCGAGACAGAAACTCTGGAATGTACCGACAAAAACGGAAAGCCCAACCATCTTCTGGTTATCACAATCCCCCAAAGCCCTGAACTCCATGCAAACCAGCAGGATGACGTGTATTACCGCATGGGGGATAAATCCCAGAAGCTCATCTTTGACGACCGGCTGCGACTGGTGTATTCCAAAGGCTCGCGCTATTATGAGGACGAGCCGGTCGCAGACTCCTCCATTGAAGATATTGATATGGACTTCGTGACATCCTACTGCCGGAATATCGGGTATGCCAAATCACCGGAAGAATATATCCGGCAGAACAAATCCTATATTGTCGCGAAAGGCGGGCGCGAAGAAATGAGCGGTGCCGCAAGATACTCCATAAAATTCTGCTTATTTTCGATTGCCGTAGTTGTTGGTC
>CAJTOH010000027.1 GCA_910577685.1 uncultured Dorea sp. | reverse complement strand
GGAACCATTATTTTTATAAAGGAAAGGCTTCGGGGCACCACAGCGGGGGCAGGTACAGCTGTCCGGAATATCGCATTCTGACCGTCGGCTGACAGGGCGTATTTTCTTACCATAACGCTTTTCAAAGTAAGGGATGAGATCTTGATAAGTCCAGTCCTGCCGGAAGTCAGTGACAAGAGGGAGATCGTCAATTTTAAACTTCTGGTACTTTGGAGAATGGGAATCATCAAAAGCCCACTGTTTCAGTGGGATATATCTGCAGATAAAATGAATCAGCCAGCAGTTTTGTTGGTAAAGAGATTGAATGAGAAAGAGTAAATAGGTAATAATATCCATAAGCAATGATTTTCCTTTCAGTGTTTGTGGGATGGTAATAGTATTGACACAAAAAAGGGAGGTCATTGCTTTTTTCTTTGAAAAAGTGGTGAAACCCTTGAAATAATAAGGTTTGTTAAAAAAATATGGTAGTTAACTTGACACTACCTAAAATATTTTGGAGGTATAGAAAATGAATCAACTTTTGGTAGGTAAATTTATCACTCAAAAGCGGAAAGAAAAAAATTTAACGCAAGAGCAGTTAGCGGAAAAAATCGGTGTTTCAAATAAAACAATTTCAAAGTGGGAAACGGGAAAATGTATGCCCGACTACTCTGTAATTGAATTATTGTGTGAAGAACTGAACATTACACTTGCAGAGCTGATGAATGGCGAAGAAGATGAAAAAAGTATACATACCTATGACAATGAACAGATTGTGGAAATGCTAAAAGAAATCCAGAACTTGAAAACCAAAAAGAAATTGATTATAGGATTTATTTTACTTGTCATGGGCGGTGTTATGATGGCTCTTTCGCAGATTTGCGGGGGAACAGATATTCAGGATTTTCTTTCAGGTGTTATGTTAGGGTTATCTATTGGCGAATTTTTGGCAGGTTTTTTCCTTCTCGCTTATTATTTAGCTTATAAAAACAAAAGGAAGTGAGGTGACTATATATGCGTTCAAAACGAATTATGGCTATTATTGGAATCATATTTTCAACAATAGGGCTGATCTGCATTTCTGTTTGCATTTTCCAGCAAGGCAACAAAGCATTGTTGGCATTGGGCTTAATGTGTAATTCTATTGCTTTTTTGCTCTACTGTATAAACAGAAAAAAAATAAGGTGTTAGTCCGAAAGTGTGTTGGTGGATATAATTTGTAGTCTGGCAATCCTGAATTTATGCGGTCTGAAAACGAGCAATTTTAAGTACCAACACACTTGCAAACTCAATAAAGACTTTACACATTTTGGTTAGTTGTTACATTTCATATTCTTCAGACGGTATCCCTAATCTTGAATATCATGCATTGTTGAAACATATATTTCTCCTTAGGCAGATCTTATCTCCTCTTATATATAACAATCTGCGGATCTGCCCCTTCACATCCATATTCGCACACCAGAAGATACCTATCGTCTGCAGCCAGGCCATAGCATCTGTCGTTTCCAGGAATCTCAATTTGGTTTCCAAAATATACATTATTATCTTCAAAAAGTTTTACTGACTGCCCGTTCGGAAACGGATACTCTAAATTAATAAAAAACCCATTCAGCAATTCCAGATCGTCGACATGTAAATGCGGGATACCAAGCGAATTAAATTCTTTAATCAGCGTCTCCTTCTTGCGCAAAAATGTCTCCATACCGCCTTGTTTCACATACTCTGCAGCAATACACCTTCCTTTGAACGGATGCCCGTCTGTTTTTACACATCCGCCGCAATCTTCCTTCCGGCTGCATTCCCGGCAGCAATCCGCGCCGCATAATGATAACATCTTGATTCACCTCCTATCGGACAGTATTATAAATCCTTTTTCATATAAATAGAAGAATCCATAGGGCTGTCATTATAGCTTTCTATCTCATAGAACCCATACGACTGATAAATCCGGACCGCACTTTCTAAAAATGGCAGCGTATCTAACAACATACAGGAATATCCAATCTGCCTCGCGTCCTCTATGATTTTTTGAACCAGCCTGTTTCCGATACGTTTCCCGCGGAATTCCGGCCTGACATACAACCGTTTCATCTCGCAGTTCTGTCCGTCAATCTTCCTAAGCCCAATGCACCCCGCCAGCTCATCGTCATAGTATGCCAGATACAGCCTGCCGAAAGGAGCCCCGTATTTACTCTCCAAATGTCCTAATTCTTCTTCATAATTCTGAATTGCCAGATATTCTTTAAATGAAGGCTCCCCTGCAACCAACATATCCGTATACTCCGAAAAAAGTTCTCCCACTTCCGAAGGGAAACCATAAGCAAGAACCAATTTTAATCCCATAACTCCTCCTCATTCTAGATCAATCATCTTTCAAGTGAGTTTTCGCATCTCAAAAAGAAAAGGGTGATCCCAAACGTCACCAGCTCCGTCACAGGAGCCGCCAGCCACACTCCCGTCATGCCGAACAGGGCGGGCAGGGTAAAAATACATACCAGCAAGACCAAGAACCCCCGGGACGCAGAAATCACGGCCGACTGAAAGGCGCGCCCTGTGGCGGTAAAGTAAAACGAAGTGACGGCATTTATCCCCGAAAAGAAAAACGAAACCATAAATACAAGCATCCCTGAACGAACCATCTCTGCTATCCGGTCGTTCTGCACAAATACTTTGCTGTACCATTCCATCCCCGCCGCCATCAGAAGGAACACAAGGACTCCCGCACTAAAAACATACCGGTTCGTCCGTTTCCGTATATCGGCGGCAAGCATCTTTTCATCCGCGCCGTAGGCAAAACTAATCAGCGGGCTTGTCCCCTGTCCAAATCCCACGACAACCATACTAAAAGCATACGAAACATACCCCACAATTGTAAAGGCAGTCACGCCGTCCGCCCCAAATCTCCTCATGATTACAAAATTATAGGCAAACATTGCAATCCCCGTGGACATCTCGCCTATGAATTCCGAACTTCCATTCAAGATTGACCGTATGCATATTTCCCCGGAAAACCGGAACTTTCCCAGACGGTAAACCCGCGCCTTCCTAACGAAAAAATACAGGATACAAATCAGCGAAACCAACGCAGCCAGAAGCGAAGCCAACGCAATTCCGGCAACGCCCATATAAAAATAATCCGCAAAGAGGTAATCCAGAAAAATATTCAACAGCACGTCAATCAAACTGACTTTCATATAATATTGGGGATACCCTTCGCAGCGGATGAACATCCCTAATGAAGAATTGACCACCATGACCGGCAGTTCCAGAAGCATAATCCGGTAATAATCCTGAAAATATCCGGTTACGCGTCCATCGGCACAGAGAACGGACAGCATAGGCTGAAAACAGAATCCCATAGCGCAGCTAAGCAGCACGGAAAAGGCAAGCGCGGCTGCAGCCGTCTGCCGGAATATCTGGTTACAAGAATCCGTTTCACCGGCTCCCTGCGCCATTCCTGCAGCCGCAGCGCCCCCGACGGAAACCATCAATCCTACTCCCAGATACAGATAGATAATCGGAAGCCCCAGATTAACCGCCGCAATCCCTTCCTTCCCCACATAGTTTCCGATGAAAAAACCATCCGCAATCGTAATCAGCGACGTAAGAATCATAGAAATGATTGCCGGCGCTGAAAACCGCCAAATCATTCCTGCCGTACCCGTTTTCATCTGCTCCAAGTTCATAATAACTTCCTCCTTTAAATCATGTAATGTCCATTCATTATAAGAAGGAATCTAATTATATACTTCTGAATTCTTGCCCTATTTCGTGCGCAGCCGCCAACATTATGCTGATGCTTATTTGCGGCGGCGTCTGCCTCGTCTATGAAGATGCGGATCACAACAGCCACTTTATGGGAACACAGATATCCAACTCCATATACATCGTCGCACTGTCCACCGTATGGTAAATGTCAAACAGGCTTTTCGACGCATCCAACTCATAGGATACTTTCGGCAGCCACACCAGAAATATTGTCTGATACGCCGCATAGATATGTTTCGCGTATCCTTTAAAATGATACACGATACACCTCCCTCCCCGGATCTTAGTCGTATTCGTAAGCGTACAATCTTCGTCGACACTTATACAGATATCATACAGGCAGTGATCGGCCGACGTCACGGCCGGATCGTCATACGTCCGCTCTAAAAGAAGGGTATCCTCTGTGATAAAGTCCCGGTACTTTTCAATAAAACCCTCCCACTCCCCGCACAGATTCTCATAACTGCCGAAACGCCTCTCATAGATTACATAATAATCCGGAATATCCTCAACCGTAATCTTTTCGTCACAGGCCTCAAAACTCTCCACCTGCCAGTTTTCATGATGAAAGAAGGGATGCCTCATCGAAGAAATAAAGCTCTGCCTGCGGAAATCAATCGGAGCCATCCGGTAATACTGGCGGAATGCCCAGCTATAATTTGACGGACTGTAGCCATAGTCGGCTCCAATCTCCGTGATCCTGCGTTCCTGCTCCGTCTTAAGCCGGAACGCACTCTGCTCAAGCTTCACCCGCTTAATAAACCCGTAGACGCTCTCCTTGGTCTGCTCCTTGAAAAGACGGCTGAAATAATACTTTGAGAGATGGCAATGCCCCGCCACGTCCTCAAGGGTAATCTCTTCTTCAATATTCGCTAAGATATAATCAATCGCCTGATTGACAACTTCCTTTGTAATCATGGCTAAAGATTCCTTTCTGTCTCTGGCTATCGTTTCCTGCCAATATAACGGCAGACTTTTCAAAGTTCCATCCGATACCTCAGCATATGATAATGATGCCCATCCCTGCGGTCAATCTCAGGCTTTGCCAAAATAAGCGTAAAACCAAGGGATCTGGCAAGTTTTACGGACGCCAGATTCTCATCTCTGGACGAATAGATGAATTCTTTTGCTCCAAACGCGTTCCTGCAATACTGCATCAGGCAGACCACAATCTGCGTGCCGAATCCCCTTCTCACATAATCCGGTCCCAGACAGATTCCGACTTCCTGATACGCAAAAGGTCCCAGACAGATTCCGGCTTCCTGATACGCAAAAGGCTCCACCTTCTCCACGCCTGCAAATCCGATAGGCTTACCGTCCGCCTTTTCATATACCAGATACGTATCATGGCTTTTCTGGAATTCGATCGTTTTTTGAATCCGGACTTTAGCGGCCCTTTCACTTGCGGTAACATTCCACATCATATACCTTGCGGCTTCCGGACGCCGCCAGACATGCTCGTACATACCCTTCCAATCAGAATATTTTGCTTTATCCAGAATCAAATCCTTCGTCTCAAGCATATCCCTTCCCCCGAAATATAGAAAATTATTTTCCCGTTATACCGCCGAAGCCTTCCCGGCAATATACCCGGTCGCCCAAGCCCACTGCAGGTTAAACCCGCCGCAGATACCGTCCACGTCCAGCATCTCCCCCGCAAGGTACACCCCTTTGGCGCGCAGGGATTCCATCGTCCGGGGACAGACTTCTTTTGTCCGCACACCCCCTGCGCAGACCTGCGCATTCTCGAATCCGTTCGTATCCTGTACCGTAAGGGCAACCCGCTTACACGTTTTTGCAACCGAACGGATCTGTCTGCCCTCCATTTTTGACACATCTGCCTGTATCCGTACTCCCGCCAGATTTAAGATCAGGGGAACCAATTTCCGGTTAAATATTCCCGCAAGCCATCCTCCGGCAGTCAGCCCTTTTCGTTTTCCCGCTATCTTCACAAGCAGCCCGAAAACCTCGTCTTCCGAATATTCCGGCAGAAGATCCATCAAGACCTCCGCCCTCTTCCTCTGATACAGCCCCAGAGCAAGGAAACGGCTGATCTGGAAAACCGGAATCCCCGAAATCCCATATGCGGTAATCTGTACTTCCCCGGTATCAGAAAAAACAGCCACCCCGTCGACCATGGCCGTCACCTTTGCCTCCGTACGCACCCCGTTCGCCTTAGCGAACGGATGATCCTTCACCTTAAGCTGCACCAACGCCGGCACGACAAGAGTCACCTTGTGTCCCAGAGCCTTCGCAAGCTGAAACCCGCTGCCGTCCGAGCCGAATACAGGGGCCGCCATGCCGCCGCAGGCAAGAATCACCCGGTCAGCCGAAAACATCCTTTTTTCCTTAATCTTATCTCCTTTTTTCCTGTCCCGCAGGGTCTCTTCCGCCCTGACACGGAATCCATTTTTTTCCCGTACAACAGACTCCACCCGGATTTTACAATAGACCTCTACCCCGAGACGGCTTAACTCCAATTCCAGAACCTCCAGTACAGATGATGCCTGATCGGAACGGGGATACGCATAATCTCCCCGCATCCGGACCACAAGCCCCAGCGACTCAAAAAAATCCAGCGTATCCCGATAGCCGAACTGCCCAAGCACCTCCTCTGCAAATCCCACGTCCCCGCCGCGGTAGCAAGATTCCGCACAGGAACCCACAGCCTGCCGGTTTGTCAGGTTGCACCGTCCATTCCCCGTCGCAAGAAGCTTCCTGCCGATGCGGTCCTTCTGTTCAAGAATAAAAACCTTCGCCTGCCTGTCGCTCCTTGCCGCGGCAACCGCAGCCGCAAGCCCCGAAGCTCCTCCGCCGATAATCCCAATCCTTCTCATGATACCCGCCTAATCTACCGTCTTCTTTTTAATCATCATAACACGACCACACTTTCCCGCACCAAATACTCAAGGGACATCAGAATCCCAAGCCGCCCATGAGGCCACGTCAGCCCGCCCTGGAAATACACGGCGTAGGGAGGTTTTATCGGGCCGTCCGCGCTAAGTTCAATCGACGATCCCTGCACAAAAGCCCCCGCCGCCATAATCACATCGCTGTCATAGCCCGGCATCGCCCACGGGATCGGGGTCACAAAAGAATCCACAGGCGCCGCCGCCTGAATCCCCTTACAGAATGCAATGACTCCCTCCGGCTTCCCAAACGTCACGGCCTGAATAATGTCATGCCTCCCCTCACTGCCGTTCGGCACCACAGGAAATCCAAGCTTCTCATAAATATTTGCCGCGAAAACAGCGCTTTTCAGCGCGCTGGCCGTCACAGTCGGGGCAAGGAACAGCCCCTGATAGAAAGACTGCATCACTCCGAGAGACGCTCCAACCTCTTTCCCAAGCCCGGGGGAAGTCAGACGGTATCCGCAGGCCTCGATCAAATCCTTCCTGCCCGCAATATACCCTCCGATCGGCGCAAGCCCGCCCCCCGGATTCTTAATCAGCGAACCCACCACAAGATCCGCTCCGACGTCGCTAGGCTCAATCGTCTCCACAAACTCCCCGTAACAATTATCCACCATACAGATCAGGTCCGGCTTGATTTCCTTGACAAAACTAATCAGTTCCCCGATCTGCCCAACAGAAAAACTAGGTCTGGTCTGATATCCCTTAGACCTCTGGATTGTCACCAGTTTCGTGTTGTCGTGAATTGCCTTTCTTATCCCGTCATAATCGAACGTTCCATCTTCAAGCAGCTCCACCTGAGAATAAGAGACCCCATATTCCGCAAGAGAACCCTTAGACGGGCGGATACCAATGACTTCCTCCAGCGTGTCGTAGGGTCTCCCAACAGGCGACAGCAATTCGTCGCCCGGTCTAAGATTCGCGCTCAGCGCCAGCGCCAGCGCATGGGTGCCGCAGGTAATCTGAGGACGCACCAGCGCGCTCTCCGTATGGAACACAGAAGCATACACCTCCTCCAGCGTATCGCGCCCCACGTCATTATAGCCATATCCGCTGGCATAGTGGAAACACCCCTCTCCGACCTGACATTTCTGCATGGCATGGATCACCTTAAGCTGGTTATATTCCGCCGTCTTGTCAATAGCCGCAAACCGCCCTTCAAGCCCTGCTTCGATCTTCCTGCCAAAATCCAGAACCTGTTTTCGTATTCCTAACTCTTTATATAGTGAAATGATATCAAAATCACAATTATTTCCCTTGTCCATAAAATAAAATTCCTTCTTCTATATTCTTCAAATCATCCGGCCCATTCCCGCGCGGCCGCCGCTCGAACGTCTATGTACCGCAATCTCACAAACCCGACTCACTTTTCAATTTCGAATCCGTAGTCTTCGTTTGCTGCTCTGTGCTGCGCAAATCTGAAACACCTTACAGCCACGAATCCAAAATCTTCGTTTGCTGCTCTGTGCTGCGCAAATCCAACGCACCTTACAGCCACGAATCCAAAATCTTCGTTCGCACCACCGCGCATTTCGCGTCAAATACAGGATTCAGCGGCTGAATCTGCATAATCACCTCCGCCGCCTCCTTATACCTCTTCATATCATAGAGCAGCGACGCCCGGTTCAGCTCAAACAGAGCCTCCTCCCCCTTATCTCGGATCAGCGGCTCTAGAGCCATCAACTCCCGGTAAGTAGCCTCCGCATTCTGAGAACGGGCATAGACCATGAGCAAAGTATTCATTTTTTTAATAAATTTACTCCGAAATAATCTTCTCAACCCAGCTCTCCCCTAACATAGCGAATCATATCGCATAAGATCTTATCCTCATCATAACCATATTCATCCTTATTTATCCGGATCACATCTCGCTCCCTCTTAAACCAAGTAATCTGCCTCTTAGCAAAATGTCTGGTATCCCTCTTAATCCTGTAGACAGCCTCCTCTAAGCTGAACTCCCCCTCCAGATAAGCAAGGATCTCCTTATATCCAAGCCCCTGCATAGACACCATGTCCCTTGTGCAGCCCATATCACGCAAAGCGGCCACCTCGTCCACAAGCCCGTCCGCAAGCATACGGTCCACACGCTCGTCAATCCTCTCATACAGCCGCCGGCGGTCATCGTTCAATACAAAATAAACAAATTGGTACGGAGAATCTTTCTGCCGTTCCCGCTCATTATGCTTCGAAATCTGCTCCCCTGTCTGATGAAAAAACTCCAATGCACGGATCAGGCGTTTCACATTATTCGCATGGATCTGCTTTGCCGCGTCAGGGTCAACCGCCTCAAGCATCTCGTGAAGAGCCTGCCCGCCCTGCCTGCCTGCAATCGCCTCAAGCTCACGGCGGTAAGACGTATCCCCGTCGTTTTCCGAAAAATCAATATCATAAAGCAGAGCCTGAATATAAAACCCTGTCCCGCCCACCACGATAGGAATATGACGGCGGGCGTAAATATTTTCCAGAGCCGCCTTCGCCATCTGCTGAAAACGAACTACGTGGAACTTCTCCCACGGCTCCAATTCATCCACCAGAAAATGAGGCACTCCTTCCATCTCCTCCTGACGGATCTTGGCAGAGCCGATATCCATATGCTTATAAACCTGCATAGAATCCGCAGAAATAATCTCCCCGCCGATCGCCTTGGCAAGCCCAATCGATGCAAGGGTCTTCCCGACGGCCGTAGGCCCTGTCAAGACTACTAATGGTTTCTTCATAATTACACAATCCTTTTAAATTTCTTTTCCAACTCCCGGCGGCTCATCGCAATGATGGTCGGCCTTCCGTGAGGGCAGTGGTACGGATTCTCAAGAGTCAATAGCTCGCCGATCAACGCGTCCACCTCGGCGGCCGACAGTTTCATGTTCCCTTTCACGGCCGCCTTACAGGACATAGAAGCCACCTTCTCGTCAACTATTTCCGGCGACAGGTTCCGGTTCACCTCATCCGCTAAACCGTCCAGCATCTGCAGAAGCAGCTCCTTCTTCGCAATACAAAACAAGTTGTCCGGAACCGCACGGACAGCAAAAGACTCCTGCCCGAAATCCTCGAATTCAAACCCGATCCGGGTAAATTGATCCCTGTACCGGTTCAGCAAATCCGCCTCCTGCATACTCAGTTCCAGTATAATCGGCGGCGAAACCATCTGGGAAGTAAATTCGCGCGTCTTCATGCTTTTCAATGTCCGTTCATACAAAATACGTTCGTGAGCCGCATGCTGGTCGATAATATAAAGATTTTCACGGAATTCCACCAGCCAATAAGTCTCGAAAACCTGCCCGATCAGATGATATTCATCCTTCGCCTCCCGCGTCAGCAGCTTCTCCTCAAAAAAATCAAGCTGCTTGGGCGCGTCAGCCGTTTCAAAAGCCTGACCGCCGCTTAACGCATCGCTTTGCTTCCGACCCAAATTCTTTGCATACTCCACAGTTTCACGGATACGGTCAGACTGAATCTCCGGTTTAAAAATACCGTTCCTGTCCGCCACCTCAGCCGACGCTCGCTGGCTATGGTACTCCTTAACGCGCATACGCATCTTTTCCATAAAATAATCCAGATCCCGTTCAGACGGAGGCGGCAGTACCGGCTTTGAAGTTCTCAAACCAGCGTCAAATCCACCATTTTTTCCCGAACCCCGATCCTCTTCCAAGCCCCCAGATAACTTCTCATTCGGCACACGCGCCGAATTCGGAGAAGCCGCCGACCCGGACACATATCTCCCGGTTCGGGGAACTCCCGATTCCGGCACATATCCCTCAGTCTGGGGAACTCCCGATCCCGGCACATATCCCTCGGTCCGGGAAACTCCCGATTCCGGCACATGAACCAAAGTCTGAGAATCCCCGGTTCCCGACACATATCCCTCAGTCCGGGAAGCCCCCGATTTCGGTATGTCCCCTAAAGTCTGGGTATTCCCCGAACCGGGTACGCTCTCCCGGCAATTCCCGGCAGCTCCTGACAAACGTTCTAATCCCTCAAAAGGAAGTTTTTCTTCCCCCTTGCCGGTTTCCGGATTCCCTTCGGCTTTCCGTATACCGCCCGCACTCCCTTTAACTCTCCGGCCGCCCGGATTCCCGCCGTTTCTTTGATACTCCCCTGAATCCTTCCGTGTATTCTCTCCCGGAACATCCAGCTCCACATGCGGGATCAGCTCCTCCCTGTGCAGCCCTTGACTCACCGCCTCAAACACCCGGTTATAGATCTCCTGCTGGTTATGGAAACGAATCTCCAGCTTTGCCGGATGCACATTTACATCCACACCCTCGCCGTCAATCTCCATAAGGAGCGCAACAAAGGGATACTTATGCTGCATGGAAAAATCCTTATAAGCATCCTCAATCGCCTTTGACACAATCTGATTCTTCACATACCGTCCATTAATAAAATAGTTTTCAAAATTCCGATTTCCTCTGGAAACAATGGGTTTCCCAAGGAAACCAGAAATGCGCATCCCCGGGGCCTCTAACTGGGCCTTAAGCAGATTCGAAGCAATATCCCGCCCATAGACATGATAAATCACATCCCGAAGGCTCCCGTTCCCCGAGCTGTGCAGTTTCGACTGTCCATTATTAATAAACTGAAAGGAAATCTCCGGATGGGACAGGGCAAGCCTGGTCATCAGATCTCCCACATGGCTTGCCTCCGTCATCGGCGTCTTTAAAAACTTCCGTCTGGCCGGAACGTTATAAAACAACTGGCGAATCAGAAATGTGGTTCCATCCCGCGCCCCCGTATCCTCAATATCTACTTCCGTCCCGCCATTGATCCGATATCTCGTCCCAAATACCTGTCCCTTCGTCTTCGTGATCAGCTCCACCTGAGAGACCGCCGCAATACTAGACAAAGCCTCCCCCCGAAATCCCAGAGAGCCAATATGAACCAAATCCTCCACAGAGCGAATCTTACTGGTAGCATGCCGCCAGAAAGCATTGGGAACTTCCTCTTTTTCAATCCCGCACCCATTATCCGCGATCCGGATAAGCGACGTCCCGCCCTCCTGAATCTCCACGACAATCGCGGTCGCCCCGGCGTCAATGGCATTCTCCACCAGCTCCTTGACCACAGAAGCCGGACGCTCAATCACCTCGCCCGCCGCAATCTTATCAATCGTAACCGTATCCAAAACCTGTATCTTACTCATACCTTATCCTCTATCATCCCCAGCGGTTCTTCAGCTTATTCTGTAACTGATACAACGTATTCAGAGCGTCAATCGGCGTCAGGTTCCCAAGATCCAACCCCTTAATCTCCTCAATCACATCGTCATCCTTCACCGTATCGAACAAGGACATCTGGGCCAAATCCACCTCGTCGTAATGCTTTGGCTTCGCCGCCGGCTGCTCGTTCCCATGGGACGCGATATCCTTAATCCTGTCCGTAATATCCGCCTGCACCAGTTCCTCCACAATCTCCTTGGCCCGCATAATGACTGACTCCGGCACCCCCGCAAGCCTTGCGACCTGGATCCCGTAACTCTTATCCGCGCCGCCTTTTACAATCTTGCGCAGGAAAATAATATCGTCCCCTTTCTCCTTCACGGCGATACAATAATTATTCACATTGTGGATTTTCCCCTCAAGCTCCGTCAGCTCATGGTAATGGGTGGCAAACAGTGTCTTCGCCCCAAGAAGCTTGCTGTTGCTGATATGCTCAATCACAGCCCACGCAATACTCAGCCCGTCGAAGGTACTGGTTCCCCGCCCGATTTCATCCAGAATCAGCAGACTCCGGCTGGTGGCATTCCGTAAGATATTCGCAACCTCCGTCATCTCCACCATAAACGTACTCTGGCCGCTCGCCAGATCATCCGATGCGCCGACCCTGGTAAAAATCCGATCCACCAGACCGATATCCGCACTGGAGGCCGGAACAAAAGAGCCAATCTGCGCCATCAGAACAATCAGCGCAGTCTGGCGCATATATGTAGATTTCCCCGCCATATTGGGGCCCGTAATCACGGAAATCCGATTCTTTTTGTCATTCAAAAAGGTATCATTGGCAATAAACATATCATTGGGAATCATCCTCTCCACCACAGGATGTCGGCCATCCTTAATGTCAATGACCCCTTTCTCATTCATCCTCGGGCGCACATACTGATTCCGCTCCGCCACCAGAGCAAAAGAAGAAAAGGCATCCAGCTGCGCCACAGCCCGGGCGCTTGACTGAATCCTTAAAATCTCCGCCCCGATCTTATCCCGCACCTCGCAGAACAACTGATATTCCAGCGCATATAATTTATCCTCCGCCCCAAGAATGGTATCCTCCAATTCCTTAAGCTCCGGAATAATAAAACGCTCCGCATTTGCAAGGGTCTGCTTACGGGTATAATAATCCGGCACCAGATTCTTAAAGGAATTGGTCACTTCCAGATAATACCCGAACACCTTATTGAACCGAATCTTTAAATTCTTAATCCCCGTCTTCTCCCGTTCCTGTGTCTCAAGCTTTGCAAGCCACTCCTTCCCGTCCGACTTGGCTGAACGAAGCCTGTCCACCTCCTTATCATATCCCTCTCGGATAATGCCGCCCTCCCTCATGGCAATGGGAGGCTCATCCTTAATGGCAGACTTCACCAGAGCGCAGAGATCCTCTAAGGTATCCAGACTCTCATACAATTCCACAAGCAGCGGAGCCTTCATTTCCCGCAAAATATACTTAATATGGGGCAGCATGGCAAGGGAATGTTCAAAGGCAATCAGATCCCTGGGATTCGCAGACTGGTAAGTAATCCTGCACACCAGACGCTCTAAGTCATAAATCGAAGAAAGATACTCTCGGATTTCCTCTCTGGAAATCGCATTATCCCTAAGTTCCTCCACCGCATCCAGACGCCGCTCAATCTCCGCCCGGTCAATCAACGGCTGTTCAATATGCTTGCGCAGCGCCCGCGCCCCCATAGCTGTGCGCGTCTTATCCAGCACCCAGAGAAGCGACCCTCTCTTCTGCTTCTCCCTGAGCGTCTCGCAAAGCTCTAAATTCCGGCGGGTAGAGCTGTCAAGCAGCATATACTTCCCCGTGGCATAGACCGAAAGCTTGGTAATGTGGGACAGATCCCGCTTCTGCGTCTCAAGCAGGTATTTAAGCAGCGCCCCGGCCGCAATCACGCCGCAGTCAAAATCCGAAAGGCCAAGACCCTCAAGGCCATTTACATGAAAATGCTCCGAAAGGGTTCTCTGACAGATGGAATCATCAAAATACCACGCGTCCAGAGAATACACCGTAATCCCCAGCTTCTCCTTCAAAAGCTCCAGATCCATGCCGCTCATATAAAAAGCCTCGTTGCATATAAGCTCTGACGGCATAAACTTATAAATCTCGTCAAACAGCTTCTCCGCCTCCGAAAGCTCCGTGACCATATATTCCCCCGTCGTCACGTCCGCCACCGAAAGCCCATAGCGGTCCGCAATATAGACCACGCACATAATATAATTGTTCTTCGTCTCATCCAACGCCTGCACATCCAGATTAGTCCCCGGCGTCACGATACGGACCACATCCCGCTTCACTAACCCCTTCGCGCTGGCCGCATCCTCCATCTGCTCACAGATTGCCACCTTATACCCCTTAGAGACCAGACGGTTCAGATAACCGTCCACAGCATGGAAAGGAACGCCGCACATCGGTGCGCGTTCCTCAAGCCCGCAATTCTTTCCGGTCAGCGTAATCTCAAGCTCCCTCGACGCAGTCAGGGCATCGTCAAAGAACATCTCATAAAAATCTCCCAGTCTATAAAACAAAATGCAGTCCGGATACTCCTTCTTCGTCTCCATATATTGCTGCATCATCGGTGTTAATTCCGCCACAGTTTTACCTCTCTTATTCTTAAATTTTACACTTTATATGAAAACGCCGTATTTAGACAACCTATAACAAAATCGGCGTATTTCTATTATAACATTTCTCCTATAAATAAAAAAGACAGAATTTTTCAATTTAGAGTTTGCAGATTTAACATCAATCAAAGAGTTTTCACCATAAACTCACCAAAATCGGTAAATTATGTAAATCCCATTCCTTATGTAATACATACGCTTGCTTTCAGCATACAATAGTGCTATAATAATCACAACCTAAATACGAAAGGAGAGATATCTATGGCACTGGCAACCTTAACCGCAAGGGTAGACGAAAAAGATAAGGCCAGCTTTGACACCTTCTGCTCCAATGTTGGCCTGAATACTTCTACCGCAATCAATCTTTTTGTGAAAGCAGTTTTACGCGAAAACCGCATCCCGTTTGAAATCGCCCAGACCACCGACCCCTTCTTCTCCGAAGCAAATATGGCCTATGTGAAGAAATCCGTCCAGGAATTAAAAGCCGGGAAAGGCACCGCCCATGAACTGATTGAGGTGGACGATGAGTGAAAAATATGGTCGGACGATGCCTGGGAGGATTACCTATACTGGCAGACGCAGGATAAAAAAACACTAAAGCGGATCAACCAGCTCATCCAGAATATTGAGCGGAACGGCTGTATGAAAGGGATCGGGAAGCCCGAACCCCTCTCCGGCGACCTGCAGGGCGAATACAGCCGTCGCATCAACGAAAAAGACCGGCTCGTCTACCATATGAAGGACGGGCGGCTCTACATTGCCCACTGCAGAGGCCACTATGGAAATAAATAGCCCTAAACAAGGGCAGACATGGAACGTATGAGCTATGTCTGCCCTTAAAGTTTTTCATTGTTTATCTCTATTACTCTACCGAATCTGCGCCAAAATATTCGGGTCCTTTATTTTCGTATCCTCCGCAAAAAGAAGAATCTTCGACAGAATCTCCGCTGTCTTAGGGTCGTCGTCAATAAACGGCAGGAACATCCGCCCCCGATGCTGGGAGTGTACAGGAACCACAAACAGCATAGAACTCCCTATCTGATGCACCACCGCGCTGCCTAGATGCACCGAATACCGTCCAAGTTTCCCGTCAATCACCGCATGGTTTCCCTCCAACTGAACATTTTTCAACTTAAACAACTCCAAATTGCAGGCAACGATTGCTTTGCGCATCTCCACAGTGGAGTGGCTCGTCTCCGGATCCACGCCGCCCGCATGGGCCACGCTCACAGCCAGATCTACATCCCGCATCACTTCACTGTAAATGACCTCCGGAATCTCCTGAATCCGCAGCCGCTCTCCGGTTTTCCGATCAGAGAACACCACCCACTCAAGCGTCGGCGCCTCCGCGTCGCTTGGCGTAAACCAGTCAGCCATAGCATAGATGCAGGCAACAATATTCTCCTTATAATAGACCTTCTGAAGCCCATCCTCGTAGTCCGCGACCCATCGGCGGCTCCTAAGCGCCCCCACCGTCTTCTGAGGCTGAATCTGGTTGCCCGAAAACAGTCTGGACTCACATAACTCTAACTCCTCGTCAAGTTTCAGGTACAATTCCCGAAAAATCTGCTTAAAGGGCTGCCTAATCTGCCTCTCAAACAAGACTTTCTGGTATTCTTGCCATTGTCCGCTCCGATACAAATCAAAGGGATGGGCAATCCATACCTTCTCCTCCGGCTTTACCGGCAGCACCTTCCCCGCCGCATCTAAAAGGCCATCCTTTGTCAGAAAGCCCATCTGAAAGGTATCCGTATCTTTCGCAGTCCGAAAGACCAAAAACTCCACAATCGGCCGCACTACAGGATTCCTCCCAAGCTCCCGAAGCTCCCACACTTCAAACACCGTCCGGTCCTCCATGGCCTGCTCCATCATCAGCTTCGTCCGGCTGTACTGCTCCTTTAATTTCTTATGAACCTCCTGAAATCTCTGTACAATCTCATTCTTCTTATACTTCGCCGGGACAGACTTCAAAAGCCTGCCGTCCTTCCTGCATTTCAGCGAACTCTTCCCCCACTCATCTACAGAAACCATCAATTCAAGCCCATCCACACTCTGCCAGTCAAAATACGCAGACGACATCTCCGTAAGTTTCCCTTCCATCCGAAGCACAAGACGGGTCACATCCGTAAAACCTGCATTGACGCTGAGATTCTGCAGTGCAATCTCTACGGCGCGTCCCTCGCTCGCCCGACGCTGGGCCCCAAACTGCCTGCTTTCCTTCTTAAACTTCTGGATAAACTGATAACGCTCTAAAAGCTCGCTCTCACGCTTTGCCTTCCCTTTGGAAAGCGGAAGAAGGCTGATGCTCATCAGCAGGTCCTTATTACGCTTCGCATCAATCTCTGTCATAAGAGACTTAAGCTCAACCTTGCCAAGCGCGGCATCCGCATACTTTCTTGCCCTGCTGTGAGCCGTTCCGCCGGAAGAATATTTCGCCGCATCGTAAAGCAGCTTAAAATCCTTCTCCCCTACATTTTCGTAAGCCTCAAAAAACCAGTGAATATCGAAAGCCCCGTCTGAAAGCTCCTCCGGAGAAAGGGGCGTGTACTTCGCAATCACAGAAGTCACCTGCTCGTCAAACCTTTCGCTGGTGTGCGCCATAAAATAATAGCAGGTGCTTGCAAAACCTTGAAGACCCAGATACTCCTCCACCAAGGGAATCCACTGCTGGGCGTACATGGCAAGCTCCACAAGCCTCTTCTTTGTAATATCCGTCCCTTTAAGCGCCCGCTTTAAATCTGCCGCCGTTTCTTTTGACCCCGGCGCACAGACCTTCAGCAGATGGCTCAGCACAGACTGCCGGTCCGTTGCAGAAGAATAATAATAACATCCACGCTTAAGCGGCTCCTTCCCCAACGCCGTCAAAATCTGAACCATATAATCAATCCCGTACACCACCCGAATCTTATGTACATACGCTGAAAACGGCGTCGGCTGCTCCCCGCGCTTTAACTCCACTTCCAAGACCAGAGGAATCAGCTCCCCATACAGTTCGTGGGCAAACGCCATCTTCGGCATCTCATCCCTCAAAGAATCAAAGCGGTATTTTCCGTCCACAGGCTTAATTACCTGATTTCCAAAGAAATTATTCAGCGCATACACCCGCGCCGTCCGCGAAGAAACCGCCCCTCTTTGCTCTACTGTGCTGACCGAATCTAAAAGACACCCCAAATCCGCAAACAAGAACACAGCCTTATAGAACAACTCCTTGTCCCAAACGCCCCTTGCGAAGCACTCCACATAGTCCGAAAGCTCAAGATAAACCTCCTTAGAACCCCCATAAGAATACTGCCGTTTCACTTCCCGGTCCGCCTGATTTCGATAATGCTCCTGCAGCCAGAACCGTAAGGTAAATGCACTCCCCCAGTCCACATTCCCCGAAAGGGCAAGCCATCTTGTCATATCGGCAAAGACCGGCAGATCCGCCGTACGCTTTGTATAGGTAGTCACCTCGCCGTCCCTTTGTGTGTACTGAACCGTGAAAATATCACTGGACGTATCCAGCACGTCAAGAAACTTTGCCATCCCCGAAAGGGCAAACTCAGCCCTTTCGCTATCCGTAATAAACTGCTCTGCCAGCACGGAAATCACAGTCCAGACCTGGCTGGCATAAGACAATTCGGAGAAAGAATTTTGAGACATCAGCTTCTTTTCGTCTCCGAAAACCTTCCGGTACAACTTATAGTTCTGCACATAATCATCCCGCTGCCGGCGGCACTGCCCGTAAAGCTCTATCTCCAGAAGCAGCTGCGGCGACCCAATCTCTTTTTTATAAAACTCTTCCCACATTTCCCGGAACGGATACGCATCTAAGGGCTGGGCATCTGCATCTTCATGGATATACCGCGAGTTCTGCAGTCCATTGCCAAGCAGCCTGTCAGCGCCCCAAGCCGTCTTATAAGAAAGGGTGGCATGTTCCTCAATCAAGCGGTCAAGCTTTTGACACACACGGCTGCACGCCTTCTCTCCGTAGACAAACAACCCCTCCGCCCTATCACAAGCCGCGGTCATGGGGGGCAGGCTCCACTTGCGCTCTGTGTCATATAATCCAAATCCCGGCGTATTCAAAATATCCTGCGCCGCGCCTGCTCCTCCTAAAAGCTCCTCTAAAATCACCTGCTCCTTCTTGTTGGGGGAAGACAATTCCCGAAGACAGGGACGGATTTCCTCAAAACATTCCCCATCCTCTTTTTTCAAGAATAAGGCAAGGTCAAGGGCCCCCATCCGGCACTCCTCCGACTTTGCCCCAAGAAGTCTGGCAATACAGGCCGAAAGCTCCTTCTTATCCTGTTTCCGAAGCAGGGCAAGAGTCCCCTGCCGGCCTTTCTTATACTTAAGATTCTTCTCAATCGCAGCGAAGTCCTTTGCCAAAAGCTCCATATCCTCCGCCAGACGATACGCCTCCTCATTGGTATATTCCTCCGCATTGTGCAAAAGCTCAAACAAGACCTTTTTTCTTGCCGCGGACTTAGGCCGGTAAAGCAAAAGCCGCGCGGCCGCAGCCCGTGACATGTTATAGTAATTGTAGCCTTCTCCCTGCCCTATAAGAGGAATAAACCCGGCCGCTTCATCCAACACCACATCATCCTTAAGCATCCAGGCTATCAGGCAAAGCCGCGCGGCAATCCCCGACGGTCCCAGAGACACCTGATGCCACGGGAAAATGCAGGGGGAGATAACCAGCCCTTTCTTAGGCAGTTTCTTCAAAATTCCCTTTAAAATATTATAATACCGCAAAGCCTCATCCCGATTGACAAAAAACTCCTCCACAGGAAGCTTTCTCGGCTCTACCACCTTATTCTCGCGGAAAGAATAGGAATGGCTGTTTTCCGGCTTCACAAGGCTGTAAAAATAGTTGTTCACCGTCCCCATGAATCCCGGCATGAAACAAGCCGTCAGCTCCAAATCCTCCGAACAATTTAAAATCACCTCTTTTGAAACCCTCATGTTTAACCCTTCGTCTTGCAGCGAACGGACAAAATACGAAGCCGTCATCTTCTGATGCCTGGTCCCATGGGCAATCAGGCGGCATACGGCGTCCACGGCATTACTGGCATCATAGAACCCCTTCGCCCACAAAGCACAGCTAATCCCCACAGAATCCTCCGAAGAAAGCTGGGCGTTACAGAAATCTTCGTCACGCAGGCATTGTCCCATCAGCCTAAGCAGTTTTTCACTCATCCGATCTACGCTTTTCTCATTAAAAATACCGATCCAGGTTGCAGCCGCACGTCTGACCGAAGAAAAACGAATCAGATTATGCTCCTCAATGACTTCAAACAGATGCAAAAAAGCCTCCGGCCGACCGGCGTCCATGGTCTCACAGACCGCCTGTCTCGCCCCCTCCTGAAGCCTTGCCGCCAAAAGGAACCTGCCAAGGAGGTCATACAAATCTTCGTTCCTGCACATCACGATTCCGCGGATCAGCTCATGGCTTATCATCATCGTGTTTCCCTCCCCAAGCAGAATGTCCTTTACCGCCTGGAGGGCTTCTTTGTTTCCTCGGTCAATCTGCGCCGCCAGCATTTCCGCATAAGAAAAACATTCATTCCTTGCATGGTCGAAAATCTCCGGCGGCACCTTCCCGGTCAGTACCTCCGAAAGGCTTGCTTTATAAAAATCCAAAAGCGCATAGGCCCTCAGAAGCCGGATACTCTGCTCCGCAAAAGGGATATAACTTTTAGAGCGCAGGCTTCTCCTGTACCACCCCGCCGTCATTTGGTACTGGTTCATCCCATCCAGCGCCTCATAAAATTCCTCCCTGCACCCATCCGGCACACAGAGCTTTACCGCGCCGGAAAACTCACCCTTGTATAGGCCGCTAAGCGTACGATAAGTCCCATTTTCCAGAAGTTTCCGCATGTAAATACATACCTCCGAAGGTATAATCGTACCATAGATTTCCGGCAGCAGCTTCTTCTCATGCCCGGAAAGATGCGTCCCCTTCTCTCTCAGGCCATACACCCAGGTTTCACTTATTTTCTTCCTTGACTCATATGTAAATTCCGCCATGATTTTTCCTTTCTTATCTTAAAAAATGCACAAAACACACCCTTGCACCAACTCACCAGCTAACACGCCAACACGCTTGAACGGCATCCGTGAAACCGCCTCTAGCCTAACCCCGCCAACATGGTAAGCCGAACCAACGTAAACACCAGCTCTTCCTTCCACAAGATCTCTCCTTCAAGCTCTGTTAGTTCTTCATCCCCGGCAAACACACGGTAAATACCGTCCTCAAAACACTGAAGCGTGTTGGCCACAGCCTTCTTAGGCTCTGCCGCTTCCCCGCCATGGACGCCAAAAGCCACCTTGCCCCTTAATGCCTGCCCTGCAATCTCCTCCTTCGTAAGGAAAGGAAGAAGCTGCCCCTCGTCTTTTCTGGCGTTAAAATCCCTTACTCCAACCTCAGTAAGCCCCGTCAACAGCTCCCGCAAAGTTTCCGGTTTTTTGTCCAGGACGAAAGGCGTTGGCTCTAAATCCTTACTCATTCCCTTACCCGGCTTCTTCATTCTCACATAAATGGTAAATGACATCTTCGTTCCTCCGCTCTCCTTGATATACTATAAATTATACTTACAAAGGCTCAAAACCGCAACTTCTACTTATGGATTCTTCTTTACAACTTGCCTATTTTAACCCCAAATGTTAAAATAATCGTAAGAAATTTCGAATAAAGATGAACTGGAATTTCAGCGAGAGTACAATTTAGGAAAAGAGCCGCTCCGTATGGATCTTCTCATTATCAAAAAGCCAGCGAATGTACAGATTGAGAATGAAATCGGACATATTTTCAAAAAATACAATGTGGTAGAATACAAAAGCCCGGATGACAGTCTGTCCATAGACGATTTTTACAAAACAACCGGCTATGATTGATGAACATTCCCAAGGAATCTATTATATTACAGGGAATGTTCTTTTCGGCACACAGGTAGTTGTGACCAGACAGCTTGACAAAGAAACACACCGAAGTCTCAGAATCCTTTCCAGAAATGCCGGAAAAGAAGACGTAAAAGCCTTCCTTGAAGAATCCTTACGTCTGACCGCTCCGGGGGACAGGAATAATATTGACGCTATTTTACAGGTAAGCGCATCTGCAAACCAGAAGTTATATGAAGAAGTAAGGAGGGATTCGATTATGTGTGAAGCGTTAAAGGAATTAATGAAAGATGAGATTGAAAAAGAACGGCAGCAGGCCGCCGCTGCCGCTGCACAGGCAGCAGCACAAGATACGATTCTTGATAATATTAAAAGCCTGATGCATAACCTGAATTTTACTGCCGAACAGGCGATGAACGCCCTGAACATCCCGTTGACGAACCGGTCGAAGTTCGTCTCTAAGCTTTGATTTTCAGGGAATCAAAGATATTTTGCAGGAAAGGAAGAATCAAAGATGATTGTTTTGTTAACCGGAGCCTCCCACACAGGTAAGACGGTTCTTGCTCAAAAACTGCTTGAAAAATATAAATATCCCTATCTGTCAATAGACCATTTGAAAATGGGCCTGATCCGCAGTGGTTACACTAAACTAACAGCCGAAGATGATAATGAACTTAAGGATTATTTGTGGCCCATCATTCGCGAAATGATCAAAACCGCCGTAGAGAACAAACAAAATCTCATCATTGAAGGATGCTATATTCCTTTTGATTGGTCCAAGAGCTTTGAAAAAGAATATCTTGCGCATATCAAATACTACTGTCTTGTTATGAGTACCGATTATATAAAAAATCACTTTACAAGTATAAAAAGATACGCCAACGCCATAGAAAGCCGTTTGGACGACGAGTGGTGTACTATGGAAAGTGTTCTGGAAGATAATAAGAAATTCTTAGAACTTGCGCAAAAGCATGGTGTAAATTATGTGCTGATCGACGGCAAATACGAAATAAACATTGATTTAGAGATCTCAAACATGTGATTATATGGGGGAACTTAATGGAAGTAAAAACAAATACATTGACACCGGAATTATTTTTAGATTTGTATACATCAGTCGGTTGGGAAGCGCCGGGAATCCAACAAGTGAAACAAGCGTTAAAAAATACGTTAGTTTCATTTACGGCTTATGAGAATAATAAAGCGGTCGGAATGGTCAGATTGATCGGTGATGGAGGAATGTCCTTTTATATTAAGGATTTTGCAGTAATTCCCTCTTTCCAATCCAAAGGTGCGGGAACAATTCTTATGGAAAGCATAGAAGGATATATCAAAGAAAATATACAAGAAAATTGGGCCGTCAGTTTAGAGCTGATAAGCACGAAGGAGGCCGTCGGATTTTATAAGAAGAAGGGATTTGAAGAAAGGCCCTGCGAATGGGACGGCCCCGGTATGTTTAAAATGATTAGATGAATCCCGGCGGACGGAGAGGCAGGAAAACGTTGAAGCTTTCTTTCCTCTCCGACAGTTCGCGCTTACCTATAGCACATGATAACGCGGCTTTTCTTCTCCGTACAGCCAATAAGAGAGATAACCGCCAAGAAAAATTCCCAGTGCGCACAATCCGGAAAAAATAACCATAAAAGGCAGGCAGATCTGCCCAAATAGCTGGAACGGCTGATTACTGTAATCCCACACGGCCAGATGCAGCCATTTATTCACAATAATCCCCGTAATAAACTCCATCGCCGTCACAAAAATAATGCATCTTAAGATCTGCATCCACAACGGGTCCTCCCAATGTACCATCTGTCCCTGAACCGTGAAAAAGACCATGCAGATCCCGCCCAGCACAAACATAGACCAATGAGAAAATCCCCGGAAAAATATTTCAAAAAAGTAATAGAGACATCCGCCAAGTGTCCATAGCAATAAATATTCGCTCAGTTTCTTCATGTAAAAACGCCCTCGCTTATGTTATTCATACATAGTGTGGACGTTTTTGCCGCATATTATATGTGGTATTTATTTCTCGCTCAACAAATTCTAACCTCCGATTTTTACTTCTTTCGTAGCAATCTTCGACGAAAAATATTGGTCATGCTCGATAAACAGCATCGTCGGCTGATACTTTAAAATCAAATTTTCTAATTGGATCCGCGTAAATAAGTCCACGAAATTCATGGGTTCATCCCAAATATAAAGGTCTGCGCTCTCACAAAGGCTTACTGCCAGAAGAGCTTTCTTTTTCTGTCCGTCGGAGAACTGCGAAAGAGGTTTTTCAAACTGTTTCCGCTCAAGCCCCATCTGCCGTAACACACTGAGCAGGACAGCCAAGTCTATGCCCCTGTCTTTTGCCAACTCTTTTAAACTTCCTGTACAAAAGTGACCGTCCTGAGGAAGATAGGAGACGGTCAGCCCGCCTTTCACAGTCAATTTCCCCCGCATGTTCTCCCTTTCCCCCAAAAGGGCTTTAATAACGCTTGTTTTTCCGCAGCCATTCTTCCCGGAAATCAATACCCGTTCCCCTCTTTCTACCGTAAATGACACATTTCGGCAAACCTCCTTGCTTTTGTACCGTATGTCAATCTTGTCAGCCCAGACGTAAGTCCCGCTTTGCCCGCATTTCGCAAAGAGTTTCAGGTCATGTTCTGTTTCCACGTCTTTGAGAAGCGCTTTCTTTTCCTCAATTTCACGCATACATCTTTTTTCCAGATTCTTTTTGCGCTTTTCCATCCGTCTGGCTTTCTCCCCGATATAGCATCTGGTATCCTTCCACCGGTCCTCCTCTATAGGATTGAACCCGATTTTTGTCTGCTCCGCCTTACCAGCCCACTTTGCGGACTCTCTTGCCGATCTTTCCAACCGGCCGATTTCTTTTCTCAGCTTGTTGTCTTTCTGAATCTCAAAATTGTCCCTGTTCTTTTTATTTTCATACCAACTGCTGAAGTTTCCTTTGCAGACCTCAATACTGCTGCGGTTTATGGCCAGGATATGGTCTGCGCATGCGTCCAGCACGTCCCGCTCATGGGAAACCAGAATAAAACTTTTTTTATGCCCCAGATATTGTTTTACGATTTCACGGGTCCGTTCATCCAGATTATTCGTCGGCTCATCCAAGAGCAGGTAACTGGCATCGTCAGCGAAGAGAAAAGCAAGCATGATACGGGTCCTCTCCCCCGGGCTTAGGCTTCCCCACGATTGGTAAAGAATATCCTCTTCCATCTCCATCTCATGAAGTTCCCGGATTACCTTCCACAGTTCATAATCCAAATAGCGTTCCCCCAAAACATTGACTGCAGGTGCATCCCCGCTGCCTGCGTCGATCATCCCCGGACAATATCTGACCGGAACCGTATTTTGAATCTGCCCGCCGTAATCATACTCCCCGTTAAGCAGCCTCAGAAAAGTAGTTTTTCCTTTTCCGTTTCCACCCACGATTCCCAGCCTCCATTCCGTGTCTATGCGGAAAGATACCTGGTCAAATACCGGGTCTGAACTCCCCGGATAACAAAAGCTCAAATTACTCACTTTGATCAAAGCCATGTCAGCTCACCCCTCTTTCTTCCTGATAATAATTAGCCTGCGCGCTCCAAAGGGCGGCGTATAACCCCTGCCCCTTCAGCAGTTCCTCATGATTTCCCCTTTCGATGATCCTGCCGGAATCAAACACTAAGATATCGCCGCAAAACCTGCAGCTGCTCATCCTATGGGTAATAAAGATACTCGTCCTGTTTTTTACCAGTTCGTCAAAATGCTTATATATCCCATATTCGCTAATCGGATCCAGCGCCGCCGTAGGTTCGTCCAATATCATAATAGAAGCGTCCTTATATAACGCCCTTGCAATCGCCAGTTTCTGCATTTCTCCCCCGCTGGCGTTAATCCCCTCTTCATTCGAGGAAAACATCGGCGTCTCCAGCTTGTCCGGCATTTTTTTCACCGTCTTTTCTACACCTGCCCGGGTAAGGCAGTCCCATACCCGGTCTTCTTCATAGGATCCGGAGACAGCGATGTTCTGTCCTACCGGAAATGCGAACATCGCAAAATCCTGAAATACCACGCCAAACAGTTTCAGATAATCCTGATAATTATATTCCCGTATGTCAACTCCGTTTAAGGTAATCCTGCCCTGCGTAGGCTGATAAAGCCCGCAAAGGAGTTTGATAAACGTAGTTTTACCGGCCCCGTTCCTCCCTACGATTGCCGTTTTGCCGTCGGCGTTGATCCTGCAGTTCACATTTTCAAGAGTCAGGTTCCCGTTTCCCGGATATTGGAAACTGACGTTATGGAACTCAATTTCATACTTTTCCTTCGCGCCGTCCGGAATCCGCAGAGTCCCTCCCTTGCTTTCGTCCTCCATTTCCATAAAATCAAGCAATCCTTGCATGAATTCGCATTTTCTTGCAATTTCCCCATTCGTCCGGACAATCCCCGTAATGTCGTCTATAAATCTGGTCATGGCTCCCGCATATTTACTGAAAGAACCGATGCTGATTGCCTTAGTTCCGATTTTCCATAGAATCAAGGCGTAGGAATAAACAATAAAGACCGTACTGATTCCCTGTCCTGCCAGTTCTTGTTTTCTTTGGACCTCCCGCATCCTTTTATACAGCCCGGAAGACGCGCCCAAGAAACCGCTGAAATTCTGCAGGAGCATATCTTTCATATGATACAAATGGGAAATCTTATTCGCCTCCGGGTTCCCGTAAATCTGCTCCATATAATATGAAAGCCCTTCCTCCGCGTCCCCGTGTTCCGAGTAAATCTCATTCTGCTGTTTAAGGAGACGGCCGCTTGTAAAGACCGTCGCCCTCATTACCAGAAAGACGGCAGCTAAAAAGCTGGCAGCCGATACAACCACGCTGACTTGCCCCGTCTGCCCTCTGGCAAAACACATCCGGACGACCATCCCGACCGCGGTCATCCCGGAAACGGCAAAGCCAAAAAGCCGCCGGTACAGGTACAGGATTTCTTCCAGCCCTCCATACATGTCGATGGTCCGCTCTGCCAGATAGATTTTCCCTTTCACCGCAGGGTCTTCAAAGCCTTCAAAGGTCATAGAAAGCGCCTTTTTCCTCATTAAAATCTTCAAATCCGTATACAGCATCTGGTATTTCACCGCCCATATTTTGGACAACTGGTTTTGAACCAGCCCAAACAGCAGGCTAAGTCCGGCCAGAATTCCGGAATGAACCAGAGCCGTCTTCCACGCCTGCGCCAACAGGTCGTCAATCAGCATCGCCGAAATAATAAGACCTGTGTAAAAACCGGCCGCCTCCGTCAGGGAGGAACAGGCGGAAACCAGAACGGCGCTGTGGTCTAAACTGTGGAGCAGCTTTAAGAGCGAAATCCCCGTTTTATGAAACTTTAATTTATCAAACATAAGCCTGCTCCTCCTTTCGATAGTATTTCGCCTGTATCTCATACATATTTGCATACTTCCCCTTCCGGCTCATTAATTCCTCGTGAGTTCCCGTTTCCTCTACTTTCCCGTTTTCTAAAAACAGGATTCTATCGCAAAACCTAGTGGAACTAAGCCTGTGGGATATAAATACGCTTGTCTTTCCCTGAGTAAGGAGGCTGTATTTCTGGTACAGCTCGTGTTCCGCTATAGGGTCAAGAGCTGCGGTCGGCTCGTCTAATATCACAACGGGCGCGTCCTTATAGAGCGTTCTGGCAAGCATTAATTTCTGCATCTCTCCTCCGGACAAATGGATTCCTTCCGGGTCTAACGCCTTTGTGACGCTTGTTCTTTCTTTCCGCGGCTGCTTTTGGGTAAACTCCCAAAGTCCGGCCATGGTAAGTTTCTCTTTTAGTTTTGCCCCGTCCTGCCCCGCATTGGGTACGCCGGTCACATTATCCGCTATGGACGCCGCAAATGCGAACACATCCTGAAACGCAACTGCAAATTCCCGGAAATAACCTTCCTTGTCTATCCTGCGGATATCTGTCCCATCCAAAAGTATCCTTCCCTCGGCAGGCTCGTAAAGTCCAAGCAAAAGTTTGATGACGGTACTCTTCCCGGCGCCGTTAATTCCTACCAGCGCCAGTTTCTCCCCGCTGTTTACCGTAAGGTTCAGGTCATGGATACACGCTTTTTCTGCTTCCGGATATTGGAAGCTGACGTGTTCCATGGTCAGCGTATGCGGCGTTTTGGGGTTCGGGGCATTTTCTGTCCCGCACGTTTGCCCTTCCCCATAACTTAAATAATCCTTGAAATGACCCACAATCGTATTATTTCTGGCCAGCTCTTTGATATTGCCGAACACCCCCATAATCCAAACGTTGAATCCCGCCGCGATTCCGATGTTTAACAGGAACTGCTCTATCGACATACGTCCCCGATACATCAGGAAGATAAAATCCCCGTATACGACAATGTCTCGGACGAATGACAGAATCCTCTCCAGATTATCGAAAAGCAGGTAATATCCGGCGCTTTTGTTCTGTAATTTCAAGGTTTTTTCCCGTATAGACGCAAACTCTTCTAATAACCACTTTTGAGCCTGATAAATACGGATATCTTTGGCGCTCTTCTGGTCCAGCACAGCCTGATACATGTATTGGAGCCGTGTGTATTCCCCGCCCAGCTCTTCCTGTACCAGACAGTCTTTCCTGCCGGTCAGCTTGCTTGCAAAGACTGCCAATAGTGTAAATCCAAGTAACATGAGGATGAAAAGGGGGTTCGCCGCGCCGATTACGATCCCATATGCCAACATTCCCAATAGGTTCACACAAATTTCCGTAAATTGTTTTAAAAAGATTTCAAGCCCGTTCTGGTTTCCTTCATACACCGCCCGTCTCGCCTTCTCAAACTGCCGCTGCCCTTCCATGCTTTCACATAAATGGAACGGGATCTCCATCGCTTTTTTCATGAGCCTTTCACCCTGCTTATTCCGAAACAGGAACAAAATTTGCTCATATGTACGCACGGCATAGGTATCCGCCATGTGAAGGAACAGTATTCCTGCTATGAAGAGTACCAACCTGCCAATCTCAGTCCCTAAATCCCCGCCTTCTGCCATAGCTCCCACCACGTAGCTTGGGAATACCGCCAGAAGCAGCGGGCATAAGACTCCCAGCACAATGTGGAGAAGGGAATATACGTAAAAGCTTTGGAATCGGTCTTCTTTTAATAGCCCCAGGGAAAACCTGAGATTGTGAAAAATATTGTATTTTACCATTCTGCCTCTTTCATTTTTACCTTTTAAAAATACTCCGGATTCATGAACGGGATCACCAGCGACACCGCCTCGCCCTGCTCGTCAAGTCCCCAGTATCCGCTGTAAATGCCGTCGCCCATACCGCTGGAAAAAAATACCAGCTTATGCCCCGTCCCCGGAATCTCCCAATGCAGGAAGTTTCCGCCCTGATTCTGGAACTTCGGATATTTCTCATAACTGTCTGCGAAAAACGCGGCGAAATAATCCGTATACTTATTCTTTTCCGGATTCTCACTATGCCACCGCTCGAAAAATTCCCTGTACTCTGCTTCTGCCTGTGCGTCTGCAAAACAGGCAAGCCCGCAATCCACCCCGAAAAACGTGAAGACTCTTGGTTTCCCAAAATCCTCTGTTGCGCTGCCCTTTGGCATGGCGATCTCATAACGGGCAGCCGGCCGGCCGCCGAAAACCAGTCTTGCGGCCGCTATCCGAAGCCCCACGATATCGGAACGGCAGATAGACAGTTCCACAGGATAGCTTCCAGCCGGGACTTTCCTTTCCAGCGCCGTAGAATATTTCGTTCCAAGATAGGCGAGCGGATCTGCCAATGTTACCTCTCCCGTAGGAAAATCAACCCTCCCTGCCGTCACAACGGCCAGCCTGCCATTTTCAGCAAACAGTCCCTCAAAAAATTCCATCGGATAAATTTTCTGATTTAAAAACTTGAGGTTTTTCTCAAATGCCTCCTGTCCCGGATGCTTCACAGGCTCCCGGATCTCCTCTCCCGTCCTCATATCTACGAAATACTTTCCCGTCTTGTCGGAACGGAATTCCAAATCGCTTCCTACCGGCATATAATATACATTCAGTACGGCCGGCTCTATATTCGCCAGAACATTGAAATCCACGACCTCCATATTCTCTGCATTGTCTACATATTCCTGCGTATCCGTGCCGCCGAATGCAACCCATCCGTTCCCAAGCCCGCTGTCTTCCCGGAACAGCCACTTAAGTTTTGACGTGCCGTTTAGGATGGACTTACTGACAATGCTGCCGCCGGCTCCCCTGATATACTCTTTGACCTCTGCCGCTTTCCCCTTTTTCTTGTTGCTTAATAATCCCATAATACCATTCCCTCCTGTACAGGCTTTGTCCGGCACAGCTTATCACGAAAAAAAAACCGCATCAAACGTCTTATCGTCTGATGCGGTATACCCCTAACAAGATATAATATAAGATGCGCAAAATTACAGCCCATATTCTATCATATGCACAGACACATAAGACCTATCGGCTTACAACTGTGCACCTGATCTGCCAATTATAAACAAATACGTCCGTTATACATATTGGATTTAGAATATAATGTCTGCTTCATTTCGCCTGTTCTCCTTAAATTTTCTTTTATCTTAGCACTCGTCCGAATCCTTGTCAATCCTTATTTATAAAAGACTGGAAAAATCATGGTAATAACGTTCGCGTTCCTGCGGCGTAAGCCTCGCCAGCTCGCCGAGACGCTCAATACTGATATAACCTGCCGAGAACAAAAGCTCCGTAAAATCCTTCTTGGAGAAACCATATTCCTTCTCCCACTCACAGATTTTCTTCATTCCATAATAATAGCAGGTAAAATATCCCGGCATATTCTGATGCGCCAGCACCTGGCTTCTGGCCGTCCCCCGGTCGAATCCAAGTTCTTTTTCATATGTCTTAACCGCCTCCTCAAGGGTCGCCCCATGATAGTACAGCATCAGATCCACATAAATCCTGACCGAAGCATGATGGCGGCGGTACGCTACAAACAATGGAAAGAACGGGTCTTCTCCATATATAAACTCAAAGGCGCGCTCCGTACGAAGGCACGTCCCCTCCAGAACAGGAACGAGTTTCGCGCCGATCTTCACCGTCTCCGGCCTTGGGTCAACCTCGGCCCTCACATACTGGACATGATGACCCGGGTATGCCTCATGCAATGCATTAAGCTTAATCCACCCGTCCGTAACATTCTGATAGTTATGGTTGTTGAGGAACATCTGCCCCCTGATCGGGCGGACGGAAAAGTCCCCTCCCTCGTAGCCTCCCCATGGGTAAGAATCCTTACAGCTATCGGAAATTTCCACACAAAGGCAGCTCTCATCCTCCGGCAGTTTCACGTATTCATGCGCCAGCGCGCGGGTCCTCTTAAGATATTCATTGGCCCTTTCAAGCATTTCCTCCGGACTTTGGCACGGCCCCTCGTACTTGAACAGAATCTCATTGACTTCCTCCATGGTCTTAGGCGCAGGCTCCGGAATGTGAAGCTTCTTCGCAATCTCAAAAACTTCCGAGCGGGTCTTTTCAATCTCTTCCTTATGCCAGTCAAGAAGCTCGTCAAGAGAAACGCCGAGCCGTTTGGCAAGTAATGTGCGGTACTCTTCTTTCTCCATCTTCACGGTAATGCTAAGGTCGTCCTCAGGCTCCTTCGTCTCTTGGGCCTTGTCTTTCGTATCCTTCGGCAGAGCGTCCGCCATTTTCAAAAGGACCTCCTCAAACCGCAGAATGGCCGTGTCCACACGGCTGCGCTGTTCCTGTGTAAATGTGGGGAAATATTCCTCCAGTTTCATCCGGAAGGTTTCCAGAGTCGCCTTTGAGCCAAAAAGGGCTGCTCCTGCCTGCTTCTGTTCTTCCTCATTCTCCCCTTTTTTGATTAACTCTAAAAAAGTATCGCTGACTTCGCACATTTCTTCTAATTGTCCGACCATCTTTTGGCAGCGCTCCTCATCCGGCTTCCGGCTTAACCTAGATGTGTTCTCAATCATCCAATGCATATACAGAAATTTTCCTTCCGGATGCTTTCCCGCATCCTCAAGGGCGTATTTCTGGGAATCCAGAAAATCCTCGAAATGATGCCTGACTAACGCGAACACGGCGTCCGGTTCCTCAAGAGACGCCGCTCGTTCTTTCAATTCCTCGAAGCGTTTCCATGCTTTCTCCATATTCGCCTCATTCGGGATAAAAATTTTACGCTCCTCATCCTTCCCGCCGGACAGTTCATAACTAAAACAGGCACAGTCCCGGTCAAGCTCCCTGTACTGTCTGCAAAGCTCCATATTATCCATAAATCAACACCTCCTAGCTACATTCTACCCCTTCCTGATTCAGGTTTCAACCATTTACTTACTTTCTCATCTTCTTACACATTATAGACTTTACAAGCGATGCAATTTAGCGAAAAAGATAATGAAAAGAAGCCTTGAATGTGCTATAATAAATAACTCATCAATACTAACAAATACACAGGAGGTTGTTTAGTCTATGTCTATAATTATAAATGAACTTGCCCGCTATGACTTCTCCGAGGTCAGCAGCACCATCGTCCCCGACCTTACAGGGAACGGATATGCAGGCGTAATCCGCGGCTGCGACCGGGGCGGGGCGAATATGGAAGTAGATTCCGTCTTTGGGCAGACCTTGCCGGCGCTCTCCCTCTCCGGCGGGGAAAACGGCGGTTTCCTGCAGCTTCCGGACGGTATCTTGAACACCGAAGACGGCTTTACCGTCAGTTTCTGCACAAAGCTGTCTCCTCTGTCTGAATACGGAACCGTTTTTTCCTTCGGCAGGGATAATTGCTTCTATCTTTCTGCCATGCCGGATCCGGAAACCCCGGAGGGGATCCTGATTTCCCCCTGCGCAACAGGCGGAGGACGCAGTCAGGAGCGAAGTCTGGAATCATGGTTTCCGGTTCGCTCCTGCCAATGGCTCCATATTGCCGTCTCTTTTTCCCCGGAGATGCCTTCCCATATAACGCTTTCCGTTGACGGAAAGCTATGCGGGTCGTTTACGCATCCCCGAATGGGGGCGCATGCGCTCAACCATTGCCGTGATTGCTATTTTGGATACGGAACTTTTTCACCCGCCCCAATCGCGGCATCTTTTACCGATATCCGGATTTTTCCCCGGGTGCTGGAAGAGGCCCGGATTACATCCCTGTTCAAGATAACGCCGGATATGCGCATCCGGATAGAGGCCGGACGGCTTGCGTCCCTGTTCGCCGAACCTCTGACAAAGCCGTTTCCCCTCCCGGCATCGGGAGAAATGGGCGCAGCGATCGTATGGAAGAGCCTGACTCCCGACGTTATCTCGGACAACGGGAAGTTCACCCGCCCGGATGCAGAAAGCGGCTTCCAAAACGGCGTATTAAAGGCCACCCTTTCTTTCGGCGGCCTTCAAACATCCAAGGAATTCCGGTGCCGAATCGAGCCTATGCCCGAAGATTCCGAGATTGTCCGCATGGATATACAAAAGGTCCTACTTCCTTATCCCGGACATGTCACGGAAGATTTTTCACTTCCGCTTACCGGAAATGAAGGTTCTTCCTTCCAATGGACCAGCAGCAGCCCGGAATGGATGGACAATCAGGGACATATCCTGAAAAGGCCAACGGACGCCCAAAAAAAATTAACGCTGACGCTGACCGCCTCCTACAAAAACGCCTCTGCCGCGAAGGAATTTCCGGTTACGCTTCTTGCCGATTGCTGCAGAAGCCTTCCTATAAGGAAGTACGTCCCCGCCGCCTCCGATCCCGATGGAATACCGCCGCTTAAAGCGCAGCCTGCCGCCATGGAGCAGCTCAGGCTTACTGACAGCGGCGTATTCTACGACAATCAGGAACGCTGCCTTTGCTACCTTTTATTCCTCGACGCCGACCGGATGCTCTATAATTTCCGAAAGGCGTTTGGATTCGACACCCGCGGTGCGGCGGCTCCCGGCGGATGGGAGGAACCCTCCGGACTCCTGCGCGGACATTCCACCGGACACTTCCTGTCCGCCCTCGCCCATGCGTTTTCCTCCACGGGAGACGTACGGTTCCGCGAAAAGGCAGACTATATGATTACAGAACTTTGCAAGCTCCAGCAGGCTTCCCACGGGGAACCTGACGGTTTCCGGACGGATTGTACCCCCAGCAATGCGGTACAGTCTCTTTGGAGCCGCCGACCGGATACTTGGGGAGAAGGGTTCCTAAGCGCCTATTCTCCCGACCAGTTTGCGCTTCTGGAAGAGTTTACGCCATATGCCACCATCTGGGCGCCCTATTATACGCTCCACAAAATCCTTGCGGGGCTCTTGGACTGCCACCGCCTGCTTCAAAACGGCGATGCATTAACCTGCGCCTGCGGCATCGGCGACTGGGTTTACCGCCGCCTTTCGGCGACCTCCAAAGAACAGCGCGCCGCCATGTGGAAAATGTACATCGCAGGCGAATACGGCGGGATCAATGAATCACTTGCCGCCTTGTATGAAGCCACGGGCAACCCGGACTATCTGCACGCCGCCCGCATGTTTGACAACCCGGTTCTGTTTGACGGTTTGGCGCATGGGCGCGACCCCTTAAGCGGAATCCACGCCAACCAGCACATCCCGCAGATTATCGGGGCTATGGAGATGTTCCGTGCATCGGGCGATTACCGCTATTATCATCTGGCGAAGAATTTCTGGGAACTTACGGTCAACCGGTACATGTATTCCATCGGCGGCGTTGGAAGGGGGGAGAATTTCCGGGACGCGGACGTCCTTGCCAACCACATCGAAGGCGGGCGAAACTGTGAGACCTGCGCCACCTACAATATGCTGAAACTGACCGGGATGCTGTACCAATATGCCCCGGAACACAGCCCCTATATGGACTACTGCGAACGCGCCCTGTTAAACCACATAGCCGCCAGCCAGAACCCGGACGCGAAAGAAGGAGCCCTGAACGGCGTCACCTATATGCTTCCCATCGGACCCGGCGCGCAGAAGGAATACAGCAGCGATTATGACGACTTCACTTGCTGCCACGGAACCGGCATGGAGAACCATGTTCGCTATACGGAGCATATTTACCACCACGGTACGGACGGAAGCCTGTACTTAAACCTCTTCCTCCCGTCTGTCTTCCGCTGGCGGGACAAAGGCGCGACCCTTTCCCTTGAAGGGGATTTCCCGTCCCAGTCTTTCCGTCTGACGGTACATACGGAATCGGCGGGCGGGACGGTTTCCCTGAACCTGAAAATCCGGATTCCCTACTGGTGCCGACAGTCTTTTCTAGTGTCTGACCGGAACGGGCAGATGCCGAAACCGTCGGGTGACAGCGGATATTATACGATTCACCGGACATTTGCCGACGGAGACTGGATTGACGTCTCCACCCCCTACGCCCTCCATCTGTGTTATACCAACGACGCTTATGAGGGATACCCTGCCGCAAGCCTGATGTACGGACCTCTCGTTATGACAGCCTTAAGCTGCAGGAAAGACTGGATTACGCTGAATCTTCCCCCGGTTTTGGAGGACGCGTTTGAGATCCGCTGGGACAGGGGTCCTGTGCTCTGGTATGACGATTTGGAATTTATTCCGTCTTATGCGGCGCATAACCAACCGTACCATACTTACTTTAAGATAAATCTTGCTTAACTTCTATCATTACATTTTTTTAGAACGTACGGAAAAACAAATAGACGCTTAGTCCGGGGTATGATATAATACCCACTATCAGGACAACATTACATTCTAAGAAGGGGTGGTTGAATGGCATTAACGAATGAAGATTTGTTGGCAATCTCCCAATTGCTGGACACAAAGTTGGACGCAAGATTAAAGCCGATAGAAAATGATATCAAATCTATTCGGGACGAACAGGTACTAATGAGGGACGAGCAGAGACGGTTTCGGGACGAACAAGCTCTGATAAAAGAAGAACAGGCTCTGATAAAAGAAGAACAAGCTCTGATAAGAGACGAACAAGCTTTGATAAAGGACGAACAAAGGAAAATTCGTTTAATTATTGAGAACGATATTTTACATGCGATCAATATCCTGTCCGAAAACTATGTACCGGCGTCAAAACGGTACGAGAATGCCGCCGAGAAGATGGATTCTATGCAGACGGATATTGATATCCTGAAAAAGGTCGTCGCAGAACACAGCGAAAAGCTGCGTAAAATTTCATAAGTTCATCGACAATTACATATTAAAAAAACCGCGTCAAGCCTCCCTGTGCCTGACGCGGTTTTCCTGTCTATGGAGCTTTTCGCCCCTCCTTAATCTCCCCAATATAATAAAATCCTCTGCACTCCGTAAGAGCCACATCAACATACTGCCCGATCAATTCCTTTCCCCCATGGAAATGCACTAACAGGTTATTGCCAAGCCTTCCGGTCACCATCTCAGGATCATGGTCGCATAAATCTTCAACCAACACCTCCTGCACGGTCCCCTCATGGACTGCGCAGGTTTCCGCCGCAATCGTCTGGACCTCCTTAAGCAGCCGTCCGAACCTCTCCTTAATCACCTCCCCCGGAACCTGATTCTCCATCACAGCGGCAGGCGTCCCTGTCCGTTTGGAGTAGATAAACGTAAAAGCGCTGTCATACCGCACTTTCCTGACCACCTCGAGGGTCTCTTCGAAATCTTCCTCCGTCTCTCCCGGAAATCCCACGATAATATCCGTCGTCAGGGAAATATCCGGCACAGCCTTGCGAAGCTTCTCCACAAGCGCAAGATACTGTTCCTTCGTATAGCGCCGGTTCATCTTAGCCAAGATGTCCGTACTCCCAGACTGGACGGGGAGATGCAGATGCTTGCAGATCTTCTTTGAATGTCCCATCACCTCGATTAACTCGTCGGAAAGATCCTTCGGGTGGGAAGTCATGAACCGGATTCTTCTAAGCCCGTCAATCTTCTCAATCTCCTGCAAAAGTCCTGCAAAGGTCATCGGCGTATCCAAGGTCTTTCCATAGGAGTTCACATTCTGCCCAAGAAGCATGACCTCGCTTACGCCGTCTGCCACAAGCCGCCGTATTTCCCGGAGGATTGCCTGTGGATCCCGGCTCCTCTCCCGTCCCCTCACATAGGGTACGATACAATAGCTGCAAAAATTATTGCAGCCAAACATAATATTAACTCCCGACTTGAATACGTATTTCCTCTGATTCGGCAGGTTCTCCACAATCTTGTCCGTATCTTTCCAGATATCGATAACCATCCGCTCCGACTCGATACGGGTCGCCAGCATTTCCGCAAACTTATAGATATTGTGGGTCCCGAAAATAATATCCACGAACCCATAACTCTTCTTTAACTTCTCTACCACCTCCGGCTCCTGCATCATACAGCCGCAAAGCCCGATCATCATGCGGGGATTCTTCTTCTTTCTGGGCTTTAGCTGCCCAAGCCTTCCATATACACGGGTATTGGCGTTCTCACGAACCGTACATGTGTTGTAGATAACAAAATCCGCCTGCTCCTCCGCTTCTTCCACATATCCGATCTCTTTTAAAATTCCGCGCAATTTCTCGGAATCACGGGCATTCATCTGACACCCAAAATTGAGTACACAGGATTTCGGTAAGCGACCGTTTCTTTGTTCAAAGCCTTTTACCCAATTTCTGCATTTTGCCATAAAGTAATATTGTCTGGCCGGTTCCTCTATGGGCGGCTCTGCATGAATGTCTATTTTATCTAAATCAATTTCCTGATACATTTCTATTGACTTTTCTCCCTTTCTGTCATATAATAAAAATTAAGAAATGAGTTTTTAACCGTACAGTCTTATGGCTCAAGCGGGGTACTCGTTTCTTTTTTTATGTTTATAATATCATATAGATACAATTTCCTATCCACTGCATGTCATATAACAAGCTCCACATGAAAAACATTATAACGCAAAACTTCTCCATCGTCATCAAAAATCGGAAGGGCAAATCGGGAATCATATCGATACCATCCAAATCTGGCATTTTTATCATGCTTTTTCGCTAGATTTTCTCAGAATCTCTTTTATGTTTATAAATGTACCTAAACGAATTGACGAGTCCCCTCGTCATACTCGTAACCAATCTCCCTTAATTTATTTATAATCTCCTCTTTCTCCACTCCCATATCCTCACACAAATCATCCAGCGTATGATAATAATCCCGCATCTTTGTATTCACCACGCTCCGCATCATCACGGGATCTTTTGGTAATCCGGTCTCCATATACTCTCCTCCCATCGCTCATTCACATCCAATATCCTGCACCCTCTTAATCCTGCCGGCTAACCGTATCTTTGCCGCGCCGCTCTTTAGACGGTTGTATCACCCTTTGCTCCGTAACCAGAATCTCCGGACAGATATCATATTTCTCATAAGGAACCTTGTCCAGCACCTGAAACTCGAACCCGATCGCCATCCTGTGAAGCCTCCTGTGCTTGGCAAGATACCTGTCGTAAAATCCGCCGCCATACCCAACCCGATGGCACGCTTCATCAAAGGCCACGCCGGGCATGACCATAAGCCCTTCTTCCCCGTCCCCGGCCTCATTCCCCGTGGGTTCCGGTATCCCATATGTACCGGGCTTTAACTCATCCATTCCCCGGATACGGCAAAAAAGCATGGTATTCCCCGTTACTCGGGGAACCCACACATTCATTCCTCTTTGAAACGCCTCCGCGATAATCCCGCCCGTCCCGGCCTCTCCTTTACAATCCACGTAAATATAGAGATCCTTCGTCCGGACAAACCACGGATGACTGACCACGGAGGCGGTAATCTTCTGCGTATCCTGAAGCAGGCGGACATGCTCCGCCTGCTCCCGCTTACGCCGGATTCTTTGCCTAATTTCCCTCTTTGATTCCAAACTTCTCCCCCAGATTCGTAATCGAACCATCCTCTTCCTGAATCGAAATCTGATCTAGCTGCCCGCGCAGATTCCGCTTGAAGGAATCCACATACTCCCGGCGCAGGATCTGCTGCTCCATGCGCTCCTCGTCCGTAAGCCCCTCTGACTTCGACTTGTGGTACAATTCGTTAATCCTCGAAATTTTCTGATTATCCATAACTCACTTCCTCCCCCAAAGCCTGTAAGAGCTCCTTCCCCTTCCGTCAAGCCCTATAAAGCTTTCCCGTATCTTTTATTCCATGCTTTTTTCTTCACCTTATCTTACACTATCTCTTCCGAAAAGTCTACAAATGATTTTAGTTGAATTGCTGCCAAAATCTCTTAATCGTCAGCTCGAATAATTCTCCAAAAAGCCGTACAGCGTCTTCGCATCCTCCACGTATTTCCCATTCCGGATCTCATCCCTGAGTTCCGCCGGAAGGTCGTCATACAGAATATCCGTATACTCATAAGGCGTCTTCTTATCGCTCAGGTAGACGACCACATAACCGTTTACCTCCATCAGATAATAACAATCTTCTTTTAACGCCTGTCCGTCTGCCTCAATCGTAGCAGGATCCGGGTTGGCCGCCGTAGCGTCCTCAGTCAGGCTCCCCCTGGGCTGAGTATCCTCAGCCGCCTGTAGCTTAACCTCCATCTGCTCTTTAGCCCTCTGGTAGCTTAACTGGTAAGCCCCGGTAACCAGCATCAACGCCACGATCATTACCGCAAAAAAACCGATACCTATCTTATTCCTCATAAGGACAACTCCTTTTTTAGTACAGTATCGGTAATTTTTCAATATTTTATACAATCTTATCAGACTTTAGCGATAAACATCCCTGAATAAATGCATTTTTCGGCAAAGAGCCAGAATCATCGTCCCCTTGGGCATGTTCTCGATCTCTTCCTCCGTCACGCCTCCAAGAAGCACCAGCGCGATACCGTAAGTAGGAACCGCCGCCAACAGTGCAAATACGGTCGCGATTCTAGTTCCCGCAAACAGCTCAAAAAGCAGATGTACGATCACAGCCACCGCGCCCATGATTCCCGCCGCAATGGTCGGGAGGATGAACGTCCTCTTCCTCTCCTGCACATAGCCGATCCGCTCCCGCAGCGCATGGGAGTTCAGCATATAAACCGTGGCGGCAAAAATAGTCCTGCTCATAACCACGGCGTAAATATTCCATTTGAACGCCACCATCATCACAAGCAATGAAAGCACATGTACCAGCAGCGCAATCGAAGAATTCTTCACCGGGGTCATCATATCGTCCAATCCCTGAAGCACAGAATTCGTAAGCGTAGACGGGCAATAAAATACCACGGAGACAGCCCCAAGCTGCAGCATCAGAGCCGCGGTCGTGTTATCCTCCGTATAGAACAAAAGATCCATCAGCGGTTTCGCCAGAATCGTAAGTCCTACGGCACAGGGAATCGCGATCATCATATTGAACCGTATCGCCGTACTGATCTTATTATGTACCTGTTTTCGGCTTCCCGTCTGCACCGTCGCCACAAGGCTTGGAATCAGCGACGCAGCTAAAGCCGTCGCCACAGACAGCGGCACGTTGATCAGGGTGTTAAACTGGCTTCCAAAGATACCCATAAGACTGGCATACTCCGTCTTCTGATACCCCTGCGCCGCCATAATATTATTGAAAATCGCAGTGTCCAGAAAGTCGCTGATATTATAAACCGTCGCGCTTAGGATAACCGGCGCAATCGTTAAAAACAGGATCCTGTAAATCTTCTGATAGCTCTCCCTCTTCCTGCTTCTGTCCCTGCGCATCTTCTTGCGGAATAGCTGGTAATAGGCAACAAAAACTACGAACACAAACAACAGAGCGACAAACGCACCCATGATCGTTCCCACCGTACCGCCGGCCGCCGCATAAGCCGGTCCGTAGGAGGCGTCCCCTCTCGTCTTGCCGATCTCCATCCCCGTCTTAAGCAGCATGTACGCCCCTACTATGGAGGCGACCGCATTCACGATCTGTTCGATTACCTGTGAAAACGCGGTAGGCATCATCGAACCATTGCCTTGGAAAAAGCCCCGGATCACCCCCAAAAGCGCAACCACAAAAATACAGGGCGCAAGGACACGAAGCGCATAGACGCTTAAATCCATGGACATGAGCGTATCCGCAATAAATTCCGCGCCGAAAAATATCGCAAGCGCCGCCACGCCGCTTGCAATCACCGCAAACATCATAGCACATTTGAACACCTTAAAAGCATTCCGGTACTGCCCCACAGCCACTCTGGCCGACACCAGCTTCGAGACGGCAAGCGGAAGGCTGTAGGAAGTAAGCATCAGGGCGATAGTATAGATGGAAAAAGCCACATTGTAGTAACCCATTCCTTCCGTACCCACAGTATTGGTAAGCGGAATTCTGTAAACGGCTCCAATGATCTTGGTAATCACACCGGCAAATGCCAGTATGGATCCCTGGACCAGAAAATTCTTGTCTCTTTTTCTTCGTCGTTCAGCCATAAATTGCTCCCTCTTATCGTATTATATTCAGCAAATCCATGATCTCATCCTGCTTTTCCTCCATAACCCGGCGCTCATTCTCCTCCATATGGTCGTACCCGGTCAGGTGCAGGATGGAATGTACAATTAGAAATGCATATTCCCGCAGGATGGAATGACCGTATTCTTCCGCCTGCGCGATAACTTTTTCTTTGGAAACGACGATATCTCCCAGAGTAAGCTCGCCGGTCTCCGGGTCAAAGCAGTCCTCCCTCTCCTCAAGAAAATCAAATTCGCCCGGCACGGCGTATTCAATCATCGGAAAGGATAGGACGTCCGTAGGCTTTTCCATCCCCCTAAATTCCATATTCATCTCCTGAATCTGGTTATTCATCGTAAGCAGGAAGCATACCTGTGCCTCATAAGGACACCCCACGGCGTCAAGGGCCGCCTCGGCCACCTTCTCGGCAATTTCCCGGCACTTTAGAGGGAGCGTGATTTCCCCCTCTTCTTCAAAATAAAGTGTCATGATCTTCTCCTTTTGTTCTCTATTCATCTTAAGATATCGATTTCACAATATCCCTCTCTATCTCTTTCTTCCTCTGTCCCGCTTCTTTCTGCCGTCTCTTTCCCGGCTCCTGCTGCGGTTCTCATATTCCTCGTATGCCGTCACAATCTTCTGCACCAAAGGATGGCGCACTACGTCCTTGCTGGTCAGGCGGCAGATCCCGATATCGTCAATATTCTTAAGGACAGAAATCGCCACGTCAAGCCCGGATACCTGTCCCGCGGGAAGATCCTTCTGGGAAGTATCCCCCGTAACCGCCACCTTAGAACCAAATCCTATCCTTGTCAAGAACATCTTCATCTGGGCGGGCGTCGTATTCTGGGCCTCATCCAGAATGATATAGGCGTTATCCAGCGTCCGTCCTCTCATATAAGCCAACGGGGCCACCTCAATAAGCCCCCGTTCCGAATTCTTAAGGAAGCTCTCCGCCCCCATGATCTGGTACAGCGCATCGTACAGCGGCCGCAGATAGGGGTCAATCTTACTCTGCAGGTCCCCGGGCAAAAAGCCCAGCTTCTCCCCTGCTTCTATAGCGGGTCTCGTCAGTATAATCCTGCCCACCTCGTTGTTTCGAAACGCCGTGATTGCCATGGCCATGGCAAGGTAGGTCTTTCCCGTCCCCGCAGGCCCCAGCCCAAACACAATCATCTTTTTGCGCAGGGCGTCCACATACGCCTTCTGTCCCAGAGTCTTGGGCTTGATCGGCTTTCCCTGCAGAGTATGGCAGATAATATCCGCGTCAATCTCCAAAACGCTCCCCTTACTGCCCTCCATGGCAAGAGCAAGGGTATAGTCCACATTCTGCTCCTGTATTACGCTGCCCCTTCTCGACAGTCCCACAAGCTGGTTAAGAACCTTTTTCGCCTTCTCTACATTCGCCGCCTCTCCCATGATCTTCACACTCTCGCCCCTTGCGATAAATGTGACGTGAAGCGTCCTCTCTATCTTCTTCGCAAAAACATCAAACTGGCCGAACACATTCGCCTCATGCTCGGCCGGTATGTCGATGACTGTCTCCATTAATCCCATGCGCTACTCTCCTGTCTCGTCTTGGTCTTCGATTACCGGGATATCCGGTAATTGAGATTGGGCCGCAGTTCCGACGGGCGTCAGGATTGTCAGTCTCCCTCTCGCCTCTGCTTTTTCAGGCCCTGTGTATATTTTAACATTATTCTCAATAATTTCTACCCCCTTTTTATCCAAATCTTTACAATATCTCTGAAAACTTGCGCTTAACATCCTCTGAAGCTCTTTTTTCGTGTATTTTTTCTCCAACGGCCGGTAGGGTTTTGCAATCCTCTTATCACAGATCACAGGAAGGTAAAAATTTTCGCCGATACAGAGCTGATTTTGAAATCCGTACATTTCCCACGTCTCGTAGGAATTTCTGATCGATCCAAACCTGATATAATAATCGCCGATATTCAGGGTAAATTCTGTCTTTTCGACGCTTGCGTATTCTTTTTCTATGTAGGCCACGTCCATCTCGTCCCGATATTCGACGGACGTCCTCCCCTGTATATCCGCGTCCGCCTCATAGTACTGATAGGCGACCACGGTACCTGCGTCGTCAACCACCGGCACCTGCCCGGAAACCAAGATATCTCCCGCCTTGACCTCCTGCCCTTCCTTCACCATAGGAACCCCCTTTCTCGGGGTAATCTGCGTGATCGTACAATCCTGATCGGCGACGATATCCGTCGGCTGCGTCTCCTTCTCCTCCCCTGTTTCCGTAACAGCCTCATCCATGGCGGGGAGGGAGTCTTCATTCTCCTTCACCTGTATAATCAGCCGCGTCCCTTTGATGGAGGCGGAAACCCAGATGATGTCATTGTATTCCTTACGGATATCCTTTACGATCCTTGCGCAGTCCACCTCGGACACAGCCATTCCATTTTTCACGTCGGTACTTGCGAGAAATCTAAGAAGCGTCTCGTCTGTGTAAGTAAGATTCCCTTGGATATCGATATTCCATATATATCCGGACATTAGAAATACCAGAACCGCGCACAATACCGCCCCGGCAAAAAATAATTTCCTCTTGCGGTATTTGTGTAAAAAAAAAGGAAGACCGAACCGCCCCACAATCACTACCTTCGTCCCCGTCTTCCTGATGATTGGTTTTAACTGCCGGAAACCCTTCGCTTGGATATTCATCTCATATGCCCTGTTTACCGGCGTAAGCCCCCACAATATAATCCCCTTATGGCTGCACGCGTTTAAGAATCTCTCTGTCGAGTACCCGGTGATACGGATACGGATATATCCTTTGATGTATCGTATGATCTTTAACAGCAATGCCGTACCTCCTTATTACCGCTGATATTCAATAGACTGTATATGACCGTTCACTTTCATCTCATCGTTGGTATAATACACCACTTTAAGCTTCTGCCCGGTGATGCGTATCTGCCCGGTTCTGGTCTGGATGCGCACGAGGGAATCTGTGTATTCGAGAATTCCCCTGTAATTTTCAAGGCACAGTTCCATCTGTCCGGTAACGGTAAGAATCGGCATGCCCAGAGCCACGTCTTTGGGAAGCTCCGACAATTCCGCAATTTTATTCCTGAAAGGATGATTCTCTTCTTCCTGTCTCTGTCTTCTCGGTCTCATAAAAATGCCATTCATGGATTTTACAGTAATTTATGCGGCAAAAGAAAGGAATATGCATAGATCTAAGAATATGTATAACGCTACGTCCGTCCCAGCAAACATACCGGCAGCACCTTAAACAGAGCCGAGGACAGGGTCATCCCCCACAAGATTCCCCGTCTCTGCCTTCTGCTGCCCTTGATCTTTTCCAGATTCCTGCAGCTGTCGGTAAGCCTCGACTTCCCGTTTTGTACATCCGCTAAGATCTTGAAACCCGCCCAAGACTGAAAAGCTGTGAGCAGGAAAACGATACAGCTTCGCCAGAGCCGCTGCCTTCCTGCCAGCAGGTAATACATTCCTTCCGATATCCCGATCAAAGTAGCTATATGATGAATCCCGATACAAATTGATAATTCTTTCTCTCGCATCTTCCCTTATCCCCCTTAACTCTTTCTACATATATTGTACAGGATTATGCTGTCGGAATATAGTAAAACAATTCGCAATTTTCTACATATTTCGTAATCGGCGCATTTTTCCCCCGGTTCACCTTTCCAAGTCCGGGAATCTACTTCTTTTATCCCGAATACCTGTAAATGACAGAGAAAGGGAGAAGCCCCGAACATTATCTTCATAACGTTCGGGGCTTCTCCCTTTCTCTCAAGCCTGCCTCTATGTAAGGCCAGCCGTCCGATTCGTAAAGCATCAAACCAGTATATCAATATTCTCTCCCAATCCCGGTATCGACGCGCCGCCGGAAATCTGTGCCGCAGCATCCATCATCTCCGCCATCGCTTCGGTGGACATCTCCATGGCATCCATGACTTTGGCCATCATGGCATATCCCACATTCATCTGCAGCTTTTCCATAGACATCACCGATGATAATCCTGCAATATCCATATATCCTTTCCGCTCCTTTCTTACATCAGCATTATAAGACCGCATATACGAGCCTATAATCTATATATCGGCTTCTACCGAAACATACTTAACTTTAAAATCAAGACTTATTTGCTCTCTCATAAAAAGACAGGATACCTTCCTTTTCATAGGAACATATCCTGTCTGATTTCATTTTCTTTTTATTAGTTATTCACCAGCTTATCCTCATCGCTCCAACTATACAGCTTACGAAGCTCTTCGCCGATCTTCTCGCACTCGTGCTCCGCGGCGTTTCTTCTCATAGCGCGGAAATGAGGCGCGCCGACCTTGTTCTCTGTCAGCCATTCCTTCGCAAAACTTCCGTCCTGAATATCGGAAAGGATCTTTTTCATGGCTTTCTTGGTATCCTCCGTAATAATCTTCGGACCGGTAATATAGTCGCCGTACTCAGCCGTATTGGAGATAGAGTATCTCATTCCTGCAAAACCGGACTGATAGATCAGATCTACGATCAGCTTCATCTCATGGATACACTCAAAGTATGCGTTTCTAGGATCATATCCTGCCTCTACAAGTGTCTCAAAGCCTGCCTGCATCAATGCACATACACCGCCGCAGAGAACCGCCTGCTCGCCGAAAAGGTCTGTTTCTGTCTCCGTACGGAAATCCGTCTCAAGAACGCCTGCCCTTGCCCCGCCGATTGCCAGAGCGTATGCCAGAGCTTTGTCAAGAGCCTTGCCGGAAGCATCCTGCTCTACGGCTACCAGACAAGGAACGCCCTTACCTGCCTGATACTCGCTTCTTACCGTATGTCCGGGTCCCTTAGGCGCGATCATCGTAACATCCACGCCTGCCGGCGGTACGATCTGTCCGAAGTGGATCGCAAATCCGTGGGCAAACATCAGCATGTTGCCCTCCTCAAGGTTCGGCGCGATATCCTTCTCATACATAGCGGCCTGCAGCTCGTCATTGATCAGGATCATGATAATATCAGCCTTCTTAGCGGCCTCGGCTGCCGTATAAACCTCGAATCCCTGAGCTTTTGCCTTTGCCCAAGACTTGCTTCCCTCATACAGACCGATGATCACATGGCATCCTGACTCCTTTGCATTGAGCGCGTGCGCATGTCCCTGGCTTCCGTATCCGATCACTGCGATCGTCTTTCCCTCCAGTAGTGATAAATTGCAATCTTCCTGATAATAAATCTTTGCCATCTTAATATTCCTCCTAAAATTAATATTGTGAAACAGAAAAACAGACTGCCTAACCTGTTCTCTGTTTTACATTCCAGACTATTTCCGAAAATGTCCCTGTCAGTCGATATATGTAACATCCTTGCTTCCCCGTGAAAGTCCGGTAATCCCGGTTCTGGCAAGCTCCAGAATCTCATACCCGTCCAGCAGGTTCAAAAATGCCTCCAGCTTCGACTGGTTCCCCGTAAGCTCAATCATAAGGGAATCATTCTCCACATCTACGATCTTGGCGCGGAAAATATCCGCCACGGAGATAATCTCCGACCGCTCCGCTTTATTCGCGCGTACCTTAATCATAATCAGTTCTCGATACACAGACTCCTCCGGCTTTAACACCTTGATCTCTACCACGTCTTCCAGCTTTCTCACCTGCTTCTCGATCTGGGCCAAAATCAGCTCGTCCCCCGAGGCAACAATCGTAATCCTTGTAAATCTCGGATCCGCCGTCACACCGGCGGTTATGCTGTCGATACTGTACCCGCGCCGGCTGAAAAGCCCGGATATCCGGCTTAAAACACCTGTGGTATTATCAACGATCAATGAATAAACTCTTTGCATAATGCACCTCTTTCTTAATTTTCATTTTGTGAAAAATGATAAGGTTCAAAAAACAGAGTGCGTTCTGTTTTTTTATCATAACAACAACTTTTATTTTTGTCAAGTAAAAAACTACATTATTTTGATAACTTGATCGACGGCGGTCATATTCTCTGCGGGGCTTATTCCCAGCAGATGGCAGAGAAGGGGAGCCACGCTCAGCTGAGAGATATATTCCTCCTCGAACCTGCCGTTTGTGACCTTATCGCTGAAAATATACAGCGGAACATCTCTCTGCTCCGCATCCGTACCGCCGTGGTTTCCCAGCACATTCATCCCGTGGTCTGCGGTAACAACAATCTGATATCCTTCCCTTCGCCATATCTCCATCAAAGGAGACAGAATCGAATCCGCGTCTGCAACGGCGCTTTCGTATTCCGGACTCTTCGCGCCTTTTCGATGCCCCCAGAAATCAATCCCCATGGAATGGTACAGAATAAAATCCGGGTCGTACTGCTTCCTCAGATACTCCCCATCCGCAAAAAGATGAGAGTCCGGATAATCATCGTTCCAATAATATATTCCCGCGTCAATCATGCCGCCTTTATGAATTCTGATCCTGTCCTCATTCCTGCGAAACGGAGCCTCATTGTATAACTCGCTCATCCAATAATACGCCGCGGCAGCGGTAACTCCTCCCGCCGCTTTGCACATGGAGAACAGATTCTCATTCTGCAGTACACGGACCGTTCCATTGGCGGTGATCCCATGCCGGCATACCCCAAGCCCGGTCAAAAGCGTCGCATACATGGGTCTGGATAAAGAAGGCAGCTCTCCTCTGACCTTGTATTTCGCACCCATATTGTAATCCACCAGATGCTCAAGATATCCGAGATTTCTTGTTCCGGCTTCGTATTCGCATGCGTCCAGCAATACGAAAATCGTTTTCTTCATTGAAATATTCTCTCCTTCTATTCATACATTGTACGGTATATGAAACTATGCAAATTCCAAGATTCCCTCCACGGTTTCGGCAATATAATCCGCGCCGGCCTCTTTAAGTTCCTCTCTCGATCCAAAGCCGTACAGAATTCCCAGACACTCAATCCCGGCTCCTTTTGCTCCAAGGACGTCATGCTCTCTGTCTCCCACCATCAACACCTTAGACTTGTCCGTAATCTTACAGGCATCCAGCGCATAGCGGATTACTTCCTCTTTCGTCCCGCGCCTGCCGTCCAGCTCCATACCCGCAACATAGTCAAAATACCGGGCCAGATGAAAATGTTCCACAATCTGCCGCGCAAAGGGCTCCGGTTTCGAAGTCGCAACCGCCAGCCTCTTTCCCCGCCTCTTAAGCTCCTTTAATACATCTTCCAGTCCGTCGTAAACCCGGTTCTCAATAATCCCCCCGCCGCGATAATACTCCCTGTAATACTCTACCGCTTTTGCACACTCTTCTTTTGTAAAGCCGCAGAATTTCTCAAAAGAAACGGTCAGCGGCGGTCCGATAAACGAATAGAGCTTCCTGCGGTCGGTCTCTTCGATCCCGAATTTCTTCAGGGCATAGATCACGGAGTTGGTAATACCCAGCGAAGAATCCACCAACGTTCCATCCAGATCAAAGAAAAAAATATCAAAACGTTTCCCCTGCATATCATAATTCCTTTCCAAAACGCCTTGTAACTTTCAAAGTTACTTTCTCATGAACATCTTACAACGCTTTACAAGCAATTTTAACACAGGAAATCCTGAATAACAAGATTCATATCTCCCCTTTCACTCCCTTTCCGCAAAAAAAGCAGAAGACTTTATCTCCTGCTTTTCTTTCCGCCCTATATTTAAATATCATAATCCGCCCGCTCACGGCTTAACTAACTTTCATAACTGACTTTTTCCTCACGGGATACGCAGAAATATTTCCAAATACACCTGATGTCGTCTTCCTTGCTGCTGAATAGGTATGGAACCCATTCGTCGTCATACACCAGCACAGCTCCATGGATGATAAACATCTGATACTCTCTTCCATATCCAAAAATAATCTCCCCATCCTCGTCATAGATATTGACGTATGAAATAACATCCATCTCGTACGGCCATCTGTCATGGTTTCTTCTGTTGAGTTCCATAATACACATCCGGTAAGTACAGTCCGCCCGGAAAATGTCGTCCTTATCCCTGCTTGCATAGATGAATAATTTGCATAGTTGGGTGTCAGTATATTTTTGAAGTTGTATTAAGGTTACGCAGTAATCAATCTCCAGCACGATAAAAATCCTTTCCCGGTACTATAGTATTTTCTTTTATTATAGCAGATTTTTACCATTTTTACATGCTATTATACATTTAAAATTAAGCGTATTATAAAT
>CAJTOH010000026.1 GCA_910577685.1 uncultured Dorea sp. | reverse complement strand
CATATCGAAAAACTTGGCCAAGAACTCTCAGCATGGGAACATGACCGAAATGAGCATACGGCATGTATCCACTGGCAATTTACTACGAATAAAGCCAGAACTAAACTGATCTCACTTTATCCCAAATTTGATGATACTGTGACGAAATAATTAGTGTGAATATAATGCGGTCAGCACACTAGTATACATGATCAACAAAATAATGTCTATAAAAATCTAAATACTATGCAAAGTTGTCACAAAACCTAAACCAACATTGTTCCTTACTGTACAAATTATCAATCGAAGCTTTTTATCGCAAAAAAAGGGGCCGTCGGTTAATACTGATTTTTAGGCTCCTGCCACAAAATAAGCATATCCATCAGAAGTCTGCGCTTTCCAGCACATGTTCTTCTATGGGATATGCTTATTTTTCCTGTGTAGAACTTATTTTTGGGCACCAAAAACCCTTGGTGTCACTTTTAATGGGATGCTCCTTTTCTACGCTGTTTTCTGCTCTGTTTTCCCTTCAAATTTTTGGAGTTTATCGTGTAGGAAACGATGATATTTATTGATATTCCGTCCTATTGCATACAGCATAAATTCTTTATACACTTTTTCTGTCTTACGGTAGTTAAACCTCCGGAATTTCTCATTCTCTTTGATATCTCCAAAATGTCCCTCAGTCTGTATGGAGCGGGTCTGCCGTTTTACGATCTCTTTCTCACTCTGGATATTTACATAGGATTTTTCTTTCAGTTCTTCCCATTGTTCGTTGATCTTCATTACCTTATTTTTCTGTGCATCTCTTTCCTCTTTATATTTATACAGGCATCTGGATTTATGCTGGTAGCCGCTGCAGTCCGCACATCCATACACTTCAAAGGTCTGGGTTATCCCTCCTGTTCCCTTGTTTCTGTCCGCATATGCCGCAGCTGCCTCCCGTCATGGCACACATAATAATGTTCATCTTCGAACACTTCATATTTCATGTTGTAATATTTCCCGATATCTTCTTTATACGCACGGGTTTTCCTCTGTTCATGGTCCTGAAGCTTGATATAACTGGCAATGTTATTCTTTTTCAAGTACAGGAGTTTTTTTTCACTGCAGTAGCCGCTGTCAGCTGTTACTTCCTCCAGAATCTCCCCAAAGGCGTCCCGGTGCTTTTCCAGGACAGGGATCAGGGTATTGTAATCGGTACGGTCATTGCTTACATAGCCATGGATAATGAAATAGTTTTCTACCGCAACCTGAACATTGTATGCTGGTTTTAACTGCCCGTTCAGCATATGGTCCTCTTTCATTCTCATAAATGTTGCTTCCAGGTCTGTCTTGGAATAACTGTTGCGGTCTTTTCCCATGATCTCAAAACATTCTTTATACTCCATCAAACGACTCCCGCATTTCTCCAGTTCGTCATAAAGCTGCTGTATCTGTGGTTTTCTCTTTCCTTTGCCGGAAACAAACGTAATTCCTTCACCGGCAGCGATCTCCAGCAGGTTTTCTGGAGCTTTACGATCTCCAGAGGGGAGCAGTGATCAATCTCTATCACCGTATTGTTTGACAATTTTTTATGCTTCGTCAGTTTTCGTTTTCGATTTTCTTCAATCACATGCCGGACTTTCTCCATTCCCTCAATGATAAACATCTGTGCATTCCCAAGATCATATTTGGGCCCATATCCGTGTTCGTCTAAAAAGGCATTATACTTTTTATAAATTCCATCTATCGTATCCAACAGCCCGACAAGATGGTAGTTGAGGGTTCCGCGCCAGACAAAAGTATAACGGTTTGCATTGGCTTCTATTTTTGTTCCATCAATATACAGTTCTTTGAGGGTAATGAGCCCCTCATTTTTTTAACGGCGTAAAAACTGGTAATTCAGTTCATCCAGGACATCTCCTGTTAATTTCTTACCTTTGAATTCATAAAAAACATCCCTTTGTGGTTTCTCGCCCTTGGTGAGCCAGATAAAAGCAAGGTCCCTTTGGCATAAGTCCACAATGCGGTCAACAGCCCTTACACCGCGCATGTTTGCATAAGTAATAACACCATACAGCATGATTGGATTATACCCTGTTCTTCCCTTATCAGAATAACAGGCAAGCAAGCCTGAAAAATCTAAATCCTCCATCACTTTTTTAAGGGTATAGACTGGATCGTCATCGGGTAAACACAATTCATAGAAGTTGAAGTTAATTTTCTGTTGCCCAAACTCAAAAAATTCGTTATAATATTCATTGGTTAGCATAGTTTCATTATAACATGGAACAGAGAAAAGATGGTTGTTCTCAGCCATCTTTTCTCCATTTTTGTAAAAAAGTTCAGCGAGAGCTGTGACCATGTCATGTTGGTCACAGCTCTCGTTGCTTTTGGCTAGTCATTTCCCGACAGCCCCATTTCTATTTTTTCTTTTTTCTGCTTGGAATGGTTTTGGGACCATCTGGGAACGGACAATACATATAGGCAGTGCATCCTTCAAAATGAAGGCATTCATCCCTCACGCAAACTCTTGCATTAGTGTTTTTTTCTTTTCCTTTTACTAAGTACTTCATCATTTCTTCCTCCTTTCTAAATTATTCTCTGAATATATTTCACTTTAATATTCAGCAGCTTCACTCTCCAAAATAGTATTAGCCATTTTCATTACCATTTGTTCTACATGATCATTTCCTTTATAGTAACATCTTTCTATGTGATTAATTCGTTTATAAGGACACCCTCCCATGCAGAGCGGCAAATATTTGCAGTCGGAACATTCCTCATCAGCCATCGGATCATATGCCATAAACTTCATATATTCAGAACGATATTTTTCTTCCCATTCTGGATCATTAATATCTCCTACACAATGAGATTCATCTCCAATTTCATTCCAACATTTATAGATTCTTCCATCTGCGTTAATTAGCAGACCATTTCCTGTTGTTGCAATGCAGCCTCCGAGCAATGTTTGAGGATACTCCTCATAATAAATTGGCGGCAGATTCTTTTCTTTTAATAACTCACTAAAATCTTTGGACAAATTTGTATACTCTTCATTGCTCAGACAAGTTTCTTCCCCATAACATCCTTCTATCGCATCTACATGCCCAAGATAACAATTAACATTATCATTCTGAGAAATAGATTCTACCATCTCCAATACATCATATATATCTCTCACATTATCTTTATCTACATTCATACGAATAGAAATTGATACTTCGTCATTTTCTGTCAGCATTTTCAGATTTTTTAAGATCGTATCATAACTTCCCACTCCATTTTTCAATCCACGTCGCTTATTATGAACCTGACATCCACCGTCTATCGTAATCTGATAATGTTCCACTTTCAATTCTGTTAATTCTCTGACCCGCTCTTCTGATAACAGATATCCATTGGTACTCATTCCTGCACTATAAGTCACATGATTTTCTTCACATATCTTTATGACAGCTTTACTAATTCTCTTAATAGATTCATAACCAAGAAGCGGTTCTCCTCCATACCAGCAAATACTTATATGTTTAATATCCAAAATTTTATTCTTAACATATTGAATGATATTATTTTCGACCTCTTCATTCATATAAATTGGCTGAATGACATTCTTTTCAAAGCAGTATATACATTTAAAATTACAATCTGATGTAGGTGCGATCGTTAATGCAAGGCTTTTCTCTCCAAATCTGCTCCTATATCTCTTCATACGTACAATGTCTGTTTCATTCACTTCATCCAGATAAATAAAGCCGCCTTCTGACAGATTTTTAATTAACTCCTGAGACTTAATTGTCTCACCGTTTTTTCTCAGGTGCTCATATTCCTCATATTCATTTTTTTCTAAAACTGCCAGATCGTTTGTTAAAGAATTGTACGCGAGGTATGTTCCTTCCTGATATGGAAATATAAAATTATACTTTGAAGTTATCATATTCATTTGCTCCTTTCGTATTCAACACCGGAAACTATGTACCGCCTTCACGTCCCTTGGTGTGATTATAAGATACCACACTCTACCTAAGCATCCCATATCGTCCCGTGTTCCTTTTGAATAACACAAAACGATAACCCTATCTCTTATTTTGTATTAAATCATAACCCCTTTCCGCCTTCCTTTTTTTATCTCCAATCAAAATGATTTCGTCACAATATTTTTCAATACCTTTATCATGCGAAATTATGACGGTAATATGTTCTTTCTTATTTGCAGAAATATAATTTAAAAATTGCTCCTTTTTTTCAGTATCTAATTCATTTGTCGGTTCATCAAAAATCAATACATTAGTGTTTTTTTTGATTTCTCGAAAGATAGTAATTAATTTTTTTTCACCACCTGAGAGATTATTGCCATTTTCATTGATTTTTGTCTCCCATCTTTCCGGAAACCGTTCAATCACTTGCTCCATCCCCAGTTCATGGGATAATTTTAAAATCTTATTTTCATTTTCTTCGCCATAAAAAGTAATATTCTCATAGATACTTCCCGGAATCATAATACTCGTCTGTTCTGTTACTCCAAAAAGGTATTTTCGCAAAAATGGCAAATCATATTCATGCGAATCAATTCCATTATATAAAATTTTTCCCTGATATTGATACATATTTAACATCAGATGAATCAATGTGCTTTTTCCACTTCCATTTATACCTACTAAGCCATAAATCTTCCCTTGTACAAATTTGTAATTAAAATTCTGAATAACTATCTTATTTCCAAAAGCAAAGCTTACATTTTCTAATTTTATTTCTCTAATTTTAGAATCTGTTCTCTTTCCGTATTCCTCTTCTTCACTTGACAAAATTTTCTTAATTCTATTATCAGAGCTCCTTGTATTTTGAATAATTTCCCCTAAATGATAAAAATACTTGACACTTCCGATTACAACATCATAAAGACCTAATATAATCGCAAACATCCCAGGCTGCAGTGTTCCTTCAATAATTTTCTTTCCGGCCCACAAATAAACAAAAATCTGCATACAAGCATCTATCATCGAATCACACGATGTAAAAAACAGTGATATCCTCTGAAGTCTCATTCTACAGCGATGATATTTTTGAAAAGAACTCTTAAATCTCTTGTCAAACCACTCTTTCACACTGTGGAGTTTAATAAAATAATTCATCTGGATCTGCTCGTTCATACACGAATAGAAAGCCGCCTCTTGCTCCTGAAAATTCTCATATGCCTCTCCCATCAGGGTTCTTGTTCTGGAATATAACAGTAGATAAATAAAAATAACTCCGAATAACATTACAAGAATATTAATATTTACCACCGACAATATTCCCATCACAACAATTATATTTATTATATGAACCAAATTATTGACCGGAACATTTAAGATATAACTACAAATAATTGAAACATCAAGATCCATTCTCTGACTCATTTCGACTTTATCTTCTTCCGACCATCTGAGTACCGGTGCTCTATGTATTTTTTCTATCAAATCCTGCTCCATGCCAAAACTTATTTTGGCACTTAAATATGCTGAAAAATATTCCGATATATTTTGTAACAAAAAACTGACCGCAAATACGACAAACCAGCAAAAACAATTATACTTCAACAACTTCATACTTTTATATTGAATCAAATTATCCAGTATATTTCCGACTAAGATGATTTCAAATATAGATAATAATTTGATTGAAATCATCATTCCTATATTTAATAGATATAGCAGGCGATAATTCTTTTTATATTTTTTATAGTGTTTTAACATTCGCTTATCCATCGTTTCTGTTGAACTTTTTTCTCAACACTTTCACACGAACTATTGCTTCTCAGACTCTTCAATCACCCGCAGACAGGTTTCAAGCGGCGTCTCACCCTCGTGAGATTCGATGTCCGGCTTTGTGCCTTCTTCCATATTACTTGTCCCATCTTCATTTAACGTCCATACGCATTGGACACTGCCGTAGAGTCTGCTGTTTGGGAGTTCAAATCTCAAACCCATAATACCTGCCCCTCCATCTCCTTTTGTCTGTTCCCCTACCAGGGTTGCAAAACCTGTCTTTTTACAACTGATTGCAAATTCTTCTGCTGAGGAATAATTCTCCGGATAAGTCAATAACCACAATTTCCCGTCCAGAATCTTATGGTCATACCTCGGAAAAACAGTCCGATCATATCTCATAAAATGATCTGCATTCCCAAAGTCACCTTTCTCCTCCTCCGGCAACTGTGAAATCGGTTCAGATGGGTAGTTTTTTATTCCTTTGTATCCAAGGCGAAACTCTCCTTGAATATCATCTGTAGGCGTAACCATGTTTGCCCCAATGAGCTCTTCTGCCATTTTAAAAATCGGGTATATCGTATATGTCAATGGCTCGTCAATATTCGGAGCGATTAGGTTATCATAAAAGAAACTATTAATTCCTCCCCGGTTTCCTTTCATATCAAAAATAACATTCTCATAATCAGAAACTTGTTTCATATATTCGATCAAAAGCTCTCCGGCTTCTTCTCTCTGAAAACTGTAATAAAATGTTGGGAGTGTGATCATTGCGGTTTTCTCATCTATGATTTTTAATTCCGGCATTTCTCCGCTTTCCCCATTCGACCTGCGGTTCGTCCTGTAATTCATATCATTTTGCACTAATAATACATCCCAGTACTTTAACCTGTGATCCGTCTCATCTCCGTCTGTTTCTTTAATTTGGCCAATCGTCTTGCTGAGGGCGAGCCCTTCCAGCAATGCAGTATAAGGCATGACTAATTTGACATGCCAATTTCCTCTTACCATTTGAGCAGAATCATTCAGAATCTTATAAAACTCATAGTCATTCTGACTTTTGGACATCTCGTCCCGAAATTCGGCAATACTTTCCTCATAATTTATCCCCACTTCCGTCAGAATGTCTTCCAGGCAATAGACTTTCTCCTGAATCTTATTCCAGAAAAAATCAAAGTCTTCCAGCTTTTGTTCTGTTGTCAGATTCAGCGGTTCACTCGGGGAAATTGCATTAATAAACATTTCGCACTCTGCATTTCCCATTTGATCTGAACCTTCAATGTCCTTTCTTTCCTCTTCCGGAATCGGATTTTCGATCCATACTTCCTCAATTTGTGTTTCCTGATCCTGCTCTGTATCTTTCTTGCCAGTTTGAGTCAATGGCTGACATCCTGAAAGAATAAATGTTACTAACATAACGTATATTAAATTTTTTATAAATCTTTTTTTCTCCATTTATACCACTCCTTTCTTTACTTTTAATATAAAGTCAAATCTCAACTCATTTATCAGTTGCAAGAGAGCATAATCTTCTACATATTCTTCTATAATATAAAAAGAAGAACCTACATAAAAATAATCTATCAGTTTTGGAAACATATTCGTGTCTTCCACGGCACATAAAATGTCTTTTTCATTCATGACACTATTTGCTCCGTCAACACCTAAAGGGTCAAGCTCACCCAACATAATTCCTTCCTTGATAATTATAGGCTACATCCTTTCTTTCGTATTCAACACCGGAAACTATGTATCGTTCTCACGTCCTTTGGTGTAATTAATAAGATACCACACCTTGCCTGAACATCCCATATCGTTCCATGTTTCTTTTAAATAACACAAAACGATAACCCCGTTTTCTTACATAAATATTTTATATCTTCTTAATTCCATCTTTAATTATCCCATATCACAATGGAAAACTCACAAGCTGATTCTGAAAGTAACGTAACGCGTCCAGTTCCTCAAGTCCCTTTTGCTTCACGCTCTCCTCCATGATCTTTATATATTTCACACGCAGCTTCCACTTCCTTAGCTGTTCGGCCTCAATCTGTTCTATCTCTTCCTCCGTAGGCCCGGTAAGCTCCCCGCCGCTGCTGGTTACGGTACAATTCCTCACATCTCCGTTTTCATCCAAATCAAACACATAACTTTTGCTGGCCTGATGCTTTGCCACATCGCCTCCGTAAGACGCCGCTGCCGTATTGTCCCATCTGTCATAGTCCTCCTTCCACTGCCTGAGCTTCGCCACAATCTGTCTCCCATAGGCAGGGTCCGCGTCCATCTTCTGCTGCAGGCTTTCCGGTATGAGGACCGCAATCCGTCCCGGTCCGATACTGCCGTAATTTCTCTGCAAATCCGCGCGGGTCTGGGGCGGGTTCTCTCCCGTCGGCCTCCAATCATTCAAAGCATCCGCGCGGGTATCCCTATCAAAATACTTCCAATAAGGAAAATCGTTCCTCTGCCAGTTCGCCGAGGAAACCTCTACATTCCCTACATGGGTTATAACCTGATACAGCGGAAAGCCGTCCGCAAAATTCGCTGCGCCTATTGTTCCGGCGTTGAACAGTTGGTTTGCAAAGCTTACGCCTGCTGCCTTAGGGGACGCTTCCTTCTTGGGGCGCTGTCCCGCCGTCCCGTATCTTTGCGGCCTTCCTGTCACCTCAAACTCCATTTTCATTTCTCCTTTCATTCTTCATCATCATAGACAAGATAAATACCTTCCCCTTAATCTTGAAATCCATTGTCCCATGGTACTTCTCCACCGTGCTTTTCATATTGGAAAGCCCCAGCCCATGGGAATCCTTATCTGTTTTCCCCGTCGCCGGGAATCCGTCCTTGCCTTTTTGTGCGATCTGCCCGTCGAAACTATTCTCTACCTTCAAGATCAGGAGATTCCCTCTTTCCAGAGAACACAGCCTTATAAAAGCGTCCGCCTCTTCCTCCTTCCCCTTTAGTTTCCTGCAGGCTTCTATAGCGTTATCCAGCGCGTTTCCAAGGATAATGCCGATATCATAGCTTCGGATGTTAAGGCTTTGGGGAAACAGAAGCCGGTCCGCCTCCATTCTCAGATCCGGCATTTCCCGCACCGCTTCATGGTATTTCATATTCAGCAGAGTATCCACGATGGTATTTCCCGTCCGGAAACGAACCTCCAGTTTTTCAAAGGTGCGGTTCATCTCTTCCAGATAAGCCTTAAGCTCTTCGTTTCCCTTTTCTCCACTCCCCTCCAAAAGACGCCGGATTACGCACATCGTATTCTTCATGTCGTGCTTCATACTCCGGATACCGGAATAGACCCGTTCCATCTCTTCTATATGTTCCTGCATGCTTTCCACCTGTTTTTCGAGGATAATCCTTCCGCTTCGTTCCCTGTTCCAGTAAACCATGTCCTGAAACAGCTTTACGCCTTGAAGAATCGAGAGCAATGATAAAAGCAGGATCGCCGGAATCAGGACCGCCAAAACAGGATATCTGTCATACAAGATCTTCGGAATCCCGTCCTCTACCGTAACGATAATCACCCTGAGCAGCACGCAGAGCATAAGCCCCACAGCCGCCGGAGTGAGGATAAACAATAGCTCTGTCCTTTGGATACCATAATCTTTTTCACGGAAATCCCCCGTAATCTTCTTAAGCGGCAGGAACATAAGGAGTATAATCGTGAGGAATTCAAGAACCCAGCCGAAGACCAGCCAGGAATTTACCGCAATGCCAAAGGCCTTCTCCGACTTAAAGAATCCGTTTCCCATGCACCAGTTCCACATCTGAAACACTCTGTCCCCCAGCTCGCCAAACAGGATAACCGCCGCATAGCGGCTGATGTCCGCAACCGCCTGAAAAGCCACCGCAAGAAACACCGTGATCAGACGGAACGCCCTATAGAAACAGACTGCCAGCGCCGCCAGAAGAAGCAGGCTCTCCGCCAGCTTCCAAACCGCCGTCCTGTAGTCTAAGATCCCCGAAGGATCCAGCTTCCAAAGCGCCATCCTCACCGCGATATAGCTCGACGCGGCGGCCAGACCGTTCCATCTCCTATCCTTCCACCTGCCCTCCAGAAAACTCCCATAGAAATATTGCAGGCATAATCCTTGGGACACGTAGAGAATGAGCGGGAAAATGATATCTATCGCCTCAAACACTGGAAACACCGCCGTTCTGCAGGTACCACATATACGTCTTTACAAACTCGCCGTATTTCTTCTTGGCCAAATACACGCTGTCGCCGTTTGCAAGGAGGATGCTGTCGCTGCCATACTCCGCAATCTGCGCCATATTCACAATATATGCCCTGTGGCATCGGTAAAAACTTTCGCTAAGCTGCTCCCCCAATTCTTCCATCGTTCCATAGATTTCTATATCTCCTCTGGCAGAGTGTATCTCAACTTTCTTCCCCCTGCTCTCGATATACAGGATATCCGCCTCAGCCAGCGTCAGATTCTTCGCCTTAATAAAAATCTCCCGCCTCTCCTTTTTTCGCCCCGCCTCCTTTTCCGCCCGGTCAAGAACTTCTTCGAACTTCTTCTCATCCACAGGCTTTAACAGATATTGGAACGCATACAAATCAAGGGCGTCGAAGACATACTCCTTGATCCCCGTAATAAAGATGAGCACGGTTTCCTCCTGCCTTTCCCTTAAGCTTCTTGCCGCCTCGATCCCGTTCATGCCGTCCATCTTGACATCCATGAACACAATATCAAACCGCTCCCCTGCCGCCAGCAGTTCCTCCCCTGCGGCATAGGATTTTACACGGCTCTTAGGCTTCTGCTTTCTGATCAGCCCGCACAAATACTCCCTTATCTCCTTCTCGTCATCCACCACTGCGATATCCAAAATTCATCACCTCAAATCCCCATAAACTCTTCCACTTATTATATCGGCAGAAGTTCCACGATTCTCATGAAGACGGAACGAAATAACCGTTTTTCCGGAATAAAAGGAGGCGCCTCCCAAAGAAGCGCCCCGTCGTTCCGTACTCTTATTCACTTACCAGTTCCTTCACAGACACACGGCCAACCGCTCTCACGACCACGCATGTTCCCAGAAAGACGCATACCGGCAGCAGTCCGATTCCCATGGATACCCCGGCCAAAGAGTTGGCAAAGGGGAAGTCCGTAAGTCCGAACGCCTTCGCATAAGGTGTCAGAAGCCCGGGCACGACAAACGTACCGATCAAAAATCCCGGAAAACTCCCCGCGGCCGCGCACAGGCAGTTCCTCCACAGGTAGATCTTTAGTATCTGCCATGAAGTCATCCCCACGGCTTTCAAAAGCCCAATCAACCTCTGCTCCCGCCGGACCAGCAAAAATGTGAGGTTCGTCGTCACCAGCACCAGAATGATAAGAAGCGCCGCCAGAACGGTTCCGACCGCAGACGCCAGAATCCCCGAAAGATTCTCCCCGTTTGACTTAGACGCAATGAACGTGAACCTTCCGCCGTACTTCTCATTCAATTCCTTACCGAAATCCCATTTATCCGCTCCGCCGGATAACACAAGCATATAATCCCCGAAACCTCCGTCCGCCTCCATGAACCGGTCCAGATCGTCCGTAACCATCCGTATCACCCTCCCTGAGTTCGACAACGTTTGGAAAATTCCTGTGATCTCATACCCTTTCTTCTTTCCGTTTACGAACAATTCCATCGTCTCCCCGATTTCCAGTCCGTATTCTTCCGCAAGCGTAATTCCCACGCTGATCTCTCCCTCTTTCTCAGGTTTCCTGCCATACAGGGATCTATCTTTGATCTTCTCATTCCACGGCAGTTCGTAGAGCTCCGCCGTCATGCTCTGCCAGTTTTCTCCCTCTGACGGCTGATACTTGGGATATATTTTATTCACCCCATATGTGTAATCGACTCTCGGATCCTGCTCCAATTCGTCTATAATCGAACTTACAGGCGTATCTTCCAGCGAAGCGGCGTAGATATCCGTCTTGATGAACCCCCAGCTCTCCGGATCCCTGTCAATATTCCTGACCGAAGTAAGGCAGCCTTGGCATACGCTGGCAAGGCCTCCGAAGACCAGAGACACTCCCGCGATATATAGATACCTTGCTTTCTTATTCCGGATTCCCCTGAGAGCATAAAACAGTTCGAAGGAACCGCCTTCACACCGCGCATCCCCCGCCGGTTTCCCGGCTCTGCCCTCCGCCTTCCACGCGCCTGACCTCACCGCGTCAGACACATTTAATCTCCGTATCTTAAAAATAGAGCAGTAACATACCGCCATGACCGCCGCCGTCACAAGAAACCACACCCCAAAGGGATAGATTTTCGTCCCGGTAAAGGAAATCCCATAGATTCCCATATCACCCAGAATTCCTGTTATAATCTTTCGGCTCATCCCTTGGCCCAAAGCGCTGCCTAAAGCCGCTCCCGCGGCCCCGATCATCCCATAACTGACGAGATACGCGCCGATAACCTGTCCCCCCGTCATTCCCAAAGAACGGTAGATGCCGATATTCCGGACGTCTTCATCCATGTCGCTTTTTACCAAAAACAGCGCCAGCGCGATAACCGTGACGGAGAGAATCACGCTTACCAGACATAATATCGCCCCCGCCATCCGGTAAACGGAGGTATAACCGCCTTTGATCTGCTCATATGTATAAACAGCGTCGCCTAACGGCATCTGAAAATATTCTTCCGTCTTACGGATAAATTCCTGCTCTGCCTCAGGCGTATACTGGCCAAACCGGATTTCCAGATAACTTACCGCGCTGTTCTCTGAAAGCGGGAATTCAGAAAGCCTGCCGGGGCCGCACCACATCCGGTAAACATTGGTACTGCTGCCGCCAAAGACCGGGTCCGCAACTATTTTTACAACTTTCACGGAAACGGACCTATCCGCCAGCTTAAGGGAAACGTCGTCCCCCTCCCTCAGGTTCAGAATATTTGCTATCTTCGCGGTGATCCAGATCTCGCCCTTCCCCGGCGTCTCTGCCCCGGAGCCGTCCGGAATCTTAGGCGTGAGCAGTTCTTTGCCGCCGCCCGTCCGGCTCTTTTGCTCCCCGTCCGGCATATCCTCCGGAAGTTCTAACAGTATGCCGTTGCTGAGCTTTACGCCGTCCTTCTCAATGTAGTCTATGGTCTTGGTGTTCTCCGTGATCTGGTAACCGAGTCCATCTGAAAACTGATCCATATACTGCCTGACGGTATCGCAGGAGACGATCCCTTTACTCCACAGGCAGCACATCTGCGGCCCTTCCATCCCCTCGTACGCCCTGTCAAATATAGGGTCTAATTCTCTTAAGAATACAAGCGCGTTTACCAGTAAAGCCGCGGTGGCCATGATACAGATCCCCAACAGCAGATTCGGGATCTTTCGTCTTTTCACTTTTGCCATCCCGCACATCATACTCGCTTTCAAATTACCACCCTCTCTCTTTCAGAAAATCCATGAGTTTCTGTTCCGCCTCCTCAGGCTCTTCCCTGGAAAGCCTGATCTCTCCCCCTACATGACCGTCCTCAATATAGACCACCCGTTGCCCTCTGGCCGCTACCTTCATGTCATGCGTGACCAGAATAATCGTCTGCCCGTTCCGGTTCAATTCATCCAGCAGATCCATGACCAGCTTTGTCTGCGCCGAGTTCAGGCTTCCCGTCGGCTCGTCGCACAAGAGAATCGGCGGCTGATTAACGACGGAACGCAGGATCGCCGCCCTCTGCTGCTGTCCTCCGGAAAGCTGCGAAGGGTATTTCCTTATATGCTCCTTTAATCCAAACCGGCCGCATAGCTTTAAAACGGTGTCTTTTCCCGCGGGGCGGCGCAGAAGCATCATCGGCAGCATAATATTTTCATAGACCGTAAGGTCAGGGATCAGGCATTGCTGCTGAAAAACGATCCCTATGTTCCTGCGCCGGAACAAAGACTTTGCCTTGCCGCTCATATTCCCAAAATCCGCGCCGCCGGCAGTCCCCTTCTCCGTCATGTCCGTCCCCCCGATGTACTTTACGGAACCCTCGTCAAAGTCGTCTATCCCGGCGAGAAGGTGCATAAGGCTCGTCTTTCCGGAGCCGGAAGCCCCCATGACCGCCACAAACTCTCCCCTGTCTACGTCCATGCTTACATGGTCGACGACTCTATTTTCCGTCTTCCCTACATAATATTTCTTCGTGAGATTCTTTACTTCCAGTAATTTCCCCATTCTTGTCTCCTTTCATTTGACCTGAACCTGAATGTCTATCTTGTTCTTCGAAGCCATTAGGGCTTACGAATCCATCGGCTCCTTATCAGAGAGCGCCCGCCTAATGTAAAACAGCAAAATAACATAGACGGTCTCTATAACGGCCGTATAAAATAACGACAATACAACCTGTGCAATCCCGGAACCGGCCCTGTCAAGATCGGTCATATAATTAAACAGGGAAAATAATCCGATGGACGAGGTGATGCCTCCAAGGGTCAGAGACAGCGCCCCCGCATATTTTACGGCGTCTATGGACAATCCCATTTCTTTTACCGAAAGATCCGTCCCCGGCAGGCATATCCTCCATGCGTTTAAATAGTCGTGGAACCTGCCGGAAATGGATATGATCAGGAATTTTAAACCTGACAGATAGAACAACGTGGGCATATCAAAAATATCGGCCAGTTTACCAAGGGGCAGGCTTGAGCCAACCAGTTGGATAAAAGCCAGCGCCATTAACAGCGCGCCGGCCGCCGTGCCGATCCCTTTGCCCTTCCTCCTTTTCTCGTTTTCGTTAAGCTCCCCTACCAGATTAACAATATTGCTCTCCGACTTTTTCACATACTCTTCCGGCGACGGTTCCTCCTGCGAGAACCGTTCGCCTGCAAGCAATTCGTTTACATTAATCTGTAATTCAAAGCTGAGCTTTAACAGGAGCGACGCGTCCGGCATCCTGTTTCCGGTCTCCCATTTCGATATGGTTTTATCCGTAACGTCTATCCTTTCCGCAAGCTGCTTCTGGGACAGCCCCTGCTTCTTTCTCATTGCTGCGATAAATTTTCCGATTTTGACCTGGTCCATTGTCCTTTCCTCCTGATACGACAGATTTCTTGCTGCCTAAACTATATGATATTTCAGCCGTAGAATCAATCTCCGAATGGAAGAACGGCTCTCCAATCCGGAGAATACGGGCAAAAAAGCCGAATATCCACGGGACGTCCCCATAAATATCCGGCTTTATCCGTATTTTAATCTTTTTTTAATCCTTTCATCATGCGGGATGAAATCAGACATTCGTCCCCGTTGACCATATGAATCACCCGGTTCTGAAAATCAATCTCCTTGATATTATCTTTGTTCACCAAAAAAGACCGGTGACAGCGATAAAACCTCCCGTCCACTTCCTTTTCAATCTCTTTGATTTTCCCTAAAAATTCCATCTGGCGGTTTTTGCAGTGTAAAATAATCTTGTGTACATTGGGCGACGTTTCAAAAAACAGAATATCGTCGTAATCTACCGTAAATACCTTCTCATTCACTTTCACCGAAAAATTTGCATGCACTTTATTATTAACGGACGCAAATCTTTGATTCGCCTTGAGGATACATTCGTATATTCTTTTTCCCAAATCTTCGGGGGCATCCTTCAATATGAAATCCAACGCCTCTAATTTATAGATGAACGTCATGTAACTCATTTCCGAATGGGTCGTAACAAAGATGATAAAACCTCTTGGATCGTATTTTCTGATTTCCTGCGCAAGGGTCAGTCCCGTCATGTCCGCACCCAGAGCAATATCCAGAAAATATATTCCAACCTCCTCCGTTTCTTTCACCTTCTCGAGGATTCTATACGGATCTTCCGAAACACAGCAAAGTTCCATGTCCAGATCTTCCATGAGAACAATATTCTCGATCACCTGCTGTATTTTATTTCTCTGCACTTCTATATCTTCACATATATATATCTTTAACATCCTGCATTTACTCCTAACGGACGTCCCCTTACCTTAGCCAGGCCAACGCCTGACCGCCGTACCAAGGACATTTTGTCTAAGATTATTATTACGAAATGTCCGGAATTTGTCAACCCGAAACGCCTCCTCTTTGTTCTAACCGGCTTTTAACATCCTCTACTCTTTCATAAGGTCTAAGAATGTGTCCTCCAGAGTTTCGCCTGCCTCATAAAGTCCTGTCATCACCACATTGCGGGACGCCAGTAATTTTGCGGCGTCACTCTTCCGGCCTGCGGCAATCTTGATCCGTACCTCCTGCTCATTCTGTGAAACTATGTGGTATCCATTTTCCAAAAGAACCTTCTGCGCGGCTTCTATATCCGGACTTTCAATTACATAAGTAATCTTTTTCTCCTTACTATCGCTGTTAAGATCCATAAACTGAATGATTTCACCTTTTTTGATTATGATCGCTCTGTCGCACATCTTTTCCAATTCCCCCAACAAGTGGCTTGAAATCAATACCGTAATATTCTTTTCATCTGCGATTTTCCGGATATACTCGCGAACTTCATGTATACCTTCCGGATCCAGTCCGTTGGTTGGTTCGTCCAATACTAAAACGTCGGGATCCTTCAATAACGCCTGGGCGATTCCCAATCTTTGCCTCATGCCAAGGGAGTATGCCTTAACATTTTTATTTGCCGCCCCCTTAAGGCCTAACAATTCCAACAATTCTTCTACTTTCTTTTTTCCCACGCCGTTTAATCCGGCAAAGTACATTAGATTCTGATATCCCGTGTTGTATGGATAGAAATTAGGAGTTTCAATCATGCAGCCTATATCTCTGACGCCGCTTAAGTCCACTTCCCCGGTATAATTTCTGGTCAGCCCTACTAAGATTTTCATGATACTGGTTTTTCCGGCTCCATTTGGCCCAATCAACCCGGTAATCTCTCCGCTCCCAAGTTCAAAGGATACTTTATTTAAAATCTGAAAATCTTTTGCTTTCTTACTGACATTATTAACTCTTAATACACTGTTCATATCTTCTCCTCCTACTCCTGCCGCTCAGGTCTTCCTTTTTTCTTGACAACTTTATTATAAAACATAAAATCACTATTCTGTCTTTTTTGTCGCAAACGCCGATTTTCAAATCGTAAATGCGTTTTCCCTTGCCAATTTATCTGCAATAAACTATAATAATAGAGCGAAATTGTACGGCTTGAAGGAGTTTTCATGATGACACTAATTTTGTTCTCTTCCATACTTATTGGGCTTATGTTGACCTGCGACGTTTTTATATTGACCCATCCGCTTCTTTCCGCGAATAAATACCTTATTTTCTTTCTATCCTTGTCTTCCCTTGCTTTTCTGCAAACCAATTTTAACCTTCCTCTTGTGTTATTTATTACCCTAGGGGTAAATTCTCTCCTGTTAGTAAAATTCTCTAAAAAATTATATACTATTTTTTATATACCGCTGGGTTATATCATAAACTGCGTTTTAGTCAATGTAATCGGGCTTGCAGGCAATATATTGTGGGATATCTCCGTCAAAGATTTAAACTCAGATAAATTTCTTCTTATCATAAACTGTCTTTGTACAATAGCGGCGTCCTGTCCCGCTCTTTATCTGGTCAGGCTATTGTTTCAGAAATATCTGATTCGTATGTTTGAGACAATGAACAAAAAACTTATTGCTTTACTTGTATTCATCCTTCTGCTCTGTGCCTTTTTGATTTTTATGCTGGCTTCCTTTTTTGATACCTTGGAAATTACCCACAGAGAATATTTTTTAATGTCTTCTTCGGTCCTCCTTTATTCTGTGTTTACAATTAGTATCATCATTTTTGTACTGCGCACAGAAAAAAAGAGCTTTGAAGCTCAGGAACGAGTAGAATATCTGAAAAACCTAAATGAATACACAAAAAATCTGGAAATGGTATATCAAAACTTACGTTCTTTCCGGCATGACTATTTCAATATTATGGCTTCCCTTGCCGCATATATTGACGCCAAAAAGTATGATGAATTAGAAACCTTTTTCTATAGGCACATTTTACCTATGCAGAAGAACCTTACGCTAAAAAACAGCGCGTTAAACAACCTGCTTCATATCCATATATTGGAACTGAAAAGTATTCTATATACCAAGCTGCTCTTAGCCGTCAATCAGGATATCGAAGTAAATATTGATATTCCGGACGAAATCGATTCTGTTGCCATGGACCCCGTCGACATGACCCGAATGTTTGGAATTTATCTGGATAATGCCATAGAGGCGTGTCTTCAAACAGAGCGTCCGGTGGTGAATCTTCATGTGGGTAAAATGAAGCAGGATATCGTATTTATTATTTCAAATACGTTTATTGACAATGGTCTTTCCGTAACACAGATGTATAAGAAGGGAGTTACCACAAAGGGGGACGGACATGGTATCGGTCTTCACAATGTGTCTGAAATATTGAACCGCTATAATAATATTTACCATGAAACCTTGATGAGAGAAGGGTTATTCATACAACAGGTTCAAATATCAAAAAGTATACTGATATAAGGAGTTTTTTATGATTACACTATATTTGACAGCTTCCATACTTATTGCGCTTATGCTGGTCTGCGACATTTTTATATTGACTTACCCCCGTCTTTCCGTAAATAAATACCCCATTTTCTTTTTATCATTTTTTACGCTTTTTTACATATTAATATATTTTAATTTTAACGCTATGCTGTTTGTTATACTGGGAGTAAATTCCATTCTGTTAGCCAGCTTCACAAAGAAATTATATTCGGTTTTTTTTATTCCGATCGGTTATGTTATAAACTGCGTTTTAGATAATCTAATAGGGCTTGCAGCCAATATGTTATGGGGACTCTCCGTTAAAGAATTAAATGCAAATATATACCGTGTCATCCTAGTTCTTCTCTGTACGATAGCCGCCTCCTGCCCTGTCCTTTATCTGGTCAGGCTGTTGTTCCAAAGATACCTGAGCAGTATTTTTGAAAAAATGAACAAGAAACTAACTGCTTTGATCGCTATAACCCTTTTTCTTTGCGCAACTATGATTCTTACGCTGGCTTCCTTTTTTGATACTCTGGAAATTACGCGCAGGGAGTTCTTTTTAATGGTTTCTTCGGTTGTCCTCTATTCTGTGTTCACAATAAGTATGATTCTTTTCGTACTTTACACAGCTAAAAAAAGTTATGAAGCTCAGAAAAAAGTGGAGTATCTGGAAAACCTGAATGAGTACACCCAAAACCTTGAGATGGTATATAATAATCTTCGTTCTTTCCGGCATGATTATATCAATATTATGGCTTCCCTCTCCGCATATATTGATGAGAAAAAATATGATGAACTTGAAACCTTTTTTTATGAACATATTTTTCCTATGCAAAAAAATCTTACGCAAAAGAATAGCGAATTAAACAACTTATTACATATCCATATATTGGAATTGAAAAGTATCTTGTATACCAAACTGCTTCTGGCCGTCAATCAGGATATTGAAGTGAATATTGATATTCCGGATGAAATTGATTCCGTTCACATGGATCCCGTTGACATGACCAGAATGTTTGGGATTTATCTGGATAATGCCATTGAGGCGTGTCTGGAAACAAATCATCCGGTCGTGAATCTTCATCTGGGTAAGATGAATCAGGATATCGTATTTATTATTTCAAATACGTTTATTGACAAAGGCCTTTCTGTTGCGCAGATGCACAAAAAGGGCGTAACCACAAAGGGAGACGGTCATGGCGTCGGCCTTTGCAATGTGTCGGAAATATTGAACCGCTATGATAATATTTACCATGAAACCTTGATAAAAGACGGATTGTTCATACAACAGATCCAGATATCATAAAAATCCTGCTTCTTACAAATCTTTCTTTTGTAAAACAGTCATGGCGATGATTGTAAATGCAATACCTGTGACCAAAAATACCGTAATATTTTTGATACTCCAATCCTGATACATCAGGAATTGGTCAGACAGGCAGAACAGCACATAATCCAATACTTTTCCAAGCGCCCTTATTTTCTGTCCGATCATCTGTAAAAGACCCGGCATTACCCAAAACAGTACGATCAGATAAATAAGAGGCGTTATGGTTGTATTGTAAAAGCATGTGACCATCACTGCCGTCGCGCCTATGGCAAAACCATAAACCATATATATCAGGATTTCTTTTCCAATGGTTCCCAACAGCATAGGTACTGTCCATGGCTGTCTGCAGATCACCAATGCAGCGTCATACAAAATCCCGCCACATAAACCAATCAACATATTGACAATGGTTACGCTCACGATTTTTGCAATAATGATCTGGATTCTGCTGCTTCTTGAGGTAAAAACAAACGTCGCTGTTTTTAAATCAAATTCTTCTCCTAAACTCTTTACTGCCAAAAACATGATTAAAATACTGGAAAAGTTTCCGAAAAACGCGATTACATTGCTGACTCCAAAACTATCAGGAAACGCATACGCACCGTATGTCATTCCGCCTCCCATGATAAGCACCATAATCAGGCCGAACAGAAATTCTCTTTTTTTCAGTATTTTTGTCAGTTCCAGCATCGTAATGTTTATTGTCCTTTTCATAACTATGTCTCTCCTTTCGATTTATTCCCATTATAAACAATTTGAATCCCTATTCTCATTTTTTTCTTAAATGGGTATAAATCCGTCGTAAACGTAAAAGTTCTTCTTTTTTCCGCTTCTAAACCGCCGTAAATATCACAAAACAAAAAACGGCATAGCCGTTAAGGTTATACCGCTCTTCTTTTTGATTTTTTTGTACCGATGGGGGAGATAATTCCCGCGTCATACCCTCAGTTAATCCGCAGCCTCTGCCCCGCATAGATTAGGTTGGGGTTCCGGATCCCATTGATCTGCATCAACCGCTGATATGTCGTACCAAACCGTTTTGCAATCCCGCTCAGCGTATCCCCCCGCCTTACCACATAATACGTCGGCTCCACCGGATGGGTAGAACCAACGGGAATCCGGATCACCTGTCCCGCATAGATCAGGTTCGGATTCGCAATCCCGTTTAACTGCGCCAGTACCGCCGCCGTAGTTCCGTATCTGCCGGCAATTTTACTAAGCGTATCCCCGGGCCGTACCCGGTAAGCGACCGTCGGCTGCGGCGTAGGATCGGGCTTCGGAGGGTCCGGTGTCTCGCCCTCTTTTCCTGCATAACGGTCCCAATCTCTTGGCTCTCCATAGAATACGTCAAGATCCAGATAACCGTCATATCCCGGAAGCCTTCCCTCAGAGGTGTACTGATACAGCAAGGCCTTCCCCCATGCCCCAAGTCTTTCCGGAAGCGGCGCATCAGGATTGTAGCCCATGGGCGTACCGTAAGCATAGTAATACGCGTTCCACAGAGGATATCCCCCATTCGCCACCGCGCTCCAATCAAGATGATTTGCCAGATAGTTACTCATATAGATCAACGGTTTTACCTTCGTCAGCTCATAAACCCTGTCAAGCCACTGCTTCGACCAGACGGCCCCGTTTCCCATGTCCTGTATCTCGAAATCCAGTACCAAGACCGCCTTTTTGATGTATCCTCTTACGTTTTTTACAAAATACTCCGCTTCCGCGGCCGCGTCTTTACCGCCTGCGAAATGGTAAACGCCTAACTTCTTCCCAAGTTTCGCTGCCTGCTGGAAATGCCGGTCGCAGTACGGGTTTACGTATGTGGTTCCCTCTGTCGCCTTTATAACGACAAACTCGCAGGGAACCGCCCCGAGATCAATTCCCGACTGCCATCTGCTGATATCTATTCCATTCATACTCATAAAAATCGCTCCCTTCTCTATAAACTATGAAGGAAGCTGATATCAAGTTCCAATTATGCAGTGAAATCTGTTCCGCCGGGACATTCCGCCAAGTTTTGCCTCAGCGGCGGAAACATCCCTCCAATATCTTCACGGCGTCCCTGATCTGCTCTTCCGTCAGGTTCGCATAGCCAAGCAGTATCGTCGGCTTTTCCTCCCCTGTCTCCCGAATCCGGTAATCCGACAGCCCATACACACGGATCTCTTCCTTAGCCGCCCTTTTGATAAGCTCCCCTTCCGTCATTCCGTTCCGAAACGTAAGAAGCAGATGCACCCCCGCATGTTCCCCGGAAACAGTCAGAATATCCGACATAGGCTTAAGGCCGTCTAACAGCAGGTCATGGCGGCTCTTATACAGCGCCCTCGTCTTATTCAGATGCCGTTCATAATACCCTTCTTCGAGAAATCTCTGCATAATCAACTGGTCTACCTTGGAAACGGTAGTGTGTACGAAGCCATTTTTTCTTTCATATTCTTCCATAAGGGGCTGCGGCAGCACCATATAGCTGAGGCGGATTGCCGGAGCCACCGACCGGGAAAACGTACCCAGATAGACGACCTTCTCATGGGCGTCATACCCCTGCAGGGCGGGAATCGGTTTGCCTTTATAGCGGTACTCGCTGTCATAGTCGTCCTCTACGATATACCGCCCCTCCCCTTTCAACGCCCACCTAAGCAGCTCCATCCTCCGGTTAATCGGCATTACCGTCCCCGTGGGATACTGGTGGGAGGGAGTCACATACGCAATATCCGCCCCGGACTCCTCTAATGCGGAAACCATCATCCCGTTCTTATCCAGAGATACGGGAACCGTTTCATAGGACAGGGCGTTGGCCATGCGGTACGCCTGCTTATAGGCGGGATCCTCAAAGGCAATCCTATGCTCCTTCCCAAGGACCATGCTCAAAAGCATCAGGATATAATCGCTCCCCGCACCCACGATAATCTGATCCGGCGAACAGTTCACCCCTCTCGCCTGATGGAGATAGCTGCCGATCGCCTCGCGGAAGCCGTACTCCCCTTTGGAATCTCCCGAACGGAATAATTCCGTCCGGTCATCCATCAGGATATCCTTGGACAGCTTCCGCCACGCATTGTAGGGAAAACTCCGCAAATCTACCCCGTTGGGGGAAAAATCATACCTGTACTTCTTCTTTTCCTCCTTCGGGAGGGTAGGCTGCACCCTCTCCTTTTTAAAGCAGTAGAGTTCTTCCGTCTGCGCCACAAAATAGCCCCTGTATGGCTCAGCCTCAATGTATCCTTCCGATAAAAGCTGCTCATAGGCAAGCTCCACGGTACTCCTGCTGACCTCCAAATGCTTCGATAACGCCCGGGTCGACGGCAGCTTCTCCCGATATCCTATCCTACCGCTTTGGATGTCGGTCTTAATATAGCCGTAGATCTGTTCATAAAGCGGAATTTTAGAATGGCTCTTCAAGTTCATTGTTAATTCGTTCATGAACAAGCCCTGCCCTATTTCGGCAGCTTAAACGAACTCTTCAAGGAAACAATCCGGTTAAATACAAGGGCATCCGGCGAGGAATCCTTAGAATCAATGCAGAAATACCCGTTTCTTACAAACTGAAAACTGTCGCATCCTTTTGCCTCGGCAAAACTATCCTCCACATAACATTCCTTACGGACCTCCAGAGAATTGGGATTCAGGTTCAAAGAGCCGTCCTCTTTGTTGTAGACCCCCTTCTCCTCGTCCACCAGGTTCTCATACAGGCGCACCTCCGCCTTTTTTGCGTAAGGAGCCGCCACCCAGTGGATCGTCCCTTTCACCTTCCGCCCGGTAAACCCTGTGCCGCACTTCGTCTCCGGGTCGTAAATGCAGTGTACCACCGTCACTCTGCCGTCGGCGTCCGTCTCGAAACTTACGCATCTTACAAAGTAGGCATGCATCAGGCGCACTTCGTTCCCCGGGAACAAACGGAAATACTTCTTAGGAGGCTCAATCATAAAATCCTCCCGCTCAATGTATAACTCCCGGCAAAACGGCAGTTTACGCATCCCAAGCTCAGGATTCTCCAGATTGTTCTCCACCTCCAGATACTCCGTCTCTCCTTCCGGATAATTGTCGATCACCAGCTTAATCGGATCCAGCACGGCCATCATACGGGGGCGTTTAAGTTTCAAATCCTCGCGGATACAGTATTCAAGCATGGCATAATCCACGGAACTCTGACTCTTGGACACGCCGCACATATCGATAAACATCTGAAGGGATTCCGGCGTAAATCCCCTTCTCCTTAACGCCGCAATCGACACAAGCCTTGGGTCGTCCCATCCGTCCACGATCCCGTCCGTCACTAGCTTCTTAATATACCTCTTTCCCGTCACCACATTGGTCAGGTACAGCTTGGCGAATTCGATCTGGCGCGGCGCGGGGTTAAACCCGCACTCCTTCACTACCCAGTCATAGAGCGGCCGATGATCCTCGAATTCCAACGTACAGATCGAATGGGTAATCTTCTCAACGGCATCCTCAATGGGGTGGGCAAAATCATACATAGGATAGATACACCACCGATCCCCCGTATTGTGATGCGCCATATGGGCCACACGGTAGATAACCGGATCGCGCATGTTGATATTCGGGGACGCCATGTCGATCTTGGCGCGCAGCACCTTCTCCCCGTCTTTGACTTTTCCGTCCCTCATCTCCTCAAACAGACGCAGGTTCTCCTCCGGGCTTCGTTCGCGGTAAGGGCTGTTCTTTCCCGGCTCCGTCAGCGTTCCCCTGTATTCCCTGATCTCGTCGGCGCTTAGGTCGCAGACGAAAGCCTTCCCCTTCTTGATCAGTTTGACCGCACATTCATACATCACTTCAAAATAATCCGAAGCAAAATACAGATGATCCTTCCAGTCCGCCCCAAGCCACTTTACGTCTTCCTTGATGGACTCCACAAATTCCATATCCTCCTTCGTCGGGTTCGTGTCGTCGAACCGCAGATGAAAGGTTCCGTTATACTTTCTGGCCAAACCGGAATTCAGCAGGATGGACTTGGCGTGTCCGATATGGAGATATCCGTTCGGCTCCGGCGGAAATCTGGTGCAGACCTCGGAATATACGCCCTCGGCGAGGTCCTTATCTATCTCTTGTTCAATAAAATTTCTGGAAACTGTCTCTTCTCCCATTATTGCTCCTCCTTATAGAAACTTACCTAACATTATGTCCCCTATCTTATCATAAAAAATATGACGAAACAAGGTCGTTTTCTCTTTACTAAACGTATCCTGACCGCTTCTTTAAAATCAGCAGCGCCTGCGTAATAATCGCCCCATGGTCTGCCGCCGTCAATCCCTGATCTACCACGGTATAATTCCGCTCCCTGATCAATCCGTCCCTTCGTATCTCTTCCTCAACCACAGCCTTGGTATCCAATCCTCTGCTTTGATTCTCCAGATACAGGGCGTATCTGTTCTTCGTCCTGCCGCCTTCCTGTCCTTCTGAAAGCAATTCGAGACGCACATTGCACCACGCCGCGTCCGCCGCGTCGTCGCCGGCCGTGACCGTGACCTTGCTTTCGTCCACCAGCGCCATATACGCCGTCGTGATAACCCGTGACCTCGGGTCCCTGTCGTAATTTCCGTAGGTAGCGATCTGTTCCATTACAAGATCCAAAACCCCGGTCTCTTCTTCCAACTCTCTTCTTGCCGTGTCCGCCAGATCCTCCCTCATATTGACGAAGCCTCCCGGCAGCGCCCACGCCCCGATACAGGGATGATTGCCCCTCTTTACCATAAGAAGGCGCAGCCCTTCCAAAGACGGGTCAGGCTTCCCCGGATGCGCAAATATAACCGCGTCCGTCGTACAGCTCGGCGACTCATATTCACCCGGATCATATGCCGCCAGAAAATCTTCCAGCGATTGTCCCTGTGCGTTTCGTTCCCCTGTTCCGCGGAACTTAGACAGATCTTCTAAAAATGATGGCACGTCTTATCCCCCTCTTCTTTGATCCCGGCCCCGCCGCCCTTCCTCCTTCGTAGCAAAGCCTGAATTCTAATGTGTCTATTAAAAAAAGCCCTTGAATAACAAGGGCTTCTCAAAGCTGCCTAGCGGAATTGAACCGCCGACCTCCGCCTTACCAAGGCGACGCTCTACCGACTGAGCCAAGGCAGCATACATGTGATATGCAACATTGATACTATACAATATTCCCCTCTTCTTGTCAATATCCTTTCTAACTTTTTTCAACATTTTTTTCGCCTTTTTATAACAGCCAAAATCTTATTTTCCAAATTCTCTTGTCCAAATCCAATTTTAATGATATGATAAACACCGATGAAAATATAACGAAAGGAAACGAGAACGTGACCTATAAAGAAGCAAGGGTATATTTGGACAAGGTGTCGAAATACGGAAGTGTACTTGGTCTTGGTACGATTCACAAGCTGTTGTGCGAACTTGATCATCCGGAGGATGAACTTAAGTTCATTCACATTGCCGGAACCAACGGCAAAGGCTCTGTACTTGCATACACCTCCACTATTTTAAGTAAAGCAGGATACAGAGTCGGACGATATCTCTCGCCGACAGTAGTTTCCTATCTGGAACGGATTCAGGTAGACGGACAATGGATACCAAGAGATGCGTTTGCCAGATTGACCGCGTTGGTCAAAGAAGCTATTGCCCGTATGGAGGCAGCCGGCGAGACAAGCCCGACTGTATTCGAAGCAGAGACAGCAATAGCTTTTTTATATTTCAAAGAACAGGGTTGCGACTTGGTGGTATTGGAGTGCGGGCTTGGCGGCGCGACGGACGCCACCAACGTCATAAAATCAACTCTTCTGGCCGTCTTTACTTCCGTCAGCCTAGACCACATGGGGATTCTCGGGAATTCCCCGGAAGAGATCGCCGCCGTAAAATCAGGAATCATCAAACCGGGATGCACCGTTGTCACTTCGAGGCAGCGTCCGGACGTGGAACAGGTTTTAGCAAAGAAAGCCAGAGAGCTTGGCTGTCCCGTTGTCACCGCGGATATGGAGCAGGCCGGATTGCTGGCAGAAAGCTTCGACGGACAGATTATTTCTTACAAAGAATGGGATAATCTGCGCTGCCCCCTCCCGGGAAGATACCAGCCGGACAATGTCGTTACCGCGCTTGAGGCTATCAAAGCGCTTCGGGCAAAGGGCTTTTGCATTACGGAGGAGGCGGTGCGGCAAGGACTTAAGGAGACTGTCTGGCCCGGCCGTTTTACTGTCCTCAGGAAGAGGCCTCTCTTCATTATAGACGGGGCGCACAACGAAGAGGCTGCCAAAAGGCTTAAGGAGACCTTGGAGGTCTATTTCCCGGATAAGTCTTTGATCTATATCATGGGGGTATTCCGGGACAAAGAATACGAGAAAATCGCCGGCATCATGGGACCTCTGGCCAAATCCGTATATACCGTAGATCTTCCCGATACCGCGCGGACATTTCCGGCGGCAGAGCTTGCCGAGGTTATGAGGCGGCATTGTAAAACCGGGATTCCCGTACAGGCTGCGGGAAGCGTCAGGTCGGCGGTGGAAAATGCCCTCGCAGAGGCCCATAAGGACGACGTCATCCTGTCTTTTGGTTCTCTCTCCTATCTCGGGCAGGTCATGTCGGACTTAGAATCCTTATCTGCTTAGTCCGTACCTGAAGTATACGTAAAATTTAATTTCATTTTTTAAGGATATAATATTATGGTAAATCAAAGCAAAATCAAACAGGCGGTCCGTCTTCTATTGGAGGGAATCGGCGAGGACCTTTCCCGCGAAGGGCTTCTTGACACTCCGGACCGTATCGCAAGGATGTATGGGGAAATCTTCGGCGGAATGGAGGAGGATGCCGGCGAACATCTAAGCCGGACATTCTGCGTTGACAGCAGCGAGATGGTGATCGAGCGGGACATCACCTTCTATTCCACCTGTGAACATCACCTGCTTCCCTTCTATGGGAAAGTACACATTGCCTATATTCCAAACGGCAAGGTGGTAGGCCTGAGTAAACTTGCCAGGACGGTGGAGGTATTCGCAAGACGCTTACAGCTTCAGGAACAGCTAACCGGCCAGATCGCCGACGCGCTCATGAAACATATGGCGCCAAAGGGCGTGCTTGTTATGGCAGAAGCAGAGCATATGTGTATGTCCATGCGCGGGATTAAGAAGCCGGGGAGCAAGACGGTGACGCTGGCACGGCGCGGGGTTTTTGAGACCGACAAGGAACTGGAAGAACGTTTCTTCCGGATGTTGGGTCAAAGATGAGCGCCGCCGGCCAAAACTCCCCCCGTCTTAGTTTCATCCTGCATCATCCCCTCTACGTCTCGTCCTGCCAAAGGCTTAACGAACTTGAAAAAGACCGTATCTTCTGCCGCCATCAGACGAGCCATCTTCTGGATACGGCAAGAATCGTTTATATCCTGAACTTGGAGGGAAATCTTGGAATCAGCCGGGATCTGATCTACGCGGCGGCCCTCCTCCATGATATAGGCAAGAGCCGGCAGTATGAGACAGGAATCCCCCACGAAACGGCCGGTGAAGAGCTGGCGGCGCAGATTCTTGCGGATATGCCCAAAGAAATTGCATTTACACCGGATGAACAAGGGCAGATTCTCACGGCAATCCGCGGACACCGGCGGCTGCGCGGAAACGCCGAACCCTTGGAAACCCTTCTGTACAGGGGCGATAAGATGTCACGGGCATGTTTTGCCTGCTCCGCAGAAGCAGAATGTAAATGGAGCGACAACAAAAAGAATAAGGAGATTCTATTATGATCATAGGACGCAAAGAATTCGACACAAACAAACATACTTACATCATGGGTATCCTGAACGTCACGCCAGACTCCTTTTCCGACGGCGGCAGATTCTTCCGTCCGGACGCGGCGCTTAAGCATGCGGAAAAAATGATCGGAGACGGAGCCGACATTCTGGACGTCGGCGGTGAATCTACCCGTCCCGGGCATGTCCAAATCAGCGACGAGGAAGAGATTTCCCGAACCGCACCCATCATCGAGAAGCTGAAACAAGAATTTGATATCCCTGTGTCCATTGACACCTATAAAAGTACCGTAGCCGAGGCTGCGCTCCAGGCGGGATCCGACCTTGTTAATGATGTCTGGGGCCTGAAATACGATCCTCGTATGGCGAGTCTTATCGCAGGCCATAACGCTGCCTGCTGCCTGATGCATAACAGAAAAAAAGCGGTTTATCAGGACTTTCTTACGGACTTCATGGAGGATATGCAAAGCTGTATCCGGATTGCCAAAGAAGCGTCCATTCCGGACGATAAGATTATTCTCGATCCGGGAGTCGGATTTGGAAAGACTTATGAGATGAATCTTGAAATAATCCGGGAAGTCGGCATATTGAAAGAATTGGGTTATCCCATTCTTCTTGCGGCCTCCCGGAAGTCTGTAATCGGGCTTACCCTTGATCTTCCCGCCGACCAGAGGGAGGAGGGAACCATTGCCGCTACCGTCTACGGAATGATGAACGGCTGTTCCTTCGTGAGAGTCCATGACGTGAAGGCAAACCGAAGGGCCGTTCAAATGATTGAAGCCATTACTAATAGGAGGGAAAATGGATCAGATTAAAATAAAGAATCTCGAAATCTTCGCCCGTCACGGCGTATTTCCGGAGGAAAATGCCCTCGGACAGAAATTCATAGTTACCGCGGTTCTGTATACCGATACGAGAGCCGCCGGCAAGACGGATGATCTGGAGGCCTCTATCCACTATGGAGAGATCAGCCGGCAGATCGAACATTTCCTGACCGCACATACCTTCAAGCTCTTGGAGCGCGCCGCCGAAAGTCTGGCAGAGACGCTCCTTTTAAATACTCCCCGCCTAGAGAGAGTTCGTCTGGAAATAAAAAAACCCTGGGCGCCCGTCGGACTTCCTATGGAAACGGTCTCGGTTGAGATCGAGCGGGGCTGGCACACCGCGTATATTGCGCTGGGTTCTAATATGGGGGATAAGGAGAAGTTTCTCAAAGAGGCGGTTGACGCGCTAGACGCGATTCCTCTTTGTAAAGTGACGCAAGTATCCTCTTTTCTGAGTACGAAGCCTTATGGCGTGACGGATCAGGAGGATTTCCTGAACGGCTGTCTTGTGCTTTGCACCCTGCTTCGCCCGCGGGAATTGCTTGAGGAGCTTCACAGGATTGAGCAGGAGGCCGGAAGGGAGCGTGTTATCCGGTGGGGACCCAGAACGCTGGATTTGGATATTATTTTCTATGACGATTGGATTGTGGAGGAGGCGGATCTGTGTATTCCCCATGTGGATATGCATAGAAGGGAATTCGTCCTGAAACCGCTTCATGAGATTGCGCCTTATAAACGCCATCCGTGTACTGGCAAAACGGTGCGGGAGATGTTGGAGGAAGTATGTCCTACCAAATGAATTTACACAAACTATGGAGTAAGAACTATGGACACAGTAAGAGTAAGAAACTTAGAACTAGGCACCGGTATTCCGGCCATCTGTATTCCCAATATCGGGAAATCCCGGGAAGAGATCCTTTCCCTGACAAGACAATACAAAGAGATGCACATGGATCTGATGGAATGGCGTGCGGACTGGTTTGAAGACGTGGAAAGTATAGATAATGTAACAAAAGTCCTGACAGATATTCGGGAAATTCTCGGGAATACCCCTCTTCTTTTTACGTTCCGCACGAAAAAAGAAGGAGGAGTTTGCGGCCTGAATACAGACTCCTACATCTCCCTGAATAAAGCCGTCGCCTCAACCGGTACAGCCGACCTCATCGACGTGGAGCTCTTCACAGGGGATCAGGATGCAGCAGACTTGATTTCTTTCATCCATCGGCACAACACAAAGGTTGTGGCGTCCAACCACGATTTTGAGAAGACGCCCGCCAAGTCGGATATCATATACCGTCTGCGCAAGATGCAGGATATGGGAGCGGACATCCCTAAGATTGCAGTCATGCCCCGGAATAAGAAGGATCTCTTAACCCTCCTTGCCGCTACGGAAGAGATGACGGCCGACTATGCCGACCGCCCGATTATCACCATGGCAATGGCAGGTCTTGGCAGTATCAGCCGCATTTCCTGCGAAATATTCGGCTCCTGCATGACCTTCGGCTGCGGTGAGGCGCCTTCCGCCCCCGGACAGATCGGCGCGGAAGAATTATATAACATTTTACAGAGCATACACCGTATATTACTATAGATTTTCTCAATAGTTCATGATAGAATATCAGCATAATTTATACAACTGAATATAGTGAAGCAAATGAAGAAAGGAGAGCTCCTATGAATCTTTATCATCTCAGGTACTTTGTGACACTGGCTCATTTAGAACATTATACGAAAGCCGCTGAGATCCTGGCGATTACTCAACCAAGCCTAAGCCATGCAATCTCCTCTCTTGAGAAAGAACTGGGAGTAAAATTATTTGAAAAAGACGGCCGCAACGTTGTCTTAACCAAATGCGGTCAGGCATTTTTGACCGATGTGGAGCAGTCTCTTGATATGCTGGATTCCAGCGTCAACAAGCTGCGGATGACAGGGCGGGGAGAAGGACGCGTCGATATCGGCATGCTCCGCACCTTAAGCTCTACCGTACCCAAATTTGTGAAAGATTTCCTGGATTCAAAGCCTAATAAGAAAATTCACTTTTACTTTCACACTTCCACGAACCTGACTCCGGATATAATCCGAGGCCTAAAGGAACGGCAATATGACATCGCTTTCTGTACAAAGGCGGAGAATGAACCCCTGATCGAATTCATCCCCTTTTCCTGTCAGGAACTGGTGCTTATCGTTCCAAAGGGGCATCCCTTAGAAGGACAAGACTCTGTGGATCTTAAAGATACCCTGTCCTATCCTCAGATTATGTTTTCGGAGCGCAGCAGTCTAAGGCATATCGTCGACAGACTCTATGAGACCTGCGGCGGCTTCCCGCAAAGCGACTATGCCCTTGACGAAGAACTGGCGGTTGCCGGACTTGTAAGCGAAGGATTCGGAATCGCCGTCGTTCCGCGGATGTCCGTCCTGAATTATATGCCCGTCAAGATCATCGAGATCCTTAAGCCGAGCTGGAAGCGTGATTTTTATATGGCAACCCTGAAAAATGTATACCAAGCCCCTGTAATTCAGCATTTTAAAAAATTTGTGAAAGAACATACGGAACTTATTAAAAATAACGCTTACTGATTTGCTTTGCTGCCGGCATCGAATATGCCTTACTTCGGACCGTCCTTCTTAATAAGGCCTCCGAATCCGGAATATTCGATGCCGGCGCGCAGGCGCTTGAAGACAGACGCCCCTCCAATACCTCATTCGTAATCAGCCCCTTCGTCTATCTCTATAATCTCGTCGACCATCACCCTCCTACCGTCCGTAAAAACCAAAACCCTTTCATATTCGTCTATCTTCTTCACACGGCCTTCCGCCGTCACATAAGCTCCTCCCGCCTTACGGGCGTCCGGTATAAAATAAGTGACGGAAACAGCCGGTTCCGTCACTGACTGTTCCCGTATCTCCTTAAGCTTCCTCTCCAAAGACGCTTTGCAATATTCGTCTAACTCAATCCTCTCCTCCGTAAGCCTCTGCGTCTCCTTCACGGCCTCATAATGTCCTGTCAAGGCGGCAAAGGGCGCAAACTGAGCGGCCCTGTCCTTAACGGGCATATGGGCATGCGTCCGGGATACATGATGCGGAAGATGAATCATATCCTGATACTTATACGTCTCTTGATTGTTCAAAAATTGCCGTACATCCATTCCCACCTAAAATCCCCCTGTCCATTGATCCTGTCAGGCCCTATGCCCGCCGATCTGCCTGTTGCGGTCCATCGCCGTCGCACCCTCCAACAGGTTGGTTCCCTTCAGAATCGAATTCTTTCCATACTTCTTCTTAATATCCAGCATCGCCTGCTGCAGGCTTCTCTCCCGCCGCAGCTTCTCCTCCTCCGCTTCCTGTTTCTTCTTAAGGGCGGTATAGTCCGTAAACAAGTCCATCTGCTCAAAAACAGGCTCGTTCCTCACAGAACTTTCATCCACCACATGATTGGCGCCTATCGCAATCCTTCTGACAAGAAAATCTTTCCGGATAATCTCGTCATATAATCGCAGAACCGCCTCTACAATCATCTCCGTGGAGGAAGTCTGCTTCTTAAGATTCACGGTACCGTGGGCATGTTTGGGAACACTGCGCCCATAACGGTCTTTTGTGACTTCCCCGTTATAGGACTTCATAAGCCCGGGCTCCGACAGATTCCCCCGGTCATACCCTACCGTCAGAACCATCTGGTCCGTTACCAGACCCTTATCCACCAGATCCAGTACCAGAGATTCCGTCATCTCCCGAACGACCATCCTCGCCTTCTCCGCCGTATAGGGGCAATGCAGTACCTGCCCCGAACCGACGCTGTTGGCGCTGGGCTTATATGTCTTGATATCCTTCATCGTACATGGTTCCCACCCCCATGCATGGTCGATCAGAAGTTCCGCATTGACCCCAAATAACTTGTAAAGCAGATCTTCATTGTAATATTCTCCCGGTTTTCCAATGGAGCACCTTGCCACATCCCCCATAGTGTACATGCCATGCTCCTTAAGCTTCTTGGCATACCCGCGGCCCACGCGCCAAAAATCCGTAATAGGCTGATGCGCCCACAGAATCCGGCGGTAACTCTTTTCCGTCAGATTCGCAATCCTCACCCCGTTCTTATCCGGCGGAATGTGCTTCGCCACAATATCCATAGCAACCTTACACAGATAGAGGTTCGTTCCGATTCCCGCCGTCGCCGTAATCCCCGTCGTCAAATAGATATCCCTGATAATCTTCCCGGCAAGCTCACGGGCCGACAGCCGGTACGTATTCAGATAATGAGTGACATCCATCATTATCTCGTCAATCGAGTACACATGGCAGTCCTCCGGCGCAACGTACTTAAGATAAATCTCATAGATCTTGGTACTGTAATCAATATAGTGCGCCATTCTCGGCGGCGCGGTAATATAATCGACAGCCTTCTCAGGCGAATTCTTCAATTCTCTGTCATCATAAGAACTGCCCGTAAGCTGCCGGCCCCGCGCCATGCTCCTCCTCTCGGCGTTGACCTCCCCCACCCTCCGAATCACTTCAAAAAGCCTTGCCCTTCCTGAGATTCCATAGGCCTTTAATGAGGGCGATACCGCCAGACAGATCGTCTTCTCCGTACGGCTCAGATCGGCCACCACAAGGTTCGTTGTCATGGGATCTAAGCCGCGCTCCACACATTCTACCGAAGCATAAAAAGACTTCAGATCGATTGCAATATAGGTATGATTATCCCCCGCCATATCCGTCACATCTCCGTTTTATTCCATAAAAAATTATTCCAAATTCTTTGCTTTTCTTTTTTCAATAAACGCAAAACAAACATAAGTTCTTTTTTTTATTATATCAAAACTCATATTTGTTTTCAATCTTATTTTGCACAAATAATCTCGAAAAAAATCAAAAAATTTTCAAATAAATTACACATAAACTCTTTACTCTTTTACAAATGAATGATATCTTTATAATGTAAACAAATAATTATGGAGGTCATTTAGTATGGCGAGAAGAAAGGTAGAAGAGAAAAATTATCCGGAATTAATTGAGATGGCAGAAGAGAGAATCGAATCATTATCTGCAGAATTAAAGCAGGAAAAAGCGAATCTCAAACAATTAAAAAAAGATCAGGTTCGTTACGACGCTTTGGTCGAGAAACAGAAAAAACAAGCCGAGGTTCAGGAGGCTGCCGAGTTACTCGTTGCATCCGGAAAAAGTTTGGACGAGATCAAAGAATTTCTTTCAAACTAGTATCGCATACCTACGTCAAACCAAGACCCAAAAAAGCTGCCTTTTGCATCCTTTTTGGGTATCCGAGTACCAATAAGCCTGCCTTGTACGGAGATACCGGGGCAGGCTTATTACATAAAATCAACGCCGGTTCTTTCTTTTTACAGCCCGCGTCGCCAAAAAACATGGGATATTATGCTCTTTAAGATATCCGCTTTCATTGGTATCTTCCATTAGATGCGTCAAGACAAATCCCGCCTCAAGCTGCCCTCCGATCTGTTCCTCCAACGTATGGGAAAACTGTACGCCGCAGTCCTCGTCCGTAAGCTGCCGCATCTGTTCTTTATTCTTCAAAGGATTAAAAGGCAGCGTATTTTGGATCGTCTTTTCATCATCTGAAACGATAAAATTCACCCCATTATCAAGCCCCGAAAGCAGGATCCCCCCGTCCTTTAGGATACGGTAACATTCCTTAAAAATCGGCTTAACCTCTTCCACATAACAGTTGGAAACCGGATGAAAAATAAGGTCAAAACTCTCGTCTTCAAAAGGCAGCCCTTTCGTCATATCCGCCCTGATAATTTCAATCCCGTACCCTTCCCGGTCAGCTGTCATGCGCTCGCTCTCCAACTGTTTTTCAGAGTAATCCAGCACCGTACACTCTGCTCCTGCCGCCGCAAAAATCGGCATCTGCTGCCCGCCGCCGCTGGCAAGTCCCAGCACCTTCCTGCCTTTAAGATCCCCGAACCATTCTCTCGGAACCGGCCTTGCAGGCGTCAGAAGAACCGACCATTTTCCTTCCAAAGCCTGCAGATACGCTTCATGGGAAATGGGAATTCCCCACGTCCATCCATCCTCTATCCATCTGTCAATCGTCTTCGCATTCATCTCCTGATATTCCATATGGCGCCTCCTTTTTTAATCGTCATCATGAGTATACATAAGTGGATAATATCACACAATCCGAACGCAAATCAAGAATTTTCTCACTCCCCGGATACCATAAGGCTTTTCACCTTCACCGAAGGACTCGAAGCGCACGCCCCGTCAGTCGTCCGGTACGCAGGGTCGTCTCCGATCATCTCAATGTCTCTCCACAGCTCGCAGATATTCCCGGAGACCGTAAACGGATTCAGCGCCGTACCCGCCTGTCCGTCCACGATCCGGTTTCCGAATGCCAGCAGAGAGAAATTCCCGCTCTCCGTGTCAGCCCCTGCGAACATTCCCTCAATCTTCGTAATATAGATTCCGCCTTCCGAAGCCTCCAGCATCTCTCTTCTTGAAAATGTATCTCCCTTCGACGACAGGATTACGTTGGTAGCGCCCGTCCCGATGTCCGCCGTCACCTCGGGTTTAAAACCGTTCCCGGTACTCTCTGCGCCTGCGGCGGCAGCGCTTTTTTTGTTATGGAGCGCCTTTTCAAACACACCCTTATTCACAAGGACCGTCCGCGTCACCGGCGTCCCTTCGTCATCAATGCTGCGCCTTCGGGTTCCCCCGCTGCAAAAAGGATCCTCCTCTATAAAAAGAGAAGGGCATCCCACCTGCTTTTGTTCCTTCCCGGCCAGCGGGCTGACATGATAAAGGATATTCTCCCCGTAGAACATCGGAAGATAATGCCCCGTAAGCTCCGCCATCACACAGTTTTCAAGGACGATCGGATAAGCGCCGGAGGAAACTGTTTCCCCGTGAAGCCCCAGTCCGGCGGCTTTCGCCGCGCTCCTAGCCGTCTGACAGACCTGCCGGCCAAATTCTTCTTCTTCCGTTTCGTCCTCCCTCCCGCTTTCCGCTTCCTGACCGCCAAAGCTTTCGCCGCTTCCTATAATCCCGTACTTCGTGGCTTCCGCCGCCGAATCTCCGTCCTTCGCCGCCACCCGAACCGTAAACGTACAATTCCCGTCGTCATCCGCAAGATAATGCATATGCTCGTCAACCAGCACTATTGTCTCCTCGTACTGCTGATACTCGCACATTTCCACAAAATGCGCCTTCTCACAGGCAAGAGCTTCCCTCTCTGCGCGCTTCAGGCTCTCTGCGGCCGCTTCCCTGTCCATCCTGCGCCAGCGTTTTCCCCGGAAATCCTTACTTTCCTTAATATCTTCCGGCAATTCCCTGTCCCCGAAAGTGCCTGCCGTTTCCCTGAGCTGCCGGACGATCTCCTCCGCATCCTCAAGGGAGCCTGAATAGGCGCGGCAGTATTCCCCCTCCAGCGCCGCCTCCACGATATACATAAGGCTTTCCCCGTACTCACAGATCTTAAGGCTCTGGTTCTCCACTCCGAGGCGTTCCGACCTGCGGGAATTCACACAAAGCCTCACCTTCGAAAATCCGGCTTCCCTAAGCCGGCAAAGAAAATCTGCCGCCCTCCCGGCGTCCGGCAATCCCCGGTCATTTATATCTCCCAAAGTGCCCGTCATAGTTCCTTCCCTCCTACCGTCATCTCCGTAACCCGCACCGCAGGCTGTCCCGCACCAATCGGGAGCTGCCCGCTTCCGGCATAACAATACCCCTGCGCCAAGTCAAAATTGTCCGACACCATGTCCACCTTATGCAGGATATCCCCGCCTGTCCCTATCAGTGTTGCGCTCATAAGGGGTACGGTAATCTCCCCCTTCTCGATCAGGTAAGTTTCCCCTGTGTTAAAATTAAATTCTCCGGTCGCAGGGGAAACAGAGCCTGCGTTAATGTCCTTCACGAACAATCCCCTTCCGACAGAACCGACCATATCCCCGAAATTGTCCGCACCCGGCGCAATATATGTATTCGTCATACGCGATACCGGGGCAAACCGGTAATTCTCCCGCCTGCAGGAGCCGGTCGGCGCAAGCCCCATCCGACGCGCGGCCATCCGGTCCAAAAGGTATCCCTTTAAAATACCTCCCTCGATCAGCACGTTCTTCCTTGTCAGAATCCCCTCGTCATCGATACCCAGAGAACCCCACTCCCCTGTAATCGAACCGTCGTCAATCAGCGTCACCTTTTCCGACGCCACCTTCGTTCCAAGCTTTCCTGAAAATTCCGAGTGCCCGCCGGCCGCAAAGGCTCCCTCCAGCGAATGTCCGCACGCCTCGTGAAAGAATAACCCGCCGAAACCATTTGCAATAATAACCGGCATCCGTCCCACCGGGCACGGACGCGCTCCCAGCATCCCCTTCGCGCTCCTCGCCGCGCTTCTGGCATAAGCCGCGAAGGCGTCCGTTCCAAGGAAATCCGGCCCCTGCATCGCACCCGGCCCAGCGAAACCAGTCTGCCTGCCCTCAGACTTCCCGTCAGACGCCGCCATGGTAAACTGTACCCGCGTGCGCACCCGGCGGTCCTCTGCGTACACGCCTTCCGTATTCCCGATCTGCACCCTCTGGTCCGCGTCCGTATAACAGGCGCGCCCCTGTACAATGCAGTCCTCCTCGCTCTTTCCTTCTTTGACCGCCTCCTGTACCAGACAGATCTTCTTTTTCAGTTTCATATGGCAGGGCAGCGTCCCCTGCAGAACGACTCCATGAGGCAGTATTGCGGAAAGAGGCGTTCTCTTACCAAAAACGCCTCCTGCTCCCAGACGCTCTTTCATAAGTCCGAGCACCTTCTCTTCTCTTATATCCGCGCTGTACAGATATTCACATTCCAATCCTCGGAACATGCGGATCCCGATACCGCTCTCCCGTCCACAGGCACATTTAACGACCTGCATATCCACGAGACTGAACCGTGTCCGTTCCACGTCCTCAAAGAATACCTCCGCATAATCAACCCCATAGGAAACCGCATAATCCAATATCTTCTCTATGTATGATTTTGCCAACATCCTTTTTACTCCTACCAGTTTTCCTTCCCGCACATGTGGCACGCCACAAAATGCCCCGGCTCTACTTCCTTTAGCGCCGGCATCTCCCTATCACAGATGTCCTTCGCATACTTGCATCTTCCCTTGAACCTGCATCCCGGCGGCGGGTTAATCGGGCTTGGCACCTCGCCTTCTAAGTGTACCCGGGACTTTCCTTCTTCCTCATCCGGGTCAGCCTCCGGAATTGCGGAGATCAACGCTTGGGTATAAGGATGAATCGGATTATCGTACAGGGCATGGTTGCCGGCAAGCTCCACCATAGAGCCCAGATACATAACTCCTACCCTGTCAGAGATATGTTTGACCATCGACAGGTCATGGGAAATAAACAGGTATGTCAGCCCCATCTCACGCTGCAGCTTAATCAGCAGATTGACGATCTGGGCCTGGATTGACACGTCAAGAGCAGAGATCGGCTCGTCGCACACGATGAACTTCGGCTCCACCGCTAACGCCCTCGCAATCCCCACACGCTGCCTCTGTCCCCCGGACAGCTCATGGGCAAAACGGTTGGCATACTCCGCATTAAGGCCTACCTTATGCAGCAGGTCGTTCACCCGCTCCTCTTTCTCCTTCTCTGACAGACGGAAATGCACGTTCATCCCCTCCGTTATAATCTCTCCGATAGTCATACGGGGATCCAAAGAAGCATAGGGGTCCTGAAAGATAATCTGAGCGTCCTTTCGAAAGCCCAATAACTCCTTCCCTTTGAGCTTGGACACGTCCTTCCCTTCAAACAGTACCGTTCCGCCGGTGGCGTCATAGAGCTTCACAAGCGTACGCCCGCAGGTCGTCTTCCCGCAGCCGGACTCTCCTACTAATCCAAGGGTCTCCCCCTTCTCAAGCCGGATATTCACTCCGTCGACCGCTTTCAATGTCTGATTCTTTCCCGCCTTAAAATATTTGCACAGATCCTTCGCCTCTACGATATATTCGCCCATTACTTCTCCCTCCTATCATAAAACGACTCTACCTTCGGAGCTTTCTCATGCATGAGCCAGCAGGACACTTTATGGGTATCGCTTAAACATGTTTCCTGCGGCTTACGCTCTTTACAGATAGGCATACAGTATTCGCACCTGTCGGCAAACGGGCAATGGTTCAGCGGAAGCAGCAGATCCGGAGGAGTCCCGCCCAACGCATACAGCTCTTTCTTCGACTCGCTTCCAAGCCTCGGAACAGACCGGAGCAAAGCCCACGTATAGGGATGCCTGCTCTCATTGAAAATCTCCTTCGTCGTCCCTCTCTCAACTACCTCGCCGGCGTACATAACCTGGATACGGTCCGCGAAATTAGCCACCACGCCCAAGTCGTGGGTAACGAGGATGATCGCGGTATTCATCTTGATCTTAAGCTCCATCATCAGATCCATGATCTGGGCCTGGATCGTCACGTCCAGCGCCGTCGTCGGCTCGTCCGCAATCAGCACGTTCGGATTACATGCCAGCGCAATGGCGATCATGACCCTCTGGCGCATACCGCCGGACATCTCATGGGGATAGTTGTCGATCCGTTTCTCAGGGCTTGGGATATTTACTAGCTTCAGCATGTTGACGGCTTCCTCCCTCGCCCCCTTCTTGTCAAGCTTCTTATGAATCATCAGGCTTTCCATGATCTGCCTTCCTACCGTCATGGTCGGGTTCAGGGAAGTCATTGGATCCTGAAAGATCATTCCCACATCGTCCCCCCGGAACTCACACAGCTCCTTCTCGCTCATCTTCAATACGTCTTTCCCGTTACAGACGATCTTTGACTCGGGCTTGATCACCGCAAACGGAGGCTTAAGCAGACGGAGGATGGACTTTGCCGTTACCGTTTTGCCGCATCCCGACTCGCCTACGAACGCCAGCGTCTCCCCTTTGCAAAGCTCAAAACTGACTCCCCTCACAGCCTTAACTTCCCCGGCATATGTATTAAAGGAAACATTCAAATTATTGACTTCTAATATTTTTTCTTTTTCCATATCCGTCTCTCCTATTTACGTAATTTCGGGTCCAGCGCATCCCGGAGGCCGTCGCCAAGCAAGGTAAACGACAGCATGGTAAGGGCGATCATCAGCGCGGGGAACAAAAGCTGATACGGGTAGAACATGAAGTTCTGCTGCGCCGCCGAAGCAAGCGCTCCCCAACTGGTGGACGGCGGCTGGATCCCAAGTCCCACATAACTTAAGAATGCTTCTGAGAAAATATAGCCCGGAATGTCAAAGGTAATGGCAACAATGATCATTCCAATGGTATTGGGGATCATATGTTTCAAAATAATCTTAATCGGAGCAACGCCGAGGGCATTGGCCGCAAGTACATACTCCTGTGATTTCAGCTGCAGCATCTGGCCCCGCACCAGCCTCGCGATTCCGCACCAGCCGGTCAGCGTCAGGGCCACCAGCATGGTCCCAAGGCTTTTGCTGTCCGTAATAACAGAGATCAGGATTACGATGATCAGGTAGGGGATACTCAAGAGCACCTCCACGATACGCATCATAATATCATCCACCGCGCCGCCGAAATACGCGGCGATTCCTCCGTAAATACTTCCCACGACGCTGGCGATCACAGCGCCTAAGATACCGATAATAATAGATACACGGCCCGCCTGCCAAACCCTGGCAAACAGGTCCCTTCCCAGATCATCCGTTCCGAACCAATGCTCCGCGCTCGGCCCCTGGTTGATCGCGTCCGAGTCGATCTGTTCAAATTCATAACCGCTGATTCCGGGTCCAAAGATAATAAAGAAAATCAGTATGAGAAGAATAATCAGCGCGACAAACGCGACCTTATTCTCCCGAAGCCGCCTCCACGCATCCCGCCAGTAGCCGATCCGCGGTCTTGAAGGGGCTTCCGCATCTTTATCGATCCCGATGATCTTAAATTTCTCATCAGGTATATTTTCCATCATATCTGTCACATCGTGATTTACCATCATATGCTCTTCCTCCTACTTCACACGGATTCTCGGATCCATCAGGCTGTACGCGATATCCACCACAAGCTGGACGAACACGAACAAAGCCGCCGCAAAGATCGTCGTACCGATGATCATCGTATAATCTCTGTCGTTGATTGAATTAATATAGTAGAAACCAAGCCCAGGAATACCAAAGATCTTCTCTACCACGAAGGATCCTGTGAATATACCGGATACCTGCCCTACCAGAAGAGTCATACAGGGAAGGAACGAATTCTTAAGGACATGGCTTTTCACAACGTTGAATCTGCTGACTCCCTTCGCCTCTGCCGTGAGGATATAATCCTGCCCCATCACGTCCAGCATGTTCGACTTCACATAACGGGCGTAGGTCGCAATGGTTCCGAAACTCAACACAACGACCGGAAGGACCACGTTCTTCCAGCTTCCCCATCCCGTCGTCGGCAGCACCATCAGCTTAACGCTGAAAACATATTGGAGCACCGACGCCAGAACAAAGACCGGCACCGTGATTCCCAGAATTGCGATAAACATTACGATGTAATCCGGCCATTTATTCTTATTGAGGGCCGCGATGATCCCGAGCACAATACCGATGACAAGGCCTACGACCAACGCAAGCCCGCCAGGCTTTGCCGACACGGATGAGTTGGTCATCAGGGTATCCGTAACCTCACGGCCGGGATACCTGAGGGACTCTCCCATCTCGCCCTTGGTAAGAAGATTCTTCATGAAGATCACATACTGCTCCGGGGTGGATTTATCAAGCCCGTATTTTTCATAATAATTTGCCCTCGTCTGTTCCGGCAGGTTCCTCGCCATATGGGCAAGAGGATCTCCCGGGATACTGTGCATCAGAAAAAAGGTTGCCGTAATAACGATGAACAGCGTAAGCAACATATATCCGATACGTTTTGCGATAAATTTTGCCATCTTTTCTCTCCCTTTTCGTACTTACATGTTAAAAAATGGGATTGCAGGGAAATGACATACAACATTTTCCAACAACCCCATCTTCAAGCTACTTATCTTCCTTCAATATATATGTACTTTGCTCCGGAAGTTGACGTATATTTCTTATCTACATTCTTCACATAGCTGTAACGGAAGATGTGCTGCATCTCATTGACAAGGGGACAAATATTGCATCCCTCGTTAAAGAGAATCTCCTCTGCCTGTGCATAAAGCTCCACTCTCTTCGCCTCATCCATCTCTTTTCCCGCCTGCGCGATCAATGAGTCGAATTCCTCGTTAGACCAGTTCGTCGGAATATTGCTGGAGTTCTCCGTGGTAAACAGGGAAATCATGGACATCGGGTCGTCATAGTCCGTTCCCCATATCATATTGCCCATCTGGTACTCCCCGCTGTTGGTCTTCTGCTGGAATGTAGACCATTCGTTAAAGTCCAGCTCGATATTAACGCCAAGGACGTCTTTATACTTCTGCTGTACGTACTCGCCGTAATTACGCGCCCACTGTGTCGTCGCGCTCATGGAATATTTCACCGTAAGCTTAGACGGGTCGCTTCCGAGGTTAAGCTCCTCCATTCCTTTCAGAAGCAGCTCCTTTGCGTCCTCTTCCTTCGCCATCTTCTCAAGCGGCCCCTCTATCTGGTCGCGGTAATCCCCAAGCTCGCCCGTAGAAACTGCCTGCGGAACCCACCAGTATGCCGGGATATGCATATCCTGATAGATAGTCTTCGCCATGTCTTCCCTGTCAACCGCCAGAACGAACGCCTTGCGGATATTCAGGTTGCTGAACAGCTCGTCCTTCACATTGAAGAAATCAAAACGCATGGAAGGAATGACCGCATCGAGTCTTTCCACTCCTTCCTTCTTATCAAAACGTCCTACCCATTCCTCGGAACCTGTGGAACATGTGTCAAGCTGCCCGCTGTCAAAGGAATTGAATACCGCCGTCTCGTCGTTGATAATCGCGTAATGTACCTTATCAAGCTTCACATTATCGGCATCCCAATAATCCTCATTCTTTACAAGCGTAATCTCGGAGTTATGTACCCATGATTCGATCTTAAAAGGTCCGTTCCCGATAAAATTCTCCGCCTCCGAACCATAGGTCTCCCCGTACTTCTCAACGAAATCCTTACGCACCGGATAACATGCCCTCGTGTCGGTCAAAGACATGAAATAAGGCGTCGGGGCTTCCAGCGTAATCTCCAGCGTCTTATCATCCACTGCCTTTACGCCCAGCTCCTCCACGGAAGCCTCTCCGTTCACAACTTTAGAGCCGTTCTTGATAAAGCTGGCGGTAAAGAATGAGTTCGGTGAACCGGCTTCCGGGTTCAGTGTCTGTGTAATACCATAAGCGTAATCTTCCGCCGTTACTTCCTGACCGTCAGACCACTTGTTGTCACGGATCTTGAACGTCCATACCGTACCGTCTTCATTGGACTCCCAGCTCTCTGCGCCTGCGGCTTCCCTCACCTGCTCTCCGTCCTTCTCCACGAGACGTGTCAGCGGCTCCATAGTATTGATCAGGATTCCACGGCTGTAGTTGTCATTCCCCTTGATGGAATCCAGCGTGGACGGCTCTGTCATGAGATAGTTATTGTAATACATCTCGCCTCCCGCGCTGCCGGAGCCACCTGACCCGCCTGATGAACCTCCGTCGCTCTTGCCGCCGCATGCCGCAAGCGATAATACCATTGCCGCCGCAACCAGCGCTGCCACTAATTTCTTTTTCATAAATTAGCCTCCTTTATGCTTTTGGTTTTATCAGATATAAAATGCATCTATATCTGATATATCTTTTTTCTATTATAGCAAATACTACAGTTTTTGAATATAGATATTCAAAAAAATATGCAACTTTGTTGAAGTTGCATATTTTTATATTATAGTATTTGTTAAATTTTACTCAAATTCTTTTTCAAAATGTGACTCTACTATAGCAGACATCATACTTTTATTATAAAATTTTCTTATACGAAAAGCTGCCCGAATTCTTTCCCGACGCTTCCCTCGTCAATACCGCTTTCAATCTTGATTGCCGATACCAGAAGATTGATCAGCGCCATAGGAGCCGACGCCGTATTCATGAACATCCTCGTAGTGCTGCGCACCGTCAGGAACATATCCGCATACTTCGTCACTTCCGCCTCCGGGCTGTCCGTGATGCTCAGCACCTTCGCCCCTTTCTTCTTGGCGTACCTTGCAATCTGTTCCGTCATAAAATAGTAATCCGGAAACGAAACCGCCACAAACAGCGTGTTCTCATCAATTGCCGGCAGCGTCGCAAAGACGCTCTCATTCAGTTCCGGATTCGTGATTGCGGAAGGGATCTGCGCTCCGGCAAGATCGGACGCAAGCCATTGACAGAGTATGTGGGACATTCCCCTCCCGCATAAGATAATCTTAGAATATTCAAGGAAAAGTCTGGCGGCCTCCATGATCTGCCGGCTGTCAAAATTCCTCGCATATTCATCCATAAGCCCTCTCTCTTCCATACAAATCTCCGTCAGCAGCCGTTCCTTATCATTCAGCTCATACTCCGGCAGAGAACTATTAAAGTACTCATTCTGGCTGTATAATACCATCCGCCGGTTGACATTGATATACTTGCGTACCTCGTACTTTACTTCATTGAAACTGTTATATCCAAGAACTTTACAGGCGTTCAGAATTGTAATCTCGGTAATTCCCAGCTCCTTGCTCATCTCCTTCAAGGTAATGAATGACATTGTGTCGATATTCTCTTTCATATAATCTGCCACTTGTCTCTGTTTTTTCGTCATTGTCAGATAACATTCTTCAATCCGCATGATGATGTCTTTTTCCATACGTTTCATATCCTGCTCTTTCTCATGATAAGAAAATTATACTATTTTTTGAATTTTTTCGCAACAGGTCTTGAATATTTCATTTGAAAGGATTATTATAGTAAATACTATAATTTTATGTCAAAACCAAAAAGGGGGATTTTATATGAAAGACTATATTTTAGAACAATTATTAACACTTACATCCATTCCAAGTCCCTCCGGATATACCCGAAGGATTTCAGACCATGTAATGGGGATACTGCATGACCTTGGATACCAGCCGGAGCGTTCAAACAAGGGAAACGTTATGGTGAATCTCGGCGGAGCCGGCAATCCCCTCGTCCTGTCGGCACATCTGGACACTCTGGGGGCAATGGTCAGGAAAATCAAGGATAACGGACGTCTGCGCCCTACCTCCGTGGGCTGGCATCAGTGGGACACCTGCGACGGTGAGAACTGTACGGTACATACCCGTGACGGACGCACCTACACAGGAGTCGTACTGAACACAGACCCTTCCTCCCACGTAGCCGACAAGAAGAAGCCGAAAACAGAACACCACATGGAGATCCTGTTAGACGAGAACGTCCATTCAAAAAAAAGCGTGAAGAAACTCGGGATCCGCAACGGGGACTTTATTGCAATGGATCCGCGCACGGTCATTACACAGAGCGGTTACATTAAAAGCCGTTTTCTGGATGACAAACTCTCCGCCGCCATCCTTCTGGGACTGGCAAAGGCGGTACGATCAGGCGAGATCACTTTAAGCCGCAAAGTTACCCTGCTGTTTACGGTCTATGAGGAGGTGGGACACGGCGCTTCCTGCCTGCCGTCCGACACGAAAGAAATCATTTCCGTTGACATGGGATGCGTGGGCGACGGATTGGATTGTACGGAGCATATGGTTTCCATCTGCGCTAAAGATTCGTTCGGGCCTTACGACTACGAACTTACGTCCGGACTGGCCGCCCTTGCCGAAGAATTCGAGATTGACTACGCCGTTGACATCTATCCTCATTATAACTCGGATGCGGACGCGGCGTTAAAAAGCGGATACGATGTCCGCCATGGGCTGATCGGACCCGGGGTGTATGCTTCCCACAATTATGAACGTTCCCATACCGACGGGATGATGAACACCTATCACCTCCTTAAGGCGTTTATCACCCGGTAGGAATATTGGAAACAGGGGCTGTCCTGAAAAGGTAAACTTGGCAGAAAACTAAAAGCATGTATTTTTAATAAGGAGCGGTCGGTTAATAGATCGTCATGAACAGGGAGGTATATGACCTGTCGAGTCACATACCTCCCTGCAATTATCCCTATAAAAAGAAAAAAGATGACTTAACCACAACCATCTTCTGTAAGTCCCATGTTTTTTATCGTCATATTAACATCAGCCCTTATTTCATTCCTCTGATTCATTTCAAGCAGGATATATTTATTCTTCATAGTATATATCCCCCTCTAGTTCCATGCTGTCATTATATACTGGACATACCAGATTGTCTGGTGTAAACAATTTATCTGATTCTTCATTAGTTTCCTTACCTATGAACCTTATCGTATATCCATCCGAAGCGTTGTTTTTTACAAGTATAATCCATGTATCATATATATCGCTTAATTGATTTTTGTCTTGAATCTTCATTCCGAAATATAAATCTTCTAAATTAAATTTATCACTAAGTATTTCCATAATACATACTCCCTATTTAGTCAAGTCTTTTTTCCTTGAAAATCAAGGATTTTTCGATATACTATCAATAAATATCTCAGAAGAAAGAACCATTGGTATGGGCATTTCTCTGTATCTGGTACGAAAATAGCTGGTTCTGGGTACACGAAGTAAAACGTCTTGGTTTTTCGTTCTACATGGCCTTGTGTATACCCATCCATCTATGGCTGCGCACCTCCCGTGTCTACCAGGATCTCCCACTTTTCTGCGGCGTCCTAACTTCCTTCGTCCTGCCTGTCCATAACCAGGGTGTCAGCTTAGCTCCTTGTCAGGGTCATGCCCTATGGTGATCATTTCTGCCGACTACTGGCTCATTCTTTTTCTTAAGTCTTACTGACCTGTTTTGTATGTTCCACAAACCAGCACCTTGCTGTGGACGTTTTTCCGGCCTGTTTCTCATACTTTTCAGCTTTCCTGTCACAGCTGAATTCAACTCTCAGATCTGTTTTCTAAACGCTCAATTCAACTGTGACAAGGGTATTACTTGTTTTTTCTCTGCTTGTTATGCTGCCTGCATCTGCGGCCTCTTGATGTCTCCCATCAGTTTCTCTGCATCATAATCTACACCTTTTGTAAGGATTGCTCTAGTAGATATGGGGATTACTCCCCATATCCCTACACAAAACCGTACGTGCGCTATTAACGCATACGGCTTTTCACTTTATATTTTCATACACTATCTGTAAAACAAACTCACCTTAATGCTTGGTTCTAACACTGGGAATGTTCGAAGTACTCCATTGAAGAATGTTTCCACTGTATAGCTTCTTCTTTGACTTCTTCGGTTCAGCCACTTAAGCAACAACCTTTTCGTCTCCGTGAGAAAGTTCTTCACTTCCCTTGTATTGCGTATCAGATAGCATTCTCCTTCGCATTGTCTCTTTACGATTACATCAAACTAGTTATCCAGTACATAGTGCAGATATATATTTGCAAGTATCGGACTGGCTCCGTTTCCCTGTGGGGTTCCCTGTTCACTGCCAAGATATTTGCCATCTTCCATGATTCCCGCTTTCAGAAAATTCTCGATTATCTCCAGAAATCTTCTGTCCGCTATATCATGTGACAGCATCTTCATCAGCCATTCATGGTCTACGTTATCAAAGAAACTTCTGATATCTGTTCCACCACATAGCTTGTTTTCCGATACTGCACCATTTCTATGATTTCCCTTACCGCCTGATGACAGTTCCTGTTCGGGCGAAACCCAAAGCTCTCATTGTAAAACTTCGCTTCATAAATCTGCTCCAATATCCGCGCAATCGCATTTTCCACCAGCTTATCTTCATAACACGATATCCCCAGTGGTCTCATTTTGCCTTTTGTTTCTTTCGGAATATAGACACGCCTTGTTGGATTGGGGTGATAACTCCCATTTTTCATCCGTTTCACAAGATTCGCAAGATTCTCTTCCAGATTCCTCTCATAGTCCTCTTTTGTCACTTTATCAATCCCTTATGCCTTGTTCTTATCCATTGTTTTATGGATTGCCCTCAAGGTATCTTCATTGATATATGACGCAAGATTCTGAACTCTTCTGTCGGTTCTGTTTGCTTTTGTGATATTGTACTGTATTCCAAGCAACTCCTTCACCATGTTTGCCAGCTCTCTTTCGTCTGCATCGTTCCTAATCGCTTGAAGCTATAAAGTGCACAGCCCTTTTCTCCATCTGCTTTCACAGACTTCTTCGATACTATGGCTGTGTCGGACTTCCTGCCACTCTTTTGAATTACTAACGCATTTCTTTGTTTTGGTTTTCATACCTCTTTTGGGGAAATGACAGGACCTCAGCTGTTCCGATAACCTACTTCTCGTCAACCTCGCCAAGCTCTCCGACTGGGGGATGCCAATATAGCCTCACCAACTCGGATATATCGGTATTGTCTGTTGTGACTATGAACACATCGACCATTTCCAACCTCATAATAATTTCCCAGCTCAATCACTTCACTTTCGTTTCGGCTCTGCTGCTCCCTGCCCTACGCTTAAACCTAATGTTACCACTTCGGCTCCAAGGACTTGGTACAGGCGGTTGGTTAGACCTTACCTGATAGGATTTTCCTACTGTATTGTTATCAGCTTACCAAAGCTTGCAAAATTTCTTCCGCTCGCTAGGGGAAATCAGCATAGCTGATTTCACAGCTCGCACCATAGCTACATTATAACATGTAGCGGAGGAAAGATGGTTATGGTTAGCCATCTTTTTCTCTTTTTATAGGGATAATTACAGGGAGGCCTGTTCATGACTATCTATTAACCGACAGCCCCCTCCCTTCCTCATTCCTCTTTACGTCTTACGCCTTATATTTCCAGCAAATCCTCACACCTACACCCCAAGGCGCGCCCCAGCTACATCAAGCATATAGAGTTGTTTACAAATCTCCTATCGAATCTGGTAAGATTTTCTTCTATATACAAAACTAATTACTTGTATATGCATCTCTTCATCGCCTCTTCCACATTGTCACATCTTACTTTCAAGTTTTTCAGTTTCGTACATTCTTCTGCAATGCTCAGAATACTCCCTTCCTTGATATCGCACAATATACCGCTAGTTTAGTTTCTTCTCCTGCATCTTTCGAAAAAGCCTTCACATTTTCTCCAAAAAATATCCGTATCCACACTAGAATGTGGTTGTCTTAGCCGATATTTGTCTGGAGTCTTTTCAAACCCGAATTCCACTGCCAAACCGCAGCTGCAGTCAGCACAAGAATCCAAAAAAGCGCCAGAACCATATTCCCCGCCAGTTCTCCCGCGTTGCCGCCATCTAACAACGCATTTACCGGAGTATAGATATAGAATTTCATCGGCAGAAACTCTGTTACAGTGCGAAACATTGGCGGAAACATGGAGAGCGGAATGAGGGTTCCGGAAACAAGGGATTTAAATGCACGGAACGTAATCAGCACGCCTCGGATTCTCTCGATTTTTAACGCCAGAAGCCCCAAATTGTACCAGAGCAGAAACTCGATTCCGATTCCAAAAATCAAATAGATGAAAAAACTCAAAAAATTCTGCAGTGAGATTTCGCGGTAAATAACCGTAAACAAAACTGCCGGAACAAGAATGACCAAATAGCATACCATCCAAGCCACATATCTTGAGATTACCGGAACCACATACTGTACCGGCCTCACTAAAAAATTCGCAATGATTCCCTGCTCCACATCCTTTTGGACGTCCGCTGCAATATGCATAAACGGAAATGCATAACCAAGCAGTACCACAAATAGATAGTAGCAAATCATATAACTCAGTTGGACGCCGCCATACTGCAGCAATGCCTTCCACAAGAAAATATACATCAGCATCTGCACCGGCAGATAGACCAGTTTCAAAAACAATTCCATCGGGTATTTTCTGTACATTTTCATGTAAATCCCTACCAATACCCTGTATTTATCCATTAATGCTTTCATACCGTTCCAATCCCTTTTCCCATAAAAACTGATTCGCTGCGGACCACAGCGCTATTAAAAACAAAAAACCTGCGCCCGAAATCACCAATTCTTTTATTTCTATTGGAAAGCAGACGATTTCCGCAGAAAATGTGCTGAAAAAATAGAATGGAAATAAAAATTTGAACACATATACCAACGGCTTAGGAAGAATCGTCAGCGGGTACTTGTTAAACGATGTCAGACAGTCCGATATCTCAGAAACCGCGCTCATCTTTCCGAACCAGAACGCAAGATAGCTTGCGCACAGGCGAATTAGGGCAAGAATCAAATTTGCGCCTACTACCACCAAGATCCCAAAGAAGATACTAATGGCATTAAGTCCATTTCCGGCAAATAATAAAAGTACCGTAAATTCCGCAAACGATAGTATAATACCAATATAATCCACGTTTAAAAGCAGGAAACGCACTCGGGAATCTATTGGCCTTGTCAGGGTGTTATCGAGAATGCCTCCATGCACATACATCCAGAATCTCGAAGCATAGGTAAAGACCGCTCCGTCCAGACCATAAAATAATTCCGAAAATGCAAGGAATACTACGATATCTCCGTAACCCCAGCCTTCCATGGTAAACCCTGCCTCTTGGATGATATACCAGAACAACAGATTCAGCCCAAGATAAACCACCTTACTGCCCACGTCCAGAATATAGTCTAAGGAATAGTATTTTAATCTTCTCCACTCGAATAAAAACATAATATTTATGATATTAAATAGTTTCTTTAAGGACATCCTCCAATACCTCCCTCACTGAAACCTGCTCCATGTTGAGGGATTGAATCCGATAAGCTTCTGCCAGTTCGGCAATCAGCCGGCCCGAATCCTCACCTTCCTGAATGGTAAATTCCAGTTCCTTTTCCTCTGCTTTTACAGAAGAAGCCTTCTCTAAAAGCTTTCCTGCCTTTTCCACATGCAGAACTGCCTCGTACTTTACGAGCATCTTCCGGGACTTCCCTACCTTATCCGTTACCGCTCTTGGATTGCCGTCATAACACACCCGCCCGCTGCGAAGGATAACCGCCCGGTCACAGACGCCCTCGATATAATCCACCTCATGCGTGATGATAAGAATCGTCCTTCCCCGCCCCTTTAGTTCTGCAATCAGGTCATATAAGCCCTTCTTGGCGTTATAGTCCAAACCAATCGTTGGCTCGTCCATATAAATATACTGCGGTTCATGCAGCAGTATGGATACCAGCTCACATTTCACACGTTCACCAAAGCTAAGTTTTCGGTACGGCTTTTCCAAAAGTCCGGCAATATGAAGATACCCGTCCAAAAATGCCAGATTCCTTTGAAAATCTCCCTGAGAAATTCCATAAATTGCCTGAAAAAACTTTAGATTGTCAGAAACGGACAAATCTGTAATAAACGAAGGCTTCTGGTTAAAAATAACGCCCATATTTTTTACAAGCTGCTTACGCTTCTTAAAGGTATCCTGCCCGTCTACCGTAATCTTCCCCTCCGACGGACGGATAACGCCGCACAGACATTTTAACAGGGTAGACTTTCCGGAACCATTAGAGCCTAGAAGTGCAATCATCTCGCCTTTTTCAACCGTCAGGCTGATTCCATCCAATATTCTGATTTTAGTCTTTTCTTTTCCTATGTATTCCTTTACTACATGTTCAAATTGTATCATACCGATTCACCTCACTGCTTTACAAAAAGCAGTGTTTTTATTCGTTCTTTTATCTCATTTTCAGATTGTACTGACAATATGCCGATAGTCTCTTCAAAATCCACGAACGTTCTGCCCGTGAGCAGCGATGATATTTTATCCTGTACTAAAGAGGATACACTTTCCGCTTTCAGACAATACTCTGTAATCGTCATATTGATTGCCCTACGCATTTCCTCATCAGTCAGATTGTCTATAAAATCAGGTATTGCGAATACTTCGTCAAAAATTACCTGTATTTCTTCTAATGCTTCCTCCTCACAGATAAAAAATATGACAAATGCAGCTTTATCATAATATACATCCTGAAATATAATCTGATAAGTGTAACTATTCTCAGCAACTAGAGTTTTGTAAAAATAAGAAGACAAACCTGATGTTAGCAAATATTTAATTATTTTCATATCCATTTTATCACCCATTGTTGTACATGGATGATAATATACAAAATATGATTCATCTTCCACATAGAATCTTCCATACTTTGGTAAATCTGGAACGGACAGTTTTGTTCGTGTGTCTACTCTGCCTTTCTGATTCGTTGCATACTTTTCTAACTGCTTTCTGGTCGCTTCCGTTACGTCACCGACAATCAGCAACGTCCAGTTTTCGATACTATAATATGTTCTATAAATTTCTTTCAGTTCGTCTCTGCAAAACGTTCCGGTCATTTTTTTATCGCCAAATTCCAATATATTGTTCATCAACAATTCCTCTACGTATATCTGCGATTCCTCAATTTCAATTATATCTGCCTCTTCCTTAACGTCTTCCTCAGAAATATCAAACATAGAAATTGCTTTCTGCATTAATGCTACTACCTCTGCTAAGTATCGTTCTTCAACACGAACAAAAACCTCTGTATGTTTATCATCGGTAAGGGCATTCATAATTCCTCCCAAACTTTCGATTTTTTGCATAAAATCATATTGCGTCAATTTCGGGTGACCTTTAAACAGTAAATGCTCTACCAGATGTGCAAAGCTCCCATTCTCTTTCCATGTATAATTCATTCCGATCGCAATAATAAAATTACAGCTGATCAGTCGCTGTCCCTTCTTTTCTAAAAACTGTATATTCATACTCTCTTTCTATCCTTTTACAATTTAATACAGGTATTAATATATCTATCACTTCTATTTTCTCACTAAAATCTAGATTTTTCATCAGTTCTTCGACATTCCCATATATTCGCTTCCCGTCTGATGTCCTCTGTTTTAACTTCGTTCCATGATTTATATATACATTGTTCTGTTTCCCACGTATTAAGTAATTATTACAACCTCTTGCAGAAATAAGAATACCAACTTTGTCACCATCATTTCCTGTTAGTTTTTGAACTCCGTTAGAATGTATTATAACATCTTGCTGACGCATCAGAAACTCATGAGATGTATCTACATAACACTCTGCTAAGCATCCCAACTTCTTTCCGACCTCAGTTGCAATGTAAGCCCGGTTTGTTTCTGCCCATTCGTTTGCTTTGGTACACACTTCAAAAAATGTCTTTCCATCTTTACTATCATATGGTATCTTTACTATATATCCATTATTTCCGTACGGGTCTTCCTCAACATATTCTCTGTAAAAATCAATAAAAAATATTTCAAACTGCTCTTTTAGTCTTTTTGAAAGACCACTATGCACCACCAGAAAATGTTCCCCTTTCTTATTTTTTTGAATTTCCAAAAAGTGATTTCCTGGCTCAATTTCACCGTAGTAAACCTGGTTCATGGCTTTCTGCAATTGCACCAAATGATTTTTTCCCCGGCATACCTCTACAGTTGTCTTTTTTCTTCGTATTCCAAATATAGATTTCCGAGAATACTGTATTTCTACTGCTTTTCCACTGTTCCATCCATGCAATCGAAACACTCCAACTCCACACCCTAAATCAAACCCCATAGCTGCCGGATAAATATATCTCTTGCTATCAATTTTCAAACCGGAGAGTGAAAAGCTACCATAATCATATTCTAAATCTGAATTAATATCTACTTTTATAATATCGTCCTGCCTATGTAAAAACTTCAACACATCATCAATTTCCTTCTCCAATACAAATCTCCCCTTTATTTGCATTAACCTTTACTACCATTCCTGTTTTTATTCCATAAATTTTGTCGCCAAGACCAGAAACACACGGAATTCTTTTTTCTCTTGCCATAATAGCACCATGCGATAATACTCCTCCTTTTGCTGTTAAAATTGCTCCGACACTATCAACACAATACAACAACTCTGGCACCAATTCGTCAACTACGAGTACCTTCCCCCTACATTTTTCATATAACACAGACTCATTATCAACGTGAGTAATATCAATGAATATTGCTTTTCCACAAAATTCTCCCAGAGAAACAACCTGTCCTATCAGTCCACCTTCTGCTGATTCCTGATACTCCACTCTTTCAATCTGATTCCTAACAGTAATTGGTCGGATCTGTAGAATATAAATCACATCCTTCTCAATTGCAAATTCTATATCCAATTGCTGCTTAAATACTTTACACAAGTAACTGGCTGTCCGATACAATTCCATCACTTGTTCTCTTCTTAGAACTGGAATTTTAGTCCCCTCATAAAAAACACTATGTATTGTCTTATAATCATTAGATATTACTGTCCGAACTTCAATCCCATTCAACCACCGGAAGCAATTTTTACTTCTATCTCTGCTTTTGTAAGCGTTGTTCCTTTATGCC
>CAJTOH010000025.1 GCA_910577685.1 uncultured Dorea sp. | reverse complement strand
CCTGAAAACATGAGGTTTTTAAGAAAAATAGGATTGTAATACTTTACAATACCAAGAAAAGTTAGGAGGAACTAAGATGAATTTATCTGATTCAAAGAAAAAACTGGCTCTTGCCGGTGTGATTTGCGGACTTGTAGCGGCATGTCTCGCATTCATGGGGAACCCAGCGAACATGGCGTTCTGTATTGCATGTTTTATCCGTGATACCGCCGGGGCGCTTGGTATGCATCAGGCAGAGGTGGTCCAGTATGCAAGACCGGAAATCATCGGTCTGGTACTCGGCGCGTTTGCGATCTCTGTTGCAACGAAGGAGTACCGTTCTACAGGGGGATCATCGCCGATGATCCGTTTCATTCTGGGAATGATTATTGTAATAGGATCTCTTGTATTCTTGGGATGTCCGCTGCGTATGGTGATTCGTATGTCGGCAGGCGATTTGAATGCATGGGTTGCACTGGTAGGATTTATCCTTGGGGTGGCAACAGGCGTGTTTGCTCTTAAGAAAGGCTTTAGCCTTGGAAGAGCGCATGCTGTGAATAAAGTGGGCGGAACTATGCTTCCGGCAATAATGGTTGGAATCTTGATTCTTGCGTTGTGTTCATCCGTCCTCAAGGCGAGTGAAGCCGGACCGGGAAGTATGCATGCGCCGTTAATTGCGTCGCTGGCAGGAGGGCTGGTATTCGGAGCAGTCGCACAGAAGTCCAGAATGTGTTTCGCAGGAAGTATCCGCGACGTCATCCTGATGAAGAATTTCGACTTATTCAGCGTGATTGCCGGCCTGTTCGTGGTCATGCTGGTGTTCAATCTGGCGACAAACCGTTTTGTAGTTGGGTTCAACACGCCGGGAATCATTGCCCATTCAGATCACTTGTGGAATATCCTTGGAATGTATACCGTAGGATTCGCCGCTACGCTTGCGGGAGGATGCCCGCTGCGCCAGTTGATCCTTGCGGGACAGGGTTCTTCGGACTCGGCCGTGACTGTGATGGGGATGTTTGTAGGCGCGGCTCTGTGCCATAATCTCGGACTGGCGGCAAGCGGAACCGCCGTTAATGCGGAGACGAAGGAACTGGTGGCAGGCACCGTGCCTCCCCATGGGAAGATAGCGTGTATCGTGTGTATCCTAGTATGTTTCGTGATTGCATTTACGTGTAAAAGGGATGAAGCGAAGTAGGCTAAAGATTGAAATTGATAACAATACATAGTATACTATGAAAGAAGGTAATAATTATGAAGGAAGTAGACGCAAGAGGTCTTTCTTGTCCGGAACCGTTGATGCTGACTGCCGAGGCTCTGAAAGGGGCGTCAGGGCCGGTCAAGATTCTGGTGACGGAGCCTCATCAGAAGATGAATGTTGAGAAGTATGCCAAGGATCATGGTAAGAAATCAACTGCCAGTGAGAAAGACGGATATTTTGAAGTGGTGATTGAGTAGAGATGAGAAAAAAAGAATTAAAATTAGTCGTGACATTCCACACGACTGCAGATGCGATGGCGATGGAGAAGGCCTGCAAGGAATATAAGGTGCCGGGACGTATCATCCCCGTTCCAAGAGCAATCTCGGCGGGGTGCGGTTTGTCTTGGTGCGCAGGTCTGGAAGACCGCGAGCAGATTGCCGCTATGATGCGGAAAGCAGGAATCGAAGAAGAAGAGATGCATGAGTGCATGGTGTAGATGAATGTAACAAAGGAATATGCAACAGAAAAAGACAGGTATGTATTATACGTACCTGTCTTTTAAGGTGCAACATCCATAACTAAACTCCTTTAATAAACATGTCCAATACATGCGGCAGTAATCTGTCGCTGTACTGTGTGAGTGAAAACTTTCCTTTGAAAAGCGCCCAGTCATAGAGCAATGCCCGCTCATACATAGCATAGATGTTCATTAATTCTTCGGTCGTGCCGGTATTGCAAAATTCTCCGTTTTCCAGCGCCTCATCAATAATCTCCGAGATCCATCTGAAATAGAACCGCTTATTGTCTGACAGAGATTTCTTGTCCTTCGTCGTAAGCTGTGAAGAATAGAGGAAGGCAAGAAGGTTGATATCAACGCTGGTCTCGATCATGTAAAATAGTTCGTGGTTCAGGAACAACATCTTGTCATAGGCTGACATATCCGGATCAATTACTGTATAGAGTTCCTCATACTTCTGGTCGAATAAGTCGGAGAGAGAGTTGAGGAGCGCCTCCTTCCCTTTGAAATAGTGGTAGAACGTTCCCTTGGACGTCTTAGACGCCGTAATAATCTCCTCTACGGTGGTGTTGTCGTATCCGTTCTTGTAGAACAGATTCCATGCGGCTTTTACAATGCGGCTTTTTGTTGATCGCCTTTTACGCGGCATTGGCATCATTCCTTTCCTTTTAGATATGCCATAAGCTGTATATCTCTATAAGAAGAGAAGCGGATTATTGCTGTAACCCGCTTCTTTGCTTATTGCAGTATATCACATCTTGCCGTAAAATGCAAAACTAATACGCATCTTGTTATGTAATTGTTATGTAATTCGGTCGTTACTGTTCACTCTGTGACCGGTAACTTGAACCAGAGCCGTTCACTAGCCTACCTGGAAACCATACTTCAACGGATCTGTCGGATCAATGAGGTACGTAGCAACGCCTGTCAGATAGCAGCTTCCGGTAATCATCGGGATAACGGCGTCGTACTCGGCAACCTTTGCGGTTTCTTTGATTACGCCTTTGAAGCGTGTGCCGATAAAGCTCTCATAAATAAATTCCTCGCCGACTTTGATCTCTCCCCAGTGGTGAAGAGTAGCAAGTTTTGCGCTTGTACCGGTTCCGCAAGGTGAACGGTCGGCCATAGCGTCGCCGAAGATAACCACGTTCCTCATGTTAGCTTCGCCCGGATTCGGAGTAGGTCCGTAGAACTCAACCAAATCAACGGAAGTGATGTCGAGCAGCGGATGCTGGATAGGGATATCCCTGTTGATGATGTCAAGCATCTTCATACCAAGATCTGCATATGCCGGAACCGTCTTAGGGTTGATCTCGCCGATATCAAGTTTTGTGGTGTCAACCAGTGCGAAGAAGCTTCCGCCGAAGGAAATGGTGAATTCAATCTCTTTCCCGTCGATGGTTACTTTCTGATTCTCTTTGTAAACGAAAGCAGGTACGTTGGTCAGAGTTACGCTCTCTACCTTTCCGTCCTTTACAATCGCTGTCGTGCGGATCAAGCCTGCCGGAGCGTCCAGAACAACTTCATTCTCGCCTTCCTTAGACTCTACCAGACCAGCTTCGATTGCAACCGTAACAGCGCCGATCGTACAGTGTCCGCACATATTCAGATACCCGCCTGTGTCCATAAACATAACGCCGAAGTCGGCTTCCTTATTCACCGGCTCGCACAGGAAAGCGCCGAACATGTCGTGATGTCCGCGAGGCTCGAACATAAGAGCGGTACGAACCTGATCGTAGTTCTCCTCCATCCATTTCTTCTTCTCGATCATGGTGCTTCCTTCCGGCTCCGGGAAACCGCCGATGACGATACGGCAGAACTCTCCGACAGTGTGGGAGTCAACTACCTGCAATGCACTTTCGAAACGACCGAAATTAACATTAGCTTTCAGTTCCATAATTCTTATACCTCCTAAGAAAATAAAATATTTATAGATAGTAACTATAAATTTGCTGTAAAACACGTCAAAAGTCCCCTTGCTTTTTTCGTGCTGTCAAAAAAATGTGTTACAACATACAGGAAAAAAATCCGCTATAAAAAACAGTTGTACAAAAATTAGACTGCGTTCTAGTATGCCGTTCAATTTCTTATACATATTATGTACGAAAAACCTTGAAAAGTCAACGGTTTTTTGCAGTTATAAAAATATAAAAAAAGTGTTGAAATCGAATGAAAATTATGCTATGGTTAAAGCACATGAGATAATATAATATGGGGGTAGTTGGGTGACTGGTGTGCCTCCTGGTCTTCAAAACCAGTGTGGGGCGTTAAGAGCGTCCCGGGTGGGTTCGATTCCCACATGCCCTCGCCAAAAAAGTCATTTATAGATGTTATTAATAGATTAGGCGGTTGCATGAAGTAAGTAGACGAACTGTGAAGTTTTGTTTTTTACTTAATAAAATCAAAAAGGAGAAGTATGGCAATGGAAAATGTACAGATTTTGTTGCGTCAGCATGTCGGAGCGCCTTGCGCGGCAATCGTAAAAGCTGGGGACGAAGTAAAAAAAGGTACGAAGATTGCGACACCGACGGGACTCGGGGCTAACATCTTTTCCAGCGTTTACGGCGTAGTGGAAGAGGTTCTGGAAGACAGAATCATCATCAAGCCGGACGAGGAGCAGAAGGAAGAGTTTGTGCCGATCGAGGTAGAGGACGAGAACGACAAGCTTGCCATGGTGAAAGAAGCCGGTATCGTTGGAATGGGCGGAGCCGGATTCCCGACGGGGATTAAGCTTGGCATTAATTTGGCGGAGACGGAGACGGCGGAGCTGGATCCGGAGATCAATCCGGAGCTTCCGGCAGATTTCAAACTGGAACACAGCTATATACTGATCAACGCCGCGGAGTGCGAGCCGGGGCTTGAGCATAACATCAGACAGATCGAAGAACAGTGTGATAAGGTTGTACGCGGCGTGAAGTATTGTATGGAGATCACGCACGCTGACAAGGCAATATTTGCAATTAAGAAGAAGAACGATAAGGCGATTGAGATCTTAAGGAAAGGGATTGCGGGTGAGGATGCAATTTCCATTCATCTCCTGCCGGATATCTACCCGATGGGTGAGGAGCGTGCGGTAGTGAGAGAGTGTTTGGGCGTGAATCTTACAACAATGCAGCTTCCGTCTGCGGCAAGATCCGTAGTTGTGAACCTTGAGACGGCGGCAAAGATTGCGGAGGCGATTGACGAGAAGAAGCCTTGTATCACGAAGAACCTGACTGTCCGCGGCAAAATTAACGGCGGCAATGAGGCGCACGTATTCATGGACGTGCCGGTAGGCGTAAGCGTTGGAGAACTGATCGAGAGAGCGGGCGGCATTGACGGCGTCTACGGCGAGATCATTATGGGCGGAGCTTTCACCGGAAAGTCTACGGATCTTGACGCTCCGATTACAAAGACGACAGGCGGCATCCTTGTTACGATTGAATTCCCGGATCTTCACGGGGCGAACGTAGGACTTCTTGTTTGTGCATGCGGCGGAAGCGAAGAGCGTATGCGCGAGATTGCAGAGAAGATGAACGGCAAGGTAGTATCCGTCTGCAGATGTAAACAGGCGATCGAGAATAAACCGGGCGCGCCGCTTAAGTGTTTAAGGCCGGGAAATTGTCCGGGACAGGTTAAGAACAACATGCAGTTTAAGAAAGATAAGTGCGAGTACATTATCATTGGTAACTGCTCTGACTGTTCCAACACGGTTATGGCATCCGGTCCGAAGATGGGACTTAAGGTATTCCATCAGACCGACCACGTTATGAGGACGGTCGGCCATGCCCTTTATAGGACGCTGAGAGTTTCCAAGCAGGTGGATCAGCTTCCGAATGGTAAATAATATTTTGTAAGATAAAAGCGGTATTACTATTGCAGGCAATAAGAGTAAAGGACCCCCGATTCTTTTGCTTGGAGAAAGAGAGGTAGTCTCCGCATTGTATGCAATTGTTATATACATTTAAAGCCGTGAATGTCGCGGCAGTCCGCAAGGTGTATTGTACGCCGAAGCGGGCGGTAAGTATCTGAGCGTACCTTAAGAGGTGCGCGTGGACCAAATTAAGGAGGGAAAACAATATGTCAATCACAGCTGAAACAGCGAAAGCTCATGCTCATGATCCAGCGGTATTATGTTGTAGAGCCGAGGGCGGCATTACAATCGAACCAGCGAATCTGGAAGATCCGGCAATCTTTGATGATTTGGTAGATTCAGGATTATTGAATCTTGACGGCTGCCTTACTATCGAGGAAGTTCTGGGAGCAAAACTTACAAAAACATGTGATTCTCTTTGCCCGCTTACTGCAGATGTTGTAGAAGGTGCAAAGGTGCCGAGCGCTCCTGCGGTAGAAGCAGCAGAAGAAGCACCGGCAGCGCCAGCAGCACCGGCGGCTCCGGCAGCACCGGCAGCGCCGATGGCAGGCGGAGTACTGAAGATCCATATCGGAGAAGGCAAGGATATTGACCTTGAGATTCCGGTCGGAGCTCTTGGCGGCGGAAGCGCAGCAGCAGAAGCGCCGGCAGTCGCAGCAGCGGCAGCGGCAAGTGCGGCGGAAGCGCCGGCAGCAGAGCCGAAGCTGATTAGAAGCTTGACAAGAAAGCACTTTAACATCACGGAAGTAAAGAGAGGCCCGGAGACAAAGATCGAAGGAACTACACTCTATATCCGTGAAGGTATCGAGAAAGAATGTATTGATTCTCAGAAATTAGTGTATGACCTGAAGATTGATATTATCACACCAGAGCTGTACCACACATATTCCGAGACGATTATGGATGTTCAGCCAATCGCTACAAAAGAGGGTGAGGATGAGCTTGGATCTGGTGTTACAAGAGTTCTTGACGGTGTTGTTATGATGGTAACCGGTACGGATGCGAACGGTGTTCAGATTGGTGAATTCGGTTCTTCCGAAGGATATCTTGACGAGAACATCATGTGGGGACGTCCGGGAGCGCCTGAGAAGGGTGAGATCTTCATCAAGACTCAGGTTACTGTTAAAGAAGGAACGAACATGGAGAGACCTGGCCCGTTGGCAGCTCATACTGCAAGTGATATTATTACGCAGGAGATCCGTGAGTGCCTGAAGAAACTGGATGAGTCTCTGGTAGTAGATACGGAGCAGTTTGACCAGTACAGAAGACCTGGCAAGAAGAAAGTTGTTATCGTTAAGGAGATCATGGGACAGGGAGCTATGCATGACAACCTGATCCTTCCGGTAGAGCCGGTTGGTATCCTTGGCGGAAAGCCGAACGTTGACCTTGGAAATGTTCCGGTAGCAGTATCTCCGCTGGAGGTTCTCGACGGATGTATCCATGCTCTTACATGTATCGGACCTGCATCAAAAGAGATGTCCAGACATTACTGGAGAGAGCCGTTGGTTCTGGAAGCGCTTCATGATGAAGAGGTTGACCTTTGCGGCGTTATCTTCGTAGGAAGCCCGCAGATCAATGCGGAGAAGTTCTATGTATCCAGACGTGTCGGCCAGATCTGCGAGATGCTAGATGTAGACGGAGCATTCGTTACAACAGAAGGTTTCGGAAACAACCATATCGACTTCGCAAGCCATCATGAGCAGATCGGTATGAGAGGAATCCCGGTAGTCGGAATGTCCTTCTGTGCCGTACAGGGAGCTTTGGTAGTTGGTAATAAGTACATGACGCACATGGTTGATAATAATAAGTCTGAATCAGGTATTGAGAACGAGGTTCTTGCTTGTAATACACTTTGTCCGGAAGATGCGGTTCGTGCATTACAGATGCTTAAGAATGCAATGGGCGGAGAAGATGTTAAAGCGGCTGAGAAGAAGTGGAATCCAAATGTGAAGTCCTCCAACGTAGAAGCTATCGAGAGTGTGACAGGAAAAGGACTGAAGCTGGTTGAGAATGAGCAGTCTCTGCCAATGAGCCAGAAGCGTAAGGAAAAATATGACTAAAGACAGGTGAACAAACATGGCGGAATTGAAGTATGGCGATAAGATTATACGGATGGAAGGCGTAATCGTAGAGGTACACGACGGATCTGTGGCGATTGATTTGAAAGGCCGTCTAGGATACCTGAAAGTGCCGATGCGGATGTTCATCAGTGATTATCCCATTAAAGTAGGTCAGGAGGTTGCCTGGAATATGAGTTTCGTAGAGCAGCTCGGGCCTGAAGTCAATGAAAAGTATGTGAGTAACCTGGATACGTATACGCGGCGTCAGAAAGAGATGCGCGAAAAGAACCAGAACAATAAGGAGGTATAACAATGAGTTTAACATTAGTTAAGGGAATGCAATCAGAGATTTTTGTTCCTATTACTCCACCGTCCGTATGGGCTCCTGTTACGAAAGAGTTAAAGGATATGACGATTGCTCTTGCTACGGCGGCAGGCGTTCATCACAAAGATCAGGAGAGATTCAACCTGGCAGGTGATTTTACTTGGAGAAAAGTTACAGACGATATGCCGTCTAATGAATTGATGGTATCACACGGTGGATATGATAACAGTGATGTTAATAAGGACATTAACTGTATGTTCCCGATCGACAGAATCCATGAACTGGCAAAAGAAGGCTTTATCAAGGCTTGTGCGCCGGTACATGCAGGATTCATGGGCGGCGGCGGAAACCAGGAGAAGTTCAAAGGCGAGACTGGTCCTGCCATTGCACAGATGTTCAAAGAAGAGGAAGTTGACGCAGTAGTCCTCACCGCTGGCTGAGGTACCTGCCACCGCTCTGCAGTATTGGTGCAGAGAGCGATTGAAGAAGCTGGAATTCCTACGATTATTATTGCAGCTCTTCCGCCGGTTGTTCGTCAGACCGGTACTCCTCGTGCGGTAGCTCCGCTTGTTCCTATGGGTGCGAATGCGGGCGCTCCGAACAATGTAGAACAGCAGACTCAGATTGTAAAAGCAACTTTGGAGCAGTTAGTTGAGATCCAGACACCTGGAAAGATTGTTCCGTTGCCGTTCGAGTATATTGCTAAGGTATAAATTTTAAGATTTATCAGACATGGAAAGGGCAGATATTTGAGCTATCTGCCCTTTTTAGAAGAAAGATATGACAATATATCGGAAACTCATACGATATAGTGTATGACAGGTATGAGGTAGCCTGCCTTTGCAGGCTGCGTTGACGGAGGTGATGAAGGTGGCTGATGAAGTAAAGGACCTAAGAAAACTTGTGATCAAAGCATTCCATATGAATGATGTAGAATGGGGCGAGCATAACGATATTACAGTAGACGGAAAGATGACGGTCAGCAAAGAGATGCTTGACGGGCTGGTGGCTGAGGAAGAACATATAGAGAAGATAGATATTCAGCTTATTAAACCGGGAGACCATGACAGGTGGACGAACACAATCATGGATATTATACCGATCTCTACAAAAGTTCTTGGCAAGATTGGGGATGGGATTACGCACACGATCACCGGCGTATATGTGATGCTTACCGGTGTGGATGTGAACGGGAAACAGTGCCATGAATTCGGGTCATCGGAAGGGAATCTGAAGGAACAGCTCTATCTGAACCGCGCAGGAACTCCCGGAGATGATGACTATATTATTTCCTTTGACGTTACTCTTACTGCCGGAATGGGGCAGGAAAGACCAGGACCGACGGCAGCACACCGCGCCTGTGATAAGTTTATTCAGACCTATCGGGATAAGCTGAAGAGATTCCGTGGAGAGAAATGTACGGAGAGGCACGAATACCATGATATTGTAAGGCCAGGCAAGAAGAGGGTGCTTATCATTAAGCAGGTAGCAGGACAGGGAGCTATGTACGATACGCACTTTTTTGCGAATGAGCCGTCTGGTGTAGAAGGCGGACGTTCGATTATTGATATGGGCAATATGCCGATCCTGGTGACACCGAATGAGTACCGGGACGGAATTATCCGCTCTATGCAGTAAGGAGGTAAAGAATATGGGAATAGGACCATCAACCAAGGAAACGTCACTGCATCATTTCAGAGATCCGCTTCTGGATGTAGTGTCGAATGATACGGATCTTGACCTGATGGGGATCCTTCTGGTAGGGACGCCGGATGACAATAAGGATAAGATGCTGGTAGGAACTCGTTCCGCCGTCTGGGCAGAGGCAATGAGGGCGGACGGGGTGATTATCTCATCTGATGGCTGGGGAAACAGTGATGTGGACTTCACGAATACATGCGAGCAATTAGGGATAAGGGGAATCCCGGTGACAGGGCTCAATTTCAGCGGTACGGTAGCACAGTTCGTGGTGGTGAACGAATACCTGGATGGTATTGTAGATATTAATAAGAGCGCAGATGGAACGGAGACTAATGTAGTTGGGGAAAATAACATGGTCGCGCTCGACTGTAGGAAAGCAATGGCGCTGCTGAAGCTTAAAATGCGTCAAAAAGATCAACAGAAGAAGTAAGAGTGTTGATGAACTATGAGAGGTTGAAGAAGAGGTTTTGCGTTGGTATGCTGATGCGGAATCTCTTTTTTATATCAAAGAAAAGAGATTAAAGAAAAGGCACGACCTGTATGTCGTGCCCTTTCTTTTTGGTATGTCATTGAGAGGTTTTCCTCGTTGCATTGCAGTTTTGTTTTATATACAAAGCTGGGGAATGCTCCTCTGTGAAGAGGACGTATATATTAATTGGAGTCCACTATTGCAAGAACGTTCTTGGGGGAAACGATCGGCAACTGTGCAACTGCAAATACAACCGCAACGGTTCACTTAATGTATATAAAGTCTTTATAATTTATACACATTTAAGATAGATTTAATATATCACCTTTGTCTCAGAGTGTCAATACTCTAGTTGTATGAAAACAAAATTTTATGCAAAATAACAATTATTTATCATAAGAACACAAAAAAATTGTTTAACTTGATACTTTGGTCTAGAATGTTCTATTTATTGAGATATGGGGCTATAGGTCCGTAGGTAATCTCCGGATGCTTATCAAGCATCCACTGCCTGAAATGATCGGAGTCTCCCTCGGTAAAACAGGATTTATCAATCATAACCCCTTCATTATTTTCGTTTGTTGATAATTTGAAATATGACTTGGCTTCTTCAAACTTAATAATTTCTTTCCATTCAACTTTATTATTGATTTTTCCATTGATATATAAAGAGATATTTTTCTCTCCGATGATTACCTTGCATGACCAATTCTGGCCGTTAAAATAGGTTGCCCGAGTAAGCCGGAACGTTTTATCGGCGTGCATCCAGTTAAAAAATACTCCTCTATATACGGCGACAAAGGTCAGGAAGGCTCCGATCGTCTGCCATCTTGAGGAAACGTCAACTTTTCCAAAATAGATCCAGCCGAATACTCCAGCAGCAAAAATAACACAGTATATATAAAAAACAGGTAACATCCAAAACTTAGGAGTTGCCCATTTATCATAACGTCTTCGATCCATTATATATTCGTTTACAAACATAGTAGTTTCTCCGTTTTTCATATTGATTTCCTAATATTGTTACCCAAAGGGAAGATAAATACCTAGATATATAAATGGCCATCCCTCTCGGACAGCCATTCATATTCTCTAAATATTAAATACAAAATTATAATTTTCCAAATTGCTTAAGCAATTCCGGCTTTTCTATCTTTCTCGGCTGCGCTGAGCAACGTATATGCTGTCCAGAGAAGAACGACACAGATCAAGTTAATCAGCCAGAACATCGGCAGATTGGTGATGAGCTTCCATGCAATAAATACACCGATACATCCGCCTAAAGCATTACCGATTGTATGGGATACATCGTATCTCTTTGTCTTGATGAATTCGATTGAACAAGCAGGCATTAAGCAGGCACAGGATCCCATGAATACTGGGAAGCAGGTATCCGGATTAACACCGAGCAGGAGACATGTAGCCATACATGGCGCATAAAGACCGAAACCGATATCCATCAAAGCGCCCCACAGGATGTTAAGTCCGGCAGCCACGATCAGCTTCCAACCAGTAAGACCAGCCGCATCTCCTACGACTCCGAAAGGTCCGACGCCTGTGTTCTTGCAGAGCATGATAATTGCAAGAGGAATCATAATGAAACCAAGAGCATATCTGATCTTATTACGCGGCCACTTTGTTACGATTGTTGCGAATCCGAATGAACCTACAGCCGCACATATGTACATAATCCACAGGAACATAGGATCACATTCTACGGAAGTTGTAAAAATAAACGCCTCGAAGATAACAGGGAAGGTATCCCCTACGTTCAATGTACCAGGGATGTCGATGTCGTCAATCTGGTTAAAAAGTTTATACATGAATGTAGATGGGGCGAAAGAGCCGCATCCGAGTGTGTCAAGGAAGTTGGCAATAATACCTACCGTAAAACCTGACGCCCATTGCTTACCGGTTGCTTTGCGGAGCTCATCCATACGATTCTTGAAAACGTCAACGATGAGTCCGAGACCGGTTCCGGCTGCTAATACGCCGAATAAGATTTGCAGTGCTAATAACATAAAAAAGTCCCTCCAATCCTCAGATTATAAGATTAGTATAATGTTTAGAGACGATTCCCCGATTTATCATCTCTGATATAAATTTATCATTTTACTGTGAAAAAGTCAATGAGTTATTGCATTAAATATATACGAATTGATTAAAAAAAATTGCATGGCTATCTAATGTATAGTGCATTTTGTATCATTTCTGTTGAGGAGCAAGGAGACTTTGAATATCTGGTCCGGGTATTCGATCCTTGCGATCCCATTATATTTCTCTGTTGTGCCCAAGACCGAGGCAAGTCCGATTCCTTTACGGTCTTTCCCTTTAGAGGACAGGAAGGTTCCGTCGGGCGCCTGCCTTATTGTTCCTTCATAACTGTTGCTAACCTGTATGACCAGAATGGAAGCGCTTGCCATAGACAGCTTGACTGAAATGAATCGTTTCTTTGATTTCATTCGCCGGCACGCCTCGATCGCATTTTCCAGAAGATTCCCAAGAATAAGGCAAAGCTCCGTCTCTGAAACGGGGGGAGACTGATCAAGGGAAATGTTCATGGATAAAGGGATCGGGTCCGTTTTTGCCTGTTCTTCGTAATAGCACAGAAGAGCATTGACGGCAACGCTGTTACAGTAAAAACGAATTGTCTTTGGAGGGAAAAGCAGCATGGATTGACGGATGTATGCCCGAAGCCCCTCCGGGTCCTGATCGTTAATAAAGCCTTCTATAGCAAGAAAATGATGCCGCATATCATGCCGAAAACGACTGGTTTCCTGAATATTGCGCTGCAAAAGCTCCATTTGTTTCTGCTGCGCGGCTACCTGCGTTTCCGAAAGATGGAGATTCTCGACTAACTGTGCGTTTTTGCTTACATCGATTACCATTTTTAACAGCAGTACGTATGTGGAGAATGTCAGCAGTACCCACAGGGGAGGTATGAGGGAGAATTCATTTCCAGGATAGTAAGTGTAATGGGAGACGTCTGTTGTAATAATGAGGGTAAAGATTGCGTTATTGCATACGGGAACTACCCATATAAATTTCCAGACGGACAGCGATACCGTATAATCCAGCGCAGGGCGCATAATCTTTTTGTAGAACAGCCAGATAATCGGAAACGTCAGGAGGGTAAGTATCATCGTAATGCATGAAATCTGTAGTATGGCATGCTCCGGAAGCTTGTTTGTGAACAGGTAGTATATATGGGAGGAGAGGAAACGGATGTTCTCGGAGTAGGATTTTACAACGGCAATAATGAAAAAACTCTGCAGGAAACTGTACCGGCATACCCCGTTGAAGATAAACACTCCGATAAATGTGGAGATCATGGAGAGTACAAACCGCTGAAAAGGACTTCCAAGCAGAAGAAAGATATAGGCGCCCCAGATAGAAGCGGCCATGAAGAGGGAGATGCCCGCCACAATCAAAAGGAGCACAGGCTTTTTCATCTGGTCTCTAAAAACCAGAAGAAGAAGCAGGATGCAGGGGATGACAAACAGAAAGTTATTTATAATATACGCAATGGTCATGGCATAGGCTCTCCTTTGGAGTGATAATCAAATAAGTAGTCCGCATAGCGCTGCAGTACCTCTTGCCTCCGCGTGGATGCAATGGGGATACGTTCCTTGTTCTTTAGGATGAATTCTTTACGGGAGAAAGATTCGATATAGTCCATGTTGACAGTACAGTTCCGATAACACCACAAGAAATTCGAGTAAGGCGACAGCATCGGAAGGAATGAATCAAAGGACATGTAGGAACGCACAATGCAGGATGTTGTATGGACCTGAATATAATGGTTGGAATAATCGGTATACATAATATCGGAAAGCATAACGCGCGTGCGGTAGCGGCCTTCTTTCAGTTCGATGTAGCGGGCAAACCGGGAGGCGATCTGTTCATAATGTTCAAGCGCATCCTCCAGATCCATATATTGGTAAGGTTTTACCAGATAGTCCAGAGCATGGACTCTGTATGCGGCGACAGCGTGTTCTTCACTTGTAGTAATGAAGATAATCTGGCACTTCGGATCTTTTTTAATCACCTCGCAGGCAAGCTGGATCCCGTTCATATGTTTCATATAGATATCAAGGAATACCAGATCATATGCTTTATTCTGCATAGAATTCAAAAAAATATGTTCATTTGTGAATTTTTCAATATTCATATACACATGATGTTCATGGCAATAACGAGACAGGTAATCGTATAAGAGTTTAATGTCGCTGTCCGAATCGTCTACCAATGCTATTGTCATAGGTTCCCTCCCTAAAATATCTCTGTTAAATTAAGGCCTGCAGAGTGTGCCGGACAATATCCGGTTCTGCACACTCTGGTATGTCGATACTCCCCGATTCGATATTATACCACACATTTTTTATTTTCCAGAGAAGAAAAACAGTAAAAAACAGGGAGTTCTGGTAAAAACAAGATGATTTGTATTAAAAAAAATACAATACTTCTCAAAAAAGGCTTGAAAAATGCGTTTGCCTCAGATATACTAAGAAAGCTGTGACATGATAGCAACGAAGCGAGAGGTTGCTGCCCATAAGTGGCAGGTTTTTCCGTGGAGCGAATGTCAAGTTAGGAAACTGGCGACAAGTCACTGTACGTATCACAACAGCCCGTTGTAAATAGGCAAAATACCGCTTTCGGAAAGGAAAGGGTACTGAGCCGGCGCGCGCATGAAAGAATCTTGATGATTAGTCGGGCGCAGAGGAGCGGGTAACAACGTGTGAGGTTCTCACGACACACACGGGAGAGTGTACAGTCACCGCTTGTCGTACTGAGTTGAAAAGTACGAAAAGGAGGCGACTTTTTTTATGGCAAGTCAAGTAATGAGAATCACTTTGAAGGCGTATGACCATCAGCTGGTTGATGCATCCGCCAGAAAAATCATCGAAACTGTGAAGAAGAACGGATCTAAGGTGAGCGGACCTGTACCGCTTCCAACAAAGAAGGAAGTTGTTACAATCTTAAGGGCTGTTCATAAGTATAAGGATTCCAGAGAGCAGTTCGAGCAGAGAACTCATAAGAGACTGATCGATATCATTGCTCCGACCCAGAAGACGGTCGACGCACTGTCAAGACTTGAGATGCCGGCAGGCGTGTACATTGATATCAAGATGAAGAGTAAGTAAGCAGTATTCCTATCATTTAGGATGAACGCCATGTGCGTTCCGCTGTAAATCACAGGAGGTAATTATAATGAAGAAGGCTATTTTAGCTACAAAAGTCGGAATGACTCAGATCTTCAACGAAGACGGAACACTGACACCGGTAACTGTTCTTGAGGCTGGTCCTTGCATGGTTACGCAGATTAAGACCATGGAGAACGATGGTTATGAAGCGGTTCAGGTTGGATACGTTGACAAGAAGAACCGTATCGTCAACAAGGACAAGAACGGTAAGAAAGAAATTGTTCATCGTAATGGCGCCACGAAGGCGGAGCAAGGACATTTCGCGAAAGCGGGTGTTTCCAGCAAGAGATTTATCAGAGAATTTAAATTTGAGAATGTAGGCGAGTATGAGCTGGGACAGGAGATCAAGGCAGACATCTTTGCGGCAGGCGACAAGATTGACGCAACTGCAATTTCCAAAGGTAAGGGATTCCAGGGCGCGATCAAGAGACACGGCCAGCACAGAGGTCCTATGACCCACGGTTCTAAGTTCCATCGTCACGCAGGTTCTAACGGAGCTGCTTCTGATCCGAGTAAGGTATTCAAGGGGAAGAAGATGCCCGGGCAGATGGGTAACAAGAGAATCACGATTCAGAATCTTGAGGTTGTACGCGTAGACGCTGAGAACAATCTGCTTCTGATCAAGGGTTCTGTGCCTGGACCGAAGAAATCTTTAGTAACTATTAAGGAAGCGGTAAAAGCGAACTAGGCTTTGACGAAGGAAGGAGGACACTAGAGATGGCAAACGTATCCGTTTATAACATCGAAGGCAAAGAAGTTGGGACAATCGACTTGAACGATGCTGTATTTGGCGTGGAAGTGAATGAGCATCTTGTACACATGGCAGTTGTCAGCCAGCTTGCAAATAAACGTCAGGGAACACAGAAAGCGAAGACGCGTTCGGAAGTTTCCGGCGGTGGAAGAAAACCATGGAGACAGAAAGGAACCGGTCATGCAAGACAGGGTTCAACAAGGGCTCCGCAGTGGACAGGCGGTGGAGTTGTATTCGCACCTGTACCGAGAGATTATTCATTTAAGATGAATAAAAAGGAGAAAAGAGCGGCTCTTAAGTCTGCTTTGACATCCAGAGTAGAGGAGAAGAAGTTCATCGTGGTTGACGAGATCAAGTTTGATGAGATCAAGACGAAGAATTTTGCTAACATCCTGAAGAATTTAGACGTATCTAAAGCGTTGGTCGTATTGGAAGATGATAACAAGAATGTAGAGCTTTCCGCAAAGAACATCCCGAACGTAAAGACTGCAAAGACTAATACGATTAATGTGTACGATATCTTGAAATACAACACAGTGATCGCGACGAAAGCTGTTGTTGCCAATATTGAGGAGGTGTACGCATAATGGCTAACATTCAATATTATGATGTAATCCTTAAGCCGGTTGTAACAGAGAAGAGCATGGAGCTCATGGGAGATAAGAAGTATACCTTCCTTGTTCACCCGGAAGCAACGAAGTCACAGGTGAAGGAAGCTGTTGAGAAGATGTTTAACGGAACCAAGGTGGAGAGCGTGAATACGATGAACTGCCCTGGGAAGAAGAGAAGAGTCCGCGGAACAATGAAGTTTGGCAAGACGGTTAAGACTAAGAAAGCGATCGTTAAGCTGACGGCTGACAGTGCGGAGATCGAGATTTTTGAAGGATTATAAGAGTGAGCAAAGGAAACACCGAAGCTACTAAGCTCGTGAAAGACCTCGCTAAGTATCCGGGTGCGCTTTCACACTAAGCTCGTGGAAAACCTCGCTAAGTGTTCAATGCGAGTGCTCAATGCATGCATACGGATAGCAACCGTGATAATAAACAGGATTGAAAGGAGAAGTAACCATGGGAATTAAAACATACCGCCCATATACGCCTTCCAGAAGACAGATGACTGGTTCGGATTTCTCAGAGATCACAAAGAATACGCCGGAGAAGTCTTTGTTAGCTCCGAGAAGCAGACAGGCAGGACGTAACAATCAAGGTAAGATTACAGTTAGACACCGCGGAGGCGGCGCTAAGAGAAAATATAGGATCATCGACTTCAAGAGAAGAAAGGATGGAATCCACGCAACAGTTATTGGTATCGAGTACGATCCGAACAGGACGGCGAATATTGCGCTGATCTGTTATGAAGACGGTGAGAAGGCGTATATCCTCGCACCGGAAGGATTGAAAGACGGCATGAAGGTTATGAACGGACCGGAAGCCGAAGTAAGAGTAGGAAACTGCCTGCCGCTTTCAGAGATCCCGGTAGGTACTCAGATCCACAATATCGAACTCTATCCGGGAAAAGGCGGTCAGCTTGTACGTTCCGCAGGAAACAGCGCACAGTTGATGGCAAAAGAAGGCAAATATGCGACGCTTAGACTTCCTTCAGGAGAGATGAGAATGGTTCCGATTGTTTGCCGCGCTTCTATCGGAGTTGTGGGTAACGGAGACCACAATCTGATTAACATCGGTAAAGCAGGGCGTAAACGCCACATGGGTATCAGACCTACGGTACGCGGTTCTGTCATGAACCCGAACGATCATCCGCACGGCGGTGGTGAAGGTAAGACTGGAATCGGACGTCCGGGTCCATGTACACCTTGGGGCAAGCCAGCACTTGGTCTTAAGACAAGAAAGAAAAACAAGTCTTCTAACAAGCTGATTGTAAGAAGAAGAGATGGCAGAGCAATCAAATAATTTTCATGGAGGAGGTTATAACCTATGGCACGTTCAGTTAAAAAAGGACCATTCGCAGATGCGAGTCTGCTTAAGAAGATTGACGCAATGAACGCTTCCGGCGACAAATCGGTAATTAAGACCTGGTCCCGCCGTTCTACAATCTTCCCAAGCATGGTTGGACATACAATAGCCGTTCATGACGGAAGAAAACATGTACCCGTATATGTTACAGAGGACATGGTAGGCCACAAACTCGGCGAGTTTGTCGCTACCAGAACCTACAGAGGACATGGAAAAGACGAGAAGAAATCAAGAGTTAGATAATTACACTGTGAAAGGAGGGTTCATCCATGGCTAAAGGACACAGATCCCAAATCAAGAGAGAAAGAAATGCGATCAAAGATAAGAGACCGTCTGCTAAGTTGTCTTATGCACGGGTTTCTGTCCAGAAAGCATGTTATGTATTAGATGCCGTCAGAGGCAAGGATGTAACAACAGCGCTTGGTATTTTAACTTATAATCCAAGATATGCTTCTAGTTTGATAAAGAAACTGCTGGAGTCAGCGATTGCGAACGCTGAGAATAACAACGGTATGAATGTTGAGAATCTTTATATTGCAGAGGCTTATGCGAACAAAGGACCAACAATGAAGAGAATCAGACCGAGGGCACAGGGAAGGGCTTACAGAATCGAGAAGAGAATGAGCCACATTACACTGGTGCTTGATGAAAGATAAGGAGGGGCAATCATGGGACAGAAAGTTAATCCTCATGGCTTAAGAGTCGGAATTATCAAAGACTGGGATTCTAAGTGGTATGCAGAAAAAGAGTTCGCAGATTACTTAGTTGAAGACCATGAAATCAGAAAATATCTTAAGAAGAGATTATACAGCGCCGGTATTTCCCGGATCGAGATCGAGAGAGCGTCCGACCGTGTTAAGATTATCATTTACACCGCGAAGCCGGGTGTAGTAATCGGTAAGGGCGGCGCTGAGATCGAGAAGGTAAAAGGCGAGCTTGGAAAGTTTACCGATAAGAAGTTAATTGTTGATATCAAGGAGATCAAGAGACCGGACAAAGATGCTCAGCTCGTGGCAGAGAATATCGCATTGCAGCTTGAGAACCGTATCTCCTTCAGACGTGCTATGAAGTCATGTATGTCAAGGACGATGAAGTCAGGAGCCCTCGGCGTTAAGACTTCCGTATCAGGACGTCTCGGCGGAGCTGATATGGCGCGTACGGAGTTCTACAGCGAGGGAACAATTCCTCTTCAGACACTGAGAGCAGACATTGACTACGGATTCGCTGAAGCAGACACAACCTACGGCAAAGTTGGCGTCAAGGTATGGATCTATAAAGGCGAAGTTCTTCCGGAAAAAGCAGCAAAGGAAGGAGAGAGATAAATCATGTTAATGCCAAAGAGAGTAAAACGTCGTAAACAATTCCGTGGTTCCATGAAGGGAAAAGCTCTTCGCGGAAACCAGATTACACATGGTGAGTATGGTATTGTGGCAATGGAGCCGTGCTGGATCCGTTCCAATCAGATAGAGGCTGCCCGTATTGCTATGACCCGTTATATCAAGCGTGGCGGTAAAGTATGGATTAAGATATTCCCGGATAAACCTGTAACTACGAAACCAGCTGAGACTCGTATGGGTTCTGGTAAAGGAACCTTAGAATACTGGGTAGCAGTTGTGAAGCCAGGCCGCGTAATGTTTGAGATTGCGGGCGTTTCAGAGGAGGTCGCAAGAGAGGCTCTTCGTCTGGCTACACACAAGCTGCCATGTAAATGTAAAGTAGTTTCTCGCGCAGACTTAGAAGGCGGTGATAACAGTGAAAATTAATGCATTTGTAGAAGATTTAAAGACAAAATCAGCTGCAGAGCTGAACGAAGAATTAGTAGCTGCTAAAAAGGAACTCTTTAATCTGAGATTCCAGAACGCAACGAATCAGTTAGATAATACAAGCAGAATCAAGGAAGTCAGAAGAAACATCGCAAGAATCCAGACTGTGATGGCACAAAAAGGTTAGCGAGGTATTTTCGAGCTTAGCTTTTTGGCCGTTCTCTGAGCGAAGAGAAGAGAACATCATTAAAGAAAGATTAGTGACGCATTGAATACTTGGCGAGGTATTTTCGAGCCTAGTATGAAAGCGGATACTCCGAATGGAATGAGGAGTATCGACGAGAACTTCCTTGAATAGTAGAAAGGAGACAGACCGTGGAAAGAAATCTTAGGAAAACCCGTGTGGGTAAGGTTGTCAGCAACAAGATGGATAAGACCATTGTGGTTGCGGTTGAAGATCATGTAAAACATCCACTTTACAAGAAGATCGTAAAGAGAACTTATAAATTAAAAGCGCATGATGAAGCAAACGAGTGCAATATCGGCGATAAGGTGAAAGTTATGGAGACAAGACCGCTGTCTAAGGATAAGAGATGGAGACTTGTCGAAGTTATGGAAAAAGTGAAATAGTATAAGGAGGGAAACCTGCATGATACAGCAAGAAAGCAGACTGAGAGTAGCAGATAACACAGGTGCGAAAGAGTTACTGTGTATCCGCGTACTTGGCGGTTCAACCAGAAGATATGCAAGTATCGGGGATATTATTATTGCGACCGTTAAAGATGCAACACCAGGCGGCGTTGTTAAAAAAGGCGATGTAGTGAAGGCAGTCGTTGTCCGTACCGTGAAGAGCACACGCCGTAAGGACGGCTCATATATCCGCTTTGACGAGAATGCCGCAGTTATTATAAAAGAAGACAAGACACCAAGAGGAACCCGTATTTTTGGACCAGTAGCGAGAGAGCTTCGTGACAAGCAGTTCATGAGGATTGTTTCCCTGGCTCCGGAAGTGCTTTAAGGAGGTGCGCAAGATGTCAATGTTAAAGATTAAAAAGGGCGATACGGTAAAGGTAATCGCCGGCAGCCAGAAAGATAAAGAAGGTAAGGTTCTTGCCGTAAACCAGAAAGACGGCAAGGTTGTCGTAGAAGGCGTCAATATGCTGACAAAGCACACAAAGCCAAGCGCTGCGAACCAGAACGGCGGTATCATCCATCAGGAAGGCCCGATCAACATTTCCAACGTAATGTATGTTCATAAGGGCAAGCCGACGAGAGTAGGCATTAAGATGGACGGCGATAAGAAAGTTCGTTATGCAAAATCAACAGGCGAAGTGATTGATTAATCTGAGGAAGGAGGGCCAGTGCTTTGAGTAGACTGAAAGAACAGTACAAGAACGAAATCATTGACGCAATGAATAAGAAGTTCGGTTATAAAAATATTATGGAAGTGCCAAAGCTTGACAAGGTTGTTATCAACATGGGCGTAGGCGAAGCAAAGGATAACGCAAAAGTTTTGGATTCAGCGGTTGCTGATCTTGAGAGGATCACAGGACAGAAGGCTGTTATCTGCAAAGCAAAGAAGTCGGTTGCTAACTTCAAACTGAGAGAAGGAATGTCAATCGGATGCAAGGTTACTTTAAGAGGAGAGAAGATGTATGAGTTCGTTGACCGTCTGATCAACCTTGCATTACCTCGTGTACGTGACTTCAGAGGTGTGAATCCTAACGCATTCGACGGAAGAGGAAACTATGCTCTTGGTATCAAGGAGCAGTTAATCTTCCCGGAGATCGAATATGATAAGATTGACAAGGTAAGAGGCATGGATGTTATCTTTGTTACCACAGCGAAGACAGACGAAGAGGCGCGTGAATTGTTAAAGCAGTTCAACATGCCGTTTAAAAAGTAAAGGAGGTAAATTATGGCTAAGACAGCAATGAAAATCAAGCAGCAGCAAAAGCAGAAATTCTCAACCAGAGAATACAACCGCTGCAGGATCTGTGGACGTCCACATGCATATTTGAGAAAATATGGTATCTGCCGTGTTTGCTTCCGTGAGCTGGCATACAAAGGACAGATTCCAGGCGTTAAAAAAGCAAGTTGGTAAGGAGGAAAAGAATCATGACTATGACTGATCCAATCGCAGATATGCTTACAAGAATCCGTAACGCAAATACTGCTAAACATGATACAGTAGATGTACCATCTTCCAAGATGAAGCTTGCGATAGCGAATATCTTACTGGACGAGGGTTACATTGAGAAGTACGACATCGTAGAGGACGGCGTGTTCAAGACGCTCCATATCACGCTGAAGTACGGTGCGGACAAGAATGAGAAGGTTATCACAGGTCTTAAGAGAATTTCTAAGCCAGGTCTTCGCGTATACGCAGGAAGCGCAGACGTACCGAAGGTATTCGGCGGACTTGGCACAGCGATCATTTCCACAAACAAGGGTGTGATCACAGATAAAGAAGCAAGAAAGCTCGGCATAGGCGGAGAGGTTCTGTGTTATATCTGGTAGGTAAGGAAACATCACAACACTAAATTCGTGAAAAACCTCATTAAGTGCTGCGATGTGCGTTCGTACTAGGTTCGGGGAATACCTCACCAAGTACTCACAGCAACTGAAAACAGAGCAGACAACAGCATCTGCTCCGAGAATCTAAGTTAAGGAGGATATAGGTATGTCACGTATAGGAAGACTGCCGATTACAGTCCCGGCGGGAGTAACCGTCGAGATTGCGGAAAATAATAAAGTGACTGTAAAAGGTCCAAAGGGAACACTTGAAAGAGAACTTCCGACAGAGATGGAGATTAAATTAGACGGCGATACGGTCGTTGTATCAAGACCGAACGATTTAAAGAAGATGAAGTCTTTACACGGTCTTACAAGGACGCTGGTAAACAACATGGTTGTGGGCGTTACCGACGGATATCAGAAGATTCTGGAGGTAAACGGCGTCGGCTACAGGGCTGCAAAGTCCGGAAATAAGCTCACATTGAGTCTTGGATATTCTCACCCAGTTGAAATGACAGACCCGGAAGGCGTGGAGACTGTAGTAGAAGGACAGAACAAGATTGTCGTTAAGGGTATCGATAAAGAAAAAGTAGGCCAATACGCAGCTGAAATCAGAGACAAGAGAAGACCGGAGCCATATAAGGGCAAGGGAATTAAGTATGCTGATGAAGTGATCAGACGTAAAGTTGGTAAGACTGGTAAGAAATAAGTAAGGAGAGTGTGAAAATGGTTAGCAAAAAATCAAGAAGTGAAGTTCGCGCAGGAAAACACAGAAGAATCCGCAACCGTTTGAGCGGCACGCCTGAGTGCCCGCGTTTGGCTGTGTTTAGAAGCAATAATCATATGTATGCTCAAATTATTGACGATACAGTTGGAAATACTCTGGTTTCCGCTTCCACTCTTCAAAAAGATGTGAAAGCAAACTTAGAAAAGACTAACAACGTTGATGCAGCAGCATATTTAGGTAAAGTAATCGCAGAGAAAGCGATTGAGAAGGGTATTAAGGATGTGGTCTTTGACAGAGGCGGCTTTATATACCATGGTAAGATTCAGGCATTAGCAGACGCAGCTAGAGAAGCTGGGTTGAATTTCTAGAAGGAGGAGCACACATGAAACAAGAACGTATTGATGCTAATTCACTGGAATTAAATGAAAAAGTAGTGTCAATTAAGCGTGTAACCAAAGTTGTTAAAGGTGGCCGTAATATGAGATTCACAGCTTTAGTAGTTGTAGGCGATGGAAATGGCCATGTTGGTGCAGGTTTAGGAAAAGCTACGGAGATTCCGGAGGCGATCCGCAAAGGAAAAGAAGATGCGGCGAAGAACCTTATCACCGTAGCATTAGATGATAATGAGAGTATTACACATGACTTTACCGGCAAATTCGGAGGCGCTTCTGTTTTGCTTAAGAAGGCTCCGGAAGGTACAGGAGTGATCGCCGGAGGACCGGCGCGTGCCGTGATCGAGATGGCGGGAATCAAGAATATCCGTACAAAATCTCTTGGTTCCAACAATAAGCAGAACGTTGTTCTTGCTACCATCGCCGGATTACGCCAGATCAAGACTCCGGAAGAAGTAGCACGTCTTCGCGGTAAATCCATTGAAGAGATCTTAGGCTAAGGAGGCAGATTCAGATGGCAGATTTAAAGGTTACATTAGTAAAGTCCACGATTGGCGCTGTACCGAAGCATAAAAAGACTGTAGAGGCATTGGGGCTTAAAAAGCTCAATAAGACAGTTGTTCTTCCGGACAATGCGGCAACCAGAGGAATGGTAAAACAGGTTTCGCACCTGGTAAAAGTAGAGGAAGCATAAATTATATCGGATAAGGAGGTGTCACAATGGATTTATCAAACTTAAGACCTGCGGATGGAGCAAAACAGAGTGATAATTTCAGAAGAGGACGTGGACACGGTTCTGGTAATGGAAAGACAGCCGGTAAGGGACACAAAGGTCAGAAGGCTCGTTCCGGAGCAACAAGACCGGGGTTTGAAGGCGGTCAGATGCCATTATATAGAAGAATACCAAAGAGAGGCTTTACGAACCGTAATTCTAAGACGATCATTGGTATTAATATCGATGCTCTTGAAGTGTTTGATAACGACGCTGTTGTTTCTGTAGAGACGTTGATCGAACAGGGAATCGTCAAGAATCCAAGAGATGGCGTTAAGATTCTTGGTAACGGTGAGCTGACGAAAAAACTGACTGTACAGGCCAACGCATTCAGCAAAAATGCTGTAGAGAAGATTGAGGCTGTAGGTGGAAAAGCAGAGGTGATCTAATGTTAGAGACATTTCGGAAGGCATTTCAGATCAAGGACATCCGCAATAAGATTGCATACACGTTTTTGATGCTGATTGTAATTAGAATCGGCTCCCAATTACCAACACCTGGAGTAAATTCCAATTATATCAAAGAATTTTTCGCACAGAACACTGGTGAAGCGTTTAACTTGTTTAACGCCTTCACTGGTGGCTCTTTTGAACAGATGTCTGTATTCGCATTAAGTATTACGCCGTATATTACGTCTTCCATCATCATGCAGCTGCTTACGATCGCCATCCCGAAGCTGGAAGAGATGCAGAAGGAAGGGGAAGACGGGCGGAAGAAGATCGCCGCGATTACCCGTTACCTTACGGTAGGGCTTGCTTTGTTCGAGTCTACTGCAATGGCGGTAGGATTTGGCCGTCAGGGACTTTTGGTAAAGTTTAATTTTGTGAATGCCGCGATTGTCGTATTGACGCTGACGGCGGGTTCCGCATTTTTGATGTGGATCGGCGAGCGGATTACCGAGAAAGGCGTGGGGAATGGTATCTCTATCGTACTGGTAATCAATATTGTTTCAAGAGTGCCGAGTGATATGACTTCACTGTTCGAGCAGTTCGTGAAGGATAAGCCTATCGCATCTGCCGGACTGGCAGTTCTTGTGATCCTTGCGATCATCGTTTTGCTGGTGGTATTCGTAGTCATCCTGCAGGGAGGAGAGAGAAGGATCGCCGTATCCTACTCCCAGAAGATGGCCGGTAGGAAGATGTATGGAGGCCGTACCACGAATATCCCGTTAAAGGTCAATACTGCCGGAGTTATTCCGATCATCTTTTCATCATCCTTGATGCAGTTCCCTATTGTGATTGCGTCATTCCTGGGAAAAGGAGACGGAGCCGGAGTAGGCGGCGAGATCTTGAGAGGACTGAATCAGGGGAACTGGTGCAATCCGGAGAAATTCCAGTATTCCTGGGGACTTCTGGTTTATATCGCCCTGACAGTATTTTTCGCTTACTTCTATACTTCTATTACGTTCAATCCGTTAGAGATTGCTAATAATATGAAGAAGAACGGCGGGTTTGTGCCGGGTATCCGTCCGGGCAGGCCAACGGTTGAATACTTAACCAATATTTTGAATTATATCATCTTTATCGGAGCATGCGGGCTGATTGTGATCCAGATTATTCCAATCTTTTTCAACGGCTGGCTTGGGGCGAGCGTATCTTTCGGCGGTACTTCCCTCATCATTATTGTCAGCGTTGTGCTGGAGACGATGAAGCAGATCGAATCACAGATGCTTGTACGTAACTATAAAGGTTTTTTAAATAGCTAGTCTTGCATTGCGCAAATTCTTATGAATTCCGTATGTGGCATCCATACCATCGGCAGGTCAGCGAAGATGGGTGCAGCCTGCTGCGCTGCTGTTTCGCAGACGTATGGCCGATAGGGGCGTCGTATGCGGAATTCATTGTTATTTTAGCAATGCATGAGGTCACCTGGCTGATTGTCAGTGACGGCTTTTCTGTCGTAGAACTCGCGGGATTATTTTCGCGGGTTATCATGCTATAAAGAGGAGGAACATTTTTTATGAAGATTATCATGTTAGGCGCCCCGGGAGCGGGCAAGGGAACACAGGCGAAGAAGATTGCCGCGAAATACGACATTCCTCATATCTCTACCGGCGATATTTTCCGGGCAAATATTAAAAATGGGACAGAACTTGGCAATAAGGCAAAGACATATATGGATCAGGGGCTTTTGGTTCCGGATGAGTTAGTTGTAGATCTGGTTGTAGACCGTGTGAAACAGGAGGATTGTGCGAGAGGATACGTGCTGGACGGGTTCCCGCGTACCATCCCGCAGGCGGAGGCGCTTACTAAGGCGCTTGCGGCAATCGGGGAGAAGATGGATTATGCCATCGACGTAAACGTACCGGATGAGAATATTGTACACCGTATGTCAGGACGCCGCGCATGCGTAGGCTGCGGAGCTACATACCACCTTGAGTATGCTCCGACAAAGACTGAGGGAATCTGCGACGCCTGCGGCAAAGAGTTGATCCTGCGGGATGACGACAAGCCGGAGACTGTGAAGAAGCGCCTTGGCGTGTACCATGAGCAGACCCAGCCGCTGATTGATTACTATACAAATGCGGGAATCCTTAAGACGGTGGACGGAACCGTCGATATTAACGATGTATTCCAAACAATTGTGGATATCTTAGGAGAGTAGGAATATGGCAATTACGATTAAGTCGGCGAGAGAGATTGAGTTAATGTCGGAAGCCGGACGTATATTGGAGATTGTTCACAATGAGTTAGCGAAAGCTCTGCATCCGGGGATGAGTACCAAGGACATAGACATACTGGGGGAAGAGGTGATCAGGAGTTACGGGTGTATCCCGTCCTTCCTTGATTACGACGGATACCCGGCTTCGATCTGTGTTTCGGTTAACGAGGAAGTTGTTCACGGGATACCGGATAAACGGCGGATCCTTAAAGAGGGGGACATCGTAAGTCTGGATGCGGGCGTAATTTATAAAGGATATCATTCCGATGCCGCAAGGACTTACGGCATCGGTGAAATCAGCAAAGAAGCAGAAGAGCTGATCAGGGTGACGCAGGAATGTTTCTTTGAAGGTATAAAGTATGCAAAAGTTGGCAATCATCTATGTGATATTGCGGCAGCTATTGACAGTCATGCCAGCAGACACGGGTACGGGGTGGTGCGGGATCTGTGCGGACATGGAATCGGAACGGATCTGCATGAGCCGCCTCAGATACCGAATTATAAGATGGACAGAAAGGGCGTAAAGATCAGAGCCGGAATGACCCTTGCGGTTGAGCCGATGATCAATATGGGTTCCTGGGAAGTGAAGTGGCTGGAGGATAAATGGACGGTTGTGACGAAAGACGGCAGCTATTCCGCTCATTATGAGAACACGATATTGATCACCGAGGGAGAACCAAAGCTACTGACCCTGACAGACCATAGTACGGCGGAGGATTAGGCGGTCAGGATTTACATGAGGAAGGATGCGGCGATGGAGGGATTTAAAGCAGGGATGCTTGCAAGATCAAAGGCGGGTCATGATAAAGGAAAAGTTTATGTTATAATTGAAGTGGACGACACATATGTATATTTAGCGGATGGCAGCGTTAGAACACTGGGGCGCCTTAAGAAGAAGAAAAAGAAACATGCCCAGGTGATCTTAAGAGAACATGATGTCACAGCGGTTGATGATACAGGAATCAAACGGATTTTAAAAGAATGGAGTATGGAGGAAAGAGAGAGATGTCAAAAGCTGACGTAATCGAGATTGAAGGAACTGTAGTAGAGAAATTGCCAAACGCAATGTTTCAGGTGGAGTTGGAGAACGGCCATCAGGTGCTTGCGCATATCAGCGGAAAGCTGAGAATGAACTTTATCAAGATTCTTCCGGGAGACAAGGTAACGCTGGAGCTGTCGCCTTATGATTTGTCTAAAGGAAGGATCATCTGGAGAGATAAGTAAGAGTCCGGCTGCAATGCCGGATTAAGATGGAAATATATTGGAAATATATGAAATTGTCTATTGACTTTGCTTGACAGGCAGTGCTATAATGTATAAGCGTGTTTTCGGGTATTTTTATAGCTTGCCCGGGAGATACGTGGGCAGAACGTAGGCAGAGCAATGGATGAAAGGAGGATTTGACGTGAAGGTTAGATCATCAGTAAAACCAATTTGCGAAAAATGCAAAGTAATTAAGAGAAAAGGAAGTATTCGCATCATCTGCGAGAACCCAAAGCATAAGCAGCGTCAGGGCTAGACGCCTGACAATGGCTTATGCAGCAAAATTAGGCGGCTGATAGTAACGACACGCCAGGAAGCGTGTAGACTATTTGATATACAAGGAGCACCTGTAGCCGGTGAATATCCTTCGTATATTGCTTCTAATGCCGGCCCGTCATTACCGGATGTACTGTTCGGTGGCCGGAAAGGGCATGGATACCGAAACATGCCTGGACAAAAGGGAAGATTCCTTAAGAGTCCCTATTAAAGACAGTATGTAAACAGTAAAAGAATTTTTTGAAAAAATGGAGGAAATTCACATGGCTCGTATTGCAGGTGTAGATTTACCAAGAGACAAACGTGTTGAGATCGGATTAACTTATATCTACGGAATCGGCAGGGCAAGTTCTAACCGTATTCTGGCAGAGGCGGGAGTAGATCCGGATATTCGCTGCAGAGACCTTACGGACGACGACGTTAAGAAGATCAGCGCAGTAATCGACGAGACTCAGGTTGTAGAAGGTGATCTGAGAAGAGAGATCGCCCTGAACATCAAGAGATTGCAGGAGATCGGATGCTATAGAGGAATCCGTCATAGAAAAGGTCTTCCGGTTCGCGGTCAGAAGACTAAGACCAACGCAAGAACCAGAAAAGGACCGAAGAGAACTGTTGCGAATAAAAAGAAATAGCTTAGCGAAGGCAAGCCGCTAGATGCAGGCTGAGGTTAACTATTTCTTTGTTCTTCGAGCAAAGCGGGAAGAACTTCATTCACAAAAATAAAAAAGGAAAGAGTAGGTTAGTTTTATTATGGCAAAGAAAGTTACAAAGAAAGTGACAAAAAAACGTGTCAAGAAAAACGTTGAACGCGGACAAGCACACATCCAGTCATCTTTCAATAACACAATCGTTACGTTGACGGATGCACAGGGTAACGCACTTTCATGGGCAAGTGCAGGCGGTCTGGGATTTAGAGGTTCAAGGAAATCTACCCCTTATGCAGCACAGATGGCGGCTGAGACAGCGGCTAAGGCGGCATTGGTACATGGTCTGAAGTCTGTTGACGTTATGGTAAAGGGACCAGGTTCAGGTAGAGAGGCAGCTATCCGTGCCCTTCAGGCATGCGGAATTGATGTAACAAGCATTAAGGATGTTACTCCGGTACCACACAACGGATGCCGTCCGCCGAAGCGTAGAAGAGTCTGATTTAGGAGGAAAAATAATATGGCAGTGAATAGAGTCCCGGTTCTTAAGAGATGCAGATCTCTTGGCATGGATCCGGTTTATTTGGGAATTGACAAGAAGTCTAACAGACAGTTAAAAAGAACCAATAGAAAAATGAGCGAGTACGGCCTTCAGTTACGTGAGAAACAGAAAGCGAAATTCATCTATGGCGTATTAGAGAAGCCGTTCAGAAACTATTTTGAGAAGGCTCAGCGCATGAGCGGTATGACCGGTGAGAACCTGATGAGACTGCTCGAGTCAAGATTGGATAACGTGGTATTCCGTTTAGGGCTTGCAAGGACGAGACGCGAAGCAAGGCAGATCGTAGACCACAAGCATATCCTTGTGAACGGAAAGCAGATCAATATTCCATCTTACTTAATTAAGGCCGGAGATGTGATTGAGATCAAAGAAAAGCACAAAAGCTCTCCTAGATATAAGGAGATTGTAGAGACTACAGGAGGACGCCTTGTTCCGGAATGGCTGGACGCTGACCTTGAGAATCTTAAGGGAACCGTGAAGGAGCTTCCGAGACGCGATGCGATCGACGTTCCTGTAGACGAGATGTTGATTGTCGAGCTGTATTCTAAATAATAACCCGTAACACCACAGGAGGTGGACTTAGTGTTTGATTTTAATAAACCCAATATTGAGATAACTGAGATTTCAGAAGATAAGAAATATGGAAAATTCGTTGTAGAGCCTCTTGAGAGAGGATACGGTACGACATTAGGGAATTCTCTGAGAAGAATCATGCTTTCATCCCTGCCTGGCGCTGCGATCAGCCAGGTGAAGATTGACGGCGTACTTCACGAGTTTAGTTCTATTCCGGGTGTTAAGGAAGATGTTACGGAGATTATCATGAACTTGAAATCTCTGGCCATCAAGAATACGTCAGAGACAGATGAACCAAAGACAGCCTATATCGAGTTTGAAGGAGAAGGCGTTGTCACTGCGGCGGATATTCAGGTGGATCAGGATATCGAGATCATGAATCCGGAGACGGTTATCGCAACATTAAACGGCGGGGCAGACAGCAAGTTATATATGGAACTGACCATTACAAGGGGCAGGGGATATGTAAGTTCTGACAAGAATAAGAACGACGAATTGCCGATCGCAGTAATTCCGATTGATTCGATTTATACCCCGGTTGAGCGTGTGAATCTTACTGTTGAGAACACGCGTGTCGGACAGATTACAGATTTTGACAAATTGACGTTAGATGTATATACCAACGGTACGCTGCTTCCGGACGAAGCGGTCAGCCTTGCGGCAAAGGTATTGAGCGAGCATCTGAAACTCTTTATCGATCTCTCCGAGGTGGCTCAGGCTGCGGAAGTTATGATTGAGAAAGAGGACGATGAGAAAGAGAAAGTCCTTGAGATGAGTATCGATGAATTAGAATTGTCCGTTCGTTCCTTTAACTGCTTGAAGAGAGCGGGCATCAATACGGTGGAAGAGCTGACGAACAGGACGCCGGAAGATATGATGAAGGTGCGGAATCTGGGACGGAAGTCTTTAGAGGAAGTATTGGCGAAATTAGACGAGCTGGGATTAGGGTTGAGCAGAGGCGAAGAATAATTTTCACCGGTAAGTCCGAAGAGCGCGGTGGAAGCATTTGGCTAGTAAGCCCGAAGAAGCATAACCAAGTGTAGGGTATTTTGAGATACCTGTGAAATGGAGGAATAGAAAGATGGCTAAGTATAGAAAGCTGGGCAGAACGTCCAGCCAGAGAAAAGCGTTGCTGAGAAATCAGGTAACGGCTTTGATTAACCATGGTAGGATTGTTACTACCGAAGCAAAGGCAAAAGAGATCCGTAAGATTGCGGAAGGGCTGATTGCAATGGCAGTACGTGAGAGAGATAACTTCGAGGAAGTTACCGTTAAGGCTAAGGTTGCCCGCAAGGACAAGGACGGAAAGAGAGTCAAAGAAGTTGTGGACGGCAAGAAGGTTACGGTATACGACGAGGTTGACAAGAAGATTAAGAAGGATAAGCCGAGCAGACTGCACGCACGCCGTCAGATGCTTAAGGTTCTGTATCCTGTAAAAGACGTACCGGAGAAAGCGGCCGGAAGAAAGAGAAACACCAAGCAGGTGGATCTTGTGGCAAAACTCTTTGATGAGATCGCTCCGAAGTATGAGAACCGCCACGGCGGATATACAAGAATCGTTAAGATCGGACAGCGTAAAGGCGACGCTGCAATGGAAGTTTTGATTGAGCTTGTATAGTTCTTAGTGTATATAGCGTAAAGAGACAGACTGTCGGGGATGTCATTTTCTACGATATGCAGATATGCGTTGTAGAAATATGGTATCCACGGCAGTTTTTTATTTCCGGGGGTTGCAGGATCTGTTAAATTTATGTCGTTGCCGTTAAATAATCTACTTATGCCTAATCTGCTTACAATCATTCCCAAAGGTGATATAATGCTTATAACTGCAAAAAATGTAGAAATAAGTAAGAAAAGAGAGGTTTAGTCATGAGCAGACTAGAGATTGACTCGCCCAAAAGAGCCAGAATAGTTATGGAAGAACTATACAAGGATTTGGAGCGGAGAATTGAGTCCAGCCCGCCGGGACTCTGTCCGGTAGAGATGTCCCGTGCGTTTCTGGAATTGTGCCATGCGCAGACTTGCGGAAAGTGTGTTCCCTGCCGCATCGGTCTGGGGCAGTTAAGCTATCTCATCAAGGATGTGCTTGACGGGAAAGCGGCGATGGAGACGTTAGATATTATGGAACAGACAGCGCTTTCGATCATGGAGTCGGCGGACTGTGCGATTGGTTACGAAGCTGCGAACATGGTCTATAAAGGTCTGATCGGATACCGCGACGATTATGAGGAGCATATCAGGAACGGACGTTGTACCTGTACGTACAGCCAGCCGGTTCCGTGCGTATCCTTATGTCCGGCGCACGTAGATATTCCGGGGTATGTTGCGCTTGTAAGAGAGGGAAGATATGCGGATGCAATCCGTCTGATCCGGAAGGACAATCCATTTCCGACTACCTGCGGTTTTATCTGCGAGCATCCTTGCGAGGCGCGGTGCAGGCGGAACATGGTGGACGATGCAATTAATATCCGCGGCCTTAAGCGCGTGGCGGCTGATTTTGCGGGAGAGGTGGATCCGCCGGCATGCGCGCCGTCAACCGGAAAGAAGATCGCGGTGCTTGGAGGTGGTCCGGGAGGATTGAGCGCGGCGTATTATCTCCAGTTGATGGGGCATCAGGCCACCGTTTATGAGATGCTTCCGAAGCTGGGCGGAATGCTGCGTTATGGTATTCCGAATTACCGTCTGCCGAAGGAGAGGCTGGAAGAAGACGTCAACAGTATTTTGAAGACGGGAGTTGAGGTGAAGTACGGCTTAAAGATCGGGCAGGATATTACGATTCAGGATCTTCGGAATCAATATGATGCGGTACTGATTACGATCGGCGCAAGTACCGATAAGAAGCTGGGACTCGAGGGAGAGGATGCGGACGGCGTATTATCTGCCGTACAGTTCTTAAGAAACGTAGGAAGAAACGAGATCATGGATCTGACCGGCAAGGAGGTTGCGGTTATCGGCGGCGGCAATGTTTCCATGGACGCGGTACGTACCGCAAAGCGCCTTGGAGCGAAGAAGGTAAGTATTGTTTACAGGAGAAGGGTAGCGGATATGACTGCGCTTCCGGGAGAGATCGAAGGGGCGGTTGCAGAAGGAATTGAACTCCAGACGCTGAAAGCTCCCTCTGCCCTTAAGGTCAACGATAAGAAGCAGATAGAAGGAATTTACGTAAAACCGCAGATGGTCAGCGCAATCCGCGACGGCAGGGCAAGCATCAAGCCTACCGGCGAAGATGATATTTACATACCATGTGATATTTTGATCGTGGCGATCGGGCAGAATATTGAGACCCGCCATTTTGAAGAGGCAGGAATCCCGGTTGAGAGGGGAAAGATTCTCACCAAGAGTACGGGGACATTCGAGAATATGCCCGGCGTATTTGCTGGGGGAGACTGCGCCAGCGGTCCGGCTTCCGTTATTAAGGCCATCGCGGCGGCGAAGGTGGTAGCGGCGAATATTGACGAGTATCTGGGGTATCGTCATGAGATTTCCTGCGACGTGGAGATCCCGGAGGCGCGCCTTTCAGACCGTACGCCTTGCGGAAGGGTGAATCTGACGGAACGCGAGGCATGCGAGAGAGTCTGTGATTTTAACGGCGTGGAGAACTGCATGACCGAGAAGGAAGCGAAGCAGGAAGCCGGCAGGTGTCTGCGCTGCGACCATTTCGGCTACGGAATATTTAAAGGAGGCAGAGAGAAATTATGGTAAATCTTATAATTGATGGAAAGCAGATATCCGTAAAAGAAAATACTACCATTATGGAGGCTGCCGCTCAGAATGGGATTCCGATCCCCAAGTTATGTTATCTGAAAGGGATTAACGAGATTGCCGCATGCCGTGTATGCGTCGTGGAATTAGAAGGCAAGGAGAAACTGATTACCTCCTGCAACAATGTGGCGGAGGAGGGCATGGTGATCTACACCAACAGCCCTAAGGTGCGCCGGCATAGGAGGACGAATGTAGAATTGATCTTATCCCAGCATGACTGCCAGTGCGTAAGCTGCGCAAGAAGCGGCAACTGCAGCCTGCAGGCTGTGGCTAACGATTTGAATATTCTGGATAACCCGTATAAGAAGGTACTGGAGAAACAGCCCTGGGATCTGTCATTCCCGCTTATACGCGATTCTTCCAAGTGTATCAAATGCATGCGGTGCGTTCAGGTCTGTGAGAAGATTCAGGGACTTGGAGTGTGGGACGTGGAAGGTACAGGTTCCCGTACCACTGTGAATGTATCCGGACATAGGAGAATCCAGGAGGCAGACTGTGCATTGTGCGGCCAGTGTATCACCCACTGTCCGGTCGGCGCGCTCAGGGAGCGTGATGATACGGAGAAGGTATGGAATGCGATTGCAGACCGGAATAAGACCGTGGTTGTGCAGGTTGCGCCTGCAGTACGTGCGGCTTGGGGCGAAGAGCTGGGCATGGAGCCAAAAGAGGCTACGGTAGGAAAGATTCTGGATGCATGCAAACGTATGGGAGCAGATTACGTGTTTGACACCACCTTTTCCGCGGATCTTACGATCATGGAAGAGGGGACGGAATTCTTGAAACGTTTTACCGCAGGAGAGCTAAAGGAGCGTCCGATGTTCACGTCATGCTGTCCGGGGTGGATACGCTTCATCAAGTCCCAGTTCCCGCATCTGATAAAACAGTTGTCGACGGCGAAGTCTCCTCAGCAGATGTTCGGGGCGGCTATGAAGACTTACTTTGCCGATAAGATCGGGGTATCGCCGGAGCAGATCTTTACAGTATCCGTAATGCCCTGCGTGGCCAAGAAGGGAGAGCGTGAGATGGAGCTGTTCCACGGCGAATATGCAGGTCATGATATCGACGCGGTAATCACGACGAGAGAGCTTGTCAAGATGATCCGTTCTGCGCACATCAGCCCGGATACGTTGGAAGACCGTGAGAGCGACCGTCCGATGCAGCAGGGTTCCGGAGCAGGCGTAATCTTCGGTGTGACCGGAGGCGTTATGGAAGCGGCGCTTCGTTCCGCATACTATCTGCTTAAGAAGGAGAATCCGCCTGCGGATGCCTTCAAGGCAGTCAGAAGTCCTGAATTCCAGGCAAACGACGGTGTTATGGAGGCAGAATTTTCTATTGACGAGGTGAAAGTCAGGACGGCGGTTGTCAGCGGTCTTGGAAACACGAGGGCTTTGATCGATAAGATGGAGCGGGGAGAGGTGCATTATGACTTTGTGGAAGTCATGGCGTGTCCGGGCGGATGCGTCGGAGGAGGCGGCCAGCCAATCCACGACGGCAAGGAGTTAGCATTTGACCGCGGGCAAAAGCTCTATGATCTGGATGAGGATTCACCGGTTCGGTTCTCTCATGAGAATCAGGATATCCTTGCTATGTACGAGGAATACTTTGAAAAGCCGATGTCCCACAAGGCGCATATGCTGCTGCATACGGAGCATGAGCGTGCCTGAGAGGTGAGTCAGGATTTTAGGGAACAGGTTAAAGAATAGATGACATAAAATACAGCATCCTCGCAGGGCGGCCTGCCCGAAGAGGGTGCTGTAGTTATCTAAAAGAATATATTACCTCCGATATTGATACCAGAAACGCCGGTCCAGGCTGAACGGAACTGATAGCAGTTGATTACGGAAGCATGCCTTGTTCCTGCAAGCGCGGCTTGCGCTACGGAATAAGAAGTATCAGAAGGGCCTCTTGCCAAAGCCTTCTCCAGACTTCCGTTCCAGGTAGGTGCGAACTGCCCGGATTGATAGATAACGCCGCGCAATGTATTGGGATAACTTGAGCTTGCAATACGGTTCATTACCACGGTGGCAACTGCAAGCATAGGATCGTATCCGCTGGCCTCACATTCAAGCAATGCGGCAAACAGGGCGACGTCGCTGACGTTAGCCTCTACAGGGGGAGAAGTCGTTGTGCCGGAGGAGTTATTCGTCTGTCCGTTATTGCCCGGAGGGACAATGGAACCGGAAATCGAATTATTCTGGGCAAGCTTTAAAGCTTCTTCCGCTGCCTTGGCACGTTCTAACTGTGCCGTGTAATCTTCCAGTTGGCTGGAAGTAGAGGAAATCTTAGAAGTAAGAGCTTCTTTCTTGGTATTCAGATCTACTTGCAATGCCGCAAGTTCGTCCTGCTTAACCTTTAGTTCGTCTTGTTTCTGTTCTACACTGGCACAGACATCCTGAAGCTCTTCCAGCATATTCCTGTCATATTCGCTTATGGTCGTTACATACTCAGCCTTGTTCAGGAAATCCCCCATACTGTCAGAAGAAAACAAGATCTCCAACAGAGAAAGGCTCCCGCCCTCATACATGAACTTGATCCGGTTCTTCATGGCGCTATACTGAGCCTGCTCATTCAATTCAGCGGCGGCCAGATTAAGTTTGGCCTTCTCAACTTCGGCGGAAAGCTGTTCGATCTGCGCCGAAGCGTCGTCTAATTCAGCACTCAAAGATGACAACTGGCTGTTCAGATCATTCAAGTCCTTCTTCAAATCAGAAGTAGTTATCTCAAGTTCCTTCGCGGAAGGGGCAGAATAAACCGGAACAGTCACAGAAGCTATTGTTACGGCAGAGATGGCAGAAGCCAAAATTGACCGTAATATACGTTTCTTTTCTTTGGTTATCATATACGTTTCCTTTCCTTAGTAGCATGTGCTCAATATATTATACAACAAATTGCATTATAAAGCAAACTTTGTTATGATAGAATATAGAAAAATATTGGTAAAATGTATAAAAATATGAAAAAAAATAGAAATGGGAGGCCGTAAGGGATAGAGTATGAAGAAATACGAAGAAGAAAAATACAGGTTCGAGAACATAAAGCCATTGATTTATCCGTGGGTGAGAGAGGATTTGAGGGATATTTCTGAAAAAGATGCTCCGATTGTGTCATTTATTAATGACTTAAGGATTATATTTGTTATTAAACGGAATGAAGATGTATTCGAGGTGTTAATGGATGATATGCTCCCGCCGGATTGTAATGTGGAGGAACTGTATTATGCATCCTGCGAGAATCTGGTCAGGGATGTGGAATTTGTGATCGCAAATACCTGGTACGGAGGTTTTGCAATTCTGGCGGATGGGTGGCATGAAGCCAGTTCCTTATGTTTTAAGCATATCTGGCAGGTCTGCGTGGATAAGTTAGAGGATGATTTGGTGATTATGGCGCCGACCCGGGAGACCGTATTGTTTGCTCCGGCATCACAGAAAACGGCTGTGGGCAAGATGGTGGAACACGGGGAACAGTCGTTTGAGCAGGCGAAGGACAGGGATAAAATCAGTAAGAGGCTGATGCTGTTTTCAAAAGACAGAAAGGAATTGAGTGTGTATGAAGGGGAAGGTTAAGCTGATAGGGATGGATTTAGATGGAACGCTTCTTACCACTAAGAAAGAGATGACTCCATATACAAAAGCGGTTCTGAAACGTGCTGCAGAGCAGGAGATTACTGTGCTGCCGGCTACCGGAAGGCCTCTTAGCGGGCTTACGGAGGAACTGTTAGAATTTCAAGGCTTTCGTTATGCGGTTACGGCCAACGGGGGAAGAGTGGTGGATATCCGGTCGGGGGAGACCTTGTTTCAGGACCTTGTGCCGGTGGAGACGGCGCGAAAAGTGTTAGAAATTTTAGGACATTATGATTCCTTAAGAGAGATTTATTTCGACGGAACAGGATATGCCCAGGAAGATGCACTCAAGGAGATCGGGCGTTATCTGGAAGAGCCGCCTGTGATGGAGTATATTATGAAAACGCGGATTGCGGTGCCGGATTTGTGGGAAAAGTTTGAGGAAGAGAACCGAGAGCTGGATAAGGTACAGGGCTTGTTCGCTTCAATGGAAGAACGAAGCTTGGCGCTTGAGGAACTGAAGGAGGTCCCGGGGATTGAGATTACAGGCGCTTTGAGGAAGAATATTGAGGTGAATGGGGCTGGGGTCAATAAGGGAAGAGCCTTGGTAAGGCTTGGCCGGAGATTGGGGATCAGCCGGGAAGAAATTATGGCATTTGGCGATGGCGCTAACGATTTGCAGATGTTAAAGGAAGTGGGAATCGGGGTTGCCATGGAGAATGCGAAGGAAGAGCTTAAAGAAGCAGCGGATTATATTGCAGGCACGAATGATGAAGACGGTGTGGCAAGATTTATAGAAGCATACGTGTTGAACGAATAATTTGTCAGTCAGCGTCGGAGGAGAGAAAGTGTCTTGAATAAAAATCAGGAGGGGGAAATCAATGATAGATATCATAAAAGTAATTATTCTTGGAATTGTAGAAGGTATTACCGAGTGGTTGCCGGTCAGCAGTACGGGGCATCTGATACTTGTTGGCGATTTGTTGAAGCCGAGTATGAGCGACGCGTTTATGGAGATGTTTAATGTAGTAATCCAGCTAGGAGCGATTTTGGCTGTGGTGGTACTGTATTTTAATAAACTGAATCCATTTTCCCCGAGAAAGACACAGAAACAGAAGATGCTGACGTGGCAGTTGTGGATTAAGGTTGTAATTGCATCTGTCCCGGCGGCGTTGATTGGCTTGCCTTTTAACGACCTTTTGGATAAATTATTCTATAAGCCTTTGCCGGTTGCAATTATGTTGATTGTCTACGGCGTACTCTTTATTATAGTAGAAAACCGTAATGTGGGGCGCAGACCCACTGTGAAAAAAATCTCGGAGCTGACGGTGCCTATGCTTCTGATTATCGGAGTGTTTCAGATGCTTGCCTTGATTCCGGGGACCTCAAGATCAGGGGCGACCATCATAGGTGCGCTGATGATTGGTATTTCCAGGGAGGTGGCGGCCGAGTTTACATTTTTCCTTGCGATTCCGGCAATGTTTGGGGCAAGTTTACTGAAGCTTGTGAAGTTTGGGTTTCATTTTACCAGCAAGGAGATTGGGGTACTGATGTTGGGATGTGTGGTTTCCTTTGGATTGTCGGTCCTTGCAATCCGTTTGCTGATGGGATATATTAAGAAACATGATTTTAAGATATTTGGTTACTACCGGATTGTTCTTGGCGGAGTGATTGTGGCAGTAACAGTGGTTCAGCTGCTTCTTGCATAAAATATAGCTATGAGTAACTCCCCTCTGTGTACAGAGGGGAGTTTATTGCAATTTAGAAGAATTAATGCTTGCTTTTTTTCGATAAAGTGGTAAAATACAAAATGTGTATTTTTATGCAAGAAAACTTATAAAATTTATGGGAGGATATGGAAAATGAAATTCAGGAAATTGATGGGGATATTATTAACTGCGGCATGTGTCATGTCTATGGCGGCATGCGGCTCCAAAGATGCTTCAGACAGCGGTTCCGGAAGTGATTCCAAGGGAGAAGAAGATGCAGGTTCCAAAGCGACAACAGCAAAGGTAATTGAGATTGATCTGACAGACGAGGAGTATGCGTTCGGTGTGGACAAGTCCCAGCCGGAGCTGCTTGAGCAGGTCAATGCATTTGTCGGTAAAATCAAAGAGGACGGTACGCTGGAAGAAATCTGTGACAAGTATTTTGGTGATGGAGAGCCGCAGGCAGTAGAATCAGCAACGCTTGATGAGGCCAAGGATCAGCTTGTGGTTGCGACGAATGCAGCCTTTGAACCCTTTGAGTATACCAAGGGCGACAGCTACTACGGAATTGATATGGAGATTGCTTCACTGCTTGCAGAAGAGCTTAATAAGGAGTTAGTTATCCAGAACATGGACTTTGACGCGGTTTGTCTGTCTGTCAGCCAGCAGAAATGTGATATCGCTATGGCGGGTCTGACCATTAACGAAGAGCGGGAAGAGTATGTGACCTTCACAGATGCTTACTATTCTGCTTCTCAGAGATTGATTGTCCCAGACAGTGATACAGCTTATGATGACTGTGAGGATGCCGACGCTGTGGCTGAGCTTCTTGCCAAGCTGAGTGATTCAGATTCAATCGGTGTTCAGGCGGGGACAACTGGACAGTATTATGTAGAGGGCGACGCAGACTGGGGATTTGGCGGCCTTCCAGCAAAATGTGTGACTTATAAGAGCGGCTCCCTTGCTGTACAGGATATGCTGAACGGGAATATTAAGTATGTGATTATTGATGCGGCGCCTGCGGCAGCTATTACGGAAGCGATTAATGAGATGCAATAGGATATCAGAAGATTATGGGGAATTTTGATCAGAAGTTAAACAAATTTATAGAGATTTTCCTGGAAGAAGGCGGTTATGTCAAGGTTATCGAGGGACTGCAGAATACGCTGCTGATTGCTGTGGCGGGTCTGCTTATCGGTATTCTGATTGGAACGGTCATTGCCACTGTGCGGGTTCTGCCCAAGTACAAGGCGCTGCCAAGGGTTTTGAATGGAATCTGCAGCTTCTACGTTGCGCTGTTTAGAGGGACGCCTATTGTTGTTCAGTTACTTGTGTTTTATTATGTGCTTCTGCCCATTATCGGATGGAAGATTACGGGTGTTCAGGTGGCCATGCTGGTGTTCGGGCTAAACAGCGGCGCATACATATCCGAGATTATGCGCAGCGGAATCCAGTCTGTTGATCCGGGGCAGATGGAGGCAGGACGAGCGGTAGGCTTGAGTTTTGGCGTGAGTATGACGAAAATCGTTATTCCCCAAGCTGTCAAGAATATTCTGCCTACCTTGGGAAACGAGTTCATTTCCCTGATTAAGGAGACGTCGGTCGTAAGTTTTGTAGGGGCGGCGGATTTGTATGTAGCGTTTAATTATATCGGAAGCAACAGTTATGAGTTCATGGTTCCTTATCTGGTGATGGCGCTGATTTATATCGTGCTTGTGCTGCTCATTTCGCTGCTTGTAAAATTGATGGAAAGGAGCCTTAAGAAGAGTGATAGACGTAATTAATCTCAGAAAGAGCTTTGGGGATATGGAGGTTCTTAAGGGAATTGACATTACCATCAATAAAGGAGATATTGTGGCTGTGATTGGACCGTCCGGCTCGGGAAAGAGTACCTTTTTGCGGTGCCTGAATTGCATGGAGGATCCAAGCGGCGGAAGTATCGTGTTCAAGGGCGTGGATATTGCAGATATGAGCGTGGATATCAATGTGCACCGCAGACATATGGGGATGGTGTTCCAGCATTTTAATCTGTTTAACAATAAGACTGTGCTGCAGAATATTATGATGGCTCCGGTATATTTAAGATGTCAGGATTTGAAAAAATTGAAGCGGAAGAATCGCATGACTCGTTTCGGCAATCTGTTTCGGGGCAGCGGTAAGAAGGAGTTGCTTCCAGTTACCCAGAGCAGCGAGCAGATAAAGCGTGAGGTGAGGGAGCAGGCAATGGCTCTGCTTGGGCGGATTGGGCTTCAGGATAAAGCGGATGTCTATCCGTCCACACTGTCTGGCGGGCAGAAACAGAGGATTGCTATTGTGCGGTCTCTTGCCATGGATCCGGATGTGATTCTGTTCGACGAGCCTACGTCAGCGTTAGACCCGGAGATGGTGGGAGAGGTGTTGGAGTTGATGAAACAGCTTGCCCGAGACGGGATGACCATGGTGGTTGTTACCCATGAGATGGGGTTTGCTAGGGAAGTGGCGAACCGGGTAGTGTTCATGGATGAAGGACAGATTAAGGAGGAAGGATGCCCGGATGAATTTTTCGGGAATCCCAAGGAGCCAAGGCTTCAAGATTTTTTGTCGAAAATATTATAGGGACGAACCCTTATAGGGCTGCCAGGAAATGTTTGGTTTCCGGAGGCAGCCTTATTTTTGTGTAATGGAATTGAAATATTGATGTCTGAAAGAAGAAACTGGTTGAGCCAAATCCGAACGGCATAAGAATAGGGCTTACGCATAGTGATACTGTTTTTTCCGGCTTATCAGGAAAAACACTGTTATTGCCAATGTCAGCAGTTCTGCAACGGCAACGGCAAGCCATATTCCGTCAATCCCCAGAATCAGCGGGAGAGTCAGTACTACTGCGACCTGGAATACCAGAGTCCGAAGGAAGGATATGGCTGCTGACACTACGCCGTTGCTCAGGGCGGTAAAGAATGCGGAACCAAAGATATTGAACCCATTAATCAGAAAGGATACCGCATACAGTTGGAAGCCATGGCAGGTCATTTTATAGAGCGCCTTGTCATACCCTACGAAGAGTCTGGCTAGGGGCGAGGCAAGGACTTCTGCAAGAAGCATCAGCGTTACTCCGCAGATACCCACGATTGACAGGCTCATTCTAAGCAGGTTTTTAAGCTCCTTATGGTTTCCGGCGCCGTAATGATAGCCGATGATGGGGGCGCTTCCGATGGAGTATCCCAGGAAGATTGCTATAAATATAAAATTTACATACATGATCGTTCCATAGGCGGCGACGCCATTTTCCCCAGCAATGGAGATCAACTGCAGGTTATAGAGCGAATTGACTACCGAGAGGGACAGGTTCGTCATCAGTTCAGAGGAACCGTTGGCGCAGGCTTTTCCCAGAGCTTTGAAGTCCACCCGAGCTTTTACCAGCCTGAGCAGGCTTTCATTTTTGCGGGTAAAATACAGGATTGGGAACAGCCCGCCTACCGTCTCGCTGAGTGCGGTGGCAACGGCTGCGCCTGCGATTCCCCAGTGAAATACGGCGATAAACAGGTAGTCTAAGACGATGTTCGTAAGTCCTGCGGCAATGGTTACTTTAAGTCCCAACTGGGGCTTCTCGGCTGTCACAAAGAAGCTCTGGAATACGTTCTGCAGCAGAAACGGCGTCAGGGAGAGCAGCAGGATACGCCCGTACAGGACGCACAGGTCCGTCATTTCTCCGGTCGCCCCAAGCAAAACGGCGATAGGGCGAAGCAGGAACATTCCGGCTGCGGCAAGGAAGATACCGCCAAGGACGGAGACCCAGACCAGCATGGAAAAATACTGGTTTGCAAGCTCGCGCTTTCCTTCGCCCAATGCTTTGGAAACGATTGCGCTGCCGCCTGTGCCAATCATGAAGCCAAGGGCGCTCAATCCCATGAGAAGCGGCATGATTAGGTTGATGGAGGCAAATGCCGTCTTGCCCACGTAGTTGGACACGAACAGACCGTCGATTACGCCGTAGATGGACGTGAATATCATCATAATGATGGAAGGCAGTACGAACCGAATTAATTTTTTGCAAGTAAAGTGTTCAGATAGTTGTATTCTCATCTTTGAGTCCTCCTTCTTGTTTTTCGAGTTTTGCAAAGGCTCAGATTTGCGCTGCGTATTTACGCAGATTGTCAGCATATTTTTTATTCAACCGCAGAAATTCCTTCTGTTCTTCTTCGCTCATATCGGCAAAGGTCTGATTCTCTGCATGAATGGCGGGGAATATCTTTTCTTTAACCAGTGCGCTGCCCTTAGCCGTCAGAAAAATCTGCATATCTCTTCCTTTACCAGGCTTCAGTATTAGATAACCATCCTTTTCAAGCTTGCGGACGGAGGAATGGATGGTCTGCTTGCTTAGAAGAGTTGCTTCACAGATATTCTTCTGGAGACACCCGTCTCCAATCTCGCAGAGGGTGTACAATATATTAAAACCGCTGTCGGACAGCTCAAGCTTCAGGGCAATATCATGGTAAATATGGTTACATTCTTTGAAAATCCGGTTAAATTCTCTCATTCCCGGATGCATGTTAATGGTCATTTTATGGTCCTCCTTAATGTGTGTCGTTAATGCCGGGGCAAAAACAGATAAGTCTGATTTCGTACTTATTTGAGTCTGTGATTGATAGTATAGTCCGATTTCATACTTGTGTCAAGCACAAATTAAAGAATTTAATATATTGATAATTGTCCAAATATTCTTTATAATAGATGCAAAGACGAGAGTATTATCGGAAAAAAGCCAGAATATTGATTCTTCCGGAATACATAATGTCTGAAAAGGAGGCTTTACGTTTATGGAGATTAGAGAAGGATATATGCCTTATCTGGAGTATAAGACATATTACCGCATTGTGGGAAAGAAGACGGGGAATAAGAAGCCGCTGGTGCTGCTGCACGGGGGGCCGGGATCCACTCACAATTATTTTGAAGTGCTCGACCGTCTTGCAGAGGAAGACGGCCGCCAGTTAGTGATGTACGACCAGATCGGCTGCGGGGAATCTTATGTTGAGAACCGCCCGGATCTGTGGAATGCGAAGACATGGGTTGATGAACTGGTTGCGCTCAGGGAGCATCTTGGGCTGGATGAGATTCATCTCCTTGGACAGTCTTGGGGCGGGATGCAGCTTTTGGATTATGTCTGCAACCGGAAACCGGAAGGGCTTAAGAGCTTGATCCTCTCCAGCACGCTCCCGGCCTCCTGGATGTGGGGGATCGAGCAGCACCGTATGATTAAGGAGTTGCCTCAGGAGATGCAGGATGCTATTGAGAAAGCTACGTCTTCCAATGATTACAGCGACCCGGCTTATATTGCCGCTGAGACAGAGTATATGCTCCGCCATGCAGCGGGGGCCGTAACGGACGAGTCGCCGGAATGTCTGAGACGTCCGAAAAAGCCGGGCTCAGAATCATATGTGGTTGGATGGGGACCGAACGAGTATACGCCGATGGGTACGCTGAAGGATTACGACGTAACGGAGCAGCTAAAGGACATTAAAGAGCCGACGTTGGTAATCAATGGGGGCAACGACCTTTGTACGCCTTATATTGCAAAATACATGTACGACAGAATTCCTAATTCAAGATGGGAGTTGTTCCGTACATGCAGGCATATGTGTTTCGTGGAGGATACGGACAGATATGTGGAATTGATGAAAGAATGGCTGAACGCCAACGATTAGAATATCGAATAAGAGGATGCGGCCTTGGGAGAGGCGCACCCTCTTTTCGAGAGAATAATGAATGAGGCTTATTACGATATGCCACCTTCCCGTATATTCTAACAGATAGCTGAATAATTATACAGTGTATAGATATATTTTTAACATAATCTTAGCATAATTCGTTCTCGTCCTCCCGCATCCGGTATCCAACGCCTACTTCCGTAAACAAAAACTGGGGCTGTGAAGGATTCTGTTCAATTTTCCGGCGTATATTCGCCATATTGACGCGTAAGATTCGATTGTTATCTCCGGTAAACGGTCCCCATACGTTCGACATGATTGCAGAGTATGTCATGACCTTGCCTGAATTTCTGGCAAGGAAGGCGACGATTTTATACTCGATCTGCGTCAGGTGTATTTCATTGCCGTCTACGGTGAGCATCCGTTTGTCAAAATCCAGAATGAGCCCGCGGCAGCGGTAGGGGCGGATATACAGAGCCGAATTGGATTCCATCCGGTTGCTGTGGCGCAGGGACGCGCGGATTCTTGCAAGCATTTCGGGCGTGCCGAAGGGCTTGGTGATATAATCGTCTGCTCCCAGATCAAGGGCGGTTACTTTGTCACGTTCGCCCGTCCGGGCAGAAACCACGATGATTGGGCAGCTTGTCCATTTGCGTACGGAAGTGATGACGTCGTTTCCTTCTATGTCGGGCAGTCCCAGATCAAGAAGTATGATATCAGGACACTGGGAACTGATCAGGGACAGTCCGGCCTTGCCGGAAATTGCCGTAATGACCCGGTAGACGTTGGATTTTAATGCTTTTGACATAAAGTCAGAGATGTTTTTTTCATCTTCAATGATTAATATCGTATAGTGTGGAGTCGTCATAGAGTCCTCTCCTTTATTCTGCAGAGCGCCTGTTTTCAGGAGGACTGCGGTCTGTATAAGAATGTTCTTGTATATTTTACTTGATTGGGAGGGAAAATGCAAATTCTGCTCCGTTTTCATGATTCTGCGCCGTAATCGTCCCACCGTGTGCCTGTACGATGGTTTGGCAGATGGACAGGCCGATTCCCATGCCGCGTTTCGTGTCTGAGGCGAGGGCGCTGTCGTACTTCCCGCTGAAAATATCCGGAAGTGCGGAAGTTTTGATTCCCTTTCCGTGATCGATGACGTGGAAGGTGACCGCAGGGCCGTCGTCGGTAATGAGCAGTTCAACAGGCTTGTCGCTCTCGGAATGAACAAGGGCATTCTCCAGAAGGTTGATCAGGACTTGCTCGATCAGCATGAAATCCATAGGGATCATCAGCATCTCATCAGGTGCGGATACGTTGACGGAAGCGTCGGGCAGCCGTTTTTCCAGCCGTACGATTGCCTCGGAAACAACTTCTTCCACAAGCTCCATTTCCTTGGCTACCGTATGCCCGCCGCCATGGATCCGTGTGACGGACAGCAGGTTTTCCACCATGTTCAGAAGCCAGTTGGAATCGTCATGGATGGAGGTGATTAGTTCGAGCTTTTCGTCCGAGGTCAGCTCGGCATGGTTCTCGATGTAGGAGGCGGAAGACCCGATGATGCTTGTCAGAGGGGTGCGCAGATCGTGGGAGACCGCGCGCAGGAGGTTCGCCCGGATCCGTTCGTTTTCCGCTTCATGCAGCTTTCGTTCCCGTTCGGCGATCATCTCATCCTGACGGGCCAGTTTGGTGGTCATGGCGCAGATCGTTATGGTGAAGATCAGCATACATACAAAAGTGACCGGATAGCCGCTCATAGTAAAATTTATCTCAAAGAACGGGTAAGTGAAAAATCCGTTAATGAAGATGACGCAGAACAGGGAGGAAATAATGCCGTACAAGTATCCGGTTGTCCATCTTGCAATCAGGATGAGGGCAAGGATATAGATCAGCGCGATATTGGCGGTGTTGTTCTTCACAAAATGAAAGAAAAGGAAAGCAAGCCCGGTTGCAAACGTCAGCATTATAAATGTATATGAGATATTTCGCAGAAAGTTTTTCATAGGTATCTGTAATAAAAGGGGAAAATCCCTTACTCCTTATGTGTATTTATAATAGCAGTATACCACAAAAATCATGGGATAGAATAGGGCTGCCGCATGAAATGAAATATTTTAGGTAACGGTTCGCCTGCAATAAGACGGCTCTAAAATTGAGAGGACATTTGTGAAAAAAATGATTTACCGTTGCGTTTTGGCATATACTGTCAGTAAAGACGTAAATCCGGAGTTATATCTATGAGTGCAGAAAAAAAGAAAAAGTGGAGAAATCGGGGAATTCTTGCGCTGGCTTTTGCGGCTGCCCTTGCGGGATCATTCCAATATATATCTACTTACACCACGGTTTCCGGCAATGTCAATGGAAAAGAGATGCCCATCTGTTCCGTGGAAACGGAGGAAAAGAAGGTAGCGCTGACTTTCGACGCCGCTTGGGGCAACGACGATACTGCAAGGATACTGGATATTTTAGAGAAGCACCATGTACGGGCGACTTTTTTCATGACGGGCGGCTGGGTGGAAAAATATCCTGAGGATGTTCAGGCGATCAAGGAGGCGGGGCATGATCTTGCCAACCACGGTGAGACGCACAGGAGTATGACCGGGCTTAGCAGGAAAGAGGTAAAGCAGGAGGTCCTATCCGTCCATGAGAAGGTTCTGGAACTGGCGGGAGTGGAGATGCGGCTGTTCCGTGCGCCGTACGACAACTATGACGACGATGTGATCCGGAATATACAGGCGTGCGGGTACTATCCGATCCAGTGGTCGGTGGATAGTCTTGACTGGAAGGATTACGGGGTGGAGAATATCATTGAGACGGTATTGGGAAGCGCGGAACTGAAAAACGGGGCGATTATTCTTCTTCACAACGGGGCGAAGTATACGGCGGACGCGCTGGACGGACTGCTGACAGAGCTTGAGAAGAAAGAGTATCAGATGGTTCCGGTGTCGAAGCTGATCTATAAGAAGGGGTATTATCTGGATGCGGCGGGGCGTCAGTTGAAGAAGAATCAGAAAAGATAAAGACAAGAAAGGATAAAGCAAATGGAAAACAGGGTATCAGTGATCAGTATTATAGTGAAAGACGAGGAAGCGGCGGGAGCGGTCAACGAACTGCTTCACGAATACCGCCAGTATGTGATCGGACGTATGGGTATTCCGCACAGGGAGAGGGGGATATCCATCATCAGCGTAGTTCTGGATGCGCCGGGGGATGCTACAAGCTCCCTGTCGGGGAAATTAGGAATGTTAAAAGGGGTCAGTGCGAAAACACTGACCGCTAAAGAGCCGTAGCCCGGGGCTTCTACCCGTTTAGAACCGATTGATTCCATTCTGCAGTTCTTCCGCCCATTTCTGCAGATTGTAGGTGCGTCCGCCGAACAGCTTGAGGAGCGCGCCGGTGGGATTGTTCTCATTGGCAAATGCGTTGGCCTCATCGGTATCTACATGCATTGCCAGTGCGAAATCAGGGTGGACGCGGACCACGACGTCGGCAAAGATCAGGGAGCGTTCAAAACTCTCCATGATTACGAATACCTCATCGTTGTCTTTGACGTTCAGTTGAATTGCCTGCACGGGGGTCATGTGGATATGACGCTTAGCGACAATAACGCCGCGGTCAAGCTCGAGGCTGCCGTTCGGGCCTTCTAAGATACAGCCGGGAGTATCCGCCGTATCTCCCGACTGGCGGATAACGCCGGGGATTCCAAGTTTGCGGGAATCTGTCATGGAGATCTCTATCTGGGTCTCCTTGCGGAAAGGGCCGAGAACAGCAACATTTTCAAAGGAGGACTTAGGCCCTCTTACAGCGAGACGCTCCTCGCAGACATATTGTCCAGGCTGGCTTAAGTCTGCCTTGAAGGTCAATTCTTTCCCTTCTCCGAACAGTATGTCAAAATCCTTGCGGCACAGATGGATGTGGCGCGCGCTGGTCTCAATGGGGATCGCGAGTCCCATAATTCAATCACCTCATTCGTAAATAATCAAAACTTTAACTTATTTTAGCAAACATGGGGCGTTTTTTCAACGCATGACTTCCATTTTGTCGGGAAATGGCATATAATAGTTGACAGAAACGTTGAAGGCGCAGTGTACGGGAAGATGCCGGAGGCTGTTTTTGATATGCTGTGTTCAAAATAAAACAAACAGGAGGATTTGACCATGAGAGACGTATGGGAAAGTATTAAGGAATTTTTTGCGAGAGACTGGACGCCCGCGGAGAAAGCGTTAGTGATTCTGTGCTGTATTCTGCTTGGGGTGATCAAGGGATTTTGTCTGGCGCCGATCAAGAAAGGGATCAGCTGCGGCAATAACAACGGCAATTCTTATGTTCAGGCTGACGACGGCTGCTGGGCTGAGGAAGACGTATAAGAGTAACGGTTCAGCCTGCCGGCTTCAAATGTTACGAGTAAGACTGTCTGCGCATTTGCCGCATTGACAAAATGCCAGTTTTTATTTTATAATGGACAGTGCAAAACAAGGGCGTTTTCATCAGGGTATGAGAACGCCCATTTTTAGTATGCCAAGGAGGAAGAATAGGATGGAGCATTATACAAAACAGGATATATTGAGAATGGCGGAGGAAGAGGAGGTAGAATTCATCCATCTGCAGTTTACGGACATCTTCGGGACGATGAAGAATGTTGCCGTCACCGCCGGCCAGCTTAAGAAGGCGCTGGATAATCAGATTATGTTCGACGGCTCTTCCATAGAAGGTTTTGCAAGGATTGAAGATTCGGACATGTATCTGCACCCTGACCCGGACACCTTCGCCATATTTCCATGGAGGCGCCAGCAGGGGAAGGCGGCGCGGCTGATCTGCGACGTATATAAGCCTGACGGTACGGTTTTTGAGAGCGACCCGCGGTACGTCTTGAAAAAGGCGTTGTCGGAGGCGAAGGCCATGGGGTATGATTTTCTTGTAAGGCCGGAGTGTGAATTCTTCTTGTTTCATACGGACGAGGATGGACGGCCGACTACGCTGTCCCATGAGAGCGCCACGTATTTTGATCCGGGGCCGCTTGATCTGGGGGAAAATGCCCGCCGGGACATGGTGCTGACGCTGGAAGAAATGGGATTTGTAATCGAAGCGTCCCATCATGAGACAGCTCCGGCGCAGCATGAGATTGATTTTCAGTACGGCGAGGCGCTTTGGACGGCGGACAATATCATGACCTTTAAGCAGGTTGTTAAGACGATCGCAAAAAGGCACGGGCTTCACGCCACCTTTATGCCGAAGCCGAAGACCGGGGTGAGCGGTTCGGGTATGCATATCAATATGTATCTTGGCAGGGACGGGATGAATATGTTCTCGGATGAGGAAGATGAGAAGGGGCTTAGCAAAGAGGCATACTATTTTATCGGCGGGATTATGAAGCACCTGAAGGCGGTCTGCTTTATCACGAACCCGACCGTGAATTCTTATAAAAGGCTGGTGCCGGGGTATGAGGCTCCCGTCTATATTGCGTGGTCGGCCAGAAACCGCACGCCTCTTCTTCGGGTATTATCCTCAAAGGAGAGCGGGGTAAGCGTTGAATTGAGGAGCCCTGACCCGTCGGCGAATCCCTATCTTGCGCTGGCAGTATGTCTTGCGGCGGGGCTTGACGGTGTCAGGAACAGGATTATGCCGCCCCAAAGTATTGACCGCAACCTCTTTGAGATGACGGAGGAACAGCGGAGGGCGGCGCAGATCGAGGCTCTTCCGGGAAGCCTTGGCGAGGCGGCTTTAGAATTTGCAAAGGATGATTATATCAAAGCCGTACTAGGGGAGGATTTATCAGGAAAATATATTAAGGCAAAAGAGAAGGAGTATGCGGATTACCGTACGCAGGTTACGGAGTGGGAGATCGGAAGATACCTGCATCGGATGTAGATTGTCAGGAGGGGTGAGCTTGGTAGGTATTATCGTTGTATTTCCCAGTAAGGATAATGCGGTTAAGATCCGTAACCTGTTAGTTCGGTTCGGAATGGATGTCACGGGAGTCTGTACGACGGGCGCCAAGGCTTTGCAGTATGCCGACGATGCCGGCGAGGGGATCGTGGTGTGCGGGTATAAGATGAAGGATATGATGTATACGGAGCTTCGGGAATATTTGCCGAAATATTTTGATATGCTTCTGATGGCCTCTCCGGAAAAATGGGAGGGGAATTGTTTGGACGGGGTGGTCTGCCTGTCTATGCCCCTTAAAGTGTATGACCTTATGAATACGCTGGAGGCGATGCTTAAGGCTATGGATCAGAGACGCAGGAAGCGAAAGGCGGACAGGAAGAAACGCAGTCCAAGGCAGCAGGAAGTGATCGGCAGGGCAAAGGAACTTCTCATGAAACGTAATCACATGACGGAGGATGAGGCGCATAGATATTTGCAGAAATGCAGCATGGAAAGCGGGACGGATATGGCAGAGACGGCAGAGATGGCGCTGAGCGTGATGGCGGAATAGGGCTTGGCGGACAGTATCGGGACGGGAAGGCTGCAGGAAGAATTTTCTGATATGGCAGTGCGGCATGATAAGGAAGAGATGAAAAGCAGGAGGTTTTAATATGAGATTTACAAAAATGCAGGGATTGGGAAATGATTACGTGTATGTAAACTGTCTGGAAGAGCGGATTGAGAATCCGTCGGAAACGGCAAGAGCCGTAAGCGACAGGCATTTTGGAATTGGTTCGGACGGTTTGATCTTGATTCGTCCGTCTGAGGCGGCTGATTTTGAAATGGAGATGTACAATGCGGACGGTTCCGGAGGGGAGATGTGCGGAAATGGAATCCGCTGCGTGGCAAAGTATGTCTATGACTACGGACTGACCGATAAGACAAGCATTTCCGTGGAAACCCTCGGCGGTATCAAATATCTGGATCTGACGGTGGAGAATGGGAAGGTCGCCCTGGTGAGGGTGGATATGGGAATACCGGAACTTAGGGCAGAAGCGATTCCGATCCTCTGTGAGACGGGTGAGGAAGAAAACGGCCGGAAGGTAATTAGGGAACCAATCGTGGTTGACGGAATGGAGTATCAGATGACAGGGGTTTCTATGGGAAATCCCCATGCCGTGTTTTTTTTGGAGGATGTGAAGGGGCTGGATATTGAGAAGATCGGCCCTAAATTCGAGAACCATGAGAGATTTCCGAAGAGGATCAATACGGAATTCGTCCGGGTGATCGACAGGGAAACGATTGAGATGCGCGTGTGGGAACGGGGGTCCGGCGAGACGCTTGCCTGCGGAACAGGAGCCTGCGCCGCGGCGGTGGCGGCTATTCTTAACGGGCTGGCAGAACGCCGGGTCACCGTGAAGCTGTTAGGCGGGGATTTATTGATCGAGTGGGAGGAAGAGACGGGGAAGGTTTATATGACGGGGCCGGCGGTCACTGTGTTTGAGGGCGAGATATAGGGTGCATATTTAGTCTGGTTTGGAGGATGAAAAAAGGAGAGAGATATGTTCAGGATTAACGAAGATTATTTGAAATTACCGGGAAGTTATTTATTTTCAACGATTGGCAGGAAGGTGGCGGCTTTTCAGGAGGCGAATCCGGATAAGAGGATCATCCGGCTTGGAATCGGGGATGTGACGCAGCCGTTGGCTCCGGCGATTATCGATGCGCTCCACAAAGCTGTAGATGAGATGGCGCATGAGGAGACATTTCACGGCTATGCGCCGGATCTGGGATATGAGTTTTTGAGAAGCGCCATTGCGAAGAATGATTATCAGGCCAGAGGGTGTGAGATTGGGGCGGACGAGATCTTTATTTCTGACGGGGCGAAATGCGACTCCGGTAATATTCAGGAGATTTTTGCCAGAGACAGTAAGATTGCGGTGTGCGATCCTGTGTACCCGGTTTATGTGGATACGAATGTAATGGCCGGACGTACCGGTGTGTACGACCCTGAAAAGGAGACGTGGAGCGAGGTGATCTATATGCCTTGTACGAAGGAGACAGGCTTTTTGCCGGAACTGCCGAAGGAGATTCCGGACATCATCTATCTCTGTTTTCCGAACAATCCGACCGGCGCAGCGGTTACGAAGGACGAGCTGCAGGTTTGGGTGGATTATGCCAATAAGAAAGGGGCGGTCATTATCTACGACGCTGCTTATGAGGCCTATATTTCTGAGGAGGGCGTGCCTCACAGTATCTATGAATGTGACGGGGCGAGAGCTTGTGCCGTTGAGTTGAGGAGCTTTTCTAAGAATGCCGGGTTTACTGGAGTGAGGCTTGGCGCGGCGGTTATTCCTAAGGAGGTCAAATGCGGGGATGTAATGCTTCATTCTCTGTGGGCCAGAAGGCATGGAACCAAGTATAACGGCGCGCCGTACATCGTACAGAAGGCGGGGGAGGCTGTGTACTCGGATGCCGGGAAGGCGCAGCTTAAGGAGCAGATTGCTTATTATATGAAAAATGCCAAGGTGATCTACGAGGGGCTGAAAAGCGCGGGGTATTGTGTGTCCGGCGGCGTTAATGCGCCGTATATCTGGCTTGAGGCTCCTAAGGGTATGACTTCGTGGGAATTCTTTGACTGCCTGTTAGAGCGTGCAAATGTGGTAGGGACGCCCGGGTCGGGATTTGGGCCTAACGGGGAAGGATATTTCCGGCTGACGGCGTTTGGGTCTTATGAAAATACGGTGGAGGCAATTGAGCGGATACGGAGAATTTAGCGGAGGCGGTGATACGGAGGAGGCGTGTTAGTTTCCGTATCACCGGATTTGCGATGGGAAGGCGGGCGGGGAAGCGCGGAAAAGGGGAGTAAAATGTGTATATAGAGGGTAAAAATACGAAAATTAGAAAAAAATGAAAAATTTTTCAAAAAAGGGTTGATTTTTGGAAAAAACCTGCTATAATATAATTTGTTCGTAGGGAACTGCAAGAAACGATGCGGATTGGTGTAACGGCAGCACAGCAGACTCTGACTCTGTTAGTAGAGGTTCAAATCCTCTATCCGTAGTTCCTTGGTAGGGGCGCTGGATGTCTTGTCGGACAAGGCATCCGGACACAAATTAATATCATCGGAGTGTGGCTCAGCTTGGTAGAGCGCTACGTTCGGGACGTAGAGGTCGCGTGTTCGAATCACGTCACTCCGATTTTCGAGGAAGATACCTCAAAGCCTTATGTTTGTAGGCTTTGAGGTTTTTCTTTATTTCGTAAGCAGAAATTAAATCTTATTTTTATCGCTTCATTCTAACACTTATCCAAGTCTGGTATTCAGCACCCCGGAAAGGCGTTCAGAACGTTCTATAAGAGTTAAATTTATTTGTTCCGCCTTACGTTTGTTATCTGTGAAACATAAACCGGTAGTCAGGAAGAAGCTGGTTCGGGAAACAACTGACCCCAACATGACAGGACTGCTTATGAAGCTGGCGAAAACAAATTGGAATGTTTTTGTGCGATACTCTTTTATTTCATCTATTTTTATGATACTCTAAATTATATTTAGAAATCCTATAAGAAAGTGAGGCGGATTATATGTCACAGAATATAGTTGGTGTAGAAATACCGGCGGCATTGGTTCCATATCTGCATACAACGCAGGATGGAAAGACGATGGATGACAAAGTAACAATTTTTATTGTTGCAGGATTGTTTGTGTCAGGGATTGTTACATTAGAAAAAGCAGCCGAATTGGCAGGAAAAAGTATCTGGGATTTCATTGATTTTTTGAAAGTACACGATATTCCATGGGGAAGTTATACAGAAGATGAGTTTAAAATGGATGAACATGCGATTGATAATTTACTGGGAGGCTTAAATGAACAGTAAAAGAATTATATGTAATACCAGCCCAATCATAGGGTTAATATCAATTGGAAAATTGTCTCTTTTAGGAGAACTGTTTGACGAATTGATTTTACCAGAGGCTGTATATAGAGAACTTTGCGCAGATTCATCAGCACATCAGAAAGAAATTGATGAAATCAAAGATTGTGTAAGAAAAGGATATTTCAAGATTTATAGTGTTAAAAATTCTGAGATGGTTAAGAGTATGTATGGAAAACTCCAATAGCCGGTGTGCCCATAAATAAAAGTCTGATATTTTCGAAGATCGCCATTTTT
>CAJTOH010000024.1 GCA_910577685.1 uncultured Dorea sp. | reverse complement strand
TCATTTGAGCCTGTTTTTTGCAGCTCAGTTTTTCATAAATTACTTGACACTACCTTTTACATCCGAAATCAACCACATATAAGATTCATTCCGAAATATTCCGAAAAATGATTAGATTAATACGAACGCCTCGTAAGGCCTTAACGTAATCTCTTTCTTCCCATAGTCGTTTTCCATATTCGCAATCAGACAGGATTTGCCCACAAATTCTTCGGGTATGGTAAAACCAATCTCCTTGTCCGTGAAGTTGCAGACGGTCAGCAGTTTTTCCCCATCCAGAGTCCTGGTATAGACGAAGAGTTCTTCGCTGTCCTCCATAAGCGGCTCGTACTTGCCGTACACCATGATTGGATTCTCTTTCCTAAGGGCAATGAGCTTCTTATAGTAATGGAACACGGAATTCGGGTCGGCCGTCTCAGCCTTGGCATTGATTTCGGTGTAATTGGGGTTCACGGCAATCCACGGAGTCCCTGTGGTGAACCCGGCATGGGCGGTGTTGTCCCATTGTACCGGCGTCCTTGCGTTGTCGCGGCTTCTTGCGATGATGCAAGGCCAGAAATCTTCGTGGGAAACCTCGCCGCTTAAGCACCATTCCTTGTATGCGTTGACGCTCTCGATATCGCGGAATTCATCCGGGCTTTGGAATGGGTAGTTGGTCATGCCAAGCTCTTCTCCCTGGTAGATATAAGGGGAGCCCTGCATCATATGAAGGCAGGTGGCAAGCATCTTGGCGGAAACCTCCCGGTACATAGGCCTGTCGTCTCCGAAGCGGGATACGGCTCTTGGCTGGTCGTGGTTATCCCAGAACAGGCTGTTCCATGCCTTCCCGTATAACTCGGTCTGCCAGCGGGTCAGGATATTCTTTAATTTCGTGAGCTGCCATTTCTGGTCGTCCCATTTGCCGTACTTGCCGTGGTTGTCAACGTGTTCAAACTGGAATACCATGTTAAGCTCATGGGTATCCTCCCCGGCGTACTGTTTTGCCTGTTCCGTAGTCACGCCCGGCGTCTCGCCCACGGTCATGATATCGTATTTGGACAGAACCGTTTCGTTCATCTCCTGGAGATATCTGTGGACGTTAGGGCCGTGTATGCAGTAAGGAGAGTAGTCGCCGTAGAAGTCCGTCACCGGGCCGTCGGGCATCTCTTTGGTCTTGGAAATCATGCTGATTACGTCCATGCGGAAACCGTCGATGCCCTTGTCGCACCACCATGTCATCATGTCAAAGACTTCCTTGCGTACCTTTGGATTGTCCCAGTTCAAATCCGGCTGCTTCTTGGAAAACAGGTGCAGGTAATACATAGACGTCTGTTCGTCGTACTGCCATGCGGAACCGCTGAAACAGGAGCCCCAGTTGTTGGGAGGCGTCTCGGCGTCTTTTCCTTCCCGCCAGATGTAGTAGTCGCGGTATTCGTTCTCTTTGGATTTGCGGCTTTCCATGAACCATTTATGCTCGTCGGAGGTGTGGTTGACTACCAAGTCCATAACCACCCGCAGGCCCCGCTTGTGGGCTTCTGAAAGCATCTCGTCGAAGTCCTCCATGCATCCGAATTCATCCATGATTGCCTGATAATCACTGATGTCGTAGCCGTTATCGTCGTTCGGCGACTGATAGATTGGGGAGAGCCAGAGTACGTCGACCCCTAAATATTTCAGATAATCCAGACGGCTGGTGATTCCCTTGATATCTCCGATTCCGTCTCCGTTGCTGTCCATAAAACTGCGAGGGTAAATTTGATAGATAACAGCCTCTTTCCACCATGTTCTGTTCATATGCTCAGTCCTTCCTTTCATCTTACATTTCTAATATGACAACCTGATACCCGGATAACCTCAGTGTGAATCCGTCTTCGGAAAGCTCCGGGCAGTTGTTCAGCAGCACTTTTTTATATGCCCCGGGAAGTCGGGCGGCCTGTTCTTCCATCTGGTAGTTTCCGATTACCAGCAGAGTCTTATCCCCCTTGCGGTAGTAGGCCATCAGGTTGTGGGTGTCTTCAAGGTACGGCTCTAACGCGCCGTACACAACCGTTTCCTTGTATTCCGGGTTCTTCCGAAGGGCGATCAGTTCCTTATAAAAGCTCCTGACAGAATCCGGGTCTTCCATCTGGCTTTTGACGTTGATGGAAGTGTAGTTTGGGTTGACTTTAAGCCACGGCTTACCTTCTGTGAATCCGGCGTTTGCCTCGTCCGACCACTGCATCGGCGTACGTGCGTTGTCGCGGCTGAATTTTGCGGCAACCTTAAGCGCTTCCTCGCAAGTCAGTCCGGCGTCCAGCGCGACTTGGTATTCATCCAGCGTAGAGATATCGTCTACCTCGTCGATGGAAGAGAGCGGTACGTTCTCCATGCCGATCTCTTGGCCCTGATAGATGAAAGGTAAGCCTCTTAGCATAAAGTTCAGGGCGGCAAGCAGCTTTTTGCTCCGTACGCAGCAGTCGCCTTCCGGGATGTAACGGCTTACGCCTCTTGGCTCATCGTGGTTTTCGATGATATTGGAGAGGAAACCGATGTTTCCGATCTTTTTCTGGGATTCGAAGCAGCAGTGCTTATAATCATCCGGCGTGATTGGCTTCGCGTCGTACCAGCCTTTTTCACTGCTCCCGAAAATAGTCTCGTTAAAGTCGAACATGCTTGAGAAGTACCCGTTCTCGCCGATGAAATCAGGGATCTCCTCCGGCTTCTCGTCAAAGACTTCGCCTACGGAGAATGCGTCGTAGTTTTTAAAAGTACGATCCCGCATCTCTCCTAAGAATTGTCCGATGCCGCTGGCTTCTTTGAGCATGGTGCGAATATTGCACAGTCCGTCCTTACGGTCCGGTTCATAACTACGGAAAGGAAGCGCCTTCTTGATGTTGATGATTGCGTCAATGCGGAACCCGCCAAGCCCTTTGTCAAGCCACCAGTTGATATTTTTGTAGACCTCTTCGCGGAGTTCCGGGTTCTCCCAGTTTAAGTCCGGCTGCTTTTTGTGGAATACATGCAGGTATTGTTTGTCCGTACCCGGAAGGTCTTCCCAGACAGGGCCGCCGAAGTAAGACCGCCAGTTCGTGGGGAGCTCCCCGTCTTTTTTATCTCTCAGATAGAAGTAATTCCCGTATTTTCCGTCCGGGTCTTCGCAGGCTTTCCGGAACCATTCATGCTCGTCGGAACAGTGGTTCACTACCAGATCCATCAGGATGTACATATTACGTTTTTTTGCTTCATCTATTAACTGCTCCATATCCGCCATGGCGCCGAAGCGGGGATCGATATCGTAGTAGTCGGAAATATCGTATCCTTCGTCGGCGAGGGGAGAGCGGTAGCAGGGGGAGAGCCAGAGAATGTCGACTCCTAAGTCCTGTAAATAATCCAATTTGCTGATGATCCCGGGAATATCCCCGATTCCGTCCCCATTGGAATCGCAGAAACTCTTCGGATAGATCTGATAAGCCACTTTATCATGCCACCATTTTTTCGTCATAGCCATACCTCCGTGTTCACTGTAGTTTATTATGTGATTCATTATAGCGTCATATGGCTCGTTTGTCTTATATTTCTTTGATTAAAAACTACGATATTTTGACTTTTTGTGTAAACATATCGGTATGTTTGCATATGCCCGGAATGGAAGCGGTGCAATCATGAAGGCAGAGGGTGGCCTGGGGATGAACGATTCCGGTATTTTAGCGGAGTCGTCTCTGTGTATTTCTTAAATGCGCGGAGAAAATTTCCCAGATTATTATATCCACATTCTAGACAGACCTCCATCACTGGCAGGTCTGTCTGTTTCAGCAGCTCCATTGCCTGTTTGATGCGGTATTCGTTGAGATATTCCATAGGAGAGCGGCCGATGGATTTCTTGAAAAAGCGGCAGAAATACTGCTCGTTCATATGGACCTGCGCGGCAAGATCCTGAATGTAAATCTTTTCTTTATAGTTTTCCCTGATATAGGTAAGGACAGTCTTGATCCCTTCCACGCGTTTATCCAGATTCTTCTCCGTAGGCGTAAAGAGCCTGTGCCTTGAGAGGACGGCGAGGATACGAAGCAAAGAGGACTTGATGAAAAGCTGGTTTGTCATGTCGTCGGTGACGGCGCCGTTTTCCGGAGGAACCCCTTCGTTTGCCGCGTGTCCGAAGGAATTCATAGTATCAAGGAAAGCGTCCCTTACTTGGAGGAATCCCGGGTGGTTGGGCAGAAGGCAGCGGGGAAACAGCATTTTGCCGTTTTGGATGGGATTAATCAACTGCATCTGAGCGGCGTCGCAGGAATCGAAGCTTAAGATATCCAGAGAAAATACGACGGCATCTTCCCCGGAGCTTCCGTTTTTTTCCGTGGATATGCTGTGGAGTTCGCCGGGGTTGATGAAATACAGCGCCTCCGAGCGGACGAGAAACTGTTCCATGTTGATCTCAAGGCGGAATTCCCCGCCGAAAAAGTATAAGATTTCCACTTCGTCATGCCAGTGGTGCTTCACGATAGTTCCTTTGCCGATGGAGCGGGTCCGGTAGAAGGCGCAGGGAAAGGATTTTGTCCCGTGAAGGCTGATTTCTTTTAGTGTAGGCGACAATTGCTGCATAAGGATCTCCTTTTGCACGATTAGTTTTTCACGCGGTGGCTGTCGATAATGAGCCGGACGGACCGATAAAGAAACGGCTTGTACTGTTCGATCGGCAGAGGCTCTTTATAGAGGATCGAGTTGTAGCCTGCGGATCCTGCAAGCTCCACGATAGTAAAAAGCATCACTTCGGTATCCTGATATTCGTAAGCGTCTTGGCGTACCATATCCAGAAAAAGCTCATAAAAATCCGTGTCCGAGTGTTCCCCGGTCAGAAGCACGGATCTTAAGGCCCCCATAACCAGGTTTTTGGAAATAAAATTCAAAAGAGGGGTGTTGAGGACAAGGGTATCTATAATATAGTTAATGATGAAGATTAACTGTTCGTCGAGCCCCGTGATTGGTTCCGGCGCGCGGTCAAGCGCAGCCTTCGCCCCATGAAATAATTCATGGGTCTTATGGGCTATGAGTTTGTTTCGTATGTCGTATTTGTCCTTAAAATACAGATAGAAAGTACCCTTCGCGACCCCTGCCTTTTCCACGATATCGGAAATGGCGGTGGAGTTGATGCCCTTTGTGATGAAGAGGTCGTATGCGCTGTTAAAGAGAGTTTCTTTTTTCTTTTTCTTATTCTCGTCAATTTTCCCCATTATAATCGCCTGTCCTTTCTTTCACAAACGAAGGTTGTTGACCTGCGCATATATTATAACCAGAAAATACGCGGATTTTCAAGTATTTTTAATTAAAATGACTAATAGTCAAAAAAATTGGAAAATGTATTGACTATTGGTCATTTTTGTGGTATAGTGCATATTGTAAGAAATGACTGATGGTCATAAAATAAAGCAAAGATACGCGAAAAGGCCGTCAGACTCAGAATGAAGGCAATTTGTAAAAAGAAAAGGAGCAGTGAGAGTATGGTTCAGTTTGGAAAAAAAGTGGTGAGGTACAGGGCGGTGATATTGATAGCCAGCATATTGCTGCTGATACCTTCCGCGCTGGGATATGTGAATACCAGAGTGAATTATGACGTCCTGACATATCTGCCGGAGGAGATCGAGACTATGAAAGGTCAGGATATCATGGTGGAGGATTTCGGGACGGGCGCCTTTTCCATGTTTATCGTGGATGGCATGGAGAATAAGGATATCGTGAAGCTTAAGAAAGAGATCGAAAAGATCAGTCATGTGGAGAGCGTACTGTGGTATGACTCATTGATGGATATCTCGGTTCCTGAGAGTATGCTTCCGGACGAACTCTATAAAGTGTTCAATTCCGAGACGGGAACGATGATGGCAATCTTCTTCGACGAGGGGACTTCCTCCGACGGGACGATGGAAGCCATTGAAGAGATCCGGAAGGCAGCGGGGAAACAGTGCTTTCTAAGCGGGATGTCTGCTATTGTGACTGATACGAAGAATCTTGCGGAGAAAGAGACTCCTCTGTATGTATTGATTGCGGTCGTGCTGGCGGTTCTGGTCTTAGGGATCACGATGGAATCCTTCTTCGTCCCGGTACTGTTCCTGTTAAGTATAGGAATGGCGATTCTCTATAACTTGGGAAGCAATTATTTCCTCGGGGAGATTTCTTATATTACCAAGGCATTGGCGGCGGTATTGCAGTTGGGGGTCACGCTTGACTACTCCATTTTCCTGATGCACAGCTATGAAGAACAGCAGGTTCGGTTTAACGGGGATAAGAAGCGGGCGATGGCCCATGCGATTTCCCATACGTTCTCTTCTGTGGTGGGAAGTTCTGTTACGACGGTCGCCGGGTTCATCGCGCTTTGTTTCATGAGCTTTACTCTGGGGCTGGATATCGGGGTCGTCATGGGCAAGGGAGTGGTTTTCGGAGTGGTCGCCTGTGTTACCATCCTGCCGTCTATGATCCTGTGCTGCGACAGATTGGTGGAGATGACGAAGCATAAGCCGCTTTTGCCGGATATCGGCAGACTGTCGGAGAAGGTCACGAAGCGTTATCTATGGTATGTGGGCGCATTTTTGATTCTGCTGGTTCCGGCGGTTTACGGAAATAACCACACGGGGGTCTACTATAATCTGGACGAGACGCTCCCGAAGGATCTTCCGAGCATCATTGCAAATGAGAAGCTTAAGAAAGATTACGAGATGAATACTACCCATATCCTTCTGCTTGACAGTTCCGTGCCGTCCTCGGATGTGGGGAAGATGCTAAGGCAGATCGAGGAGGTGGACGGCGTAAAATGGGCGCTTGGTTTAGATAAGCTGGTAGGGCCGGGGATTCCGGCCGATATGGTTCCGGATTCTGTCGCGGGCAAGCTAAAGACGGATAAGTACCAGATGGTGATGGTTAATTCCCTGTATAAGGTGGCGTCTGAGGAGGTAAATGAACAGATTGCAGAGATTAACAGGATTATGGATCAATTTGACGAGAAGGCAATGCTGGTGGGAGAAGGGCCGCTGACGGCGGATCTGATCACGATCACGGATAAGGATTTCAAGACGGTGAGCATAGTTTCCATCGGGATTATCTTCATTATCATATTATTTTTGTTCCAGTCCGTTTCCCTGCCGGTGATCTTAGTGGGCGTCATCGAATTCGCAATCTTTGTCAATATGGGAATCCCGTATTATACGAAGACGACGCTGCCGTTTGTCGCCTCTATTGTAATCGGGACCATACAGCTTGGTTCCACTGTGGACTATGCAATTTTGATGACCACAAGGTACAAGCGCGAGAGGAGCCAGGGCAGGAGCAAGTATGATGCGGTCACGATTGCTCATCGTGCGTCGGCCCAGTCCATTATGGTAAGCGCGTTCAGCTTCTTTGCGGCGACCGTGGGCGTCGGGTTGTATTCCAATATAGACATGATCAGTTCCCTGTGTATCCTGATGGCAAGAGGGGCGATTATCAGTATGGTTGTGGTTGTACTGATCCTGCCGTCTATGTTCATGGTATTTGATAAAGTGATCGTGAAGACGAGCAGAGGATTTCTGCCGAAGGAAGCGAAGGACGCAAGTAAGAAAAAGGGGTCTATGGAAGAGTGTGCGAACAGCGGCATGTAGGAATAATCATATTGCGGCGGATAGAATAAGCCGTGCAGAATAGTAAAAAAACCGAGTCAAAAAATGCAGGAGGTAAGATTATGAATAGAAACAGGAAACGCGTAATGGCAGGAGCAATGGCAGTTGTTGTGACGGCGGGAGCAGTCGGGATAACCGGGTATCAGGGAGGATGCGCGGAGGTAATGGCAGAGGAGAGGACAAAAGCCCTTGAGGAAGCCGCCAACGACGTGCTTAAAGAAAACAGCGGCGAAGCCGGCAGAGGGGAAACCGGGATATTCAAAGAAGAGTCCGTGTACGTGAAAGCCGACGCAGCCGGCAGCGTCAGCAATACGACCGTGACAGAATGGATCAAGAATCCGGAAAACGGTGAACTTGCCGATGTTTCCGGATTAAAGGATATCCGGAATATTAAGGGCGACGAAGAATTCACCAAAGGAAGCGGCAAGGAGCTTACATGGAAGTCGGAGGGCAGCGACATCTATTATCAGGGGACGACGAACGAAAAACTGCCTGTGGAGGTGAATATTTCTTATAAATTGGATGGAAAAGAGATCGGGGCAGAAGAGCTGGCGGGGAAAGACGGCAAGGTAGAGATCCATATTGATTATACTAACAGGTCGAAAAAGAATGTTGAGATCGACGGCGAGAGTGTTGAGATGTATACGCCCTTTACCATGGTGACATCTATGATGCTGCCGACGGATGAGTATACGAACGTGACGATTGACAGCGGAAAGATTATGTCGGATGCGGATAAGAATATCGTCGTAGGGCTTGGGTTCCCAGGGCTTTCCGAGAACTTGAAACTTAAGGAGCTGGATCTCGATATACCGGAGAGCGTGACCATCACGGCGGACGTGAAGGATGCTTCCGTGGGGCCTACTATTACCGTGGCTTCGGCAGAGATCATGGAGGAGTTCGACTTAAGCGATGTCCACGATTTCGACAGTCTGGAGGATTCCATTCATGAACTGGAAGACGCTTCCGCCAAGCTTGAAGACGGATCTAAAGAAGCCGCGGACGGGGCGGACCAGTTGGCGGACGGGACGGAAGAAGCAGCCGACGGAGCCGGGGAATTAACGGACGGGGCAAAAAAAGCCGCGGATGGGGCGAAGAAGCTTACGGACGGAGCAAGGGAAGCCGCCGAAGGTTCAAAGGAGCTTGCGGCGGGAACAAAGGAAGCCGCGGACGGGGCGAAGGAGCTTGCGGCGGGAACGAAGGAAGCCGCGGACGGGGCGAAAGAGCTTGCGGACGGTTCGAAGACGTTGGCTGCAGGAGTCAGCGAGCTTGACGGCAAGAGCAAAACGCTGGCAAACGGGGTGGAGGAACTTGCGGACGGAGTGAAGGTTTACACCCGCGGTGTCAATGAGCTGGCAGACGGGATTGAAAAGACGCAAAAAGGCGCAGAGGCGCTGGCGGCAGGGGCCGGGAATCTCAAAGGAGGCGTAGGGGACGCCTATAATGGGGCGTGCGCTCTTGAAAACGGCTGCAAAGCTTTGGTTCAGATCATTCATAATATGGGAAATACGGCTGATAATATGGAGGGGAATCTAGGGGCAGCATCAGGCTCTCTTGTGAACGCTGCAAACGCGCTTGCAGGCGCAGAGGCGTCGGAGGAGCAAGTTATGGTTACAGGCACTTCGGAGGCTGCGTCGGCGATCGCAGCTATGGTAGGCGCGGAGGTGAGCGCAGAAGAGATACAGGCGGTAATCGACAGCTATGTGGGAGCCGTTTCTGTAAGCCGGTCCGACCCTTCGGCGGAAATTGACTATGCAATGTCGGAGATCAGCAATGCCCGGAATTATATCGCGGCGGCACAGGCGTCGGGTGGAGCGGATGTTTCCGAATCCCTGCGAGTGTTGGCGGATGAACTGAATGTAGGGACTCAGGATTTGAAGAGCGGGTTATATGCCGTTAACGAAGGAGCCGCTTCTTTGGAGCAGGGAGCGTCGCAGCTATATGGAGGGATAACCAATCTTTCCGAGGGAGCGAAAGTATTGAACGGCAGCAGCGATCAGTTGACGGGCGGAGCCGACCTGTTAAAGAACAGCAGTCCGCAGCTTCTTGCAGGGATCAGCGCATTGGGGGCCGGAGCAGACAGTCTCTCGGCGGGGGCCGATACACTTGCGGCCGGAAACCGGCAGCTCTTTGAGGGAGCGGGAGCGCTGCTTAGCGGAAATCAGAGACTTTTTGAGGGAGCAGGAGCGTTAGCGGCCGGAAATCAGCAGCTTGCAGACGGTGCAGGAGAATTATCAGACGGAAATGAAAAGCTTTTTGAGGGAGCGGGAGCGCTGCTTAGCGGAAATCAGCAGCTTGCGGGCGGAGCCGAAGCATTGGCCGACGGAAACAGGAAGCTTGCCGACGGCATGTCGCAGTTCAAGACCTCCGGTATCGATAAACTGGCCGATGTATTCGACAATGATATCCAATCCGTAAGGTCCAGAATCCGCACGATGTCAGATCTTGGTAAGGGTTATAAATCTTTCGCAGGGATCAAAGAGGGAATGGACGGAAGCACCAAGTTCATTATTGAGACAGAAGGAGTAGAGAAATAAAAGGTTATTGTTAACACGCCGCTGCTTTGGCCTTAAGCATTTTCGATTGTACAGCCGTTCCGTATGTGGTAAAATAGAATCTGCATAGATTGATGAAATCAATAAATACAATTATAGATTCTATACCCCGCAAAGGAGGGTAACACATTATGGGATTGAGTGTAAAAGAGATGCTGGACATCGACGTATTCAGCGATGCGAAACTTTTAGGCGGCGCGGCGGGCCTTGGCAATGAGATTAAAGGCGCGACGATCATAGAAGCTCCGGATATCGTGAGGTTTATTAACGGCGGGGAGGTTCTGCTGACAAGGTTCTATGCGTTCCAGTCCTGCACGCAGGAAGAATTCGACAGTTATTTCAGGAAGCTTGCGCAAAAGAGGGTAAGCGCCATTGTGATTAAGCGCGGGAACGATGTGGAGGACATCGAAGAGAAGGTTCGGTACATCCGGGAGTTTGCGGAGGAATATTCGGTTCCGGTTTTGGAAGTGGCGTTTAAGCTGTCTTTTCGGGAGATATTAAGGCCGATTCTGGAAAGGCTTTTCAACGAGGAAGTCAGGCGGCTTAAGTATTTTAAGACGACTCACGATAACTTTACGGCGCTGCCGTTTTCCCACGGCTCCGGGGATGACAGCCTTCAGAAGATTCTGGATGTACTTGAGAAATTAATCGGCAACCCGGTCGCGCTTTTCAACCAGAACATGGACTATCTGGCAGGGACGGAAGGGAGTATAACGAGGATGGAGATCTCCGATCAGGCGGAGGAATATCAGCCCAAGTTCTACTCCAACTATACCTACCTGCGACAGAAGGTCGCTCTTAGAGGGGATGACCGGGCAGAGTGCGAGCAGTACCTTGTAAAATGGCGGGTTATGTATAACCGCAGGGTTTATCTGGTCATAACGGCGTCAGTAAGGGCCTTCGGGGACATGGATGATATTGCGGTCGAGAACGCAGTGACGGCATTGAGGCAGGAGATGTTCCGGCAACATTCGGTGGAGGAGCTGGAGGAGAAGTTCCGGAATGACATAATCACGCAGATACTGAACGGGAATATCCATTCCCGCAAGGAATTAGAAAGAGAAGTCGGTCACCTTGGGATTCCCATTGACGCAGATTACCGCGTGCTGATTTTTAAGCTGTGGAACGAGGGCTTAGGAGTATTCGAGAAACTGAACGAGCAGTTCAAGTTCGACAGTATCTTAAGGGACGCAGTGATTAATGAGTTCCATGACGTCAGGATCAGGAACGACGTGGACCAGGTGATTGTGATACAGCAGATCAGGCAGGGGCAGAGGCAAGAGGATTACCGCAGAGAGCTGAAAGGCACCGTGGATCGGATCCAGAAGAGGATCAGTCAGAAGAACCGGAATTTTAAGGTCCGCGCGGGCATCGGGAAAGAGGTGGAAGGGATCCTTAAGATCTCGGACAGCTTCAAGGAAGCAAGGGATTCGCTGGAATTTATCGGCATTTTCGAAGAACGCGGCGGGGAGCAGCAGGGGCCTCATATCGTATTTTTTTCCGATATGGGAATCTTTAAACTCTTATGCAAGGTCGGGAGTCCGGATGAACTATACGAGTATATTCCGGAGTCTCTGCAGAAGCTGCTCCATTATAAGAAGCAGCAGCGGCAGGAATTGATTCATACCCTGAATACATATCTGGACAGGAACCAAAACCTAACGAAGACGGCTCAGGAGCTTTTTATCCATTATAAGACGGCGGCCTACCGTATTGACCGGATTATTAAGATCACGGGAATCGATATGAACAATGCAAGCGAAGTGCTGGCAGTCCGAATCGGGCTGATCGTATACAAGATGATAGAGAATATGAAGAGATAAAAGGCCCGCGCAGGTTCCCAACTTGGCGGGCGATAGTAAGAGGAGATAGTTTTTGTCTAAAATGGATAAAGAATATCTCCTTTTTTATCCTGTTTCTCCAATGCTTATTGTTAATTTTTTATCTATAATGTGAACTATAGATAAGATTTATATATCTAATAAGATTCTTCTATGCAATTTGACTATAATTAGATATGTGAATTTGTGAATTCTGCTGAATGATGAAAGGAGGAAGAAGCAGCGACTATGAAAGCAAATGGAAAAAGAGTTGTTTCCCGGTTAGAGGAGATCTACCGGTGCGGAAAAAAGGATGACGGAACCTTTACAAGAATGGCGTTTTCCGCAGAGGATGTAAAAGGTAGAAAACTCTTTGCTTCCTGGGCCGAAAAGCTTGGCATGACATGCAGGATGGATGAGGCGGGTAATCTGATCTGCCGTATGCCGGGACAAGACGACAGCCTTCCGGCGATCCTTATGGGGTCCCATCTGGATACCGTGCCGGACGGAGGGAAGTACGACGGGGTTCTCGGCTGTGTTGGCGGACTTGAGGTCTGCGAGACGTTCCGGGAGGAAGGATATGTTCCGAGGCACCCCATTGAGGTAATTGTTTTTACTGATGAGGAAGGTTTCCGTTTCGGTAAAGGGCTTACCGGAAGCAGCGCGATCTGCGGACAGGATCCGGGGGTCAGCGATTCGGAATTAGATATTTACGGAGAAGAGAGAGGAAAGGTCATGGAGTCTTACGGCATTAAGAGTGCGGACATGCCGAAGGCGGCGAAAGACCCCTCGTCTGTTCATTGTTTTATAGAACTCCATGTGGAACAGGGGGCAAGGCTGTTTAAGACCAATACGCCTGTGGGAGTGGTATCTTCCATCGCAGGCGTGAACCGTTACGACGTCACTGTGACCGGCGAGGCGAACCATGCCGGAAGTACGGCTATGGCGGACAGAAAGGATTCGTTGGTGGCGGCAGCAGGATTTATCAATAGAATACCAGAGGTTACAACAGAGTACGGCAATGAATTTACCGTTGCAACTGTAGGCACGATAAAGGTGACTCCGCACTCTGTCAATGTAATTCCGGGCGCCTGCACATTCAGCCTGGAGATCAGGGATCAAGACGCTCATGTGATGTCTCTGATCGAACAAAAACTGCAGGAATCCCTGGGGGACATCTGTAAGAAATATGGAGTTTCCTATACATTTGTCCCCACATCCTTCCATGAACCGGCGCCTATGTCCGGGTGGGTGAAGGAACAAGTGGAACAGGCGGTAAAGGAGCTTGGCGTCGGTTACAGTGTAATCCCAAGCGGTGCGTTCCACGACTCTTTGATCATGACAAGCGTTTTCCCAACGGGAATGATCTTCGTTCCAAGCGAAAAGGGGATCAGCCATTCCAGACATGAGTTTACGGAAGACGGGGATATTGAAAACGGCTGCAATGTATTGCTTCAGACCGTTCTGAAAGTAGATAACATGGAAAAGCCATGTTAAATAATAAAAAGAAGGAAGGTAATCACTATGGCAAAGAAAAAAATCGGTATCATCGGCGGAGGTATCTCCGGAACAGCGCTGGGCTATCACTTAAGCCTTTATGATGGAGAAGCAGAGGTAATCGTATTTGAGAAGGACACCATCGGAGGAGCTTCCACGGCAAAATCAGCAGGTACGGTGTGTCTCTTCGACGACTCCCTTAAGAACAGGTACTGGGACGTAAGACTCTACGGATTCGAGTCCTACCTCAAGATGGAAGCAGAAGAGAAGGGTTCCGCAGGCTTTGACAAGACCGGAACGCTGGTAGTAGCTACTAATGAAGAAGTGGAGAAGGTTATTAAGACGGGTATCGCTCTTGCTAAGGCTGCAGGTTACACAGGAGAGTATATCACAGACAAAGACCGCATCAAAGAGATCCTGCCGGATATTTCGACGGACAATATCCTCGGAGCGGGTTACACGGCAGACGACGGATATTTCGACGGAACGATGATCTCCAATACATATGCGAAGAAGTTCCAGAAGAACGGCGGAGTGGTAAAGACAGGCGTTAAGGTGACTGAAGTTGTTGTAGAGGATAAGAAGGTAAAAGGGATTAAGACGGACGACGGGCAGGAATATGAATTCGACGTAGTGGTTGACTGTACGGGTCCATGGAGCAAGTTTACAGGAGAGATGGTAGGCTTAGACGTACCGATCTGGCACACCAAGGCAGAAGCTTTCTTCTTATGCCCTCCGGGAAAGAAGCTTGACTACACATTCCCGGTACTGAAATACCCGGAATTCTACGGACTGCGGGCAGGCGACAACATCTTTATCTGCAAGTCCCACTTATCTATGGACTTAAGCAACCCGATGCATGCAGGCCAGTGGGATCCGGATAAATTGCCGGCGACAGGCGGAACAGACGACTACTTTATCGACTTCCTGCTTGACCAGTTAGAGGCAAAGGTTCCTGGAATCGTAGACAGCGGACTGGTATCTTCATGGTTATCCTACCGTGCGGAGCCGAAGGACTTCTGGCCGATCTTAGGCGAGACTCCGGTTGAAGGCTATATGCTTTCCACAGGATACGGCGGAAACGGCGTAATCGAAGCTCCGGCTGCAACCCGTGATCTTGCAAAACTGATTATGCGCGGCGAGAGCACACCATTACTGGAGAATTGGGCGTTTAAGCGTCTTTTGTAAAAAAGGACAGATAACAGGAGGAAACCATGAATATAGCAGTTCTTATTAAACAGGTTCCAGTTTCAAACGACGTATCCGTAGATCCGGAAACCCATGCGCTTGTGCGGGCCAGCTCGGAAGGTATGGTAAATCCGGCCGATTTAAACGCCATCGAGGAGGCTATGCTTCTTAAAGAGCAGACAGGCGGAAAGGTTGTTGTGTTTACTATGGGACCGCCGGATGCCGAAAAGTCGTTAAGAGACGCGATGGCGCTGGGATGCGACGAGTCTTGTCTGGTTACGGACAGGGCGGTTGCAGGAGGAGATACGGTTGCTACCGCAAAGGTATTGGCGGCGGCGATCAGGAAATACGGCGAATTCGATCTGATTCTCGGCGGAGCGCTGTCGGCAGACGGAGCTACCGGGCAGGTGGGAGCGATGGTTGCCGAGTGTCTCGATATCCCTCATGTGGTAGAGGCTCAGGGGATGAAGTATGACGAGGCAGAGGCGGACAAGATCGTGGCGGTGAAGAAGTTCCACGACAAACGGCTGAGCATTAAGTGCGCCCTTCCTGCAATGATTTCGTTTAACTTCGGATGCAATGAGCCGCGTCTTGCAACCCTTCGTACCAAACGCGCTGCGAAGAATAAACCGCTTGAGACCTACACCAATGCGGATCTGGGACTGCCCCTCGACGAGGTCGGTATCGCAGGTTCCCCGACGGCGGTTGTGGATTCCTTCTCCCCGAAAGCGGGAAGAAAAGCGACCATGCTTAACGGAACGCCGGCAGAGCTTGCGAAGAAGCTTAAGGAACTGATTGAAGAGGAGAAAGGAAAGTAGACCGATGGCTAATGGAATTTGTGTTTATGCAGAAAGTTATAAGGGTAAATTAGAGCCGGTAGCTGCAGAACTGGTTTCAGCGGCTAAGGAGATCCGGAAGACGACCGGCGAGAAGATCCAGGCAATCGTGCTGGCAGAAGAGGTTGACGGTATTGCGGCAACGCTTGATAAGCTGGGCGTGGAAGAAATCTACGCCGTCAAGGCAGGCCGCGACTGCTCTCAGCAGGACGACGCGGTAAGCAAGGCAATTGCCGAGATGCTTAAGAAGATCGATCCGTCCGGCGTCCTGATTCCGGCGACTCCGGAGGGACGTTCCATCTTCTCACGTGTAGCAATGAAGCTGGGTTGCGGCCTGACGGCGGACTGTACGGAGGTTCTGGTAGGAACGAAAGAAGACGGCTCTTATTATATTAAGCAGAATAAGCCGTCCTTCGGAGAGAATGTTTTCGTAACGATTATCACGAGGGATGGATTCTACCCGCAGATGATGACCGTAAGGCCGGGCGTGTACACTCCTCAGGAAGAAACGGCAGGCGGACAGGCAAAGATTGAGTGTTTTGACGATATCAAGGTTGGAGAGTCCAAGATTGAGGTAATCGAAGAGGCGGCGGCAGAAAATGAGACGGGAAGCATCCTTGGAGCCGAGGTTGTAGTAGTCGGCGGAAGAGGGGTTCTTGAGGACGATAACTTTGCCCTGCTTGAGAAATTTGCAGAAAAAGTCGGCGGAGCCATCGGCGGAACAAGACCGATGGTAGATTCTGAGATGATTCCGTTCAATCACCAGATAGGGCAGACGGGGCTTACCATTCGTCCGAAGATCTGTATCTCCTTCGGTGTGTCCGGCGCTATCCAGCACACGGAAGGCATCAAGGATACAAAGCTGTTTGTGGCTGTAAATACAGATGAAGACGCGGCGATCTATAGTGTTGCCGATTATGGAATAGCGGCTGACTTAAAGGATGTTCTGGAGAACTATCTGAATCTTTAGAAAAGATTTTGGGTGGTTTGATATAACGCGATAAGATAGAGGGAATCGTCAGGCGGAAATGACAGTGCCGGGACGATTCCCTTTTTGATTTTTCGGTTCCGCGTATTCAGATATGCGTAAGGCACCAGAGGAGGCCGCAGAGGGTGTCTATGCCGGAAGAATGTCCGACTGCTCCAAAGGAGGCAAGGATCTCTTCGGGCGGCGGCAGACGATACAGGCGGACCACCGGTAAGCTGAATTGGTTTTTAAGGGCGCAGGATAGGAAAGCGGCGCTGATGTCGATGGTGTCGGCAAGCTTGTCTGCGACTATGTCCCTAAGGCGTTTTGCAAAGGGATGCTCCGTATTGCCGGAGAAGAGAAAGCCTGCTAATACCCCGCAGAGGAAATCGTCGCCGCTTGGAGTCAGGCCGCACCCTAAACCCAGAAGCCGGATAAGCTCTGAGGCTGCCTCGGGATACTTCTTGGCAAGAATAAATTCATTGCAGCGCAGGAGGTAGTTCCTTGCGGCAAGGAGTACGAAGGATAAATCACTGTCGGCCCCAGGCTTTTGGCCGTCTGCATCGCCGGAAAGAAGCGGCGGGCCCGCCCGGGGGTGGAACAGGGCCGCTAATCCGCCGGTCTCTGCGCAGGATACGGCTTTTTGGATGTTGGCGGTAAGGGTCAGGCGCGAGGGCGCGTTAAGCGGTGTTGATAGTTTTAGGTCATATACTCTAAAGTCTTTGCAGGTGAACCGGTAAGCGGCGCGGGGATTCCTCCCGGCATTGCGAATGGTTAAGCCGTCTTTGTGAAAGCATACTTCGTCGCCTGTCTTGACAGACAGCGCGCCGAATTCGTCGGCGTTTAAGCCGGAGATCAGGCTGATGGGGGACAAAGGAGAATGTTCTGTCTGTAAGGATAGGATCTGCCGTCCGTCCGTCAGGTTGATGGTGCGCCGGTATACGGAATGGACAGTACCGGCTGTGAGAGATTCCAGTATGCTTTCGGCATAAGCGGATAATTGTGTGATTGGATATTCCATGGTCAGCGCTCCTTTGCTGTCAGTGCTTTGCCATGACAGGCGGATGCCTGTCGGTGGCTTTTAATATATGGTATCAGAGAACATGGGAAATTACAATCATAAAGAATTAAAATCTGGTTTTGTGTTTTTAGTACATAATGATAATATATTAACGACAAAATAAAAGTGTTTTGTGTATATTTCACAAAAATGATGGAAGATATTCTCTGTTTTGTTCTATTGTGATTTGTTTCATTTTAGATTAAAATAGTATACAGATAGTTAAAATGTGGTTGACCGGAAAAAACAATTTTTAGGAGGTATGTTATGTATGATTTAGTGATTAGAAACGGCAGGCTTGTGACCCCGGACCGTATCTACGAGGCAGACATCGCGATCCAAGACGGAAAGTATGCAGCGTTTTTGGCGGCAGGAACCGAAGCGGAGGCGAAGGAGACGATTGACGCCAAGGGCAATTATGTATTCCCGGGTATCATCGACTGCCATGCGCACCTGAACGAGCCGGGATTCGAGTACAGAGAAGATTTCGAGACAGGTTCCCGCGCGGCGGCGGTTGCAGGATGCACCACTTTGATCGATATGCCGCTGAACAACGACCCATCTCTGATGAATAAGGAGATCTTCGACCTTAAGCTTGGCAAGATCAGCAAACATTCCGTAATCGACTATGCGCTGTGGGGCGGCCTTGTAGGCGATTATGACGATAAGCCGGGGTCTGTCAAGAACAACATGAACGATCTTGTAGACCTGCATAACTGCGGCGTCGCGGCGTTCAAAGGATTCACATGCCCTAACGGGAACCTGTTCCCGACGGTGAACATGGGGAATGTGCGCAAAGCTTTAGAGATCCTGAAACCATATAACGCGCTGTGCGGGTTCCACTGTGAAGAGTACGGTCAGGTATTGGAGAGGGAGAAGGAGGCGAAGGCGAAAGAGGGCCGGACTAATGAAGAGAAAATCCGTGATTTCTTAGACTCTCACGACGTCTGGACGGAGTACGTTGCAACGAAGAACGTTATCGATATGGCGAGGGCAACGAACGGACGCGTACACATCTGCCACGTCAGCCATCCGATGGTCGCGCAGGTTGTGAAGGACGCTATCCATGAAGGACTTCCGATTACGGCGGAGACTTGCCCTCATTATCTGGGATTCACGGAGGACTTCGTGTTCGAGAAAGGAGCCCCTGCCAAATGTACGCCTCCGATGCGCACCAAGGACGATATGGAGAAGATGTGGGATTATGTGCTTGACGGAACTCTGTCATGCGTGGGAAGCGACCATTCCCCGGCGGCTGACGAGGAGAAAGACAATGCTACAAAGGATATCTGGCATGCATGGGGCGGCTTAAATGCAATCCAGTTCTTCCTGCCGATGATGTTTGACATGGTTGTGAACAAGAAGGGATTAAGCCCGACGCTGATTGCAAAGGTTATGGACTACAATCCTGCTAAGATCTTCGGGCTGTACGGACGGAAAGGCGCGTTCGAACTTGGATTCGACGGCGATATCGTGATCGTGGATCCCGAGAAGGCATGGAAGGTCGACCAGACAAAGCTCCTGACGAAGGGACATGTATCCTGTTTCGACGGACAGGAAGGAAAGGGCGCGCCAACGTGTACGATCATCCGGGGCAAGGTAGTGGCGGCAGACGGAATGTATAAGGAAGAGGCGGTGGGATACGGAGAATATATCACGCCGGTAAAATAAATCGTCCGGACCGGCGGACAGGCAAAAGCTCCGCATGCCCGCCGGGTAAGGAAAGAATGTGAAAAAGACAAAGGAGAGAGATTATGGGTGACGTAAACAACGAAAAGAAAGAGGCGAGCTCATTAGCTCCGATTAAGGCTCAGGACCGTATTATGAGCTGGGGATCCAACACGATGCTCTGGCTTGGCGGGTGTATTTCTATCGGGACGCTGACTATGGGTTCCGCGCAGCTTGAGAAAGGGCTTAACTTAATCCAGCTGTTCCTCGCAGTGTTTATCGGTTCGCTGATCCTGATCATCGGTATTGCGGCGAACGACCAGTTCAGTTATAAGACGGGCGCTCCTTATGCGATCCAGCTAAAGAGCGCATTTGGTACGAAGGGAAGTTCCATACCGGTATTGATCCGAGGGCTTCCGGCGATCGTATGGTATGGTTTCCAGACATGGTTAGGAGGAGCGGCTCTTAACAATATTTCCATTGTGTTCTTTGGGTTTGATAATATCTGGGTGTTCTTCATTCTATTCCAGGTAATCCAGATCCTGTTATCTATTAAGGGATTCCAGGGAGCGAAATGGGTAGGAAATATCGGCGGCGTCGTTATTTCCATCGCTATGATTTATCTGTTATACATCTGTATCTCGCAGTATGGCGACGTGATCGGCGATAAGCTGATGAGCCACGGCGGGACATGGGGAATGCCGTTTATCGGCGCCGTTATCGCTTTCTTCGGAAACAGCACGACGGTTATGTTAAACGCAGGAGACTACTCACGTGAGGTAAAGGCAGGATATTCATCCGTAGCCCGCGGCGCATCTTACTTCTGCGCAATGGTTCCGGCAACCGTATTGCTTGGGTTGATCGGCGCTATGGCTTCCACGGCTACCGGTATTGCGAACCCGATCAACGCGTTTGCACAGATGGTAGACAACAAGATCGTTCTTCTGGTAACGTTAGGATTCATTATCTTTGCACAGTTGTCCACCAACCTTGCAAGTAACGTAATCCCGCCGGCATATGCATTTATGGATGTATTTAAGATCAAGCACAGGACGGCCGTTGTAATCGTAGGTATCCTTGCCGTAGCTACCTGTCCGTGGATCCTGACCAACGACAGTTCCGCAGCGGGGCTTGACCTGTTTGTTAAGATTTATTCCGCATTCTTTGCGCCGATCTTTGCGGTACTGATTACGGACTTCTTCATTCTCCACAAGAGAAATGTAACGGAGGATGTTTTAAACGATCTCTATGATGAGCACGGAAACCATGCGGGTATTAACTGGGCGGCAATTATCGCCATCGCCGTAGGCGCGGTAATCGGACTGATTAACGTAAATATTTCATTCTTTACGGCAACGATCCCCACAGGGGTTGTATTCTACATCCTGATGAAGAAGATGCCGTCCTGCGAGCGTTTCAGGAAAGGAACAACGTTGGAATAAATAGGAGGAATTGTCAATGTATGACGTTTTAATTAAAAATGGTAAGATTGTTACGGCGGACGCCGTAACAGAAGGTAACGTTGCAGTCAAAGACGGAAGGATTGCCGCGGTTCTGACGAAAGGGGAAGAACCGGAAGCGGAAAAGGTCATTGACGCGGCAGGCAAATACGTATTTCCGGGAGCAATCGATACCCATGCGCATCTGAACGATCCTGGTTTCGAGTGGCGCGAGGATTATGAGCACGGCACGGCTGCCGCCGCGCTTGGCGGATATACCACCGTGATCGATATGCCTCTCCAGAATGATCCGTGTATGACCAATGCAAAAGCGTTTGACTTTAAAGAGAACAAGGTTTCCCCGAACGCATACGTTGATTACTGTTTCTGGGGCGGTCTTACCAGCTATAACTTTGGTGACCTGAAAGATCTGGACGAGAAGGGATGCGTCTCCTTTAAGTCTTTCATCGGACCGGTTTCTCCGGATTATGAGTCGCTGAACTATGGGCAGGCAATGGAAGCCATGGATATCATCAAGGAGTTTGGCGGACGCGCAGGATTCCATTGTGAAGACTATGCGATCATCAAGAATCAGGAAAAGAGGATGAAGGAGGCCGGACGCAACGACTGGAAGGCGTTCCTTGAGTCCCGCCCTGTGGTTGCGGAGATCGTCGCTACGGACGCCATCATTGAGATTGCCAAGGCGACGGGATGCAAGGCGCATATCTGCCATGTATCACACCCGGCGGTTGCGAAGAAGATCAAGGCGGCCCAGGATGAGGGATATGATATTACGGCTGAGACCTGTACCCACTATCTGACATTTTGCAATGAAGACGTGATTGAAAAAGGGCCTCTTTATAAATGCGCACCGATCCTTCAGCCGAAAGAGGCTGTGGAGGAGATGTGGGAGTATGTGAAGGCGGGGGTTTTCAGCGGAATTGCTTCCGACCATTCTCCGTGTTCCTACGATGAGAAGTTTAATGAGATCCTTGGCAATAAGATTGAGACGGTATTCGATGTCTGGGGCGGATGTTCCGGTATCCAGAGCGGTTTTCAGGCAGCATTCAGCGAAGGCGTCGTGAAACGCGGGGTATGCCCGACGGCGCTTGCCAATGCCATGTCCGTGCTGCCGGCGAAGGCGTTCGGCATCTATGGCAGGAAAGGCGATATTAAGCCGGGATTCGACGCAGACCTTCTGATTGTTGACCCGGAGAAGGAGTGGGAGATTACGGAAGAATCTCTTCTGTATGTGAATAGGATTTCGGCGTTTGTCGGGCTGAAAGGCAAAGGACTTCCGGTCATGACCCTTGTACGCGGCAATGTAATCGCAAAGGACGGCAAGGTTGTTGCCGAAAAAGGCGTAGGCGAGCTGGTGAAGAAGCTCAAATAAGGCAGGTATTCCGGAGGCGGCAAGGCTAATAGCGGCCGCCCCGGGAGAGTGAAAAGGAGAGAGTGAAAGTATGAGTATAGTCGATAATAAAAATTTGAATCCGGACCTTGTGAAGAACGTGGATCCGGATCTGCAGCCAACCCAGAAACGTATTATGGGGACCTTATCCTATTCGGCGAGTTTTATGGGCGGCTGTGTGTCGATCGGTACATTTTCCATGGGCGCGGGATTGATCGGCGCTCTGACGGTAACACAGGCGATCATCGCTATGGTGATCGGATGTCTGGTTATTGCGATCGCGCTTGCGGTAATCGGCGAGTGCGGCCATACCTACGGTATTCCGTTTACGGTACAGTTAAGAAGCAGTTTCGGCACAACGGGCGTTAAGATTCCCGGGATCCTGCGCGGGCTTCCGGCGATCGTATGGTTTGGTTTCCAGAGCTGGGTAGGAGCAGGAGCGATCAACAGCTGTATGAACATTCTGTTCGGCGTAAGCAATCTTCCGGTAGTATACGCGCTGTTTACCCTTCTGCAGGTAGCTCTTGCAATCAAGGGATTTGAGGGGATCAAGTGGCTTGAGAATATTTCCTGCGTATTCATCATAGCAATCCTGATCTATATGCTGTATGTGGTAAATACACAGTTCGCATCAGAGATCGGAGACGTGTTCTCAGGAATCAAAGGAACATGGGGGATGCCGTTCTGGGCTGCCACCACATCCTTCCTTGGAATCTATTCTACTATGATTATTAATGCGTCTGATTACTCTCGTAATGCGACGGATGACATTAAGCCGGTAAAAGCGGCTAGCATCTATACGATAGCAATCCTTCCCGTAACGCTTTTCATGGGATTGATCGGTCTTCTGGTGACTGCCGCTACAGGAAACAGCGACCCGGTAGTGGTATTCTCTACCACAATGGGAAGCAAATTCCTTACCATCGTGACCCTGCTCTTCATTGCGTTTGCGCAGGTTACGACTAACGTGCTGAATAACATCGTGCCTCCGGCATATGTGCTGATGGAGTCCTTCAAGATGAAGTGGACCCACGCTACCGTACTCGTTGGTATCCTTTCCGCATGCGTAATGCCGTGGAAGCTGGTAACGGACGAGTCGGCTGCAGGACTGAATTTCTTTACGCAGTTCTACTCCGCATTCCTTGGGCCGATCTTCGCCGTTATGGCCGTAGATTATTTCGTGCTCCGCAAGAAGAAGCTGGATATCAACGATATGTATGATAAACAGGGCTGCTTCAAGGGAATTAACTGGGCGGCGGTTATTGCGATCATCGTCGGTTCTCTGTGTTCGCTGCTGGTAATGCAGTTGTCTTGGTATGTGAGCCTGATTCCGACGGGAGCGGCTTACTATCTGCTGATGAAGATGATGCCGGCTTCAAAGCCGTTCTGCAAAGGAACGATTTTTGAAAGATAATGTATTGTATACCTTGATGCTTATCACGATAAGCTAACGGTAATATCTGAAATTTAATGCATTAGAAATAGTAAGTTGTACAGCCCCTAATTATGATATGGATAATGAGATGCCGGCGCACAAAGGAATCAACTGGTATGCCAAACAGATTTTAAAGAAGATGGGCGTTTTGTAACATATGATTTCAGACAGAGGGAGAGTTCCGGGCGGAACCCTCCCTTTTTGCAGTATATAGGTTCCCGGGAACCTTAATTGCGCGGAAGCTTTTGTTCGAGAAACTTAAGGGTTGCCTCCAGTAGCCTTGCCGTCACGGGATTCTTCTCGTCACGGTCAAAATCGTGCATATTGTGGGACGCTACGAACCTCTGCGCCCGAAAACGGCTGCACAGTTCGAGGAATTCCGAATAGGGAACATCCGTATCTCCGGTGCTGTGAGCGCAAAAAAGCGGGCATGGCAGGCTTTCGCAGGTTCGAAGGGTATAGTCGAGGTAGAAAAATTTCTGTCTGCCGGCATAGATGAGGTCGGTCCAGTTTCCTTTCTGCCGTGCGTATACGTAGACGCTGTAATGGGTATCCAGATCCCCGTCCGCATGTATGCCTGCCGGAACCGCCTTAAGCGCCGTCTCGCTGACTGCGGGGAGGGTGTTGTAGTAATTGCTGGGCGTCATGAACCATCCGTCGCACAGAAAACCATATCCGTAATAAGACAGGATCCCGGCAGGCTTTTGATCCGGATTCCCATGGGCTGCTAAGAGGAGGCACAGGTAAGCCCCGGCGGAACGCCCCCACAGGAAGTAGGGAAGGGGTTTTTGCGGTACGGATTCTCCGGACTCCGTCCTATCGTCCATGTAGAGTGAGAAATGCCCGGTGTAATGATTGACAGAGGCGTAGACGTCTTCGAGGATTATGTCCAGCTTGGCAGAAGGAGCAAGCGGATAATCGAAGGCGATGATCCGGTATCCGTTTTCCGTCAGTAATTGCAGATGAAGTTTGGGCAGATCGGTTCTTGAGCCGTATAATAATCCGCCGCCGTGGAAATATAAGATACAGGCTTCTTCTTTTACTTCCGTATCATAGTAGACGGTCGCATGTTTTTGGCAATATTTACAGGGGATTGCTATTTCTCTGTTTTGCAGCATATGGAGGACTCCTTTCATGGCGTTAAAAAGTGGTTGAACGCACAAAATATAATTTAAATAATTTGTTTAAAACTTAACAAAACACACGATAAAAAATCTTATTCATGACAAATAACAGTATACCATAAAAATTAATGTATTCAAGAGGGAAAATGGCGTGAAAACACTGCTAAAATAGACAAAATAGCAGGGGCAGATTTGTCTAAAATGTCAATGGAATTTTTCGGGTAAAAGTGCAATAATAGATATATAAAAACCGGTTGACCACAACGACCAAAACTATTTAAACTATCAATTTTAAGAAAGAGAGGAACTAACAATGAGTTATTTAAACAATCAGGTTGGATACCGCGATGAACTGCTGCAGACGCGTTCCATTATCAAGAAAGAGAATTGGGTGCTTCTTGAACCGGACGGACTTGTAAAGAACTCGATTCCGGGCTATGTAAACTGTGACGTAACGATTCTTGGTTCTCCTGCAATGGGCGCTTCTTTCGCGGACTATCTTGTAACCGCGCATGCAGGCGGCAAGAAGGACGGAATCGGCGGCGACGGGATCGAGACATTCCTTTATGTAATCGAGGGAGAGGTTACGGTAAAGAATGGCGACGAGGAGGCTGTTCTCACACAGGGAGGGTACATCTATTCGCCGGAGGATAAGCCGGTATCTTTCGAGAATAAGAGCGGCGCGGATGTGAAGATTTATCTGTACAGACGTAGATACGAGAAAGTAGAAGGCTACAGCGCACACACCATCGTTGGGAACGCCAATGAATTAGAGTGGATCGCTTATGAAGGAATGGAGAACTGCTATATCCAGAATTTCCTTCCGACGGATGATTTCGGGTTTGATATGAATATGCACATCCTTAAGTTCCACATCGGCGCTTCTCACGGTTATATCGAGACCCACGTACAGGAACACGGAATGTTATTCCTGTCAGGAAAAGCAATGTACAGACTGGATGAGGACTGGGTGCCGCTTAAGAAGGGCGATTATGTATTCATGGACGCATACTGTCCGCAGGCATGCTATGCGGTAGGCGACGAGGGACGCGAGGAGGTCCTGACATACATCTACTCCAAAGACTGCAACAGGGACGTTGCCTTATAAGATATTAAAGAGTACGGCGGATATGCGGCGTCGTAAGTATATGGCGTCGGGCGGTCAGACGAAATATATTGCGCGGACGAAGCGCAGCGTAACATTTGCCGCGGCAAAGCGGAACTATATATAAGGATGGTGGGGACACAATGAAACTTTCAAGGGATGAATTAAAAGGTTTAATGAAAAATAAGATGATGCAGGCAGGCTTAAAGGAAGAGCATGCCGAGCAGACAGCAGAGATTCTTACGTGGTCACATGAAAGAGGATATGCTTCACACGGTGCAGTACGCGTGGAGTATTACAGCGAGAGAATCGCAAAAGGCGGTATCACAAACGACCCGAACATCACATGGAAACAGACGGGCCCATGCTCCGGCATTATGGACGGAGATAACGGCATCGGCTACTGGGTAGCTACAAAAGCGACGGAGAAGGCAATTGAGATCGCGAAAGAAAACGGCGTTGCAATCGTTGGTATGGCGAATATTTCACATACAGGCTCCATCGGATATTACACAGAGATGTGTGCAAAGGAAGGGCTTGCGGCAATTACCTTCTGTCAGTCCGACCCGATGGCAGTTCCGTACGGCGGAACAGAGCCATATTACGGAACCAATCCAATTTCCTTTGCAGCTCCTACGGCAGACGAGCGCAACGTAGTATTCGATATGGCTACCACCGTTCAGGCATGGGGCAAGATTCTTGACAAGCGTTCCCAGGGGGCGGAGATTCCATCCGACTGGGCGGTGGACGAGAACGGCGAGCCTGTGACGGATCCTCACAAGGTAAACGCCCTGACGCCAATCGCAGGCGCGAAGGGCTACGGTCTGATGATGATGGTAGACGTGTTCTCCGGCGTGCTTTTAGGAGTTCCCTTCGGAAAGCATGTAAGCTCAATGTACCATGACTGCTCAAAGGGACGGGAGCTTGGACAGATGATCATCGTTATGGACCCAGAGAGATTCTGCGGCGCAGAGCAGTTTAAGAAGAATATGTCCCAGACCTGCGACGAGCTTGGCGAGATGAAGGCGGCGCCGGGATACGGCAAGGTATACTATCCGGGCGAGAGAGCCGTTATGAGAAGAGACAAGGCTTATGCATCCGGCGGAATCGAAGTAGTCGACGAGCTGGTTGAATATCTCAAGGGCGATAAGGTACATTTCGACAGATATGACCATAAGAATAGATTTGCAGATTAATCAATTTTCTGACTCAGAAAGGAAAAAAACATGTTAAAAACAGTTGTTAAAAAAGGAAGTTATCAGGATTCCGTAGTTCTCATGCTTCTGACCAATGAGATATCTACGATTGAGGGAGTAAAGAAGGTTTCCATCATGATGGCGACTCCTGCAAACAAGGACATTTTTAAGCAGAGCGGGCTTGATACAGAAGAGCTTATGAACGCCAGCGCCAACGACATGGTAGTCGTTGCGGATATCGACGACGACGGCCTGTTAGATACCATCATGGAGCAGGTAGAAGCATTCCTCAAGAAGCAGTCTGCTGCAAGCGAAGGAAAGAAAGGCGCGGAGAGCGTGAAATCCTGGGATAAGGCCCTTGCAAAGATGCCGGAGGCGAACCTTGCGGTAATCTCCATCCCCGGAGCTTATGCGGCGCTGGAAGCTGACCGTGCGTTAGACGAGGGGCTGAACGTATTCATGTTCAGCGACAACGTAACGATTGAAGACGAGAAGGCGCTGAAAGAGAAGGCGCACGCAAAAGGACTGGCAGTGATGGGTCCTGACTGCGGAACCGGAATCATCCAGAGCGTGCCGGTGGCATTTACGAATAATGTAGCCCCGGGCTCCATCGGAATCATCGGCGCATCCGGAACGGGTATCCAGGAATTGACCACTATCATCGACAGACTGGGCGAAGGCGTGACCAACGCAATCGGTATCGGCGGCCGCGACCTGAACGCGAAGATCGGCGGAATCACCATGATGGACATGATCGACGCGATGGAAGACGACGACGCGGTAAAGGTGCTGGTTATCGTTTCCAAGCCGCCGGCAAAGGAAGTAAGAGATATGATTTCAGACAGACTGTCAGATTTCAGTAAGCCGGTAGTTACTCTGTTCGTAGGCGAGAAGCCAGAGTTCCATGAGGAGAATTTCTACCATGCGTACACGCTGGACGAGGCGGCGCGTCTGGCTGTAAGTCTGGTTCGCGGCAAGGATATTCCGGAGGCAGAGATTGATATCGACGAGTCTACCTTCTATAAGGCAGAGGACAAGAAGACCATCAAGGCATACTATTCAGGCGGAACTCTTGCAAATGAAGCGGCGATGCTTATCAAGGACGCCATGAACTGTGAAGTTCCGCCGGAGGATATCGAAGGCTACATGCTTCAGTTAGACGGCAACATCGTAGTTGACTTAGGCGACGATGCCTATACACAGGGCAAGCCCCATCCGATGATTGACCCTGCAAAGCGTATCGAGTGTATGCAGGAGGCGGTAGACGACGAGTCTACAGGCGTTGTCCTTCTTGACATCATGCTTGGCTACGGCTCCCATGCAGACATGGCAGGCTCTCTGATTCCGACGATTAAGGAGCTTAAGGAGAAGGCGGACGCAGCAGGAAGAAAGGTATTCTTCATCGCTACCGTTTGCGGAACCAGAAGAGATTATCAGGGGTATGACGATGCGGTAAATAAATTAAAAGAAGCAGGCGTCATCGTCTGTGAGAACAATAAACTTGCATGCCGTACGGCAATCCGCGCTATCGGAAGAGATTTTGAGGAGCCGGTAAAAGAAGTGCGTGCAAAGAAGGTCGTAAAAGTAGAGAAGGCTGCTCCTTCCGAAAAGCTGCGTGAACTTCTGTCCCAGAAGCCCCGCATTATCAATATCGGCCTTAAGAGCTTCGCGGAAGTGGTAGAGCAGTTCGGCTGCGAGGTGGTACAGTATGATTGGATGCCGCCGGCAGGAGGAAACGTAGAGCTGATTAAGACTCTGAACTTCCTTAGAAACTATGAGGGAATCGACGAGTTGAACCGGGCGGTAATCGCAAAGGTGGTTGCCAGCCAGCCGGTACTGAAAGACAATGTACGTGCAAAAGAAGTGATTCCGCAGTTTGCGGAAAATGGAGGCAAGGTAATCCTTCATGCAGGTCCTCCGGTAGCTTACGAGAATATGCCGGACCCGATGCAGGGCTCCTGTGTTGGCGCGGTCATGTTCGAGGAGTGGGCTTCCACAGAGGAAGAGGCAAGGAAGATGTTAGAAGGCGGAGAGATCAAGTTCATTCCATGCCACCACTGCAACGCGGTAGGACCAATGGGCGGTATCACCTCTCCGAACATGGCAGTCTTTGTAGTAGAGAACGAGACAGGCGGCAACAAGGCATACTGTACCATGAATGAAGGGATCGGCAAGGTTCTTCGTTTCGGCGCATATGACGAAGAGGTTGTAAACCGCTTACGCTGGATGAGAGACGTTCTCGGCCCGACGCTTGGAAAGGCAATCCGCTCCATGGAGAACGGACTCGCAATTAATCCGCTGATTGCGAAAGCAGTAGCTATGGGAGACGAGTTCCATCAGAGAAATATCGCCGCATCTTTGGCATTTTTGAAAGAGGTAGCGCCGATTATCACAGCAATGGAGATGGACGAGAAAGACCGTTACGACGTTATTAAGTTCCTGGCAGATACAGACCAGTTCTTCTTAAATATTATGATGGCGACAGGCAAGGCGGTTATGGACGACGCCCGTAAGGATACGGACGGAACCATCGTTACCGCTATGTGCCGGAATGGTTATGAATTCGGTATCCGTATCGCCGGTATGGGCGACGAGTGGTTCACAGGTCCGGTTAACACGCCTCAGGGACTTTATTTCACAGGCTATGACGCTGAGGACGCATGTCCGGATATGGGAGACAGCGCAATCACTGAGACCTTCGGCGTTGGCGGTATGGCGATGATTGCAGCTCCGGCCGTAACAAGGTTCGTAGGAGCCGGCGGTTACGAGGATGCGCTTCGCACCAGCAACGAGATGACAGAGATCTGTATCGACAGAAATCCGAACTTCACGGTTCCTACATGGAATTTCCAGGGAATCTGTTTAGGTATCGATGCAAGGCTGGTGGTAGAGAAAGGAATCACTCCTGTCATCAACACAGGTATTGCAAACAAGGTAGCAGGAAGAGGACAGATTGGCGCAGGTACGGTACATCCGCCGATTGAGTGCTTCGAGAAAGCTGTAAGGGCTTACGCTAAGAAACTGGGATTTGAGGCATAAGCAGATTAGGAGATATCTTATGGATAAGAAGAAAGTTGTCATTGCCCTGGGCGGAAACGCCCTTGGCAAAGATATAGAAGAGCAGAAGGAAGCCGTAGCCAAGACTGCGAAGGTGATTGTAGACCTTGCGCAGCAGGGATTAGATATCATTATTACCCACGGCAACGGCCCACAGGTCGGCATGATCCAGAATGCAATGGACAATCTGATTGTGATGCAGCAGAACTACAAGCAGGTACCGCTCCCGACCAGCGTGGCAATGAGCCAGGGATACATCGGAATCGACCTGCAGAATGCCATTAAGTATGAACTTCTGAGCCGGAATATCGACGGCAAGGTATCTACCATCCTGTCGCAGGTGGAAGTAGATAAGAACGACCCGGCATTCGAGAACCCGACGAAGCCAATCGGAAGGTTTCTGACGAAAGAAGAGGCGGAGGAGAACGAGAAAAACGGTATCCGCTGCATGGAGGACGCCGGAAGAGGCTACCGCATCGTGGTGGCTTCCCCGATGCCGAAGAGAATCCGTGAGCTTGAGACAATCAAGACGCTGGTTGGTGCAGGACATATCGTTATCACCTGCGGCGGCGGAGGAATCCCGGTAGTCAGCGACGAAGAGGGAAGGCTTGTGGGAGTCAACGCAGTCATCGACAAAGACAATGCCAGCAGCCTTTTGGCGTCGCAGCTTGGCGCAGATCACCTGATTATCCTGACGGCAGTAGAAAAGGTTGCCATCAACTGGGGAAAGGAAAATCAGGAATGGCTTTCTGACCTTACGGTAGAGCAGGCAAATGAGTATATTGCACAGGAGCAGTTTGCGAAAGGTTCTATGCTGCCGAAGGTAGAGGCGGCAATCCGCTTCGCGCAGTCCGGAAGCGGCAGGCGCGCCTTGATTACGCTGCTTGACAAGGCGGCGGCAGGAATTGCCGGAGAGACTGGAACCGTAATACACTCATAGTCAGGCGGTTATAGTTGGTAACAGTTTACCATTCATGTAATTAAATTATTTTAGAACACAGGCGGGGCGGGGAGAGACAGGTCTTGATAAGGAAAGGCCAGCCCCGTCCCGCCGCCCCCTTTTGCAATAATAATTGATTACAGAATATATGAGTAGTTGAGGAGAGGGAACATGAATATACCAATTAATCTGTTTATGTGGATAATGGCGTTTCTGCCCATTATCGTACTGTTGATTTTAATGATAAAATTTAACTGGGGTGCAACGGAGGCTGCACCGGTGGGACTTATGATTACGATTTTTACAGGCCTGGTATTCTTTAAGGCGAATATCCGGCTTCTTGCGGCGGAGAGCGCAAAAGGAGTCTGGAATGCTCTGATTATTCTTATCATAGTCTGGACGGCCATCCTGATGTATCAGGTGGGCGACGAGGCGAAGGCGTTCCTTGTAATTCGTAACGGTATGAGGAAGCTATTGCCCAACGAGCTGCTTCTGGTGCTTGCGATGGGGTGGATTTTTGAGAGCTTTCTTCAGGGAATTACAGGCTTTGGAGTTCCGGTTGCCGTGGGCGCGCCGCTTCTTATCGGTATCGGCGTAAAGCCGCTTTGGGCGGTTATCATTCCGCTTTTGGGTCAGGCGTGGGGCAATACCTTCGGTACCCTTGGAGCGGCGTGGGATTCTCTTGCAATGTCGGCAGGGCTTACGGCGGGCAGCAAGGAGTATCTGGTGACGGCAATGTGGACGGCAGCGTTTATCTGGTTCTGGAACGCCATCGGCGGGTTTGCCACCTGCTGGTTCTACGGCAAAGGCAAGGCGCTTAAGAAAGGTTTTCCGGCGGTCGCGCTTTTGGCTGTCATTCAGGGCGGCGGAGAGCTTCTGTTAAGTCAGGTCAACACGACCATCTGCTGTTTCGTTCCAGCATGCGTCTCGCTGATCGTGATTCTGCTGCTTGGAAGGATCAAAATGTACAATGAAGAGTGGAGTATCGCCGACAGTCCGATCATGAACCGTGAGTTCGAGGAGCAGGCGCAGAGCGGCGAAGCGGCGTCCGATATGAGCCTTGTTCAGGCTTTCGTGCCATATTTCCTGCTTTCAGCCCTTACGTTGATTGTGCTTCTGGTAAAACCGGTCAATGAATTTTTGGGACAGATATCATTTGGTTTATCGTTCCCGGAGACTTCAACGGGATATGGGCATGTGAACGCGGCGGTGGAGAGCTTCTCAGCGTTTACGCCGTTCACCCATGCCAGTATGTTTCTGTTTATATCAGCGATCATCGGACTCCTTTATTACAAGCGTCATGGCTGGATCGGTGAAGGCGGAGTGAAGAGAATCTTCGTGAAATCTATTTCCATGACCATGCCGTCAGGTATTGCGGTCATTGGTCTGGTCATCATGTCAAAGATTATGGACGGGACCGGACAGACGGTGGTACTTGCAAATGGAATCGCAAGGGTCATGGGTAAGGTGTATGTGATCCTGGCGCCCTTCGTAGGGCTTCTTGGAACCTTTATGACGGGAAGCAATATGAGCTCGAACATCCTGTTCGGCGGCTTCCAGATGACCACGGCGAACCTGCTTGGCGTAGACCCGTCGGCAATCTTAGGCGCGCAGTCGGCAGGCGGGGCAATCGGAAGCGCGGTCAGTCCAAGTAAGATCATCCTTGGAACGACCACGGCAAGTATTCTTGGAAGAGAGGGAGAAGTCCTCAAAAAGATTATTGCTCTGACGGTGCCCACAACGATCGTCATCGGTGCAATCTTGTTTGTGCTGGTGGCAATTTAGTATGCGGTAAGGTACTTTGCGGGCCGCGCACCTCGCGGAATAGTGGCGTGTGAACAAGCACAGATGCCTTTCAGGGAAGAGGGAGTATATGGGGCTTGCAGGAAGGAGAGTCTGAGAGATAATGGAGAAGAAAAGTTTTTTTCAAACGAAAGAAGGCGGGCTTACAATCGCTTTTATCGTGATTATGGTAGCGTTTTTTATCATACTGGCAGGTCTTGGAAGTGCAAATGATACCATTTGTCTGGCGGGATTTGTAATTATGGTGGCTGCCATGTTGTATTCGCCGGTAAAAACATTTATAATAAAGCCAAAGAAATAAGATGAAAGGAGAATATCATTATGGCGATTGAAGAGATTACAGGCAGAATAGCAAAGGATCTGGAGAGTCTGAAGCAGTTTACGGCGACACCGGGAGACGGCTGTACGAGGCTTCCGTTTACTCCTGAGGCAAGAGGTGCTGTGAATTATCTCAAGAAAATTATGGAAGAAGCCGGACTTGAGGTAAGGGAAGACGCAGCGGGAAATGTCATCGGAGTCATGAAAGGGACGAATCCGGAGGAACCCTGTGTCATGATGGGTTCACATTTTGACTCCGTAGTGAATGGAGGAGACTTTGACGGTATTGCAGGAGCGGTATGTGCAATCGAGGTCGCAAGACAGCTGAAGGAAGAGGGAGTTACTCCGAAGAGAGATTTCGTTGCAGTGGGCTTCTGTGATGAGGAAGGAATGCGTTTTGGAACGGGATACTTTGGTTCCGGCGCAATGCTGGGCAACCGAGACGTGGAGTACTGTAAGAATTTTGCAGACACCAACGGCGTTACCATCTACGACGCAATGAAGGAGTACGGACTGGATCCGGAAAAGATTGAGGATGCAAAGTGGGACGTTGATAAGATTGGTAGATTCCTTGAGTTACATATCGAACAGGGACCGGTCCTTGACGCAGAGAATGTTGAACTTGGTCTGGTTGACTGTATTGTCGGTATCCAGCGTTACATGGTAACGGTTCACGGAAGAGCCGACCATGCGGGGACGACTCCTATGGATATGCGTATGGATGCAGTGGACGCCGCGACAAAGGTTATCTCTAAGATTCCGGACTGGGCCCGTGAGAAGGCTGACGGGACCGTTGCTACCACAGGCTTCATTCGTACGACGCCGGGCGGAATGAACATTGTTGCCGAGAAGGTGGAATTTACGGTGGACATTCGTTCTAAGAACAATGACAACATCAACGATATAGCCAATAGAATCCGAGCTGCTCTTGACCGGGAAGTGAAGGATATGGGCGGAAGCTATGAAATTGACACCAAGCTGGTAATTACGCCGGTATGGCTTTCAGAAGAGATGCTCAATATCATGGAGGAGAGCTGCAAGGCAAGAGGCTACAGCTACAAGAAGCTGCCAAGCGGCGCAGGCCATGACGCGCTGGAAATCGGGCAGGTAATCCCGACCGTGATGCTGTTCGTTCCAAGTAAGGAAGGAAGAAGCCACTGTCCGGTAGAATTTACGAAGTACAGTGATTTTGCGAAGGCATCCGTAGTTATGACGGAGCTTGCAAAAGATTTGCTTACGAGATAGTTCTATGAAATGAAAATATGCTGTCTTGCCATAAAAGGAAAGCCGTGAGGCTGATTATGGCAGGGCGGCATATTTGGAAATGGAGAAGTATATGACAGGAATAAATCCGGCAAATAAAAAGGAGAATCTTCGGTTGTTGAGAAATGCGCTCAGACTCACCCAAAAGGAGTTTATTGAGCGGTTTCTTTCCTCCGGGGATAAAAAGCCGTCTATGAGCATCGCAACTTACTCGAATCTTGAGTCCAAGGATGGAGTAAGGATGAACGAGGTGATATTTGCTGTGTCGGAAAGCCTTGGCATTGATTCGATGCTGTTTTCCATACCGCCGGAAGAATTTGCCGAGAAACTGCCGGCGCTCCTGTCGGAGGATCCTGCGGCGGATCCTGCGGGCAGAGGGAATACGAAGAAGGGAAGCATTAACCATCTGGTGAACCGGCTTACTATGTATTTCGCAGAGCAGATTTTTGAAAAACGGCTGAAAAAAGGCGACAAGATTGAGTCGGACAGAAGTTTGGCATCTAAGCTTGGCGTCGGGCGTTCGGCTATTCGGGAAGCCCTGAAAGTGCTGGAGGTTCTGGGGATGATTGATATCCGCCCGGGGCAGGGGACCTATATCAGCAACCATGAGGCAAGTTTTTTTATCGTTCCTCTGTCATGGTCTCTTTTCCTGAACGGCAGCCAGATTGACAGTATCGTGGAGGTGCGCAATCTCCTGGAGGTAAAGGCGGCTTATCTGGCGGCTGGGTGCATGGACGAGGAAAACAGGGGGAAACTGTATGAAATCTCCCACCGGCTCCATAAGGCTTATGTAGAGAGGGATTTTAAAGAGTTTCTGAATCAGGATCTAGAGTTTCATATATGTATTGCAGAGTGCTCCGGCAACCCTGTGATCTACAGCATGATACAGACTATCAGCAATCTCATGCGCCATGTCAGCGGGAGCGGCATGGTGGACGAAGGACAGCTTAGGGATATCTACGAGGAACACCAGAAGGTCTACGGGCTGATTCTGGCGAAGGATGCAAGAGGGGCTTCGGCCGCTATGAAAGAGCATCTTGAAAAATCGACGGGGCGGTATAATTACAGATGAAGGCGGTTTTTCTATGGTTGGGACGGTTAAATCCTTTTCATCCTTTTTAAAGGTTTTTAAAGGTTCAAATTACAGGTTGCCAGAATCTGTAAGAGGGTGTATACTTGGATATACGGGGAGGCTTTTTCGGGGTATGTCCGGAAGTCCCCATTGTTTTGCGGATGAGCTGCATCCGTAAGGAGATACCATAAGAAAAGTAGGAGGAAGAGGAATGGTTGACATCTTATTTTATGTAGTCGCTGGAATTGCAATTGTAGGGGCGCTGATGAAGATTATTAAGAATAAAAAGGATGACAAGTAATCTCTGGAAGTATTTTTTCTAGGTAAAGAGAGGCATGGCCGGATCATCAAGGCGGCTGCCGGGAGTCTAGGACGGCTTCGGGCTGAGCTTTGGGAGACGGCCTTTTTAGATATCTATTTATATATAGTGCTTTTTACAATAGACATCCATAATTTACAAAAAGTTCATAAATTTGTAAATTTTAACGTTAATTTTTGTTGAAGGCAAGACGATATCTATGATATATTTATGCTAGGGGAGTGGGGCAGGAGGCTGCTCATATGAACCGGTAAATATAGAGAATAAGGGGAGTAAGGGAAAGGAGAGAAGTATGAAGCGTATAGTTTCATTAATGCTGGCAGCGGTGTTGGTACTCGCACCGTGCATGCAGAGCTTTGCGACAGAGCCTGATTCCGGAATGCCGGCAGGGGAACAGACCGACGGTCTGAACAGTCCGGCTGCAAGAGAAGGCGGAACGCCTGACGAAGAGCCGGCAGGCGCCCCGACGGAGGGCGGAATTACAGGCAGCGAGGGTACGGAAGGAGAAGGCGGAACCGAACCCACGGATATCGGAGAGCCGCAGGAAGACGGAGCCGAACCTGCGGAAGGTCAGGAACCGTCGGACGATATCAGTACGGTATCGGAGGATAAACCGAACGGTGAGGATGTAAAGAGTCAGATTGACGTCCGCATCGTTCAGGCGCTTGACTTTAAGAGCGATATTGAATTTAAGATTACTCTTACGGATCCCGAGGGCGGTTCGGTAAGTAAGTCGATCGTGCTTGGCAGTCTTACTTCTGACGCGGACTCCGCTAAACTGCAGGGCGAGGTTACATTTAATGGAGAAGACGGCGGCGGTTTGGAGGACGGGAAGTATAAACTGTCGATTTCAGCGCCGGGATACCGTACGCGTTACCGTGATATTACGGTGAAGAGCGGCGAAGCATACAAGCTGATGTACACCACAGGATTTCTTGATTACTATTATGAAGAAAATGCATCCGGCGTACTTCAGGCAAAAGATTTGAATTGTCATCCGGGTGTCCTTCGGATCGGGGATGTGAACGGCGATGGAGCGATTAACGATACGGATAAAAAGCTTCTTGTGGATGAGATTGACGCCATAGCTCAGGAAAAAGAAAGAGACGGAAGCATTGCGGCGGATCTGAACCGCGATGGGGAAGTGGATATAGCAGACCTGAACTTTTTTGTACAAGGTTATTTTCAGGAGGGAAAAGTACCGGATGCCAGCGCTACAATACAGACGAATGTGCCGGCGTCGGCGATTATGACGAAGGCCGGCGACGGGACAGGCATAGACGGCGATTTGGGCAGTCTGTTGACCGGTGAAGGCAGCGTGGCCTTGAGGCCGGCAAGCGGAGCGATTTCATCTACAAATCCTGTCTCAGTAGAATTTAACTTTGCTGATGATGTGAGGACGGACGGAATCGTTATTGATTCCAATGCGGAGAATCCGGTTCAGGAAGGAGTCGTCGAGATTGCATATGAAGACGAGAGCGAGCCGGACAAAGAAAAGACGACCAAAGTATCTATCTTACCGGACGGGACCCACGCATTATTTGAGGACTCAAAAGTAAGCGTGACAAAAGATAGTTTTGGTAATATAGAGATCAATCTGGGAAGCCAGATCGCTGTAAAGAGAGTCATCCTTACCATTACAAGCACGAAGAACAATAATCTTGCGGAGATATCCAAGGTAGAGTTCGTGAACGGTATGGACAAACGGATTCCGGAGCCTGACATGAATATCCCGCAGGGGCTTAAGGCAGAACCTGGAAACAAGACTTTCGTTCTGGATTGGGAACCATGCATAAATGTCACGGGATATGAAGTGCGGGTAAAAGGAACGGTTGAAGTAGACAAACAAGAAGAAGAGGTAGAAGAGGTTATTTCCGTAAGAGGGAATTCCCTTACCGTATCTTCTTTGAAAGAAGGAAAAGCCAGCCTTATAAACAACAAGGAATATCAGGTAAGCGTACAGTCTGTGAACGGCGCATGGAAGAGCGGCTACGGCGAGACGATTACGGTGATACCGAAGGTTGATAAAGTGCCGGACGCTCCGGATTATGTCAGCGCAGTCGGTAAATATAAGGCAATCGACGTATCTTGGAAGAAGATGAAGGATACGGATTACTTCAATATATATTACAGGGAAGTGGGCGCGCAGGAATATACGAAAATCGAAGGAATCGAGGACAGTAAGTATACGATTACCGATTTGAAGGATAAGGCGGACTACGAGCTGTATGTGACAGGCGTGAATGAAGTTGGGGAGAGTAAGCCGTCCCAGATAAGCACAGCGTCAACAATGGATCAGAATCCGGCGCAGATGCCGAAGTACAAACTGATTAACAGGGCAGGGGAAGGCGAGGTCAGCGGTCATATTATCAGCGCCACATATGGAGGCGGCGAGATGCAGGACAGCCCGTTAGATAAGGAAGCGGGTACTGCATGGGGAACCGTGGACAATATCCCTACGTCCCATTATTCTTGGAATACCTGGGATGGCGGCGGATTTAACGCAATGGGTAACCGCGGCCTTATCTACGAATTTGATCAGGCGTATACCATGGATCGTCTTGCGTTCCAGGAAGTATCCGTACAGAGCCAGAATTATGGTTATGCACAGGTGAGATACTGGGATGAGGCAGGAAATGCCCATGATATTTCAAGAGGCTCCATACGTGTCTTGAGGAAGGCAGATTCAGAGGGACGGGTTTATTACATGCTCCGGTTCCCGGAAGCGATTACGGCAAAGAAGATACAATTTGCACTTTCAAGAGTATATGTATATGGAACCATCTCTGTCTCAGAGGTATACTTCTATGAATATGATTCCATAGAAGAAGATATCATGGCGCTCTATACGAACGACCTCCACACGGAGCTTAAGCCGGAAGTGACCATGGATACCATTAATGAGCTGGAGAAGAGAATCAACACGGTGGATCCGGTCAGCAAGGAATACCACCCGGATAAGGAGAATCTGGAGCGCGAACTTCAGACTGCTAAGGAGATTCTTCAGGACGGCAATCTTGGAAGGACCGTTGAGGTTTATAATACCATCAACACGAAGGACGTCGGGCGTGGATTCGGAGGCCTGAACGCATGGCAGCCACTTGGAGTTACGGCGGCGGCAGGCGAGGAAATCTCTGTTTATGTCGGACATAATACAAAGAGAACCGGCGACAGCACGAACCTGCAGCTTGTCAGCACACAGTACCATTCAGAGGCAGCTTCCATGTTCAGAGTTGTGGCGACGCTGAAAGTCGGAAAGAATGATATTACGATTCCGCAGCTGTGGACGCTTCAAAAGGAAGCGGGCGGCGCGCTGTACGTACAGTATACGGGCAACAATGTCAATGACAAGTATGCCGTACGCGTAAGCGGAGGTGTGCAGGTTCCGATGCTGGATCTCTATCAGAAGATGGATGATGCGAGCGCAGCGGAGCGTCAGAGCAGGGCAGAAACATATATTAAAGAATTGGAGACTTATGTAGCTGAGATTGAAAAGAAACATCAGGAAGTACATAAGAATTCAGAGAACAAACTTGTACGGTATGATTACATAAAAGAGAACTGTATCTTAGGGGCTTCCGATATCATGCTGAATACGATGATGATATCGCTCCCGGCACAGCAGATTCTTGCAGGAGCCGGAACCGGAAGCACACAGGAGAAAGCGAAGAAGCTGGTAACTTCCATGGAAGCTATGGAGAACATGATGTATCTGTTCTACCAGCACAAGGGACTGAACAACAATGCGGCGGATGTAAAAGACAAGGTTCCGGCGAACCATCTGAATATCCGTTACCAGACAATGTTTGCAGGAGCATTTATGTACGCGTCAGGCAACCATATCGGTATCGAGTGGGGATCTGCTCCGGGTATGATAGGCGGAGTGACCGTAAGCCATGACGACGGTAAATATAAGAGCGGCGGATATTTTGGATGGGGAATTGCCCATGAGATCGGACACTGTATTAACCAGGGCACTTATGCGGTGGCAGAGATTACGAACAACTACTTTGCAGTGCTTGCCCAGGCAAAGGATACGAATGATTCCGTACGTTTCCAGTATCCAAAAGTATATGAAAAAGTAACGTCCGGGACGAAGGGACGCGCAACCAACGTATTTACCCAGCTGGGTATGTACTGGCAGTTACATCTGGCATATGATAACGGATTTAATTTTAAGACCTATGAGAATTACGACGAGCAGTTAGCGAATCTGTTCTTTGCAAGAATGGATGCTTATTCCAGAAATCCCGGAAAAGCTCCGACACCCGGAGACGCGCTGCTATCCCTGTGCGGTGATAAGGAGCAGGATCTGATGCGCCTTGCCTGTGCGGCGGCGGAGAAGGATATCCTTGAGTTCTTCGAGCGCTGGGGTATGACTCCAAATGCGGATACCATAAGCTATGCAAGCAGTTTCCCGAAGGAGACGAGGGCAATTTACTATGTAAACGATGATTCAAGAGTAAAACGTCTTGCGAATACGGTAAGCCCGTTTGCAGCTGGAAATGTTCAGGCTCTGAGCGACAGTACTACCGTAGCTGTGGATCCGAATGCAGCAAACAAAGTGAATCTGAAGTTCAGTCTGGTTTCCGGAGTGAATCAGGCAGACATCCTTGGATATGAGATTGTGCGCTGCATTACATCTAATGGAGACGAGGAGAAGGAAGTTGTTGGTTTTGCCACAGGAAATGAATATACGGATACGATTACGACCATGAATAACCGCGTAGTAACCTATGAGGTAACGGCCATCGACCAGCATCTGAACCGTTCGGCAGTGAAGCGGCTCGCTCCTGTGAAGATCAGCCACAAGGGTAATATTGATAAGACTTTCTGGAGCGTCAGCACCAAAGACATGGAAGCGACAAGCAAGATTACCGACGGAGACAAGGAAGAGGAAGAATACGTTCCATGCGGTCCGGAGGCAGAAGCGCCGATTACGGCGGCTGTTGACAATAAGGCAGATACGACCTATACAGGACTGGCGGGAGTGAATGCGGAAGTGGTGATGGAACTGAACCAGACCGTTACGGTTTCCGGATTGCAGTACACGGTAAACAGCGGAACGGCAATCAAGGATTACAGCATTTCCGTCCGTAACGATAAGGGCGAATGGATTGAAGCAGCAAGCGGAACCTTCGGTAAGGATAATGTCAACATCGTATACTTCGGAGTCAAGGACAGCAGTAATATCGCGTTGTATCAGACTTCTGCGGTTAAATTGTCCATTAAGAACCAGAAAGGCGCCGAGATTGCAATCTCCGAACTGGATGTATTAGGAGTGACCGGCGACGATATAGAATTCCGCAAAGCGGAAGGAGACCAAACGGCTGCAATCGGCACGCTGGCTGAGGACTATAAGTACGGAGATAAGGCTGAGGATGTGATTCCGGCTGGATCTATCGTATTTACCGGAAAATATAAAGGTAATTCTGCATACAATGTAGTTATTCTGTATGATCAGGACGGCAACATTGTCGGCGGAGCCGACACGGACGGACAGTTGAAATCATCTCAGGTGATCTTCTCGGATGTATCGGAGAATGGCAATATTCAGGACGTCTATGACGGAACATGGATCTATTGGATTAATCCGGGAGATAAGAATGCAAACTTGAAATCAGTCAGGGCAGAGCTGTACCGCGTAGACAATGCTTTGACTAATGAAGGGCAGAGACTGGTCAGCGACTGTATACCGGTGGAAATGCCGGCAACGCTTCCGAATATAACACTGAGTGGCAAGAAGAATTAGAGCGATAAAAGGAGTAGAACATGAAGAAATTTAGATTAGGTAAGATAATGGCAGTGTTCGCATTTATCGCAATGCTGCCGCTGCAGACATTCGCTGCAGAAACAGAGGAGGTCAGCGTTACCTGCACTCCCAATGAAGGTAAGACGGAATATACCGTAGATTTGCATATTCCCAACGCATCGAACGAGCAGATCGCTGCGGTGAGCTTGAAACTTGATGTGACTCCGGATCCTCAAAATTCATCAACCGGCTATAGCAGCATGATTGAATTTAGTAAGGAGGTTACGGAGAAGGCGAAGGTATATGAATACCGTTCTAACAATACGCTGAATATTTATATCGCAGGTACAAAGGCGTTGTTTAAAGACGACACACTGCGCGTTGGAACAGTATCCATGAGGAACAGCGCCGGTGAAGCCTTAGTTCTTGACAAAGAAGACGGAGTAAAGCTTAGCAGTGCGGAGAATTCACTTCTGGTTGTCCGGGGCTTTGGAAGAGCTGAAAGCCCGAACAGGGATACGTCCTGGCAGGCGGAGGATCCATGGGAAGAGCCTCCGGTAGATCCCGGGGAAGAGATTCCTCCGAAACCGGGTGAGGAAGAAGACGGTGAAAAACCGGATGAACCGGATGAACCGAATGTTCCGGGAGTCCCGGGCGGTTCAGGAGGCAATAATACCGCGGAAGATCAGTACGACAATAACCGGAAAGTAAACGGCAGCCGTGTACAAGGGGTTAAGACAGGAGATACCAATTCAATTGTAATTTATGTATTTTCTATTGCTGCGTGTGCGGGAGTGATTTCCGCTGTTGCTTACCGGAAACGTAAGACTAGATAATTGAATAAGATTTTAAGCAGTAAAAGCGGCTGTCCGGTACGGGCAGCCGCTTTTAGTGTCGGATATGATAAGCAGGGATAGCAGAGAATTACGGAGGGGAAGCCGCGGGAATTATTTCCATCGGCAGGCATTTCGGGGGTATAGATTTGTCCGGAATATGCATACTATTAACAAGAAAAACAATCTTGCTGAAAGGAGCATATGAAATTATGAAGGAATTGAAACTTGACCTTCTTCCGGGCAATCTCTACGCTGCCAGAAAGAAGGCGGAGCAGCAGAAGGAGAAGGATAAAAAGAACCGGGAACATCAGAAGAACGTCGTGAAGATTGAAGAGGTATCTTTGAAGGTTGATAAAATAGACAAAGTTGAACGGTAAAGCCCATTATTGTTAAATGATTTTAAGAATCTTTATGAGGTGTATTGACATTTGCGGATGCTCTCAATATAATTGACTCAGTTTGCAGTTCATTTACAAAGGAAGGAACGAAGGATGCAGTACTATCTTGCCCCGTTGGAGGGGATTACGACGAGGATATACAGAAGGGTATACCATGACTGCTTTACACCTATGGACAAATATTTCACCCCGTTTTTGTCGCCTCATCTAAAGAAGGGATTCTCGGCAAAGGAGAAGGCTGAGATTTGGCCGGAGAATAACCAGAGGATGCGTCTGGTTCCGCAGATATTGACGAACCGGGCGGAGGATTTTTTAAAAACGGAAGAGAAACTGATCTGTTACGGTTATGAGGAGATTAATCTGAACCTGGGATGCCCGTCGAAAACTGTTGTGTCAAAAGGAAGAGGATCCGGATTTTTGGCGGATCCGGAGGGGCTTGACCGCTTTTTGGATAAGCTTTTTTCCGGGACTAAAGTACGTATATCCATTAAGACAAGGATCGGGAAGGATGAACCGGAGGAATTCGGCAGGCTGCTTGAGATATATAATCAGTATCCTCTGGAGGAACTGATTATTCATCCAAGGGTTCAGAAAGATTTCTATAAAAACAAACCGAATCAGGAGGTGTTTGAGGAAGCGGCAAAGGCATGCGCCTGTCCGTTGTGCTACAACGGCGATATCTTCACTAAGGAGGCCGCCGCGGTGATAGAAGATAGATTTCCGGAGGCAGGCGCTTTGATGATCGGTAGAGGAATCATTGCGAATCCAGGGCTTCTGAATGAGATTAAGGGACAGGGGACGGCAGGCAGGGAAGCGCTTCGCAGATTCCATGACCGGCTATATGAAGAATACCAAAGCCTTGGAATGGGGGATAAGAATGTCCTGTTTAAGATGAAGGAGATCTGGTGCTATTTGGGGCAGTCCTTTCCGGGGTGCGGCAGGCAGCTAAAGTCTATTAAGAAAGCTGAGAAACCGGACAGGTATGAGGAGGCTGTGAGGAGGTGTTTTGAGGAGGCGCAGCTTCCGGATTGAGGGGAATTTTTGCAGAATATATCTTTACTTTTTGTGTGTCATGCAATATAATAGAAAAAAATTCTATATACAGGAATTTCTAAGGAGGAATCCCTTTGGAACATTTGAATCAAATCATTGCGGGTAATCTGAAAGAGATCAGGAAACGTAAGGAGTTGAGCCTGGAGCAGGTGTCGTCCCTGACTTCGATCAGCAAGAGTATGTTAAGCCAGCTGGAGCGCGGGGAGGTCAATCCTACTATATCAACAGTCTATAAGCTGTCTCTGGGGCTTAAGGTTCCGGTGACGGCCTTTACTGCCGATAAGCCGAAACCATTTTCACAGACGGGCAAGACGAAGGTCATCCCTCTTGTGGGCGACGAGGGGAGGTACAGATTATATCCTGTCTTCGAATTTAGAGAGGGGCAGGATTTTGAGATCTTTGACTTGGAGTTTGACGAGGGAGGTACGATGCGGGGGCATCTGCAGATGCATGGAACCCGGGAGTTTATCACCGTATATGCGGGTGAGCTGACGCTGATTTTTGAGGACAGGGAGTATGTTCTGAAAGCAGGAGATTCTGCCGCATACAATGCATTTGACGATTATGTATACAAGAATACGGGAGAGGGTATGGTGACTGCGTGTATTGTAGTCCATTATCCATAACAGAAAGGAGCATTTGGTAAGATGGAAGACCAGAAGCAGCGGGTGTATGACGCGTTGGATAAGTTGAAGATTAAGTATGAGGTTGTGGAACATGAGCCGGTACATACAATGGAGGATATGGACAGGCTGGGGCTGCCGGAAAAGGGAACCCTGTGCAAGAATCTGTTTTTGCGGGATTCAAAGGGAAAGAGGCATTTTCTGGTGACATGCGAGGAGAGCAAGAAGGTGGATCTGAAAGCTCTCGGCAGGCAGCTTGGCGGCGGTAATTTAAGCTTTGCCTCCGAAGACCGTCTGGAAAAATATCTGGGGTTAAAGCAGGGAAGCGTATCTCCGTTCGGGTTGATGAACGATACGGATCATGCGGTGGAATTTTTTATTGATAAGGATCTGAGCAGGTGTAAGAGCCTTGGAATCCATCCGCTTCAGAATACGGCGACCGTTTTCCTTTCTTTTAAAGATCTGGATAAGTTCCTGTGGGATTTGGATGTGGATGTTGTGAAGGTTAAGCTGTAATTTATTTTTTAAAAGATTGATGCGTTCGGCCGGAAATCCTATATGCGGGCTTTCGATCCGGTTTGCCTAGTGTGCTGGCTTGGTACATTTTGGACAGCACACTAGAGTTACGTTAATTTTGAAGTAATAGATTTACAGATATTTCTATGTGTCCCCATCAATCAGATAATCATAGGAGACGCTGAAGACTTCCGAAAAAGCTTTTATCTCCATATCTGTTACGTATCTCTGGTTTGTCTCAATTCGTGTTATCACATTCTTGTCTATGTCATAACCTTTTAGTTGAAGCTGGTGGGCTAGATCCCGTTGAGAATAGCCCTGCCTTTTTCTAAGTTCGATCAGTTGTTTACTGATTAGATTCTTCTCACCGTCCGGTGTTCTTGGCTTTGGCATATTGTATTCCTCTTTTCTGATAGTACTATTATATCTTTTGTTTCATTTTTTTAATCTGGTATAGATTTTACAGGGCAAAATCTTTAAAAAGGTTGTAAAAATGATACAAATTATTATTATGATACCTCATTGAATGAAGTATACCTATCGAACGGAGCAGGTGTTGCGGGTTGCCCTGTTGGAAGGATGTTTGGGAGTTTAAGCTGCGATGGAGAAATTATATGATAAGGATATCCGGGAGCCTTTGTTTGATTTTCTTGAAGAATACTATGGAAAAATACGTATTCTTGAAGAGAAACAGATTGGCAGATCAAGGGCGGATATTGTAATGGTGATGACGAACGCGGTTGCCGGAATTGAGATTAAGAGCGATGCGGATACCTATTCCCGTCTAAAACGGCAGGTGCGGGATTATGACAGATATTTTGACCGGAATTACGTGGTTGCCGGAGCGAGCCATGGATTGCATATCAGGGAGCATGTTCCTGAATGGTGGGGAATTATTACGGTAGAATGGGTGGAGGGTTTTGTGGATTTCTATATGCTGCGGGAAGCGCAGGAGAACCCTAAGATAGACCGGAAGAAGAAGTTAGGGCTTCTTTGGCGGCCCGAGCTTGTGCATATTCAGGAGATTAACGGGCTTGCGCGGTACAGGCAGAAAAGTAAATCCTTTGTAATAGAGAAGATTCTTGCAAAGGTTCCGGAAGATGCGCTGAAGCGGCAGGTCAGTCAGGAATTATTTGAAAGGGATTATAACGAGATAGATAGGATTATTCGGGAATACAGGGAGGGAAGGGGATGCGGTATCCGGTAATCAGCATGAAAAAGACGGGAGATAAAATCCGCGAAGTATGTGAAAGACGGGGAATCCGTGCAAAAGAGATACAGGAATATATGGGATTTTCCGCGGTGCAGTCGGTGTATGACTGGTTTCGGGGAAAGAATATGCCGACGGTGGATAATCTGTACGCGCTGTCAAGGCTGTTAAATGTTTCAATGGAGACGTTGGTGGCCGCTTCCGATCAGGAAGAATCGGGCGGGGAATGTGAATTGAAGGTTCTGCAAAGGCGGAAGTATCAAAAGATTGTGATGAGATACAAGGAGCTGCTTTGGGGTAAATAGTTACGGCCTGTAAAATCATTTGTCAAGCAGTTTGTAACTGGATGCAGGATGGTTCATTATTTGGTATTATATTTTTAGGAAATATGAGAGCATATTTCCGCCGTATACGAAGGAAGATCCGGGATATAAAGGTACGGTCGTGCTGGATTTAACCGCAGAGGATGGATCCGCACGGCACATGGAGACAATGTTATGGCAAGAGCGGCAGAAGAAGAGCTGCGGAATGTTATACAGGAAGAAGCTGCGGGATACATGTGGAGAAGAACGGCAGAGGAACAGGACGAAGAAGATGTTTGAAGGTACAGATATTAGAATATGGATGAGCAGATGGAATGGAAGTGTACCGGAAGATAGAGAAAGAGTTAAGGAAGCGTACCGGAAGATAGCGGAAGGGTTAGTGTAACTTGGATTTGCGGGCAAGGGATGCGGCGGAAGGGGGATTAGCCTGCCGCATCTTTTGTCGTGTATGGCTTTTTCCTGCCGGAGGAATGAAACTAAATTTAATATTTTTTTAATTGCATGTTCCATAAATGAGAAGTAGAATGAATAAAGTATATAGTAATACATTCAACAGAAGAAAGCGAGGATGAATATGGAACAGCAATACAGACAGGGTCCGCCGCCGGGGAATTACGGAAAGCGTATCTGGTATTTGTGGGGGCCGATTGTGATAAAGTGGGTTGTGGGAATTGCAGTCAGTATGATCGCTATGGGAGTATTGAGCACGATATATATGTTAGCAGATCAGGATGCGGCTACGATTGCGATGCAGAGTGAAGAGAAGATGTTGGAACTGTCGGATGAGATCATGGCCCAGTATTTGAAGGCTTCCACACTGATCGAGGGCGTTGCCGCGCTGATTACGATTCCGATTATGTTTTTATTCTTCCATTTTGACCGGGTGAAGGAGAAGAAGAGGGGATTCGTGCCGAACAGGAAAGCGCCTATTTGGAAGTACATGGCGGGGCTTCTTCTTGCGCTGGCGATGAGTCTTGGGCTTAACAATCTGATTATCATTGGGAATCCCTCAGATATGAGCGAATCTTATCAGGCGACGATGGAAGCGTTCTATTCATCTCCTCTTGCAGTCCAGGTGGCGGTACTGGCGGTCTTGATACCTATGAGCGAGGAACTGGTATTCCGGGGCTTACTGTTTAAGCGTCTGCGCGAGCGGGCATCGTATATGCAGGCCGCCTTGTATTCTGCCGTGGTGTTTGGGCTGATGCATGGGAATATGGTACAGATGCTATATGGTTTTGTTATGGGTATGATGCTTGCATATCTTTACGAGAAATATGGTTCGATCAAGGCGCCTATTGCGGCGCATATGGTGATGAATCTGCTCTCTGTACTGGCGACAGAGTTCAAACTGCTTGACTGGCTGATGGAAGATTCGATGAGAATCGGTATTGTAACGATTGTTTGTGCATTCGTTGCGTCCACTATGTTTGTGCTTATTCAGAGGATCGAGGAGAGGCCGATTATGCCGGATACGCCGGAAGGGCAGGATCATAGGGTTTGGCATTGTACGATTGACGGGGAATAGAAAGGAATATGTCTTTTTGAAGGAAGGTCTGGCATTTGCAAAAAAAATGTCAGACTATATTTTATGATATACATTATTATCTGATTATCTGACAATTCTGGCGAGATTTCTTATTTACAAATTCTGTAAAAAGTAGTATAGTTAAGAAAAAATGAAGAAAGGGCTGAATATATGAGCGTACAGAGTGTAAACAATCATACCCGAAGGTCAGGCTGTGATACGTTCCGCGGCGGGGAGGTCAGACTTAATCCGGGGAAGTATGAAGGCTTGTATCATCCGCAGTTTGAGCATGACAACTGTGGTATCGGCGCAGTCGTTAATATTAAAGGGCATAAGAGCCACAGTACGGTGGCGGACGCCTTGAAGATTGTAGAAAATTTAGAGCATAGGGCCGGCAAGGATGCCGAAGGTAAGACAGGCGATGGAGTTGGGATTTTGCTGCAGATTTCACACAGGTTTTTCTCCAAAGTCTGCAAGCCTCTCGGCATTTTTTTAGGTTCGGAGAGGGATTACGGGGTTGGGATGTTTTTCTTTCCCCAAGATGAGCTGAAGAAGAATCAGGCGAAGAAGATTTTTGAAGTGATCGTCAAGAAAGAGGGAATGAAATTCCTTGGATGGCGGGAGGTACCGGTAAGGCCGGAAGTCCTTGGAAGCCGGGCCGCGGCGTGTATGCCGTGTATCATGCAGGGGTTTATAGAGCGTCCCGGGAAGATTGCCCGGGGGATTGATTTTGACAGGCGTTTGTACGTGGTGCGCAGGATCTTCGAACAGAGCAGCGACGATACCTATGTGGCATCGCTGTCCGGCAGGACGATTGCATACAAGGGGATGTTCCTTGTGGGGCAGCTGCGGCCGTTTTTTGAAGATCTGCAGAGTCATGAGTATGAGTCGGCGATTGCGCTGGTTCATTCCAGATTTAGTACCAATACTAACCCGAGCTGGGAACGGGCGCATCCCAACCGTTTTATCGTACATAACGGGGAGATCAATACCATTCGCGGGAATGCGGACAAGATGCAGGCGAGAGAAGAGAATATGGAATCAGAGTATCTCAAGGGGGAACTTCATAAGGTGCTTCCTGCTATTAACAGTTCCGGTTCTGATTCTGCGATGCTTGACAATGCTATTGAGTTTATGGTTATGAGCGGGATGGAGCTGCCGCTGGCCGTGATGATCGCGATTCCGGAACCTTGGGCGAGTGCGAAGACCATGTCCCAGAAGAGGAAAGATTTCTACCAGTATTATGCGACGATGATGGAGCCGTGGGACGGTTCGGCATCCATACTCTTTAGCGACGGGGACTATATGGGAGCCGTACTTGACCGGAACGGGCTTCGGCCTTCCAGATACTATATCACGGAGGACGACACTTTGATTCTGTCGTCTGAGGTGGGCGTTCTTGACATTGATCACAGGAAGATTCTGGTGAAGGAACGGCTGCATCCCGGAAAGATGCTATTGGTGGATACGGTTCAGGGAAAGGTGATTGATGATGACGAACTAAAGGAGCGCTATGCCGGCCGGCAGCCCTACGGCGAGTGGCTTGACAGCAACCTGATCGAGCTTAGGAGCCTGAGGATCCCAAACCAGAAAGTGTCCTCCTATACGGCGGAAGAATGTAAACGCCTTCAGAAGGCGTTCGGTTATTCTTATGAGGAAGTGAAGAATTCGATCCTGACTATGGCCCTGAACGGTTCGGAGGGAACTGCGGCAATGGGGATTGACGCGCCCTTGTCTGTGCTGTCGGAGAAGCATCGGGATCTTTTCGGATATTTTAAGCAGCTTTTTGCACAGGTGACGAACCCGCCGATCGATGCGATTCGGGAGGAGGTGGTGACGTCCACGACTGTTTATATCGGCGCGGACGGGAACCTTCTGGAGGAAAATGAAGAGAATTGCAGGATGCTGAAGGTAAATAACCCTATCTTGACGAATACAGATCTTCTGAAAATTAAAAACATGAAGAAGGAAGGCTTCCGCCCCGTTGAGATTCCTATCATTTATTATAAGAACTCGGGATTAAAGAAGGCGATTGACTATCTGTTTATCGAAGTGGACCGGGCAATCCGGGAAGGAGCGAATATTCTGATTCTTTCGGACCGGGGTGTGGACGAGTATCATGTCGCCATGCCTTCTCTGTTGGCGTTGTCGGGACTGCAGCAGCATTTGGTCCGGACAAAGAAGAGGACGTCTGTGGCGATTATCCTGGAGACAGGAGAGCCGAGGGAAGTCCATCATTTTGCAACGCTGCTGGGTTACGGGGCGTGCGCCGTTAATCCCTACCTTGCCCATGAGTCTATCCGGCATCTGATTGAGACGAATATGCTGAAAAAGGATTATTATGCGGCTGTGGATGATTATAATCACGCGGTTCTGAGCGGTATCTTGAAGATTGCTTCCAAGATGGGGATTTCGACGATTCAGTCTTATCAGGGAGCCAAGAATTTCGAGGCAATTGGATTAAAAGAAGAATTTATTGAGAAATATTTTACGGATACGGTGAGCCGTGTGGGCGGTATCGGGATGGAGGAACTTGCGGCTGATTATGTGGCGCGTCACTCTCAGGCGTTTGATCCCCTTGGGCTTGAGGCGGATATGACCCTCGACAGTATCGGACAGCATAAGTCAAAAAGCGGTGGGGAGAGGCATCTCTACAATCCCCGGACGATCCATATGCTTCAGCAGTCTACGAGGCGCGGGGACTATGAGATGTTCAGGAAGTATACGGAGATGGTCAATGAGGAAGGGGAGCATATTAATCTTCGGGGACAGTTTGAGTTCAACTATCCGAAGAAGGGTATTTCCATTGACGAGGTGGAGAGCGTAGATGAAATCGTGACCCGGTTTAAGACGGGAGCCATGTCCTATGGCTCGATTTCAAAGGAGGCCCATGAGACATTGGCTATTGCTATGAACCGTCTGCACGGTAAGTCCAACAGCGGCGAGGGCGGAGAAGAGACCCAGCGTTTGGACAGCGACAGGTGTTCTGCGATCAAACAGGTGGCCTCCGGGCGATTTGGCGTTACCAGCCGTTATCTGGTAAGCGCACAGGAGATCCAGATTAAGATGGCTCAGGGGGCTAAGCCGGGTGAAGGCGGCCATCTTCCGGGGGGAAAGGTGTATCCTTGGATTGCGGATACCCGTAATTCCACGCCGGGTGTCAGCCTGATCTCTCCGCCGCCTCACCATGACAGTTATTCTATTGAGGATTTGGCACAGTTGATCTATGATTGCAAAAATGCTAATAAGGACGCCAGGATTTCGGTCAAATTGGTGTCGGAAGCCGGGGTGGGAACGGTTGCCGCCGGCGTGGCCAAGGCGGGGGCAGGGCTGATTCTGATCTCCGGATATGACGGAGGAACCGGCGCTGCGCCGAGAAGTTCTATCCACAACGCGGGACTGCCATGGGAGCTTGGGCTTGCGGAGACGCACCAGACCCTGATTCGAAACGGGCTGCGCGAGCGAGTGCGTCTGGAGACGGACGGTAAGCTGATGAGTGGGCGCGACGTTGCCATTGCGGCAATCCTTGGAGCCGAGGAATTTGGATTTGCGACGGCGCCTTTGATTACTATGGGCTGCGTGATGATGAGGGTATGCAATCTGGATACCTGTCCGGTGGGAATTGCGACGCAGAATCCTAAGCTTCGGAAGCGTTTCGCAGGCAAGCCGGAATATGTGATGAATTTTATGCGGTTTATTGCGGAAAATTTGAGGGAATATATGGCGAAGCTTGGCGTCCGCAGGATTGACGAGCTGGTCGGGCGTACGGACCTGCTGAGGGTGAAGAAGCAGGCGACTTCTGCGCGGGCGGCGACGCTGGAGCTTGGACGGATTCTTTATAATCCCTATGAAGGAAGCAGGACGCCGGTGATATTTAACCCGAAAAAAGTGTTTGATTTTGAATTGGAGAAGACGCTGGATGAGAGAGTTCTGGTTAAGCAGCTATTGCCGTCCCTGAAAAAGGGTCAGAAGCGCAGTATCGAGGTAGACGTGACTAATACGGACCGGACCTTTGGTACGATCTTTGGCTCTGAGATTACGAAACGGTTTCCGGAGGGGCTTTGCGAGGACAGTTATGTGGTCAAATGTACAGGCGCAGGCGGACAATCCTACGGGGCGTTCATTCCGAGAGGACTTACTCTGGAGCTTGTTGGGGACAGTAACGATTATTTCGGAAAAGGGCTTTCGGGAGGCAAGCTGATTGTCTACCCGCCCCGGGGAGTCAAGTATCGTCCACATGAGAATATTATAATAGGAAATGTTGCGCTCTACGGCGCCACCGGCGGCAAGGCTTTTATCAACGGAGTAGCAGGGGAGCGTTTTGCGGTGCGCAACTCGGGTGCGGATGCCGTTGTGGAAGGCGTAGGAGACCATGGGTGTGAATATATGACCGGAGGGCGTGTGGCGGTCCTTGGCAGGACGGGCAGGAACTTTGCCGCAGGAATGAGCGGCGGAGTGGCCTATGTATTGGACGTGGACCGTGATTTGTATCGGAACGTCAACAAGCAGATGGTGAATATAGAGCGCATTACGTCTAAATTCGACGTCAATGAGCTGAAGGGAATGATCGAGGAGCATGTGGCATGCACGAATTCTGAGATCGGAAAAGAGATTCTTGATCGTTTCAAAGAGTATCTGCCGAAGTTTAAGAAGATCATCCCCGTCGACTATGAGAGGATGCTGACGATGATCCTCCAGCTTGAAGAGCAGGGCATGAACAGCGAGCAGGCAAAGGCGGAAGCATTTTACGCCATGAAGGGCGATATGTAGGAGGTGGATATAGTGGGAAAAGCGACAGGTTTTATGGAATATGACAGACAGGACAAAGCGGCGGAGGCGCCGGGAGAAAGGCTTAAGCATTTTCACGAATTCTACACGCCTTTATCCAGGGAGGAGCAGGAACGTCAGGGAGCAAGGTGCATGTCCTGCGGAGTCCCCTTCTGTCAGGCGGGGCAGATGATTATGGGGATGGTCAGCGGATGCCCGCTGCATAATCTGATTCCGGAGTGGAACGACCTTATCTACCACGGTAACTGGGAAGAAGCGTACTATCGTCTTAAGAAGACGAATAATTTTCCGGAATTTACTTCCCGGGTATGTCCGGCGCTCTGTGAAGCCGCCTGTACTTGCAGCCTTAACGGGGATGCGGTTTCGGCTAAGGCGAATGAGTATGGAATTATCGAGAATGCTTACGAGAAGGGGTATGCATGCGCAAAGCTAGTAAAAGTGCGCACCGGGAAAAAGGTGGCGGTTATCGGGTCAGGGCCGTCAGGGCTTGCTGCCGCGGATATGCTGAACCGGAGAGGGCACAGCGTGACGGTTTTCGAGCGTGAGGACAGGGCAGGCGGGCTGCTTAGGTACGGGATTCCGAATATGAAGCTGGAGAAACAGATCATCGACCGGAAGATTGGAATCATGGAAGAAGAAGGGATTACCTTTGTTACGGGCTGCGATGTTGGAAAGGAGAAAAAGGCGGCAGAGATTTTAGAGGAGTATGACCGTGTTATCTTATGTTGCGGCGCGTCAAACCCAAGAGATCTCCATGCGCCCGGGCGGGAGGCGGAGGGTATCTATTTTGCGGTAGATTTCCTGAAATCCACCACGAAGGCTTTGTGGGGGAACCGGATGCAGCTTAAGGAAGGCGCGTATATTTCCGCAAAAGGAAAGAATGTGCTGGTAATTGGAGGAGGAGATACCGGAAACGACTGTGTCGGTACTTCCATGCGCCATGGGGCGAAGTCCGTGCTGCAGCTCGAGATGCTTCCGAAGGCGCCGGATGAACGCGCGTGGGATAATCCGTGGCCGGAGTGGCCGAAGGTCTGTAAGACGGATTATGGGCAGCAGGAGGCAGTCGCGGTATTCGGGAAGGATCCCCGGGTGTACCAAACGACGGTGAAGGAATTTAAGAAGGATCAGGCGGGGAATGTCTGTCAGGCAGTTCTTGTGAAACTGGAACCGAAGAAGGATGAGAAGACCGGCCGGACGGTGATGACAGAGATCCCCGGCAGCGAGTATACGGTGGATGCGGACCTGGTGTTAATTGCGGCGGGGTTCCTTGGAAGCGAGAGTTATGTGGCGGAGGCCTTTGGCGTGGAGGTTGACGGGCGGACTAATGTGGCTACGGATCCGGGAGCCTATACGACGAATGTAGAGAAGGTGTTTACGGCAGGAGACATGCACAGAGGGCAGTCGCTGGTGGTGTGGGCGATCCGCGAGGGCAGAGAGGCGGCGCAGGAGGTTGATATCAGCCTTATGGGATATACGAATATGAACGTCCAGTAACCTATGTATTTTGCGGTGTTCGAGATATGTCGAAAACATTTGTTACAAAATTATTAAAAAATATTGCAACTTTTAGTATTTTACGGTATAATTGTTACCAGATGTAGAGGGACTATGTCGAATGAGCGTAGAAGAGTGTAAATAGTAATATCAAAAATACATAAAAAGGATGGTTTCAGTATGAAGAAATTTGGAGCAAGATTTTTGGCCGCTGTTGTCGCTGGTTCTTTGATTGTTACGCCGGTTATGGCGGCGCCTTCAATCGACGAGCTGAAGGAGAACAAGGCTGAGAAGCAAAGTGAAGTGAATTCTTTGCAGGAAGAACTGACAAAGATTATTTCTAAGATCAATGGCCTGGAAGAAGATTTGGTTAAGAAGGGCGAGGAGATCATCCAAGCGACAGACGACTTGGCGGCTGCGGAGGTGAAGGAAAAAGAGCAGTATGAGGCGATGAAGCTTCGGATTAGATATATGTACGAAGAGGGAGATACAACGGCGCTTGAATCTCTGGTAACGGCAGAGAATTTTTCCGATCTGGTGAATAAGGCTGAATATGTTCAGAATGTGCATGACTATGACAGAGATCAGTTACAGGAATATGTAGAGACGAAGAACCAGATCGCAGAGCTTAAGACTACTTTGGAAGAAGATCAGAAGAAGCTGGAATCTCTGCAGGTTGAGTATGAAGATCAGAAGGATGTATTGGATACTACAATTGAAGAGAAGAGAGCGGAGGTAGCCGATCTCGACGGTCAGATTCAGGCTGCGGTGGAAGCGGCGGCAAGGGAAGCCGAGGAGCGCAGACGCAAGGAAGAAGAGGAGCGTCAACGTCAGCTTGCAGCAGCGAACAATAATAATAACTCCGGAAACCATAATAACGGCGGTAATAATAACAATGGTAATTCCGGAAATACTGGTAATACAGGCAATACAGGCAGCAACGGTAATTCCGGGAATACTGGAAATACAGATAATTCCAGTACCGGCGGAGGCAGCCAGAGCAACGTGGGTTCCGGCAATGCGGCAGTTGGACAGGCAATCGTCAATGCGGCATATTCACAGCAGGGCGTTCCCTATGTATGGGGCGGTACGTCTCCGGGTGTAGGGCTTGATTGTTCCGGACTTGTTCAGTATTGTCACAGAGTTGCAGGTATCAGTATCGGACGTACTTCCGGTGCGCAGGGAGGAGGCGGAGTTGCAGTCAGCAGTCCGCAGCCAGGAGACGTGGTATGTTATTCAGGACACGTGGGGATCTATATTGGCGGAGGCCAGATGATTCATGCGCCTGAGCCGGGAGATGTTGTGAAGATTGCTAGCGTGTATGGTTCACCTTGGTATAGACGTTATTGGTAGATAGCGGCTGCGGAGTGAACGGAAGCTATTGGTAAGTATATTGTTGTAACAGTGAAGCCGGCAGGCTGGACTGTTATATATTGTAGGTAACAGTTCAGCCATGCGATTGACCTAACGGGTATTACACCGGCTAAAATATAG
>CAJTOH010000023.1 GCA_910577685.1 uncultured Dorea sp. | reverse complement strand
AGACGGTTTTGCCGGTAGAATGAGGATTGCTAGTCGTGATGGGGTATGGTATAATATCCCCAGTATAAACCGATAAATCGAATTTTATCGTTTGAAAGGCGGTAGAAAAGGAATGGGAAGATATATAAGGAAAAATATAATACCGATTATAATAGAGGTTGTATTCATTTTATCTTGCTTTATAATTCCAAAGGAATATTTTATATATACCAATTTCATATTTTATCTGCTATTACTGATATATTTCTGTATAAAGAAAGATTTTTCGTTGAAGGAATGGTTAAGCAACATAAAAAGCGGTAAGAGATTTTGGAAACAAGTAATTAATACAGCGCTATTTTTTGTTACTGCGTTTATCATAACACTAATTTTAGAAAATTTATTTCCGGATTACGATACAGGAACGATTGCGCTAAGAAGAAACAGTTGGCTGACATTGATAATATTTGCAATGTCTACAATGCTATTGCCTGCAATTACTGAGGAAACATTTTATAGAAAAAATATGATTTCTTTTCAGAATAAGGGAACACTCCTATGCACAACCTTATTAAGTATGTTCTTGTATGCTGCAGAACATTCATTAACAATGTGGGGAATATTTTTAACTATGATATGGGCGTTGCCTTTAAGTATTTCATATATAAAGACTAAAAATATATATGTACCAATGACAGCCCATTTGATAGGGAATTTCTTGGGAAATGGAACAGATGTTATTATGACAATCATTTCAATAGTATAGACTCTGCAAAATTCTTTAGGTTAGAATTGATGATGGAGTAAACGAAAAAGCAGTTTTGACATTCCAGTTCGGAAAACTGCCATAGCTTCATCAATCCTTTGGTTGTGGATTTGTTACGCGATAGAACGCCGTTTTGCCGGGGTAGGTATAAATCCCTGTCCTCGGCAAAAGTGCGCCCGTAAGCAGGTTGCGGTCCAAGGCGCTCCGCTTGCGGCTGTATTGGTAAAAGATAGTCACGAAACTGTAACTTTTTTTTGATATAATAAAAAGAAAAGGCGGAAAGCGGCTATGGTTGAGTTATATTATATTGAAGACAATCCGGATATTGCAGGTACGGTAAAAGAATATCTGGAAAAAAAGGGTTTTAGCGTCACAATATGCGCGACGCTTGCACAGGCGAGGCGGGATTTAAAGAAGCATGTACCTACGCTTGTTCTGCTGGATTGGAATATGCCGGACGGCTATGGAGACGGTATATGCCGGTGGATACGGAGCAACTGGAAAGAACTGCCGATTATTTTTCTTACAGTCCGGGGAGATTCCTGCGACATGGTGTCCGGCTTTAAAAACGGCGCGGACGACTATGTGGTCAAGCCTTTTGAGCTGGAGGTATTATATTCACGGATTCTGGCATTACTGCGCAGAACCGGCAATGCGGCAGAACAATATCTTTCCTGCGGAGGAATCATGATTGATCAGAACCGGCGGACCGTGTCCTGCTATTCGGAGAGAAATCCCTTGCCGCTAGGAAACCGGGAGGAAATCAATCTAAGTGCGGCCGAATATCAACTGCTTTTGTATTTGATGCGGAATAAAGGAAAGACGGTTACCAGGGAAATGATTTTAGAGAAAGTATGGGATGTGAACGGGAACTATGTGAACGATAATACCCTGACGGTTACCATGAAGCGGTTAAGGGATAAGCTTTACCATCCGGCCTGTATCAAGACGGTCAGAAGCGTGGGCTACCGAATGGAGGATGCGGTATGAGCAGGCGGAAATATATGTTGGTTACCCTCGGGTTCGTGCTGTCTGTCAGCCTATTCTCGTCATTAGTCACTGCGATGCTTGTTTCCTGCTATGACGGCCGGCGTCAGTTCGAACTTCTAAACGCGGTCTGCGGCGAAGCGCTGGAACAGGAGCCGCGATTAAGAATAATGATTTCTTCTGCGCTGAAAGAATATATAGACGGCGCTGCCAAGATAAGTGCGGAGAACGATGTTTTATCAACATTGGGATACCGTATATCTGATTTTTCGGGTTCGGCTCATATGCAGAAGATTTTATTCCCGGCGATAGGTTTTCTGGCGGGAGCCGCTCTGTTTATCTTTACTTTTATGTATCGGAATAAAATAGAAGCTATGCGGATTCAGACTTTGGCTGATTATCTTGAACAGATTAATACGGGCAAAGCAATTGTTCTCTCGTCTTCCGGTGAGGATGATTTTTCAAAGCTGGAAGATGAAATATACAAGACTGTGACATCTCTCTATCACACGAAGGATGCGGCTGTGCGGGCAAAGAATGATTTCGCGGAGAATCTGTCCAATATTGCCCACCAGATTAAAACGCCGATAACCGCAATTTCTCTGGCTGTGCAAATGATGCAGGATGGCGGCGGTTATCATTTGGAACAGATGAGGAGACAGATTATGCGGCTTGCTCGATTGGAGGAAGCCTTACTTGTATTATCCCGTATCGATGCCGGGACCATTCCTTTGCAGAAAAATGAAATAGACGTCTTTACCCTGCTTGTCCTTGCGGCAGATAATCTGCAGGAATTGTTTGATGAATTTGGAGTTTCCATTCATATACAGGAGCTGGGGGAGATGAAGGTCGCCGCCGATCTGGACTGGACGATGGAAGCGGTTATGAATCTGATGAAAAATTGTATGGAACATAGCTTAGGGGGAACGGTCTATTGTTCCTATGCACAGAATCCCTTATATACGGAGATCCGGATCTGGGATGAAGGGGAAGGATTTGCGAAAGAGGATATTCCCCATCTTTTTGAACGGTTCTATCGAGGGAAGAATGAAAGGGAGGGCGGGATTGGAATTGGATTATCCCTGTCAAAGGAGATTATCGAACGCCAAAACGGAACGATACGGGCGGAGAACAGACCGGAGGGCGGCGCTCTTTTTGAAATTCGCATTTACAGTCACTGAGATGTAATTTTCGTTTGATATAATGTAGTTAATTGAAAACGAAAGGGGAAGACCAGTATGGAAATTTTGAAATGCGAAGGCGTCAGGAAGGTATATGGAGAGAAAAATAATCCGGTAACGGCGCTCAACGGGATTGATTTGTCAGTCGATAAGGGGGAATTTGTGGCAATAGTCGGTGCGTCCGGCTCGGGCAAATCTACCCTGCTTCATATTCTCGGCAGTGTGGATAAGCCCACGGAAGGAAAAGTCATTATAGATGGAACCGATCTTTCCCAATTAGACCAGACGCAGGCGGCAATCTTCCGGCGCAGGAAGGTGGGATTGGTGTATCAGTTTTATAACCTGATTCCTACCCTGACAGTACGGAAAAATATACTTATGCCCCTGACGCTTGATAAGAGAAAACCCAATAAAGAATATTTTGAGGAAGTAGTAGGCGCTCTTGGTATCTCAGACAGACTTGAGGCTTTGCCAAACCAGTTGTCAGGCGGTCAGCAGCAGAGGGCTGCCATTGCACGCTCGTTAATCTACCGTCCGGCCCTTCTTTTAGCGGATGAACCGACCGGAAATCTGGATCAGAAAAATTCAAGGGAAATTATAGATATGCTGAAACTTTCTAACCGTAATCTTAATCAGACGATTTTGTTGATCACCCATGATGAGAAGGCTGCTTTGGAAGCGGAACGTGTGATTATGATAGAGGATGGGCGGATCGTCAGTGATGAGCGGCGGAGGTAGAGGATATGTGGAAAGATTATTCATCCGGCTATATTAAGAACAATCGTTCATCAAGCTTGTCCGTCCGGCTGTCGGCATTTATTTCGGCCCTGCTTTTATCACTATTATGCGGGCTGTTTTATAATGTATGGAAGTATGAGGTAGAGAGGATTGAATTGGAGGAAGGGGGCTGGCAGAGCCGGATTATTGGTGAAATTGCCCCTGAGGACGCAGAAGCGATAAAGAATTATGCTAATGTAAAAGAGGTGACGGTAAACGAAAACGAAATAGATATTTATTTTGACGATTATAGGAGAGTTCTTTCTGATACTCCCCATATTGCCAGTCTTTTGGGTGTCCCGCCGGAAAAGGTTGTTTATAACTATGAGCTTCTTGCGATGTATTTGGTTCGTGATCCGAGGGATACGGCTCCGAGGCTGCTTTTTCCGATGTTTATTGTGATAATGGCTCTGGCTTCTTTCTCATTGATTGCGGTCATATATAATTCTTTTGCGGTGTCAATGAATTCGAGAATTCATCAGTTTGGCATTTTATCCGGTATCGGGGCTGCTCCAAGGCAGATTCGGGCATGTCTTTTGCAGGAAGCGGCGGCTCTTTGCATTTTACCGGTTATTGCGGGAAATGTTCTTGGCATTGCGGGCTGCGCCGGACTTATGCAGATCATCAATATTTTGGGAAGCGGCGCGGCAGGGCGGCATAATGCGGTCTTCGGGTATCATCCGTTGGTCTTGGCGGCGACGCTGCTTGCGACGACGATAACTATTTGGATTTCTGCATGGCTGCCGGCCCGAAAATTAAGCAGGCTGACACCGCTTGACGCAATCAGAAATACGGGCGAATTACAGCTAAATCATAAAAAGAACTCTTATTTGTCCGCACTTTTATTTGGTGTGGAAGGAGAGTTAGCCGGCAATGCATTAAAAGTGCAGCGGAAAGCATTGAGGACGGCGTCGCTTTCTTTTATATTATCCTTCATGGCATTTTCGATTATGCAGTGCTTCTTTTCGCTTTCTGTGATTAGTACAAGAGAAACTTATTTCGAAAAATATCAGAATGTATGGGATATCATGGTTACGCTCAAGGATATCGACGTGGATGCGTTTGAAGATATCGATGGGGTTCAGGAGCTTGACGGGGTAGAAAACGCGGCGGCGTATCAAAAGGCGGCAGCAAAAACAATGATCACGGAGGAAGAAATAAGTGAAGAAATGAAGTCTTTCGGCGGTTTTTCCCAAGCTTCGGAAGAGTTTGTAACGAAAACCGACGAAGGATGGATGGTAAACGCCCCTATTATAATACTGGATGATCAAAGCTTTTTAAATTATTGCGAACAGATCGGCGTTGAGCCGCAGCTTGACGGGGCGGTTGTAAGAAACAAGATTCGCGACGTGACGAATCCTGATTTCAGGCATCCTGTATATATGCCTTATATAGAATGGCGAGGAGACGGTGAAAACGCTTCAAGTGTTCTGAGGCAGAGCGGGAATGAAAAGACGGCGGTTGAAATTCCGGTTTTGGCATATACGGAGAAGGTTCCTGTTTTAAGGGAGGAATATGCAGCCCTTGATTACTATGAATTGGTGCATTTTATTCCGGCGTCCTTATGGAAAGAAATCAAAGATCAGATAGGCGGGACAGAGGAAACGTGTTATATTCGTATTCTTAGCAGAGAAAATGCCGCATTAGAAGAATTGAACATGCTGCAAGAGGAGATAGAGCGTCTTATCGGCGGGAAATATACTTTAGAAGGTGAAAACCGTATTCAGGAATACGAAACGAATAAAAAGCAGATTCAGGGAGTTAAGGTTATATTCGGCGGTTTTTGCGTCTTGCTTGCGATTATTGGGATTGGCAATGTGTTCTCTAATACGCTGGGATTTGTGCGTCAAAGGAAAAGAGAATTCGCAAGATATATGTCGATTGGGATGACCCCAAAAGAGATCCGGAAAATGTTCTGCATCGAGGCGGTTACCATAGCCGTCCGTCCGATTTTGACTGCTCTTTTGCCGTCTGTTATTGCAGTGCGGTATATGCTGAAAAAAAGTTATCTTGAGGTGGAAGAATTTATGGCGGAAGCGCCGTTGATCCCGGTTGCTATTTTCATGTTGGCTATAATTGGTTCTGTGGGGCTGGCTTATTATTCTGCATGGCGGAATATGCGCCGAATCAATCTGCCGGAGGTTCTTAGGGATGATACCTTATGGTAACATATTCTCCGGAAGCGCAAAAAAGGACTAACTCTCCCGTTATATTATATATATTCTGATGAATATATTATTGCGAGGTGGTGTTGATGATTGAAGTGCCGTGAGTTTGTCTATGCCGGAGGGCCTGTCCCGCAAATAACGGAAGAGGAATACGCGGCGTTTTATCTGCAATTTCAAAAGTCAATACTTGTTTCTCTGAAAAAGAGAGGGCTTTTGACACGTTCGCAGTGTGAACGCTGTATCGAAGAGATAGAAAAACAGTATGGAGGGAATGGACAAAGTTAAGCATTGTAGAGAAAGTATATATTTTTTCTGTCGTTGCAGCCGTAGAGGAATGTACAATACAGATATTCTTTTGGAATATGACCGGCAGCTTCTCGCACTGTCAACCTGCTATGGTTCCGACGGCGAAGAGAGGCCGCCGGTCATCGTCGTCAAAGATATAAATTTGCCGTAAAAAAATTACAGAAATCTATTGTGGAAGGTTGTAAAAATGGTTATACTCTAATCATAGATTTGTATGCAAATAATCTATATGAAAGGATGGCAGGAAAATGTTAAAGAAATTTACATTGAAAAATTACAAAAATTTTAAAGATGAAATATCTATAGATTTTGAAAACACTGCAGGCTATCAATTTAGTACGGATTGTATCACTGATGGAACTATCAGCAAAATGTTGATTTATGGTAGAAATGCGACTGGAAAAACAAATTTGGGAAAGGCGTTAATTAATATATGTACAACAATGTTTGGCGTGCGGCATTATGGTGACACGGGAGTATTTCTTAATGCGGATTCGGTAGACGAAACGGCGGCTTTTTCATATGAGTTTGGGTTTGAAAATAATGAATTAGTATATCGCTATGCTAGATTTTCTAATCAAGAACTTAGGAATGAAGAATTGCTCATTAACAGAAAAATTATTTTTAGCTGTGATTTTGAAAATAATAAATTTGATTTTAGCAATCTTAAATTTATAAATGCAGAAACAGCTAGTATAGATAGATACTTACAATCAGTAGATATTGATGATGATGAAGAACTTCAAGAGCCTAGGTTACCATTTTTGAGATGGTTAATAAGTAATGTTGCATTGAATAATGATTCTATTTTAATTAAATTATCTAATTATACCAGAAGAATGATTATGATTACAGCCGGAAATGCAATGTTAAGAATTCCAAGAAGAATGAATGATACTTTTTATGAGTTGCTGGAGGATTCCAATAGATTAAAAGATTTAGAAGATTTTCTTAATGAAATGGGTATAGAGTGCAAATTGATATTACAAAAATTGCCGGATGGTCAGAGAGAGTTATATTTTGGACATGAAAAATTAGTGCCGTTTTATGAAACTGCATCCAGTGGAACTTTAGCGTTAGTTGATTTATATAGGCGATTGATTCCTAAAAATTGGACTCCGTCTTTTATATATCTAGATGAGTTTGACGCTTTTTATCATTATGAGATGTCAGAGAAAGTGATAAACTTTTTTAAGAGAAGATATCCTAAATGCCAGATTATTATGACTTCTCATAATACTAATTTGATGACAAATCGGCTGATACGACCAGATTGTTTATTTATTTTGTCGAAAACGGGTACATTGACTTCACTTTGTAATGCAACGGAAAGAGAGTTGCGGGAAGGTCACAATCTCGAAAAGATGTATATCAGCGGGGAGTTTGATAAATATGAATAATTATCGAGGCAAGGTAAGAAAACGAAGCCAAAATTTGCTGATCGTAGAAAGGCATCATGAAAAAAATAAGTTATTTTGGTTGATTTTTAAATGTTTTCCTGAAATCAATATTAACATGGACGAAATTTGGATTTATGGAACAAATATCTATCAGTTATATAACGATATAGTTAAAGAGTACGGTGAAAAGTGGGCAGAGGAAAATATGGATATTGATTTGCCTTTTGTTATTAGTAAGAAACAATATCCGGATAAACTTCGATATAAAGAAGATTTCACAAATATAGTTTTAGTATTCGATTATGAGCGGCATGATACTAATTTCTCGGAAGAAAAGATTTTAGAAATGCAAAGGTGTTTTGGTGATGCTGCTGATATGGGAAGGTTGTATATTAATTATCCTATGATTGAATCATATCGGCATTTATGTCAATTGCCGGATGATGATTTTGCTGAACGGAAGATTCCGGTATCATTGCAGCCGGGAAAAGAATATAAAGCATTAGTAGAACAAGAAACTATACTGGGTTCGAAGATTGATTTTCCGCATAGAATAGATGATTTGCTTGAAAAGCATTTTGGAGTAAGTGATACGGAAAAAAGGAAAAAGTGCTGTGATGAAATTCTAGAAATATCTTCAGTAAATAACATAGAAAATGTTATTGATAATGCTTTACAAAAAGTGGTTGCAGAGCATATATTACCGACAGCAAAATATCAGTTGGTTAATTGGGTTACAAAACAGGAATATATACATACGAATCTAGCGTATTGGAACTATATGAGAGATGTATTAAAGAAGGTTATATATCATAATATTTCTAAAGCAAATAGAATTCAATGCGGACTATATAAGATTCCGAAGAACAAATATAAAGAATATTTTGAAAGACTGGATCTAACTGAAATATTAAAAGCGCAGAATTTAGCAAGTAAAGATAATATAACGGGATTTATTTGGGTATTAAATACTTGTATCTATTTTATCGCAGAATATAATTTCAGATTAGTAATGGACTGATTTCCGTATTATCAGAATTATCTCATTTACTGCAGGAATGTCTACCTTTGCCGTAATCAGTGCAGAACGAGGCTCCCGCGTTAATAATAGCGGTAAGAATGTTATATCGTACAAACCCTAATGAATATCTTATAGCCAGACGATATTGCTCGTTAAAGCGCCGCGAGTGTGTCCGCATAGGAGACTGCCTATACGGAACCATACTTAAGAAACGGCGGGGCTTTGGCGGGAAGGGAGATATTCTTATGTCAATAGACAGGTACGAAACTCTCAATCAAGAGAGAAACCTACGTAAAATAAAAAAGAGGGTTGCCGCGTACTGCCGTGTTTCCTCAGACAAAGAAGACCAGGCGAATTCATTTGAAAGTCAGCAGCGTTATTTCCGTCAATATATAGAACATCACCCAGATTGGGAATTGTATGAGATTTTTGCGGATGAAGGAATCTCCGGAACAAATACAAAGAAGCGTAAAGAATTTAACCGTATGATTGCGTGCGCCAAAAACGGTGATTTTGATTTGATAATAACAAAGGAGATTTCCCGTTTTGCGAGAAATACCCTTGACAGTATCTTCTATACCCGCGACTTGAAAAAACGCGGAGTAGGCGTCGTCTTTTTAAACGATAATATCAATACCCTGGACGGCGACGCTGAGCTTCGCCTTGCCATTATGTCCTCTATCGCGCAGGAAGAAAGCCGCAGGACTTCCGAACGTGTCAAATGGGGCCAGAAACGCCGGATGGAGCAGGGCGTTGTGTTTGGTCGCAGTATGCTCGGCTATGATGTGAAGGACGGCAAAATGTATATTAATGAAGAGGGCGCTAAAATCGTCAGGCTGATCTTTGAAAAGTTTGTAGACGGGGGCAAAGGTACTCATGTTATCGCTCGTGAGCTTCGGGAGGAGGGCATTAATCCTATGCGTGTGAAAGAATGGAGCAACACCGTTATTTTACGAGTGTTACGCAATGAAAAATACTGCGGGGATTTGGTGCAGAAGAAGACTTTTACGCCGGATTATTTATCCCATGAAAAGAAGGTAAATCTGGGGCAGGAGGAATTTGTCATTATCAAAGACCACCATGAGCCGATTATTTCCCGTGAGCTTTTTGATAAGGCAAACCGGATCTTGGATGCGAAATCGTTTTCACAGGAAGGCAGGGCAAAACACAGCAGCCGTTACATTTTTTCCGGGAAAATCAAATGCGGCAGATGCGGGGCAAGCTATGTTGCCCGCTGCAAGACACGAAAGGACAAAAGCAAGTATAAGGCATGGCGCTGCTATAAGGGAGTAAAGTACGGAAGTCCCCATACCGACGGTGCAGGGAACAGCATCGGATGCTTTGGTGCGAGTATCCGAAACGAAGAAGCCCTCCATATTATGTATCTTGTCTGCAGACAGCTGCCCATTGACCGGCGGAGAATATCCAATAACTTAATCAAGACGATTAATAAGGTTATTTCAATGGATATGACAGGTGCGGATACAGATACTCCTGAAGGTCAAATGGAAGCCGCGCAGAAAAAGCGTACCGATTTGATTGAACTTTATATAAGCGGTGAAATTGACCGCAATGAATTTGCTGCTCTTAGGGAAAAGTATGGCGCTGAAATCGAAAACTTGAAATCCATGGAGGGAAACATTAAAAAGCAGCCGACTGGTCCGGCAAAGCAAAAAGAACCTGTGGAGGACATTAAAAAAGCCGTGGAGGAGCTTATAGACGGCATTGAGTATGAGGATGAATTTTACACGCAGTTACTTGATAAAATGGTGGTCAACGACAGGGAAAATATAGATATATATCTGAATTTACTTCCTATTAAATGGAGTTATACGGCCGTAGCAGCGTCAAAAAACGCCGGCCCCTGAAATAGCGCCGCCGCCGGAACATTTCAGAGGCTTCCGTACCAATATCCGTAAGGATTCCCGTTACTTCCTTGTAAGGCATCGTATACCGCTGCGACAGATAACGCATAGAAGCGGCCAGTTCCCCGTCAGGTCCGCCGAACTGTGTGATGATTACCTGCGCAATCTTCGGATTTGTCTGCGTGATCTTAACAGGGTGCTGTAAGCGTTTTTCATAATTCCACATATACTAGCATCCTCCTTCCTGCCAGGGCCATGGTTCGTTGATCCAGCACCAGTATTCTGCCGGGGTGCAGGCCGTGTCGAGCGTCAGCGGGCCAAAGTGTTTGGCATACTCGCTAAGCGCCTGAACCCGTTGCTTTTTGAACTCTTCGAAATATTCCAATGCATCTTCGCTGCACGGATGCGTATCCAGAAACAGTTTGACATCGTCAACCGCGAAGCTGACCACGTTGATCCATTCTAATAATTCACTGCGGTTAGGTTTGCTCTCCGTCATCTGCAACAACCTCCAATCCCTCTGAATGGTTTATCTAGTTCTTCAAAAATGGTCCCTTTATGAAATCCTTTTTCTGCTTCGTAGAGATTCCTCCATTCCTGCCAGGGAACGTATGCCATAGCGAGCGGCATGCCGTTTAATTCGTCGAACTCGGCATTGTCGTCACAGCAGGCAGGTTCGTCGACAGGGCGGCAGGGCATTACGGGCTGCGGCATAGGAACCGGAGTCGGGGCAGGTCTGCTGCAGCCGTTCCGCCTCATGTAATCCGATGTGTTGTAGCGATAATTCGGCATATGTGTTGCTCCTTTCATAGAACGTTTGCAATAACATTGTATGGAAAATTTAGAAAGTGGTGCGTGTTTTCCTTCGTTTGCAGGTTGTTTTTGCGGCGGTATCTGAGTATAATAGGTGTGATGGGAGTGTAAATATATGGCAAAGAATCGAAGAGTAAGAAGGCAGAAGGCAGACAAACCAAGGAGCAGGGAGAAAAAAAGCGGGTATATGATCCGTTTCTTTGATTTTAACTTGCTTACCGTATTGATTTTTTTAATTTGTTTCGGATTGGTAATGCTGTACAGTACGACCGCGTACAGCGCCCTGATTGAGCATGAGGACAGTATGTACTATTTCAAACGGCAGCTTTTTTTCTATGCGGCCGGATTTGCGGGGATGTATATTATTGCTAAGATTGATTACCATATCTATATCAAATGGGCGAAAAAGATTTATTTCTTATCTATATTCATGATGGCGCTGGTGCAGACGCCGCTCGGCAAAGAGGTCAAAGGGGCGAGAAGATGGATCCGGCTGCCTTTAGGGCAGCAGCTGCAGCCGTCGGAGATTGCAAAGATTGCCGTGATCCTTTTTATCCCTGTGCTGATCTGTAATATGGGAAAGGAGATCAAGAGTTGGAGCGGTATCCGAAAGGCGCTTCTGTGGGGGGGATTCTCGGCAGTCTGTGTTTTGGTGCTGACAGACAATCTGAGTACGGCGATCATAGTAATGGGGATTACCTGTATTATGATCTTTGTAGTTCATCCTAAGACAAAGCCCTTTGTGATACTTGCGGCAGCAGGGCTGGTCTGTGTGATTGCGGGAGTCAGGCTGTTGGGGAACATGCTTGAGACCAGCAAGAATTTCCGTCTGCGTAGGATTCTTGTGTGGCTGAATCCGGAAGGACATGCTGAGGACGGGGGATATCAGGTTCTGCAGGGATTATATGCCGTGGGCTCAGGGGGATTTTTCGGGAAGGGGCTGGGAAACAGCGCGCAGAAGATGATTATGCCGGAGGTACAAAACGACATGATTCTTTCGATTGTCTGTGAAGAATTGGGAGTTTTCGGTGTGATTATTGTGCTGGTCCTGTTTGGACTGCTGCTTTACCGCCTGATGTTTGTAGCGCAGAATGCGCCGGATATGTACGGCTCGCTGGTGGTGACGGGAATCTTTGCCCATGTCGCGCTTCAGGTTGTGCTTAATATTGCCGTTGTGACGAATCTGATTCCGACGACGGGCATTACGCTGCCCTTTATCAGTTACGGGGGAACGTCAAGCCTGTTTCTGATGGTAGAGATGGGCATTGCGCTCGGCGTATCCAGAAGAATTAAAATCAGTGAATAAAATGCTTCCTTTTCCGGTATAAATATGGTATGATATTCATGTAGTATTGAAAACTACATAGTATAGAATTAAATGACATGCCCAATCGAGGCAAGAACCGTATGAAATGAATCATATGAAGAGCGTCTATGCGTTTTAGGGACATCGGCATGCCGGGAGGATGGATATGAGTTATAAGATTATAGTAGATAGCTGCGGAGAGCTGACGGATGAGATGAAGGCATCAGGGTGTTTTGAGACGGCATCCCTGGAGATTGATGTGGATAATTATCATATTATAGATGATGAGACGTTTGATCAGGCGGATTTCTTGAAGCGGGTGGCGGCAAGCCCCACATCGCCGAAGTCTTCCTGTCCGTCGCCGGAACGGTATATGGAAGGATACCGCTGCGAGGCGGAGCATGTGTATGCGGTTACCCTGTCGGCGGAGCTGAGCGGTTCCTATAACAGTGCGATTCTGGGAAAGAACCTGTATCATGAGGAATATGGAGAGAAGGATATCTATGTATTTAACTCGTGTTCGGCATCTGTGGGCGAGACGCTGATTGCGCTGAAGATCGTGGAATGTGAAGAAAAGGGCATGGAATTTGCGCAGATTATAGAGACGGTGGAATCATATATTAAAAAGCAGAACACGTATTTTGTTTTGGAGACGTTAGATACCCTGCGGAAGAACGGCAGGCTTAAGGGCGTAAAGGCGGTAGTGGCAACGGCGCTGAATATCAAGCCGGTCATGAGCGCGACGCCGGAGGGTACGATACGGCAGCTTGGGCAGGCGCGCGGGATTAAGAAAGCGCTGGCTAAGCTGACGGACGAGGTAGTGAAGGACCTGAAAGACTCCAAAGGGAAGATACTGGCAGTTTCCCACTGTAACTGCCGGGAACGCGCGGAGTATGTGCGGGATATATTGGTGAAGAAGGCGGAGTTTAAGGATACCCTGATTCTGAATATGGCGGGTATCAGCAGCATGTATGCGGCCGACGGCGGCGTAATTGTGGTTGTTTAAGATAAGAGGCTTCGCTCTGTTTTTCTTGCATAATTTTTTGATCTGTGGTAGAATAAACCGTGATGTATACTACATGGAATCAGGAACATTATAAGCGGGTTATGATTGGGTTTTGTGTAGATTTCAGGCTAAAAAGAAGGAGCAGTCAGATACTATGAGTCAGGAGAAAGTTGACAAATATAAACAGGAAAAAGTGAACCGCAAGAAGAATATGAAGAAAGAGAAGTTCCGGAACTTCATGCGGAAGTGCGCCGTGGCGGTTGCGGGAGTTGTGCTGATCGGATGGATCGGCTATTCTGCGTACGGAACTTATGAGGCGAAGAAGCCGAAGCAGGAGGCGCAGCTTGACTATTCCGCGCTGACAGGGCTGAATACTGCGCTTGAGAAGGTGAACGGGACGGCTGAATAGGCACTAGTTGAGAGGTTTGAAAAGTATAAGAATGTATAGAAAGAGAAGCAGATATTCCAGCTTCTCTTTTTTTGTGCAAAATCCCAAAATATGAAAAAAGGGTTGAAATAGTCAATAAAGTGGTTTACAATGGTTTCAAGTGGTAGAGAGTGGTGGAAAGTGGAGCAAAGTGGTGACAAAGTGGAGCCACTTGGAGGAAGGTGTGTTCAGACATGTTAAGGGGGGAGTATAGCCATAATATAGATACCAAGGGCAGACTGATCATTCCTGCGAAGTTTCGTGAAGATCTAGGGGAGAATTTCTTCATAACCAAAGGAATCGAGAAGTGCCTGTACGTATACCCGGAGAATGAATGGAACATCTTTGAAAAGGAGCTGAACGAGCTGCACACTACTACTGACAAGAAAGCCCGCGACTTTGCCCACTTTTTTCAGGGAAGCGCCGTAGAGGGAGAATTGGACAAGCAGGGAAGGACGCTGATTCCTTCCGGTCTGAGAACGTTTGCGAATCTGGAAAAAGAAGTAGTATTTATCGGTATGGGGAAGCGTGCCGAGATTTGGGACAAGGCGAGATGGGATGCAAAGAATGCTGAATTGGAAGAGAACATAGAGGATATTGCATCCGATATGGAAGCGAGCGGATTTAGTATCTGATAAGAAGGAGAGGATATGGAATTCGAGCACAGATCAGTATTGTTACAGGAGACAATTGATGGGTTAGCCATCAGACCGGACGGAATCTATGTGGATGGCACGCTGGGAGGCGGAGGACACAGCCGTGAGGTGTGCAGGCGTCTGGGACCAAAGGGGAGTATTGTAGGAATAGACCAGGATGCCGCTGCTATTGAGGCGGCGGGTATTCGACTGAAAGACTTCGGGGAGAAGGTCACGATAGTCAGGAGCAACTATTGTGATATGAAGTCGAGGCTCCATGACTTAGGAATTGACAAGGTTGACGGGATTATCCTTGACCTGGGAGTATCGTCATACCAACTGGATACGGCGGACCGGGGGTTTTCTTACCGGGAGGACGCGCTTTTGGATATGCGGATGGACACCAGGCAGAAGATGACGGCGAGAGACATTGTCAATGATTATGAAGAGAAGGAACTTTACCGTGTGATCCGGGATTACGGGGAGGATAAGTTTGCGAAGAATATCGCTAAGCATATCGTAATGGAGCGCGGGAAAGGGCCGATCGAGACGACGGCCCAACTGACGGAGATCGTCAGAAGGGCGATACCGATGAAGTACCAGAAGAAATCAGGCCATCCGGCTAAGCGGACGTTTCAGGCGATCCGTATTGAGCTGAACCGGGAGTTGGAGGTTCTGCGGGATTCATTAGACGACATGATCGAATTGTTGAATCCGGGAGGACGGTTATGTATCATAACATTCCACTCGCTGGAGGATAGGATCGTGAAGAGCGCGTTTAAGAAGAATGAGCACCCATGTACCTGTCCGTCGGATTTCCCGGTATGCGTATGCGGGAAGGTCTCAAAGGGGAGTATTGTAACTAGAAAGCCGATTTTACCGGGCGAAGAAGAGCTGAGGGAGAACAGCCGCTCTAAGAGCGCGAAGCTTCGGATCTTTGAACGGGCATAACAGAAGAAGGCAGGATTTTTGACGGGAAGGGGTGACTTACATGGCAGCAGCAAAGAATCGTGTCAATAATGGACAGCAGTACAGAAGACGGGGAAGCGCAGCACAGTATGTCTACGGGAACGTGGCGGTGGAGGCGGAACCGGGATACCATGAGCAGTCACCTGAGAAACCAAAGAAGAAGGTAAGTAAGCAGGTTCGGAAGAACAGGAACCAGGCGCTTCATATGAATTCCGCCTATGTAATTTTTCTTACCGTGGCGGCGGTCATGGCGGTGATTGTCTGTGTGAACTATGTGAAGCTTCAGTCGCGCATCACGGATCGCTCTAAGAACATCACAGCCATGCAGAAGGAGCTTGCGAACTTAAAAGAGGAGAATAACGCAAAGCTTAATGCTGTGATGGATTCCGTGAATCTGGATGAGATCAGGGACCGTGCCCAGAACCAACTGGGCATGGTATATGCATCTCCGGACCAGATTGTGGAATATGATAATCCGGCGACGGATTACGTTAAGCAGTTTGAAGAGATTCCGGATGACGGTGTACTCGCCCAATCAGGTAAAAGCAGCAGATAGGGGTGTGACATGGCAAAAAATACGAAGAGTTTATTACGGACAAAATTTTCAAAATTCATGCAGAAAAAGCTGGTATTATTGTTTGTGACGATTATACTGGCTTTTGTTATCTTAGTGGGAAGGATTACTTATATCAATGCGTCTAATGGTTCGGATTATACCAAGATCGTTTTAGACAGGCAGCAGTATGACAGCAGGACGATCCCTTTTAAGCGGGGGGATATTGTAGACCGCAACGGGACGAAGATTGCAACCAGCGAGCGGGTGTATAATGTGATCTTGGACGTTCAGTATATGTTAAGCGATAAAGCGTATATTGAGCCGACGATAGCTGTTCTTTTAGAATGTTTCGGGATCGAGGAGGCGGCGGTGCGTCAGATCATCGAGGAGAAGCCGTCCAGCAGATACAGCATCCTCAAAAAGGGCGTGGACTACGAGACGGCGCAGGCCTTTGAGAAGATTGACGCAGATAAAGAGAATTATCCTGACGTCAGGGGTATCTGGCTGGAAGACGACTATATCCGGAAGTATCCATACAATTCCCTGGCAAGTGATGTGATTGGCTTCACGGTAAACGGGAATGTCGGAAGCTGCGGAATCGAGGCGTCCTATAACTCTATTCTCAACGGGACGGACGGGAAGGAATACGGGTATCTGGATGAGGATTCCACGTTTGAACGGACGGTCAAAGAACCTACTACAGGGAATACCGTGGTGTCTACCATTGATCTGCAGGTGCAGAATATCGTAGAGAAGCATATCCTTGCGTTTAACGAGGCCCACAAGAATGAGGCGAGACCGGGAGAGGGAAGTAAGAATACGGCGGTTCTTATTATGAATCCCCAGAATGGAGAGATTCTGGCAGAAGCATCTTATCCGAATTTCGACCTGAATCAGCCGAGAGATTTGACGAGATACTATCCGGCGGAGACGGTGGAGGCTATGTCGGAAGAGGAGAAGGTAGAGAAGTATAACGAACTATGGAATAATTTCTGCGTCAGCGAACCCTATGAGCCGGGTTCCACGTTTAAGCCGTTTACCATTGCGGCGGGCCTTGAAACGGGGATATTGACGGGAGAGGAGAATTATTCCTGCGGAGGTATGCTGCATGTGGGCGGCCATGATATTCACTGCAATAACCGCAGCGGCCACGGGGGACAGACTTTGAAGCGTGCGCTTGAGAATTCCTGCAACGTTGCGCTGATGCAGATCGGGCAGAGTTTGGGAAAAGAGGAATTCAGCAGGTATCAGGAGCTGTTTGGCTTCGGGGAATCTACGGGGATAGACCTGCCCCGGGAATCTACGGGAATTCTCTATGATTCCGAGAATATGAATTCCGCCAGTCTGGCGACGAATGCATTCGGGCAGAACTTTAACGTGACCATGACCCAGCTTGGAGCAGCCTTCTGTTCTTTGATTAACGGGGGTGAATACTATAAACCCCGCGTGGTAAGGCAGATTTGGGATGAGAACGGGGATCTGGTTGAAAATAAGAATCCCGTAGTGCTGCGCAGAACCGTTTCCAAAGAGACCAGCGATATTCTGAAGGACTATATGCTCGGTGTTGTGGAGGAAGGAACCGGATCATCGGCGGCGGTCGAGGGATATGATATCGGCGGAAAGACCGGTACGGCGGAGAAACTGCCGCGTTCGGCCAACAATTATCTTTTGTCGTTTATCGGCTATGCGCCGCAGGAGAACCCGCAGGTGATGGTCTACGTGATCGTGGACGAGCCTAACGTGGCGAAACAGGAGGTATGCGCCTATGCAATTCAGCTTGCGGCGGATATTATGAGGGAAGTATTTCCTTATCTGGGAATAGAGAAAGCGGCAGAACCGGTTCAGGAAGAAGTAAATAACTAATTGTATGTACGTTCGGAATTTTTGGACATAGGATTCATAACCTTGCAGGAGCGATAATAAATTATACAAAAAGCTTTTGCGAGGTTTTTACATTATGAAGAATAAAACATATAATAAGAAGAAAATCCTTGTGGTATTCATCGCTGCCGCTTTAATCATCCTTGGGCTGGTGGGGAGGCTTGTCTATCTGATGGTGTTCGACGCCGAATATTATCAGAAGAAAGCGGAGGATCTTCACGAGCGGGAGCGGGAGATCAAGGCTGCCCGGGGCGAGATCTTAGACGCCCGGGGAGAAGTGCTGGCGACCAACAAGACGGTCTGCACGATCTCTGTTATACACAGCCAGATACGGGAACCGGAGAAGGTTATTAAGACGTTGGCGGAGGCGCTTGAGATGGATGAGGAAACCGTCCGCAAGCGCGTGGAGAAGGTGTCTTCCATGGAACGGATCAAGACGAACGTAGATAAGGAGACCGGCGACAATATCCGCAACATGGAACTTGACGGCGTGAAGGTAGACGAGGATTTTAAACGTTACTACCCTTATAATGAGCTTGCCTCTAAGGTTCTTGGATTCACCGGCGGGGACAATCAGGGTATCATAGGACTAGAGGTGAAGTATGAGGAGTACCTGAAAGGGAAAAACGGGACGATTCTGACGACGACGGATGCCAGAGGCGTTGAGCTGAACGGCGTCGCGGAGGATCGGGTGGAGCCGGTGGCGGGCAATACGCTGCAGATCAGCCTTGATTATAACATACAGATGTACGCCCAGCAGATGGCGGAGAAGGTTATGGAGGAAAAACAGGCGGACAAAGTGGGAATTCTTCTGATGAATCCGCAGAATGGGGAGATTCTTGCCATGGTAAACGTGCCGGAGTTTAACCTTAACGAACCCTTTACCCTGAATACAGGCGCGGACAGCAAAGACGTGCCGGATGAGGAGCGGCAGGATCTGCTTAACCAGATGTGGAGAAACGGGTGTATCAACGATACCTACGAACCGGGTTCTACCTTTAAGGCTATCACGGCTTCCGCCTGTTTGGAGGCAGGGGCGGTGAAGCTTGAGGATAACTTTAGCTGTCCGGGTTACCGGGTGGTGGAGGACCGGAAGATCCGCTGCCATAAGGTAGGCGGACATGGGGGAGAGAATTTTGTCCAGGGTATCCAGAATTCCTGTAATCCTGTGTTTATCGATATTGGCCTTCGCCTTGGAACCGATAATTTTTATAAGTACTTTCAGCAGTTTGGGATGATGGAGCCCACGGGAGTAGACCTTCCGGGAGAAGCCGGGACCATTATGCACAAGAAGGAAAATGTAGGGATGGTGGAACTGGCGACCATGAGTTTCGGACAGTCTTTTCAGGTGACGCCCATGCAGATGGCGACAACGTTCAGCGCGCTGATTAACGGGGGAAGAAGGGTAACTCCGCACTTCGGCGTGCGTATCCTGGATGCGGACGGGAAAGAGGTGGAGGAATTCAAGTACGAGGAGAAGAAAGGGATCGTATCGGCGGAGACATCGGCGACCATGCGCATGCTGCTGGAGAGCGTTGTGTCGGAAGGTTCCGGAAAGAACGCATATATCGAAGGGTATTCCATTGGAGGAAAGACGGCGACCTCCCAGACTCTGCCCAGAAGCGCGAACAAATATATTTCTTCATTTATCGGTTTCGCCCCGGCGGACGACCCTCAGATCCTTGGGATGTGCGTCATCTATAATCCCCAGGGAATCTATTATGGGGGAACCATAGCGGCGCCGGTAGTCAGGAATATATTTGAGAGTATATTGCCTTATCTTGGCATTGAAAAAGAGTAGGAAATGAAGTATACTAGGATAGTTAAAGAGTTGTAATTAACGAAAGAGATAAAGAGGTGGATTATGGATTATAGTGTATTGATTCCGGTGCTGATCGCTTTTGCGCTGAGTGTGGCGATGGGGCCGCTGATCATCCCGGTGCTTAGAAAGTTGAAGATGGGCCAGACGGAACGGGAGGAAGGTGTGAAGTCGCATCTTAAGAAAGCCGGCACGCCGACCATGGGAGGCGTTATTATTCTTTTAAGCGTGGTGATTACGTCGGTTATTTATATCAAGGATTATCCGAAGATTATCCCGATATTATTTGTGACCCTTGGTTTCGGGCTGATCGGTTTTCTGGACGATTATCTTAAGGTGGTGATGAAGCGTTCCGACGGCTTGTTCCCGAAACAGAAGATGGCTCTTCAGATTGTGGTGACGGCAATTTTTGCATTTTATATCATTAAGTTCACGGATGTATCCCTCGCTATGATGATTCCGTTTACAGGGGGAAAGTACTGGAATATCGGATGGATGGCGATTCCTTTGCTGTTTTTTGCTGTGATCGGGACTGTAAACGGCGTTAATTTTACGGATGGGCTGGACGGACTGGCGTCTAGTGTGACCGTTTTGGTCGCTACATTTTTCACCGTGGTTGCCATTGGGACCCACAGCGGGATCGAGCCGGTTACGTGCGCCGTGGTAGGCGCGCTGCTGGGCTTCCTGCTGTTCAATGTATATCCTGCAAGCGTATTTATGGGTGATACCGGATCTCTTGCGCTGGGCGGGTTCGTCGCATCGACGGCTTATATGCTTCAGATGCCGGTGTTCATTATCATTGTGGGACTTATCTATCTGGTAGAAGTACTGTCGGTTATGATACAGGTGACATATTTTAAGAAGACAGGCGGTAAGCGTATCTTTAAGATGGCACCGATACATCATCATTTTGAGCTGTGCGGCTGGTCGGAAACGCGGGTGGTAGCAGTATTTTCCATTATCACGGCGCTTTTGTGCCTGATTGCGCTGATGGCTATGTAGGAGGAGACATGGAATATGGAAGTAACGAAGAAGAAGGTTCTGGTATTCGGCTCAGGAATCAGCGGAATAGGCGCGGTGAAGCTTTTGGAGACTCAGGGGGCGGAGGTGGTGCTCTACGACGGCAATGAGAAGCTCCTTGAGGCGGATCTGCGTGAAAAACTGGGGGAAGGAAGCAGGGCGGAGATTGTAATCGGCGCTTTTCCGGAGGAATTATATGATACTCCGGATATCGCGATTTTAAGCCCGGGCGTACCGACGGATCTCCCGGTAGTAAACAGGATGCGGGAACAGGGGATACTGATTACCGGAGAGGTAGAGCTTGCTTATGAAGCGGCGAAGGGGGACGTGCTTGCCATAACGGGAACTAATGGGAAGACGACCACCACGGCTCTGCTTGGCGAGATTATGGGGAGTTATAAGAAGACCTTCGTGGTGGGTAACATCGGCAATCCTTATACGGCCGAAGCTTTGGAGATGGATGAGGATTCGGTTACGGTTGCGGAGATGAGCAGCTTCCAGTTAGAGACGATTATAGATTTCCGTCCGAAGGTCAGCGCGATTCTGAATTTTACTCCGGATCATCTCAATCGTCATCATACTATGGAAGCCTATGTGAACGCGAAGAAGAATATAGCAAAGAACCAGACGGAGGACGATTACTGTATTCTGAATTACGAGGATGCGCTTACGCGGGAATTTGGAGAAAATATACGGGCGCAGGTTCTATATTTCAGCAGCCGGCGTAAACTAGAGAAGGGTATTTATCTTGAGGACGGTAATATTATTTACCGGAACGGAGAAACGATCCGGATATGCCGGACGGATGAGCTGAATCTTTTGGGAACCCACAATTATGAAAATGTCATGGCTGCGGTTGGGATGGCGCTGGCGTACGGCGTGCCTAAGGAAACGGTCAGGAAGGGCGTGCTGGAGTTCAAGGGAGTAGAGCATCGGATCGAGTATGTGACGGAGAAGAACGGAGTTGTGTATTATAATGACTCCAAGGGGACGAATCCCGATGCCGCAATCAAGGGGATTCAGGCGATGAACCGTCCGACCGTGCTGATTGGCGGCGGGTATGATAAGGACTCGGTCTATACGGATTGGATCAATAGTTTCGACGGGAAAGTGAAGAGGCTGATCTTAGTCGGAGATACAAGAGAGAAGATTGCCAGGGACGCGCTTGCCTGCGGATTCGAGGATTATCAGTTTGCGGAGACCTTCGAGGAAGCGGTGCTTGCGGCTGCGGCTTTCGCAGAAGCGGGGGATGCGGTTCTTCTGTCGCCTGCGTGCGCAAGCTGGGGGATGTTCCCGAATTATGAAGTACGTGGAGAGAAGTTTAAAGAGATTGTAAATTCCTTATAAGGAGTGGCATATATTGACACAGTCTAAGAACAGAAGGTATGACTATACGCTTCTTACCGCGTTGTTTTTACTTGTGATTACGGGACTTGTGATTCTCTACAGTACCAGTGCGTACAACGGGGAGGTTAAGTTCCATGATTCATTCTATTACCTGAAGAAACAGGTGTTTGCGACGTTGCTTGGAATTGCCGGGATGTTCGTGGTTGCGAATATGGATTATCATGTGTGGCGGCATTTTGCCGTGCTTTTATACCTGACGGCAATCCTTCTGTCAGTTGCAGTCTTGTTCATAGGTGATGAGATCAACGGTTCCAAAAGATGGCTGTCTTTGGGGCCGTTATCTTTTCAGCCGTCAGAGTTTGCCAAGGTTGCGCTGATTCTTTTCCTTGCCCAGATGGTGACGAAGAACGTGAAGGATATCGGGAAGATGCGTACTATGATGAAGATTATGGTGACGATCCTCCCGGTGGTGGGGCTTGTGGGAGCCAGCAATTTGAGCACCGCCATTATCATTCTCGGAATCGGCGTTATCTTAATCTTCGTGGCAAGCCCTAAATATGGGCAGTTTATTTTCATGGGGCTTCTCGGAGTCGGGTTCATGGCCGTGTTTCTGGCGTTGGAGAGTTACCGGCTGGAGAGGCTGGCAATCTGGAGGAACCCGGAGGCCTACGAGAAGGGATATCAGACGCTGCAGGGATTGTATGCGATCGGGTCCGGAGGTTTGTTCGGGAGAGGGCTTGGGGAGAGTATCCAGAAGCTTGGGTTTGTCCCGGAGGCGCAAAACGACATGATTTTCTCTATCATCTGCGAGGAACTGGGATTGTTCGGCGCAGGGTTTGTTTTAATCCTGTTCCTGATTTTAATCTGGCGGTTTTTCGTGATTGCTACCCATGCCGGCGATCTGTTCGGCGCGCTTATTGCCACCGGGGCCATGGGACACATGATGATACAGGTAATCTTGAATATCGCCGTAGTTACGAATACCATACCGAATACGGGAATCACGCTGCCGTTCATCAGCTACGGGGGGACATCGGTCATGTTTCTTCTGGTAGAAATGGGGCTTGTGCTCAGCGTATCATCTTTGGTAAAATAAGGGGAGTATTAAGGATATGGGAAACAGAGAATACAGGGAACAGGAAAGCCCGAGGAGAAAGAAGAAAAAGCCGCATAGGATATACGCAATGATTGTTCTTGTGCTTGGGGCGGCGATTATTGCGGCCGTCATATTTCTTTTGTTCTATGTCCAGAAGATCGAGGTCAAGGGAAATGACTATGTGACGGACCAGCAGATCATTGACGCGGTTCAGAATGATGATTTCTCGATAAATGCATTGTATATTCTGGGGAAATATACTTTGGGAAAAGGGAAGGTACTGCCGTGTCTGGACCAGATGAAGGTGGGGCTTAAGGCTCCCTGGATTGTGAAGGTCGAGGTGAAAGAGAAGCCTATCGTCGGATACATACGGAATGGGGAGGTCTATGATTATTTCGATAAGGAAGGGCTGGTTGTGATGGAATCCTCTGCGCTTGTGGAGGGGATTCCCCATATTGAAGGAATTGGTATGGGGGAAGTGAGGCTGTATCAGCATCTCAAGAGTAAGAATACAAGGATTTTTGAACAAATCCTTGAGACCTCCAGAGAGATAACGAAGTATGATCTGGAGCCGGACCGTATCGTCTGCGAGCAGGACGCCATCTGTCTGTATATCGGGAGGATCCGTATCTGTCTCGGAAAGAATGTGTCGGCGGTGCAGATCGCGCAGATTCCGCCGATCCTCGAAAAAATCGGGGACAAGGAAGGAACGCTGCATTTGGAAAACTACTCTGAGGTAAAAGGGACGATTACCTTTCAGGAAGAATCCTTGGAGCTTTATTCCCCCGATGATTCTAAGGAGCCGGAGGAGAATGAAACGCCGGATGGTTCAGATGAAGGGCAGGAGCCGGAAGGTAGTGATGCGCCGGAATCAGCCGGTTAAGAGAGCGCCGGAGGGTTTGAATAACCCTGCCGAACGAAAGCATTTACGGCATCGAATGACTTCCGAGAACCGGATTATAGGGAATGAAAGGAAGAAAAGCGAGAATAAAATTGAGAAAAATAGAGGAATTCTATTGATATTTTGCACAAAAGTCTATATTATATAGTATATATGGCAAAGAACACATTTCATTTGCTTTATGTGTGGGATGTATGATATATAATAAGGATAACAAAGGAGGAGAAACCCTTGCTAGAAATTAAAACGAATGAATCAGAAGCTGCGGCGAAGATAATTGTTGTTGGAGTCGGCGGCGGCGGCAATAATGCTGTGAACCGAATGATCGATGAGCAGATTGCCGGTGTTGAGTTTATTGCTATTAATACAGATAAGCAGGCGCTCCAGTTATGTAAGGCGCCGACGCTTATGCAGATTGGAGAGAAGATTACAAAGGGACTCGGAGCAGGAGCAAGGCCTGAGATTGGCGAGAAGGCTGCGGAGGAGAGCGCGGAGGAAGTATCATCGGCTCTCAAGGGAGCGGACATGGTGTTCGTAACCTGCGGCATGGGCGGCGGCACGGGAACCGGCGCTACGCCGGTGGTTGCACGGATTGCCAAGGAGCTTGGGGCATTGACGGTCGGCGTAGTGACGAAGCCCTTCCGTTTCGAGTCTAAGACGCGTATGAACAATGCGCTGTCAGGAATCGAGAAGTTAAAGGAGAGCGTGGACACTCTGATTGTGATCCCTAACGACAAATTGCTTGAGGTGGTGGACAGGCGTACCACGATGCCGGAGGCTCTTAAGAAGGCGGACGAGGTATTGCAGCAAGGTATTCAGGGCATTACCGACCTGATCAACGTGCCTGCGCTGATTAACCTTGACTTTGCGGATGTCCAGACGGTTATGACGGACAAGGGTATTGCTCACATCGGAATCGGGCAGGGCCGCGGCGACGACAAGGCTCTTGAGGCTGTTAAGCAGGCTGTTTCCAGTCCGTTGCTTGAGACGACTATTGCAGGGGCGTCCCATGTTATCATTAATGTATCCGGCGATATTACCCTGATGGACGCGTCCGATGCGGCTGAGTACGTGCAGGATCTTGCGGGTGAGGATGCGAACATTATCTTCGGTGCCATGTATGATGATGCAAGGACGGACGAGGCGACCATCACCGTAATCGCTACCGGCCTTCACAATGTGGGAGGCAGTGCATCCAAGCTGAAGTCAAGGCTTGAGACGCCGAGGAACGGCGGCGCTATGGGTCATGCCGGCGGCGGTATGCAGCAGGGCGGATACGACAGGTCTATGCAGCAGGGCGGACAGGCCGCGCCTAGACTGGACTTCGGAATGGGAGGTATGAAGAGCGGCGGGGCGTCGGCGATGCCGAGGCGTCCTGTAGGCGGGACGGCTCCTTCTCTGGATACGCCGAGAACTCCGACCAGCAAGGTGAAAGAACAGTCCATCAAGATACCGGATTTCTTCAAGAAGTAAGTTGATTATTGTAAGATTATTGTAATATGATAGAATTCCATAAGAGATTCGGACACATGGGAGTGTGTTCGGGTCTTTTTATGGTTTTAGCACAACAGCATTGCCGGAAAGCTTTGTTTTATGCCGGACATGCGTGAGCTGGCTGTATGTTCGGGATTTGTTGACAAAATCTGTCAATAGATTACAGAAACCTCCAATTATTTCCAGTAATTTGCAGTTTATTCCCTTAAAATTCTTTCTTTTATGTCAAAAAAGGATACAAAGTCTTGTGTCCGGATTCGTGGAATTCCCACAAATCCATTTCCTGTAAAACTATATCTTGTGGTCAATACGGTCTGTCGAACGAAAATCGGGATTCGTCCCACCATATGACAAAATCTTTTTGCCCCGGCTCGTATAATGAATCTTGCTTAAGTAATTAATCGATTTCGTGTCACTGATCGTATGCAAAGAAAGAAGGTGGAGCGTGGGTTATGAGTTGTACATAGACGTATTTTTCTTGGAAAATTTTGCAATGGATTTCATCCTGCTTGCAATCGTACGCAAGATGACGGGATGTTATGCAACATACCGGCGGATCTGCTTGGGAGCGCTGTCAGGGTCTTTTCTTACCTGCCTTGCCGTGGCCCTGCCGGTTCCATATGCGTTTGTGAAACTCATATTGTTCCATGGACCGGCAAATATCGCAATGATTAAAATAGGGTTGAAGACCGAAGGGGGGAAGGAGCTTGCGCGGGCTTGGATTTTGCTCTATATCAGCGGTTTCCTTGTTGGCGGGGTCTTTGGGTTCCTCAGGCAGTATGCGCGGGCGGGAAGCCTTTTCCTGGCATTGGCGGCCGCAAGCTACTATGCGGTATCCGGTATCTGGACCTTGGTGGCGTATCTGGGAAGGCAGAGCCGGTACAGGTGCCGGGTCGTGCTGCAAAACGGTGAAAGAAGCGTAACCGTGCAGGCCTTGATTGATACGGGAAACTGCCTGAAAGATGATATTACGGGAAAGCCGGTCAGTATTATTGACAAAAATGTAATCAAGAAACTATGGGGAGAAAATGACATAGCAGGAATACGTTATATTTCATATCACTCTATCGGAAAAGCGGAAGGTGTAATGCCATTAGTGACGCTGGATGGGATGTATGTATGCAGAAAAGAAAAGGAATGGATTGAGAAACCGCTGGCGGCCATCTGTGAGGGAGATATGACGGCTGACCGTTATGAGATGATTTTGAATCCTGATGTCTTAATAGGAGGGATAGACTATGGTAATAAGAGTCGCAGTACCGCATCAATTTAAACTGAAAGTAGTTCCGGATTTCCGGACATTATTTTTCCCGGATAAGAAGGACGTCCACTATATCGGTGGTTCGGATATCCTGCCTGCTCCGCTGGATACCAGCGAGGAGACGGCGGCGATTAATGACTTAGGCTCAGAGGACGACGGGCCTGCAAGAAAAATGCTGATTGAACATAATCTCAGGCTTGTGGTATATATTGCGAAAAAATTTGACAATACGGGGGTGGGCGTGGAGGATCTGATTTCCATCGGCACCATCGGGTTGATTAAGGCGATCAACACGTTTAACCCGGAAAAGAATATTAAGCTGGCGACGTATGCGTCCCGCTGTATCGAAAACGAGATCCTGATGTACCTGCGCAGGAATAATAAGACGAAGATGGAAGTGTCCATTGACGAACCTTTAAACGTGGACTGGGACGGCAATGAGCTGCTTCTGTCAGACATTTTAGGTACGGAGGAGGATACGATTTATAAAGATCTGGAAAATGAAGTCGAGCGTAAGCTGCTGATTAAGGCGATTAACCGTCTTTCCGGGAGGGAGCGGACGATTATAAAGATGCGGTTCGGCCTTGGGATGCCGGACGGGGAGGAACGGACCCAAAAAGAGGTGGCGGATATTTTAGGGATTTCCCAGTCCTACATATCGAGGCTTGAGAAGAAGATTATGCAGAGGCTTAAGAGGGAGATGGTAAAATATTCATAGATAACAACCCCGAATAGTGGTATAATGGAAAGAAAAAGGGGTTGGAGATATGAAACTAGAGTTTATTGGGGCAGCCCATGAGGTAACCGGAAGTTGTCATTATCTGAATGCATGCGGAAAGAATATTTTGATTGACTGCGGTCTGGAGCAAGGGCCTGATTTGTACGAGAATCAGGAATTGCCCGTGTCTGCGGGGGAGATCGACTATGTTCTTCTAACCCATGCACATATCGATCACTCCGGCAAGATCCCGCTTCTGTGCAGGCAGGGATTTGCGGGAGAGATTATCACTACGTTTGCCACGTCGGACCTGTGCAACATCATGCTTCGCGACAGCGCCCACATTCAGGAGTTTGAGGCAGAGTGGCGGAATCGAAAGGGAAGGAGAAGCGGAGAGACCCTTTTTGAGCCGCTGTATACAATGGAGGATGCGGACGCTGCCATCAAGCTTTTGGCTCCCTGTGATTATGAGCAGCGGATTACCCTGTGTGAAGGGATTGACGTTCAGTTTCACGACATGGGCCATTTGCTTGGGTCTGCAAGTATCGAGGTATGGGTCACGGAGGAGGGGGTCACAAAAAAGATCGTCTTTTCCGGCGATGTGGGAAATGCAAACCAGCCGATTATCAAGGAACCGCAGAAGGTGAAAGAGGCGGATTATATTGTGATTGAGTCCACCTACGGGGACAGGACCCATGGGGATGAGATTCCTGACTATATCGGTGAGTTTACGAGGATTTTGAGGGAGACGTTTTCCAAAGGGGGGAACGTGGTCATTCCGTCTTTTGCAGTGGGACGTACCCAGGAGCTTCTGTATTTTATCCGGGAGATCAAGGAGAGGGATCTTTTACCGGAGTTCAGGGGATTTGAAGTCTATGTTGACAGCCCCCTTGCCATTGGGGCGACGAATGTATTTAACAAGAACGTCAAGTCCTGCTTTGACGATGAGGCCATGGCGCTGGTGGAGAAGGGGATTAATCCGCTGCTGTTTCCCGGGCTTAAGACGACGATCACCAGCGACGAGTCGCGGATGATTAACTTTGATGAGAAACCGAAAGTAATCCTGTCGGCATCCGGCATGTGCGAGGCGGGACGGATCCGGCACCATCTGAAGCATAATCTGTGGCGGGCCGAGTGTACGATCTGCTTCGTGGGGTATCAGGCGGTGGGTACGCTTGGGCGTAAGCTGATCGAGGGCGCGGAGAGTGTGAAGCTGTTCGGGGAAAATATCACCGTGAATGCGAAGATCGAGGTGCTCAGGGGAATCAGCGGTCATGCGGATATGAATGGACTGCTGGATTGGCTTAAGGGGTTTGAGAGTAAGCCGGATCGTGTGATCGTGGTTCATGGCGAGGATCAGGTGACGGATCATTTTGCACGGCTTGTGGAGGAGACGATCGGCTGTCCGGCGTTTGCGCCCTATTCGGGAGGTATGATTGACCTGATGACCAACGAGGTTATGACGGAAGGAGTGAAGGTTCCGAAGAAGGCGGCGGAGAAACCGGCGAGATCCCGGGCTGTGCAGGCGTTCCAGCGCGTGGTTGCGGCGGCAAAGAGGCTGCTTGAAGTTGTTTATAAGAATGAAGGGCTGGCGAATAAGGAGCTGGCCAAGTTTGAGACGCAGATTCAGAATCTAGCGGATAAGTGGGATCGGTAATTGTAATGTAAGGAAAGCGCTGTCGGATTGTACGACAGCGCTTTTCCTGTCAAGGACTAAAACTTTTTTTATTTTTCCATTTCAGGAATATGACGTCCTCCAAGTGAGAATCATTTTACTATACAAAGATTCAAATTTATTTATCTGGTAGGAGGACACTGGTTATGGCACAGGGAAAAGTAGAAATATGCGGGGTAAATACGGCGAAACTCCCGGTCCTTAAGGAGGAGGAGAAGGAGGCGCTGATTGCCCGGATCAAGGCGGGAGACGCCGAGGCGAAAGAGGAATATATTAAGGGCAATCTCCGGCTTGTGCTGAGTGTGATCAAGCGTTTCGGGGCGAGCAATGAGAATCCGGACGATTTGTTTCAGATCGGGTGTATCGGCCTTATTAAGGCGATCAATAATTTTAATACGGAACTTGAGGTGAAGTTCTCTACTTACGCGGTCCCGATGATTATCGGCGAGATTAGGCGGTACATGCGGGATAACAATTCCATCCGTGTCAGCCGTTCGCTGCGGGATACTGCGTATAAAGCCATCTATGCGAAGGAAAATTATGTGAAACGGAATTTAAAGGAACCGACTGTCCAAGAGATTGCGGAAGAAATCGGGATTTCCAAGGAGGATATCGTGTTCGCGCTGGATGCGATTCAGGCGCCCATGAGTCTGCAGGAGCCGGTCTACAACGATGGAGGCGACGCTCTCTACGTGATGGACCAGATCAGTGATACCAAGAATAAAGAAGAAAAATGGGTGGAAGATCTGTCGCTGGAAGCCGCTATGGAACATCTTGGAGAGAGGGAGCGCTATATTATCAAGCTGCGTTTTTTTGAAGGCAAAACGCAGATGGAAGTTGCGGAGCAGATACAGATCTCACAGGCGCAGGTCAGCAGGCTGGAAAAAAATGCGCTTCGTGTGATGCGCCAGTATCTTTCCTGACCGGTAGGAGGCCGGCAGCCGCATCAGGATATACAGGGGTGCCGTATGAGAGGGTTATCTCTTTCGTGGGGCGGCCCCCGCGACGAAATCCGTTCTTGCATTTTCCCATTGTCTATACTATGATTAGAGCATGGAGGATATAGACATTATGAAAGCATGCATATTTGACTTGGATGGAACGCTGACCGATACGCTGGACTCTCTGACCTACTCGGTGAATGAGACGCTAAAGGAGATGAAGCTTACGCCTATCACATCGGACGAATGTCGTAATTTCGTAGGCAACGGCGCAAGGGTTTTAATGGAGAAATCCCTTGGGGCGGCAGGGGAAGCGGACGGAAGCCGGCTTGACGAGGCCATGGAAATCTACGGACGCATATTTGACGCTAACTGTACATATCTTGTAAAACCCTATGAAGGCGTCGAAGAGATGCTGGCGGAACTAAAAAGACGGGGAACGAGGCTTGCGGTTTTGTCCAATAAGCCCCACCGGCAGACGGTGAAGGTGGTGGAGGAGATCTTTGGCGGGGAGGTGTTTGACTGCGTGCAGGGGCAGCAGGAGAAGATTGCGAGAAAGCCTGATCCGGAAGGAATATACTGTCTATTAGAAGCGCTGCAGGCGGACAGAGAGGAATGTCTGTATGTAGGCGATTCTGAGGTAGATATCCGCACAGGGAAGAATGCAGGGGTTCGGACCGTAGGCGTGGCATGGGGGTTCAGAACCAGAGAGATCTTAGAAGACGAAGGGGCGGAGACGATCATTGAGACGCCGGAAGAATTGATGGAAATCAGATAGTCGGCGAAGCTTCGGAAGGTTAATTATCAAGGGAGGAAGAAAGAAGATGTATGAGTATGATGAAGATTGCCTGAAAGTATTTCTTAAGAAGCAGGGGCAGTTATTTGACGAGCCGGTGGCAGAGACGTTGGAAGAAGCGGAGGCATTTCTTGAAGACTGTATGGCGGTCGTCGTCGACAGTATCGGCGAGGTGAAGGAATTTCTGGAAGAGGAGGGCGTTGATGTTGAGGGGATGTCTGCAGAAGAGCTGGAGGAAGCTTCGGAAGTGTTTGCGCTTCCCGGAGGGAGATATCTGATCGTGGAGGGATAGCGCCGTATCTTAGAATGACGTATAGGCGGACGCCGCCTGTCTTAAGGCGGCGTTCCCCAATTATGATATAAAAAAGCCGTAACTACTTCGTAGTTTCGGCTTTTTTCAGCGCTTCTTCGATTGCATTGATGATAACCTGAGAAGTGTAGGGATTATCTTCGGAATACCGAATGTTTTCCAAGGACTGGAGGTCATATACCTGTTCTGCTATATCTTCAATCGCCGGCTGGATTAGGGGATACATGGCGGCTACCGTATCGTCCAGATTAGAGAAACGGATAGAGTTAATGTGGGCTTCGTCTACGGTTACCTCCACTTCAAGGGCGGTATTGTTCAAAGTAACTGTGGAGGTATAGACCCCGGGCATGTATTTTTCTTCGATGCCGCCGGATTCTTTATTCTTAGGAAGGAACATGAACAGCAGCAGTATGACCAGCAGGATTGCAAGGGTAGCAAATACCGCTGTGTAGATAATCTCCTTCATATGCAATACGACTATTTTTGTTCTGGAACTCATAAATTGCCTCCTGTATTGGGTATGATATTTGGTTTTCTATAATGTATGAGAAAAGAAGGAAAATTATTCATTTCTTTTTGCGTGACAAATGCAGGCGCTTCTTGTATAATAGGAAATCGAGGTGAAGAAAAGATGTTTATCATTGCTGGGCTTGGGAATCCTACATTACAGTACGAAGGAACCAGGCATAACGTAGGTTTTGAAGTCATAGATGCCCTTGCGGGCAAATATAATATTTCTGTGGACGGCAGAAAGAATCGGGCATATATAGGTAAAGGAATGATCTGCGGCAGGAAGGTAATTCTGGCAAAACCGCAGACATATATGAATCTCAGCGGGGAGAGTATCCGGGGGCTTATAGACTATTATAAGGCGGAGCCGGAGGATGAGCTTTTGGTGATCTATGACGATGTGAGCCTGGACGTAGGGCAGCTGCGGATCCGCAAGAAGGGAAGCGCAGGGGGGCATAACGGAATCAAGAATATTATCACTAATCTAGGTACGGAAGTGTTTCCGAGAATCAAGGTGGGAGTAGGCGAGAAGCCGAAGAACTACGATCTGGCGGATTATGTTCTGGGACATTTTTCAAAAGCCGAGCGGGAGATGATGGAAGATGGATACGCGCGGGCGGTCTGTGCGGTTGAGACGATCCTTGAGGAAGGAACGGACACCGCTATGAATCTGTATAACAGGAAGGTAAGGCCGGCCGCAGATCAAGAATAGCAGGAGGCATAGCCGAAGGAGGAGGCAAAAAGGATGCAGGCCTTAATCGCACCGTTAAATGAATTGGCGGAGTTTGAAGAACTCCATAAGAATCGAACAAAGGAACGGGGGATGATACGCGTCTGCGGATGCGTCAATTCTCAGAAGACACATATGATGTATGCGCTGAGCGATGGCTTGAAATATAAAGTCATCGCTTGTTCCAGTGAGCTTAAGGCGAAGCAGATCTATGAGGAATACCATTTCCTTGATCCCCAGACTTATCTGTATCCGGCGAAGGATTTGCTGTTTTATCAGGCCGATCTTCGAAGCAAGGAGCTTCAAAGGCAGCGTATGGAAGTGATTCAGGCGTTGGAGGAAGGGAAACCTATGACGGTTGTTACCAGCTTCGACGCGTTTCTGGATTCGCTGGCTCCCAAGGAAGTGATCGGGAAGAGGTTTCTCCATATCCGCAATGACAGCAAACTCGACCTTGGGGAAATGCAGAGGATGCTTTCAATGCTTGGGTATGACAGGGAAGTACAGATTGAAGGGTTCGGGCAGTTCGCCGTCCGGGGCGGGATCTTGGATGTATATCCGCTGACGGAGGAGCTTCCGGTGCGTATTGAGATGTGGGGGGACGAGGTGGATTCCATCCGTACCTTTGATGTGGAGACCCAGAGGTCTGTCGAAAACCTTACGGAGATTTCTATCTGTCCGGCGGCTGAATTCCCCCAGGAAGGAGAGCGCCGGGTGTCGTTTCTGGATTATTTCCCTGTGGACGAGACGATTCTGTTTCTGGACGAACCTGTGCGGCTTCGGGAGAAGGGGCAGGGCGTGGAAGAGGAATTCATGGAAGCGCAGAAGAAGCGGGTGGAGAACGGCTATGAGATGACCAATGAGGAGGTCAGCCTTTTTGGGACGGAAGAGATTCTCCATAAGATGAATGATTACAGCAGCATCGGCTTTTTTGCGCTGGACATGCGCTGCAAGATATTGGAGACCAGAGGTTCCTGCAGTCTGCAGGCGAAAACTGTCAATCCCTATAACAGCAGTTTCGATATGCTGACCAGGGATCTGAAACGTCTAAAGAGGAACGGGTACAGGGTGGTGCTCCTTTCTGGGTCTAGGACAAGGGCGAAGCGGCTTGCGGAGGACTTAAGGGATTATAATCTGAGCAGCTTTTACAGCGATAATCTGGAACGCGAAGCAGCTCCCGGCGAGATTATGACGGCTTACGGGCATGTCGGGACGGGGTATGAGTATCCGATGATCAAATATACCGTGATTTCGGAGACGGACATTTTCGGGAAGGTGAAGAAGAAGAAAAAGCGGAAACTCTACGAGGGACGGAAGATACAGGAGTTTTCGGAGTTGAAACCCGGGGATTATGTGGTTCATGAGAATCATGGCCTTGGAATCTATCAGGGGATCGAGAAGATTGAGGTGGATAAGATTTCCAAGGATTATATGAAGATTTCCTATGCCAAAGGCGGTAACTTATATATTCCGGCGACCCAGCTTGATCTGATACAGAAGTACGCCAATGCAGATGCGAAGAAGCCGAAGCTTAACCGTTTGGGATCGCAGGAGTGGAACAGGACGAAGACACGGGTACGCGGCGCGGTCAGGGAGATCGCAAGGGATCTGGTGAAACTGTACGCCGCGAGGCAGAATCAGGAAGGCTATGTATATGGAGAGGATACGGTCTGGCAGAAGGAATTTGAGGAAATGTTTCCTTTTGAGGAGACGGAAGACCAGCTTCTCGCTATCGAGGCCGTGAAGCGGGATATGCAGAGCAAAAAGATCATGGACCGATTGGTCTGCGGAGACGTGGGATTCGGAAAGACGGAGATCGCGATCCGGGCGGCCTTTAAGGCGGTGCAAGAGGATAAGCAGGTGGTATATCTTGTCCCGACGACCATCCTTGCGCAGCAGCACTATAATACATTTCTGCAGCGGATGAAAGATTTTCCGGTAAGGGTTGATTTGATGTGCCGTTTCCGGACGCCTGCGCAGCAGAAGAAAACCGTGGAGGATACGAAGAGAGGGCTTGTGGATATCGTGATCGGCACCCACAGGGTCTTGGGAAACGACTTGAAGTTCAAGGACCTTGGGCTTTTAATCATCGATGAGGAGCAGCGTTTCGGCGTGCAGCATAAAGAGAAGATTAAGCAGCTTAAGGAGAATGTGGACGTGCTGACGCTGACGGCGACGCCGATCCCTCGTACGCTCCATATGAGCCTGATCGGGATCAGGGACATGAGCGTCTTAGAGGAAGCGCCCAACGACCGTATGCCGATCCAGACCTATGTGATGGAATACAATGATGAGATGGTGAGGGAGGCTATCGAGAGGGAATGTGCCAGACAGGGTCAGGTATACTACGTGTATAACCGGGTGGAGGATATTGCGGAGGTGACGGCCCATATCCAGAAGCTTGTCCCGGAGGTCTGCGTGGAGTTTGCCCACGGACAGATGAAAGAGCACCAGCTCGAGAAGATTATGTATGAATTCATCAACGGGGAGATTGACGTGCTGGTGTCTACGACCATTATTGAGACGGGGCTGGATATTTCCAATGTTAATACTATGATCATTCATGATTCGGACCGTCTGGGGCTGTCCCAGCTCTACCAGCTTCGGGGGAGAGTGGGAAGGTCTAACAGGATGGCTTACGCATTTCTTCTGTACCGGAGAGACAAGATGTTAAAGGAGATTGCGGAAAAACGTCTTGCCGCCATACGAGAGTTTACCGATCTTGGTTCCGGGTTTAAGATTGCCATGCGGGATCTGGAAATCCGCGGCGCGGGTAATCTTCTGGGTGCGGAACAGCACGGCAATATGGAGGCCGTGGGTTATGACATGTACTGTAAGATGCTTAACGAGGCCGTACGGCACATGAAAGGCGAGATAGAGGAAGAAACTTACGTGACGACGCTGGATCTGAACGTAGACGCATTTATCCCGGATTCCTACATCCCTAACGAGTACCAGAAGTTGGATATCTATAAGCGGATCGCAGCCATTGAGAACGAGGAAGAGAAAGAGGACATGACAGAAGAGCTGACAGACCGTTTCGGAGATATTCCAAAGAAGGTAGAGAAGCTTTTGGAGGCGGCAAGCCTAAAGGCTTTGGCGCACAGCGTCTATGTCGTTTCCGTGGAACAAAAAGGCGAGACGTATTATTTTACTATGTACGAGAAAGCGAAGATACAGCCCGGGAAGATTCCGGCGCTGATCAATGAATTCCGAGGAGATCTGACCCTTAAGACGGACGGTGAAAGCCCTTGCTTTATCTATGAGAGGAAGGGGCGGATGCGTAAGGAGAAAGGGCCGGACGCCTTGACAGTTGTGAAAAATGTGTTAATTGGCATGAAGGGATTGATTGAGCCGTAAAAAAGAGATATAATTGAGAGTGTGCGTTGATTTCTGTTGCGAGGCGGAAGGGGCGCAATTGAAGGGATGATACAAAGGAGGTATATAGAGATGAAGAAAAAGGTTTTGATGCTGGTGATGGCGGGGATGCTGAGCGTAGTTTCCCTTGCCGGATGCAGTTCTTTTAAAGAGGACGAAGTGGTGGTTACGGTTGAGGATCAGAAGATTACGGCTGATATTGCGAATTTTTATGCGAGGTATGTGCAGGCGCAGTATGAGACTTACTATTCGGCGTATCTGGGAGAGGATATGTGGAACAGTGAGGCGGCGAAGGGCGAGACTTATGAGGAGTACGTAAAGAATTCGGTTCTCGAGAATCTGGAGAATATGATCCTTCTGGAAAAGCACATGAAGGATTACGATGTGTCTCTCTCTGATGAGGAGAAGAAGATCATAGATAATGCCGTGAAGAAGTTTGACAATGTGAACGCGTTGGAAGACAAGGAGAAGGTATCTGGTTCCGAAGAGACGGTGAAGCGTGTTATGACGCTGATGGCAATCCAGCAGAAGATGGAGAAGAAGATCGAGGAGGGAGCGGATACGGAGGTGCCGGACGAGGAAGCGGCGCAGAAGAGCATGCAGTATGTGACGTTTTCCTATCAGAGCGAAGATGAGGACGGTAACTCCAAGGATATGACGGATAAGGAGAAGAAAGAGGTAGACAAGAAGGCGGAGGAATTTGCAAAAGGGGCGAAGGACGCCAAGGATTTTGAAGCCTATGCCAAGGAACAGGATCAGGAGGTTCAGACGGCGACTTTTGATTCCGAGTCAAAGAATCCGAGCGAGGATCTTATTAAGAAGGCGGACAAGCTGAAAGAAGGAGAAGTGACCGGCGTTGTGAAGACGGATTACGGCTGCTATGTGGCTAAGGTGACGAGCCTGCTTGACCGTGAGGCGACGGATGCGCGTAAGGATACCATTGTGAATGAAAGAAAGCAGAAGTTATATACGGATACCTGTGAAGAGTGGCGTGAGAAAGCGGACATTAAACTGGATAAGGAGGTTTGGAAAAAGATCGATTTCAAGGACCTCAAGGTTACGATGAAGGAAGAGGTCAAGGATCCTTATGCAGATGAAGTACAGACGGATGATGTGGCGGACGCTAAGAAAGAGGCGGAAGAGAACGGGGAATAGAGTGTGTACTATAGGTGAGTATATAAAGCGGGCTGAAAGTAGCTGCCGCAGTATAAGGCAAATAATTCTGCGGCAGCCATTTTTTGCTTTCTTGGCGGGGGCATGCGTCCGGCAGACTGGCTTTCCGATCCTCCAATTGCCTGTCAGCGATGCAGATATATGACGCTTACCTCGAACGCAATCTGCGGGGAGATGTCTACTGCATGAAAGAGGTGAGAATATCGTTCACCAGCTTGCCGTCAGCCTTGCCTTTGACCTTCGGCATCAGGACCTTCATGATCCTGCCTTTATCTTTGGGCGTAGGAGCGTCGATGCCTGCTTCTGTTAATGTAGATGAGATAACGTCCCGGATCTCTGTTTCGTCCATCATCTTCGGAGCGTACTGCTCTAAGACGGCGAGCCGTTTGCGGCAGTCGTCGATGATCTCCGTGCGGTCGGCGGGAGTCATCTCCAGTGTTTCTTTCGTCTGCTTAATCTCCTTCATAATCACTTGGGTTTCTTCTTCTTCCGTCAGGTCGTCGCGTTTGTCGATTGCTTTATTCTTAAGGGCGGCAAGCAGCATTGACAGTGTTTCCTTGGTTTCTTTGTCACCGGCTTTCATGGCTTTGACCATAGCGCCGCGGACTTCTTCGATTTTACTCATATGAATCCCTCCTTGTATTTGTAATCAATTTTGTTCCTCACTATTATACAGAAGTACGCGGGAAATATCCAGTGAAATATTTTCAAGGAAAGCCGGTAATACTAATCTTTTAGCTATTCAATCACGAAATCGCCGTATTCGCTCAATATCTATTGAATCCTCTGCCGAAGTTTGTTACCATAGGTTCAACAGAAAGGAAGTGAACATATGGTGATGCAGGATAGTTACATTACAATTGCCTGGCTGGGACTTCTGATTATCCTGCTGGTAATCGAGATCATTACCGTGGGGCTTACGAGTATCTGGGCGGCCGGCGGCGCGTTGGCGGCGTTGATTCTGAACATCATGGGCCTTTCCCTGGTGTGGCAGGTCGTCGTATTCTTTGTCGTAACCTTTGTGCTCCTCATTTTTACAAGACCGTTTGCGGTGCGGTTTATTAATACGCAGCGGGAAAAGACGAATTATGAGGGTATCATCGGAAAGACAATCCGCATTGCGGAGAGAGTGGATAACATCAGGCAGACGGGAATGGCGGTGGTGAACGGGCAGGAATGGACCGTGCGGGCGGAAGAGGAACATGAGATCCTTGAGCCGGAGATGCTTGCGAAGGTAGTCAACATTTCGGGCGTGAAGCTGATTGTAAGAAAGTATGAGGAGGAGTAGGAATGAGTAATGGTTTTGTTGGTTTGGTTGTTGTGGTTATCGTAGTTTTAATCGTGTTGATGCTTCTAATTTCCTGTATCAAGATCGTGCCGCAGGCAAGGGCGATGGTGGTGGAGCGTCTGGGAGCTTATCAGGCGACCTGGAGTACGGGGCTTCATTTCAAAGTGCCGATCATCGACCGGGTTGCCAGACGGGTTGACCTTAAAGAGCAGGTGGTAGATTTTGCACCGCAGCCGGTGATCACCAAGGATAATGTTACCATGCGGATTGACACGGTGGTATTCTACCAGATTACTGATCCGAAGATGTTCTGCTATGGTGTGGCGAACCCAATCATGGCGATTGAGAATCTGACGGCGACGACGCTGCGTAACATTATCGGCGATCTGGAACTTGATCAGACATTGACATCCAGAGAGACGATTAACACGAAGATGCGGGCGTCCCTCGACGTGGCGACAGACCCGTGGGGAATCAAGGTAAACCGCGTAGAGTTAAAGAACATTATTCCACCGGCAGCTATTCAGGATGCAATGGAAAAGCAGATGAAGGCGGAGCGTGAACGGCGCGAGGCAATCTTAAGGGCGGAAGGTGAGAAGAAGTCGACCATCCTTGTGGCAGAAGGTAACAAAGAATCTGCGATTCTGGATGCGGAGGCAGAGAAACAGGCGGCGATCCTGCATGCGGAGGCGCAGAAGGAGGCCATGATCCGTGAGGCGGAAGGCGAGGCGGAAGCCATCTTGAAGGTACAGAAGGCGAATGCAGACGGTATCCGTTTCCTTAAAGAAGCGGGAGCCGACGAGGCGGTGCTTACCATGAAGAGTCTGGAAGCGTTCGAGAAGGCGGCAGACGGCAAGGCGACGAAGATTATTATCCCGTCAGAGATACAGGGGATTGCAGGATTGGTAAAGAGCGTCAAAGAAGTAATTGTTGAGTAGGTTAAAAAGTAAAAAAGGAGGCGGCAGTATGACACATGTATTGATTCTGGAGGATGACAGGGCGTCCATGGAGGCTTTGGAGAAGATCCTTAAGGAGTATTCCAAGAATATCTGTGTCCATGCCGCCTCTTCTTATGAAGAGGCGAAAGGACTTTTAGCGGAAAATATCCGGTATGGGTTATTTCTGTTGGATGTGAATCTGGGAGGCGGGAACCGGGAAGACATCGGCGGGATTCTGTTTGCCAGAGAGCTTAGGGAACAGTTTTGCTATACATTCACCCCGGTTGTCATGGTTACTTCCGTGGGAGCCATGGAAATGCAGGCGTACAGGGAGCTGCACTGCTATCAGTACATCATGAAGCCGTTTCGCCCGGAACAGGTCAGGGAAGTGGTTGAGAAGGTTCTTGGTCAGGAGAAGCGGGAAGAGCCGCCGTCTATTATGGTGAAGCGTGACGGGGTTAATTATCAGGTCAGGTGTGAGGATATCCGTTACATAGAAGCGGTGCACAGGGGAGTCTGCCTTCATATGAAAGAGGAAGACTGGAAAGTGCCGTATACGACTCTTAAGGACATTTTGTCCAGAGTTCCGGAAGGAATGTTCCTTCAATGCCACAGGGTTTTTGCGGTGAACCGCCGTGAGGTGGAGTATTACGACACGGTAAACCGAATCGTGAAACTCAGGGGGTGCGGGGATGTGATAGAGATTGGCGTAACCTACAAAGCAGAGATAGGGAGGCTTGTGAGTGGCTAACTGGGCGAAAAAATTTTTATACAGGATTTTCTGCGGGCTTGCGATGCTGGTGTCCGTCTATCTGATTGTGGATTTTATGGTCAGCGGCACGTTTGACTATCGGATCTTTACGATGTTTTTGCTCCTTACCGTGGTGGAGATCTGGGGTATCATCGACTGGAGAAGAAACTATCTCCTGATGCAGCAGAAGGAATCGGAATTAAAATTATATAAGCATTATATCCGTCCTTTGGAGGAATTGGTGAAGGAGATTCGGGCCAAACAGCATGAGTTCGACAACCATGTCAATGCGATTTTGAATATGCATCTGACCGTGAGCGATTATGACGAACTGGTTGCGCGTCAGTCTGCCTATATTACCGAGGTGCTGCGGGACGACGACAGCAGGAAGTATCTGCCGCTTCTGCGCATCAGCGATAAGGTATTGGCCGGGTTCCTATACAGTAAGATCGTCCGTGCGCCTTCTTATGTGAAGACGGAGCTGGACGTTAAGAGCTTGGAGATTATTTCGGGGATTTCGGAGCATCACCTGATTGAGATCGTGGGTACTCTGGCAGACAATGCCTATGAAGCTTGTACTGAGGAAATGAACCAGGTGGTCATGGAATTGGATTCGGAGAACGACAGGCTGGTGTTTCAGGTCAAGAATCAGGTGCAGGGGATGAAGCTGAAGAATATTCATAGGTTTTTCGAGAAAGGGTATTCGACAAAAAAGGATGCCGAACGTCATGGGCTTGGGCTGTATAATGCGAAGATGCTGATTAGGAGATACCATGGGGATATCGTTGTGGGTATGGAGAAGGCAGAGGGGGCGGATTTTATCTGTATGAAGGTGGTTGTGTAAGGAGCCGCGGATTTTTTTGTTGAAATCAGGAGGTATTTGTGCCGTAAAGGTGAGAGGAGAAATCAGGAGGTATTTGTGCCGTAAAGGCGAGAGGAGAAATCAGGAAGTATTTGTGCCGTAAAGGCGAGAGGAGAAATTACTATGAGGAACCATGAAGTAATAGACAGGCAGCCCCTGCTGAAAGAGGACGGTTCCCTGAGGGAGCCGGGATGGTCCAGACAATTGGTTTGGAGCTATGACCGTTCAAAGATCAAGGCGCCGTCTTTTAGGATTAAGGAGTGGGACTATTATCTGGTATTAAATGAGGATTTTGCGGGAGCGTTTACCGTGTCGGACGATGGATATATCGGCTTACAATCCGTGTCGCTTCTGAATTTTAAAGAGGGGTGGGAGCATACGGAGACGATTTTGAATCCATTTCCCATGGGGAGGCTTCATATGCCCAGTACCTCGGAAGCGGGGGATACGGTCTACCATGATAAGAGGCTTCATATAGAGTTTCGGAAGGAAGAGGGCAGGCGGAGGATTCTGTGCAAGTTCCGGAATTTTTATCAGGGGAAGGAACTGGACTGCAGCATTACCCTGCGGCAGCCGCAGATGGATACCATGGTGATCGCGACGCCTTGGAAGGAGAAGAAGACGGCGTTTTATTATAATCAGAAGATTAACTGCATGTCTGCAAGCGGAAGTATGAGATTTGACGGGAAGACTTATACTTTTGATCCGGAGACGGATTTTGGTACGCTGGACTGGGGGCGGGGAGTTTGGACATATGACAACCGCTGGTACTGGGGGTCCGGCAACTGTATGATAGATGGAAAGCCCTTTGGGTTTAATATCGGATATGGGTTTGGGGATACGTCGGCGGCTTCGGAGAATATATTGTTCTATGATGGAAAGGCGCATAAGCTGGACGATGTGACGTTCCATATCCCGGAAGGGGATTATATGAAGCCGTGGAAATTCACGTCCAGCGACGGGAGATTCGAAATGGATTTCGCTCCGGCGCTTGACCGGGCGGCGAAGACGGCGGCGGTGATCATTGAGACGGACCAGCATCAGGTGTTTGGGCGGATGAGCGGACGTGCGGTTCTGGATGACGGGAAGGTGATTGAGGTGAAGGACTTGATGTGTTTTGCGGAGGATGTACATAACCGGTATTAGGAATATGACGAGGATATGGGCGCTTTTGCTTTTAGAGTTGGGCTGAAGGTAAAAAATCGCAGAGTAATCTACTCTGCGATTTTTTTCGTAAACAGCATAATTATTATAACCATCTAATCTTAATAAATCAATACTAAATTATCTTTTGCAAAAATTTGGTGCAAAATCACGAAGAAGAAATAAATAAAAAATCTGTTTATTCAAAAATATTACCAAAAAAATCTGTATTAAATCAGAATTTTCTTTAAATTACCCAAAGAATATGACGAAAAAAATCGCAGAGTAGATTACTCCGCGAAAACAGAGGAGGTGTTTCCAATCTGGTATGTTTTGCGTTGCGAAAAAGGCAATGAGAGAAGAGCTGCTAAGCTTTTGAAGCAGTGCTATCTTTTTCCGGAGCAGGCCGATATATTCCTAATTACATTTGAGAAAATGAAACGATATGAAGGAAGCTGGCATTATAAGGAAGAGCTTCTGTTTCAGGGGATTGTATTTGCAGAGGTGAGCTGTCATGAGAGATTGGAAGCGGCAGCACATAACGCAGTGGTGTTTTGTCCTTTTAGAGACGGAGGGTACAGCCTGTGTCTGGAAGAGGAGGAGAAGGAATTTCTGAAGGAGATTGGCGGAGAAGAGCACCATATTGCGATGTCGAGGGGATATATTCAAAATGGAATCACCTTTGTGACAGAAGGCCCTTTATGCGGAAAAGAATGTAAGATTCATAAGATTGATCGTCATAGGAGAATGGCGAGAATTGACAGTCCGTTAGACTATTTTCGAAAAAAAGAGTTTTGGATGGGGCTTGAGATTACGGAAAAGAATTGAAACAGAAACTGACGAAATTGTAGTACTGGGCTATGATTTTGTAAGTATTTGCAATAAACGGGGAAGATGAGGGGATTCACGGCTTTTGACGTGGATATGGCGAAGCATACTCTAAAATCTACTCCCCAAACGAGGTGACAGAGATGTGGTATGTAATTCAGACACACACAGGCGAGGAGGATAAGCTAGTCGCCATCATAAAACGTATGGTTCCTAAAGACTGCTATGAGGAATGTTTCTCTATCAAAAGAGAACGGTTTCGGAAAATAGGCGGAAAATACGAGGTCGAGCTGTATCCGTTATTTCCAGCGTATGTATTTATAGTAACAGAGGAACCAAAGCGTATGTTTTTAGAATTAAAACGAGTTCCTAAGCTGACCAAACTTCTCGGTGATCAGCAGGACTCGTTTTTCTGTGTGGATGAGGAGGAGGAGAGATTTTTAAGAAGTGTGCAGGATAAGGAACATGTGGTGAGACGGTCGCTGGTTGAGGTAGATGCACAAGGACAGATTGTCTGGGCCGACGGTCCAGTGGGAATATATTTTGACAGAATTGTGAAGCAAAGGCTGCGAAAGAGGTATGTGTGGATTGAACAGGAATTTTTAGGGAAAAAGAGGGAGGTTTATTTGGGGATAAGATTGAAGGAGGATGAGATGTGAAGAGATATGGGAAATGGGAGGCAATTTAAAATGGGAGAGAAGGTTAGTCCATTTGAACCGAAGATTTGGCTTAGTTCACCGACGATGCATGGACCAGAGCTAGAGTATATGAAGAAAGCTTATGAGACGAACTGGATGTCAACAGTAGGGGAAAACATTAATGAAGCAGAACGTTTGGTCTGTGAAAAGATTGGCTGTAGATATGCAGTTGCATTGTCGTCCGGAACGGCTGCTTTACATATGGCAGTAAAGCTTGCAGGAGTAAAAACAGGAGAGAGGGTATTTTGCTCGGATTTGACATTTGACGCTACGGTGAATCCGGTGGTATATGAAGGCGGAGTTCCGGTATTTATCGATACGGAATACGATACATGGAATATGGACCCTATAGCGCTGACGAAGGCTTTTGAAATTTATCCAGAGGTAAAGGTAGTGGTGATTGCACATTTGTATGGGACTCCAGGAAAAATGGACGAATTGAAGAAGGTCTGCCGGCAGCATGGGGCGGTAATCATTGAGGATGCGGCAGAATCTTTTGGCGCTGCTTATAAAGGAGTGCAGACGGGCAAGTTTGGCGTTTATAGTTGTATCTCGTTTAACGGTAATAAGATTATCACAGGCTCTTCTGGCGGGATGTTATTGACGGATAATGAGGATGCGGCAAATAAAGTGCGGAAATGGTCTACGCAGGCAAGAGAAAACGCGCCTTGGTATCAGCATGAGGAGTTGGGATACAATTATCGGATGAGCAATGTAATTGCGGGAGTAGTCAGAGGGCAGCTTCCATATTTAAAGGAGCATATTGCACAGAAGAAGCGAATTTATAAGAGATATGAAGAAGGTTTAAAAGGATTGCCGGTTGTAATGAATCCATACGATAAAGAAAACAGTGAACCCAATTACTGGCTGTCCTGTCTTCTAATCGAGCCGGAAGCAATGTGTAAACAGATTCGAGGGGAACAAGAAGCAATCTATATCCGTGAGAACAAAAAGAGTTGTCCCACAGAGATTCTTGAGCAGCTATCAAAATATAATATCGAGGGGCGGCCCATATGGAAACCGATGCATATGCAGCCAATCTATCGAATGAATGGATTCGTTACCCGTGAAGGAAACGGGAGGGCAAAAACAAACGCTTATGTAGAAGGCGGCGCTGTTGGCAAGGATGGGAGAGCATTAGATGTGGGAATGGATATTTTTCAGAGAGGTTTGTGTTTGCCTAGCGATAACAAGATGACGGCAAAGCAGCAAGATAAAGTGATTGGCGTGATAAGGAGTTGTTTTGAATAGAAAGCAAGGAATTTACGAGAAATATATAAAAAGGATACTGGATATCGTGTGTTCACTTTTGGCAATCCTATCCTTTAGTTGGCTGTATCTGCTTGTGTCTATTCTTGTGAAAATTAAATTGGGAAGCCCAGTTTTATTTAAACAGCCGCGGCCTGGCATGATTGAACCAAGTACAGGGAAAGAAAAGATTTTTAATATGTATAAGTTTCGGACAATGACAGAGCAAAAGGACGAAGAAGGAAATTTACTTCCTGATGAGAGAAGGCTTACGAAATTTGGTTCTTGGCTGCGCGCAACCTCTTTGGACGAGCTTCCAGAGACTTTTAACATACTAAAAGGCGATATGAGTGTTGTAGGTCCCAGACCACAGTTAGTACGCGATATGGTTTTTATGACGGAGGAACAGCGAATGAGACATACGGTAAAGCCGGGCTTATCTGGATTGGCCCAGGTGAATGGGAGAAATGCAATTGGTTGGGAAGAAAAGCTGAAGTGGGATCTTAGATATATTGAAAATATTAGTTTTTTGAGGGATCTGAAAATTATTCTAATGACGGTTTTAAAAGCATTTATAAAAAGAGAAGGAATTACAGAAGAAAATATGGCGACTGCAGAAGATTTTGGGGATTACCTGCTTCGCAGCCATTGTGTAAGTAAAGAAGTATATGATGAAAAGCAAGAATTGGCAAAGCGTATTATAGAGGGATGGAATGGAAAAATATAGTGTGTTAATGTCCTTATATAAAAAAGAAAAACCAGAATATTTAAGAACCGCATTAGATAGTATGATTAATCAGACTGTCAAGCCAGATGAAATTATCCTTGTTGAAGATGGTCCTCTGACAGACGAATTATACCATGTATTAAAAGAGTATGGAGAGCACTTGACTCGAGTTGTCAATGAAAAAAATATGGGTTTGGGTTTGTCTTTGGCAAAAGGGTTGGTTTTATGTAGAAATGAATTGGTTGCAAGAATGGACACAGACGACATTTCTATAAGTAACAGATGTGAAATGCAGATAAAATATTTTGAAGAAAATAAAGATAAGGCGATTGTGGGAGGACAGATTGCAGAGTTTATTGGAGATGCTTCAAAAGTTGTTGGAATAAGAGAGGTTCCCTGTAAAGACGAAAAGATAAGAGAGTATATTAAAAAAAGATGTCCGTTTAACCATATGTCGGTAATGTTCAGAAAGTCTGATGTTCTTGAAGCAGGGAATTATCAGAATTTTTTTTGTAATGAAGACTATTATTTATGGATAACAATGGCGCTTATGGGAAAAAAATTTGCCAACTTACCTGAGATATTGGTGAAGGTTAGAGTAGGAAACGAAATGTATATGCGCAGGGGAGGGAGAAAGTATTATGAAAGTGAGAAGGATATTCAAAAATATATGTTAGAAAATCAGTTGATTAGCAAAGGCAGATTTTTGATCAATATTTTGGAACGATTTGTTGTTCAGCTTCTTTTACCAAATAGACTTCGCGCATTAGTGTTCAAAAATTTTGCGAGAAATAAGAATGGACGAAAATATGAATGTAATCGATAAGAACATGGCTGCTATCTATGGATTGGAACAAAACCAACAATATGAGGTAAAGAGTATAGATCCATTATTGTTATTAAGTTCTGCCCGTTTAGATATAGCTGCAAAAATTATTTATTTAAAATACAGCGGAGAAAAATTTGCTGAGGAACTATATAAGAAGCATATTAAAGCTGTGACAAAATACTCTATTGTGGAGATGGGAAATAGAAGTAAAAATGGATATAGAGCATATATGGATTCCTTTGAAAAGCTAAATGAAAGTATAACAGCGGAAGGATATTTAGAAAGCTGTATCCCTATTCCAGTCAATATAGAGGGGATTCCCTTAGACGGCGCTCACAGAATTGCAAGTGCAATAGTTAACAAGAAAAATGTGAATATTGTTTATCTGCCAGTCCGCAATTCGGATATCTTCGATTATAGGTATTTTCAAAAATATGATATGGCTGGAGGCTTTCTGGATATGATCATGCAAGAATATATTTATCTCAAGAAAGATATATTTATGGTTAATATCTGGCCGATAGCTTCTCATAAAAAAGAAGAGATTGAAAAGAGATTAAAGTTATTTGGTGATATCGTATATGAAAAGGAAATCCCAATTACATATAATGGTATGTTTAATTATATGCATCAAATATATGGTAAGGATGCTTGGGTAGGCACGATAAAAAATGATTTTGGCGGAACATATCGAAAAGTAGAACCCTGTTTTAGCAATGAGAGCCCTCTTTGCCTAATCGTTTTTGAAAAAAAATCAGAGAAATCAATCCTTGATATAAAAGAGGACTTAAGGAGCTTCTTTCATATGGGAAAACATTCCTTACACATTAATGATACGAAAGAAGAAGCAATAGAAATAGCCAATATTCTATGTAATGAAAATTCTATTCATTTTTTAAATTATGGAAATCCACTAAAGTACAAGAGATGGTATAAAAGTTTTTTGAATAGAAAAAATGAGCTTAGGCAAGCTTGCGCAGTGACAAGCAGCTCTGTTCTGGCATTATATGGAATCAGAGAAGCAAACGATTGGGATATCGTAGGAAATGGAAATGCAATAGTTGACAGTCATAATGAATGGATTTCAATGTATGGAAAAACATTGACGGAATTGGTGTATGATTCCAGAAATTATCTTGTATATCATAAAGTTAAATTTCTAAGTTTAGACAATGTATACACTTTCAAAAGTGTGAGAAACGAAGGAAAAGATCAAGATGATTTGCGATTAATAGAAGTATTTCGAAATGAGTGTTCCGGTAATATTAGAATGTCATCGCTGGTAAAAAAGAAGCTAATTGAAACCAAAAGAAGATTCATATCTATATTGTAGGGAAATATAATTAGACTCGCGCATTTAACACATACTTACTACTTGCTGCGTAGAATTTATCATTTTTTCATTAAAGAGGCGTAGGTATGTATGGGGATAATCGTATGGAAAATATTGTCATCCGAATGAGAGGCGGACTGGGAAACCAGTTATTTCAACTGGCATATGGAATCTATCTAAAAAAATACATATATAAGGAAGCCAGAATAGTTTTAGATATCCGAGAATATGACCAATATAAAATTCGAGATTTTGAATTGTACAATTATGCCGAAGGAAAAGAACTTATTTTATACCAGAAAAAATCATATGTCTATGATATGTCGAGAAAACTTTGGCATTTAATCAGTTATCTGTATAGAAAACAAAATGGAATAGAATTGGAAGCGTGCAGTAGTTACATGCAAAAAATGGGCTTCATATATACGACACATCTTGCCTATCCACTAAAGGAAAAAAGTAAAAGAAAGAATTGTTATGTATATGGCTATTTTCAGGATGTTAAGATGGTTGATACAGTTCGCCGTGAAATAGAAAGGTTTATTGAATCATACGGCAACGTATCTCCGACTGCAAGATGCATGATTGATGGGATAAAAGAAAATAAGCATAGTATCGCCATAAGTATGCGTTTGGGAAAAGATTTTATAATTGCAGGCCAGCCGATAAGTAAAGATAATTTTTATTATGAAGCAGTAAAAAAAATTATTAATCCAGAGTCCATTTTATATGTTTTCAGTGATAGCTTTGAGCAGGCTAAAAAGTATGATTTTGGAGTTAAGAATAAAATCGTGTATGTAGAGCAATGTAATCACTATGAACAAATATTGATTATGAAGGAGTGTAAAGATTTTGTGATTTCCAATAGCTCTTTCGCTTGGTGGGGAGCGTATTTGTCAAACAATACTAAAAAAACGGTTATTGTACCTCCCATATGGATGAACGGAGTTAGAACCATAAAAGATACACGATATTATGAGAACATGTCTATATTAGAATATTAAAGGTAAGAAAATGAAATTTGCATGCGGTATAGTGCTTTACAAGCCTTCATTAGAAAATATAAAGCATATGAAGATGATATTCAGCCAGTTTGAAAATATATTGATATATGAAAATTCAAATTATGAATACCAAAACTATTTTGAAGAGAATGAAAATGTAACCTATATCTGTACAGGTAAAAATAATGGGTTAGCAGCAGCATATAATTGTTTTTTGATTCTGAGCAGAAAATTAGGAATAGATATTTTATGCTTATTAGATCAAGATAGTATGATGACAGTAGACAATATAATAAAAATGAAAAATTTTATTGCCAGAAATAACAGCGAAAACATAGTTGTTTTTGCACCAAGGCTAAGAGGAACACGAGGAAAGAATTGGGTTATTAATAGTAACTCTTTTTTGAATATACACGCTGTCAATGAGAATGCTTTAAAATATGATGAAGCGTATTTTTTAGATCGCTTAGACGCTGATTTTTGCAAACAGATTATAGATAAAGGGCTGCGTATAAAGTGCAATGAGGAGCTACTGGTAGAGCATAGAATTGGATATGGTAAAAACAACGAACACTCTGCTGTTAGACATTATTACATGTTTCGAAACAGAATATATTTTAATTATAAATTTTATTCTAAATTAAAAGCTGCAGGTTTAACGCTATTGCAGTCATTCAAACATTTAGCTTCCATAATTTTATTCGAGACGGATAGAAAAAACAAAATTGCTGCATGTCTTGATGGAATAAGGGATTATAAAAGAATGGGGAAGAAGGATGCTAGTTAACCAGGATACTAAAATTTCGGTAATTGTTCCTATATATAATGTAGAAAAATATGTAGAAGAATGTATTCATTCTATTTTGGGTCAAACATACAAAAATCTAGAGATAATATTGATTGATGACGGTTCTACAGATTCTAGCGGTATATTATGTGAACAACTGGAGAAAAAAGATGCAAGAGTGATATTGATTCGTACAACGAATAAAGGCGTTTCTGCTGCACGAAATATAGGAATTAAAAAAGCGTCTGGAAAATTTATATTATTTGTGGATAGCGATGACTATTTGCTGAAAAATTCGATAGAAAATATGGCTGCTTCATCAAGAGAGGTTGATTTAGTGGTTGGCGCCATTATCTATAGAAACGATTATAAAGTATTTAAGAGGAATCAATTTTTTCTGAATAATCAATTAAAGGATGAGACTACAGAGGTTTTGTTAATCGAAGAATATTTACACTGTATGAGTAAAAATATGACAGATCCATATTTTGGGGCGCCCTATTGTAAACTCTTTAAGGCGTCAATCATAAAGGATAATGGGATCTATTTTGAAGAAGGCGTGGCTTTTGCTGAAGACTTTTGCTTTAACTTAAAATATTTACAATATGCAGAAAGAATAGGCAAAGTGGATCTGCCTGTGTATGTCTATAGAAAAAATTTGTGCGGTTCTCTATCAAGAGTAAAATATGATTATCACTATATGACAAATAGATGGAAGCTTCTGTGTCATGAATATGGCAAATTATATATGAAAAATAGTATAGAGGATTGTTATGAGCATGTCGTAAAAAGAGCATATAGATATGTTTTAAATTCATTGGTTGGAAGAGAGCGAATTGAAAGACAGGAAAAAATATTACGTGAATTTGCAAGCGTAAACCTATGCTTAAACTGCAAAGAAAACCATAAAATTTTGAATAAAGAGTTTTCTCTCCTAAGGAGCGTGAAATTATGGTTATTATTCTACAATTTAAAGTGTATTTCCGAAAATACATTAAGAATATTTTACAGAATTATTCAAAAATCTGTATACACATTAAGAAAGGGTTGAATTTATGGGTTATATAGGGGTTTTCATCTGTCTGGGTTTCTTTTTTTTAAATCGGTTGAAAGATTCGAGGATATATAATCCTTTATCCATTATGTCTTTATATTGGTCTATTTTACTATTGCTGTGCTCTCTAAATTTGACAGACTCATTTGAAACATCAGATAAGGCATACGCTCTTATAATCCTCGGAGTGATATTTTTTGCTTTCGGATATCTTGCATCTAATAAATATATTTTTAAATTACGTTCAAAAAGTGAGAATTATTTATACAGTAATAAGTTTAATAATAATGATTTTAATAAGAGTCTTTTTTTCATATTAACGGTAATAGCGTTAACCAGTAGTATCGCTGTATTTCAAAGTGTTTTAGTCTATTTTCAATCAGGATATGGTTTGTATGATATTCGATACCAATTTATTTCCGAAATTTATGGAGAAGGATACGCTGATGTATTAAATGTATATATTGTGAAACCAGTAGGATATATAATGACGGTATATAGCGTAACTGCCATCATTAATAAGCAGAAATATGCGTATTTACAGTTCTTAATCGCTGTTTTGCTGCTTACCTTGCAGATTGTAAATACAGGCGGAAGATTAGTAATGCTTTTTTTGCTGGTATCCTTACTGTTTTGCGTATTTTTGTTTCGAGAGAAGCTGCATTTTAGCTTTCGAGAAAGAACTATATTCTTCTTATTAATTACCGGCGTGGTTGGTTCACTCTTCTATGTTTCAATTGTCCGAGAATCAAATTTAATAGAAAATCTTTATGATTATGCTGTTAGTAGTATTACATTCCTCTCTATTTGTTTGAAAAAATATGATAGTGGAAAGCTGTTTGCATATACGTATGGCTATTTTTCCTGGTATGGAATTTTGAATGTTCCAGTGAATGTCATGGAGTTTATTACTCGTTTGGATATGTCGACGACAGTTAATAATTTAATAAAATTTCTTTCATCACCTACAATGGTTAGTGATCATATTCTCTATAATTGGTTTGCTACAGCTTTTTTCCGTTTTTATGCTGATCTAAATTACTGGGGGGTAATCATAAATTCTTTTATTTGGGGATGCATTTGCCGCTATACCTATCGAAATTGGATAAAAGTGCAGAATTTTAGAAATCTTTTTGTCTATGTAATGGTAACATATGGGATTGTTGTTTCATGTATGACATTTGTATTCTCAGATGTTTCTATGGTTTTATCAATTATTTATATATACATCTTAACGAACGAAAAATTAAATAAAAACAGAAAAACTTGTCAATTGACGGAAGAAAGAGAAAAATAGATGGAAGAACCGAGTATTAAAAAAAATTATATATATGACACACTGTATCATGGAATGACATTTTTTATCCCATTAATTACTGCTCCTTATTTATCAAGGATTCTTGGTCCGGATGGAGTAGGAACATTTAGTTATCTGGTTTCTATCCAGACATATTTTTCTATGTTTACAGCCTTAGGAACTATTACATACGGCGCCAGAGCAATAGCCCAAAATCGAGACAATCAATATGAGATAAGCAGATTGTTTTGGGAAATTGAGATTTTAACGATTGCTGCCGCAGGCGTAACATTATCCGCATGGCTCGGTTTAATTATTTACTTAGAGGAATATAGATGGTATTTAACTGCATTGACAATGTGTATTTTAGGTACAGTATTTGATATTTCATGGTTTTTTTCTGGGTTGGAGCAGTATAAGTATATTGCTCTTCGAAATACATTCTTTAAATTTCTAGGTTTAATATTATTATTCATTTTTGTAAAGTCGGAAAAAGACTTGTTATATTACTTTATTGTCTATTCATTAACCGCTTTGTTATCTGGCTTGTCAATGTGGATAAAGATTCGGAAATTTATAGTGCCGATAAAGATTAATGAACTGCATATTAAACTGCATTTTAAGGAAACATTAGTCTATTTTATTCCAACCATCGCCACATCTATATACACCGTTTTAGATAAGACATTAATTGGCCTTATTACAAAGGAATCCGTACAAAATGGATATTATGAACAGGCTAATCAAATAATTAATATTGCTAAAACCGTTACTTTTGGCTCCATGAATACAGTCATAGGAACCCGGTTATCATACTTGTTTGCAAAAAATCAGATAGAAGAGGCAAAAGACAAAATAGAGCAGTCGTTTGATTTCGTATTTTTGATAGGATTTGGCTGTTTATTTGGAATTTTAGGGGTCGCAGATACCTTAGTGCCGCTTTATTTTGGAAAGAGGTTTGAACCGGTCGAGGGATTACTGTATATACTGGCGCCTATCATAATTATTATTAGCATAAGCGCATGCCTGGGTTCACAGTATTACATACCTGCAGGGAAACGGGCGCAGAGTGCAAAGTATCTAATATTAGGAAGTATCGTGAATCTCATACTTAATATTTTTCTGATTCCTCTGCTGAAAGCAAAGGGAGCTTCTATGGCTTCGGTAATTGCAGAATTGTTTATCGCTGGTATGTATATAAGAAATTGTGATGGATTTTTTTCAATAAGAAAGATGATAACCTTGAGTAAATATAAAATTATTGCAGGAGGTCTTATGTTCACGGTTATTAAATTTTTAATGCAATTTTTGCCGGCAGCTTCTCAACTTCTGTATCTTGTGCTGCAGGTGATTTGCGGAATGGGGGTATATCTTGTATTGTTATTTATCTTAAAGGACACGTCAATAATTAAATTAAAAATGATTTCGGGGAGGAAATATGGAAGAAAAGATAATTCCAAGTGAAGATATTAAAAGAATCTGTAAGAATATCTTAGAGTTTTTTTCGGATTATTGTAGAAAGAATGGATTGACTTTTTTTCTTGGTTATGGAACGGCATTGGGGGCAGTCAGACATAGAGGGTTTATTCCATGGGATGATGATATAGACGTAATGATGCCAAGACCGGATTATGAAAGATTAATATCAATGTTTGATAATAGTACGGAAGATTATTTATTATTGGTTCATGCCAAGGACAAGCATTATTATTATCCATTTGCAAAGTTATGTGATAAAAAAACAATATTAGTTGAAGAACATTATTCGAATGATACTAATATGGGAATTTATATTGATATATTTCCACTGGATGGTAATGGAACAGAGCATACAGAGGCAAAAAAACATCTGAAAAAGTGTATTAAGACGCAGCAGAAATTAAATAATGCAATGGCAAAACATTTTTTTAGAAGTAATTCTAATTTTATAATAGAAATTATACGGTACTTGAGATATAGATTTTTGAAGTTGGTTGGTTCCGAATACTTTTTTAATAAGCTAGACTTATTTATAAAAAAATATAGTTATGATAACTCAAAATACATATCAAATAATTCATGGTGTACATATGCAGCCAGGGACTTATTTGAAAAAAGTATGTTTCAAAAATCTATGGATATTGAATTTGAGGGAAAACCGTATCCAATACCTGAAAATTATGACGTTTATCTATCATCTTTGTATGGAGAATATATGAAATTACCGCCAGAGGAGATGAGAATAAGCCATCATGATATGGTTGCCTATTATAGGGAGAGATAGAGTAGAGTTATCATGTGTAATTTGGTAAAAATAGGGAAAGAATTGTAATTGGTGAGGCTGGATAATGAGTAAATGGATATATTATAATCATGCGTTAAAACCTGATTTAGCTCCAAGTGAAACGGTAGATGAAGCGGATATTAACAAGGCTGGCTTCTGGAAAATGAGGGGGGGGGTATTTCTTTATTTGCTTCTTGGGTAACAGATTTTGATTCTGACAGAGAAACCGCGTGGTGGTATTGTATCAAAGATACGCCATATGATATTTCTGCACTAAAAGCTAAAAGAAGGTATGAAATAAATAAGGGATTGAAAAATTTTACAGTAGAAATAATAAATCCTACCAAATATAAGAGAGAGCTGTTCGCAATTAATGTTGAGGCATATAAATCCTATCCTCCCCAGTATCGTCCTAAGATAAACGAGGATATTTTCTATGAAGGTATTAAACATTGGGAGTTTGACGTATTTGGAGCGTTTGAGAAAAACACAGGTGAGCTTAGAGGATATGCCTTGTTGAAAAAGCATAAAGTGAATATTGATTTTGGTACGCTTAGAGTAATGCCGGAGTATGAAAAACAAGGGATAAACGCGGCTTTAGTGGCATCTGTATGTGAGTATTATAACGATGATATTAAGAATGGAATGTATTTGAATGATGGAAGCCGTCCAATTATCCACGAAACTAATTTCCAAGAGTATTTAGAAAAATATTTTGGATTTAGAAAGGCATATTGTAAATTGCATGTTTGCTACAGATTTCCGGTTGGTCTTGCCGTACGAATTTTATATCCCGTACGAAATATCATTCATACAAAAAATCCGACTTTAAATAGAATGAAGAGTCTATTAAAAATGGAAGAGTATAAAAGAAAGAGCTGCAAATAGAATTTAGGAGTGCAGATTGTAGATATAGGAGAAAAAATGAACATAAAAAATAGAAAAAGTAACATTGAATTATTGCGGATTTTTGCTTGTATAGGCGTAATTATGCTTCATTTTATGGGGGGGGGTATAAGTTTGTTAAAGATTCTTCCATAAATACATTATTGTTGTATTATATCGAAGCTATTAGCATTTGTTCGGTTAATTTGTTTATGCTTATATCAGGTTATTTCTTGTGCAGTCGGGTTCAAAGTAGTAATAAAAAGTTAGTTCAACTATTGTCTCAATATTGGTTTGTTTCGATTGGAATGTATGTTGTTGGAATAATCATTAGAAAGAATAGTTTAGGAATAGCGGCATTAATCGAGATTATAATTCCTAAAAATTATTTTCTTGTTTTTTATATTATCGTTTATGTATTTTCCCCATATATTAACATAATGCTTGAACACTTGAATTGCAATGATAGGAAAAGGCTTCGAAATTTATTAATTGGGATATTTTCAATATATTCAACGGTGATAAATGTTTTGATGTGCTTCACTAATGTAAACGCAGAGAATATGAATCCAGTAAGCCGTAGTGGAGATTCATATGGATATTCCATAGTTCAATTTTTTATTATGTATCTATTGGGGGCATTATTGAGTAAAGAGGATCATTTTTATAAGAAAAGTAAAAGTATTATTTTATGGCAAAGTAATATATTGATAATTTTCGGTATTGCTGTATTTTTAGATTTTATGTTATTAAAAAGAGAATTTACATTAGATGTTGTTTGGGCATATTCTAATCCATTGATTATTTTTTCGTCAGTGCATATATTCAGAGCGTTCAGGGAGATAGAGATGGGATGTATAAAAGCAGTAAATTCTCTTGCAAGGGCAAGTTTTATGGTTTATTTAATTCATCCGTATATTTTGTCAATGTTAGATTTTTCATTTATAAAGAATTTTAATATTTTGCAATTACTGTTCGTTTTAATCATACTTTCAATTCTTACTTACTGTATTGGTTTTTTTGTATATATGATATGGGAACTTACAATACATAAGATGGAAATAATATTTGAAAAGAGGTTTGTTAGTGAAAAGAGACAATCGTGACTATGTGATTGATTGTATAAAATCATCAGCAATTATATTAATGGTTATAGGCCATTCTATACAACTGTTTAACGGTGAAGTATATCGTGGGGAAAAAGAGTTTTATGATAATATTTTATATAAAGTGATATATAGCTTTCATATGCCCCTTTTTATGTTGATGAGTGGGTATTTGTACTATTTCAGCAGGAAAAAGTATATTTCTTGTTTTAAAAATACGATTATCAAACTTAGTCAATATTTTGTACCAATACTTACCTTTGCCAGCATAAAAACGGTTTGGAATATAATTTCTTCTAATAAAGGTGGAAGCTTCAATATATTTCATTTACTTGTAGAAGAGGTATATAATATTTTTCATGTACTATGGTTTTTATGGGCGATAATTTATAGTATTCTCATCATTGAGCTTATTTATCTTGTCAGAAATAGAATGAATGTTAATATAGTTATAACAATCATATTATGTTTCTTTTTTATGACGCCTGATCTTCTGATGGGAAATGTCTACAAATATACAATTTTGTATTTTGGTATAGGTTATGAGATGAATAGAAAACAATTATTTAAAGAAATGAAAACTCAGAAGAAAACCTTGTTTGTAGGAGGCGCAGTATGGGTGTTGCTAATTCTTTTATATGAAAGAAAGCATTATATTTATGTGTCTGGATTTAGTTTGATAAACAGTGAATATGGCATGATAGAACAATTTGTAATCGACATTTTTAGATGGGGAATTGGTTTAGCTGGAGCGCTTTCGGTTTGGGGCGGTTTTCAGTTATTTTTTTCATATAAACAGAGAAAAATAGCTGATAGTATAGGAAGGATTATGAATTTTATAGGAAGTAATACTTTAATTATTTATAGTTTTTCTACTGAGATCTTTAATGAAATAATGGCTGAATTAACAGAGGAATGTACTTTTAGTTATATTCGTACATTTGTTCTGGGAGTTGGTGTCATAATTATTTGTCTGATTATTTCTTATATATTGGGATGCCGTTATATGAGACCTTTTAGAAAGGCATTGACTGGACGATCCGGATAAGGGGTTAAGCATATTGTATATTTTTGAGATGATTATTAATAAAAGGAGAGTTTTGAATATGAAAAGAGTTATTACATATGGAACATTTGATTTACTCCATTATGGCCATATTAATCTTTTAAAAAGAGCAAAGGCATTAGGAGAGTATCTTGTCGTTGTGGTTTCCTCTGATGAATTTAATTTGGAAGGAGAAGCATAAGAAGACATATTTTAATTATGAGCAAAGAGAACAGTTGTTGGAATCCATAAGGTATGTAGATTTGGATAGGCTCTCGGAATCTTGAGCCTGCCGACCAAAACTCAGTGGCTGGCTGAACATTGAAAAGTAAATATTGTCCAAAATAGAATTGCTGAAATAAATTTTGAGAAAAAGGGCGCAGTTTACTAGACCATGTGCCAGACAGGGTTTATAATGGTATTGCTTATTTAGTTAAGCGGATTGCTCAAAGTACATCTTTTAGGTGGGGCATCTTTGGCAAATCCCATGCATCAAGATGCTGACACATCATGATGGCGAACAGGCGGCAGTACCACATCTTAGAGGAGTGGTATCTGCCGTCTTCTAATTTATAGTCTACTTTCTCACATTTGTTACAGCGTTCAGCAGAAGTCCTTGCATTGTATTCCAGTTTCCACTCCTTGCTGCTGCGGGGAGGGTCATTAAAAAGCCTTGGGTTGTCTTTCAAAACGAGATGGACGGTTCTGCCATATTTTGCAGTGGAACATGGATTTACACAAGTACAGGTAACATTGCACCCGGCGAAGCTGATCTTAGGACATTTAAATTTTGTCCCGCCTTTTGCAGATTCCGTACCGTCCCTGCGCATGACATGGCCTTCCCGACATACGGGTACGCCGTCATTGTTGATGGTAAAATCATCTTTATAGACAGGAGGCCGTCCCCTGCCAACATTCAGGTCAATAAAAGGAACAATGCCCTGATCACGGCAGTATTCGTAGTAAGGCATTGCATCATGGGCGGAATCCAGCAGGAATTTTGTAACAACGGCTTCCGGCAGGAACCGTTTCATGGAAAACCAGTTATATAGGAAGAGACTTTGAACTCAACGGAAAGAAGGATGGAACGGAGCATGTCGGAAGGCAGTCTGGGAGAAGGACCGAAAACAGAATAGCGGTCCTGCATGAGGGAGTCCAGCTCCGAGAGGTCAAGAGCCCAGAATTTTTCCATGATATTCCATGTAGAGGCAGGGAGTGAGGAAACAGCATCGGGATAATATTTACGCAACTGCGTCAGGACGCGTTCCTGATAGGCGGCATGGCCGCCAGGATTAAAAGGTTTCAATAAATCGCCCCCAATCAAAAAATCTGTACCGGCTGCGCCGGAACGAATTACCTTGTTAATCAAGAGGCGCGAAGCGCCGCATTTTTGAGGCGATTTGTCAATAGTTTTTTTGAAAAAAGTGGGGGAATTTATAAAAAACGACTCTCGGAAGCCGCATAAAATAAGGCTTTGAGATTCCGAGAGCCTATTTGATAAAAAGGGAGGAGCATAAGAATAAAATGAAAGCATTAATCTTGAATTCC
>CAJTOH010000022.1 GCA_910577685.1 uncultured Dorea sp. | reverse complement strand
TTTGCGATTTCTGTGCATCGCGAAGCGTGTTGCTGGTCACGGAGTGAACAGTAACGGAAGCCCGGGCCGGTTTTGGGGGAATCGCCGCGGCGGTTGCATTTCTGCCGTGAGATGCCTATAATGTAAAAAAGCGAATGAGAGAAAAAGGGGCGTAATCCGTATATTCATGACAGCAAAAGAAGAACAGGAGGCACGCGATGATAGAGATACGGCATGTAACAAAGCATTTTGACAGCATTACCGCATTGAACGACGTAACATTTACCATCCCCAAGGGCAGAAGCTTCGGCCTGCTTGGAACCAACGGCGCGGGAAAGAGCACGCTTTTGCGGGCAATGGCGGGAATTCTTGAAGTCGACGCAGGAGAGATCCTTATTGACGGGGAGGCATGTTATGATAATCCGAAGTGTAAGGAACGGTTTTTTTATCTTCCGGACGACCCGTATTATTTCCCTAATGCAGGCATGGAAGTAATGACGGAGTTTTATCGCAGGCAGTACCCGGACATGGAGCCGGAATCCGTGTATTACATGGCAGAACGTCTGGAACTGGACGTCAGAAGGCCGCTGCGTACATTTTCCAAGGGGATGAAGCGGCAGGCGTTTCTGATTATGGCTTTGTGCGCGAATACGGAATACCTGCTGTGCGACGAGGTATTCGACGGGCTGGACCCCGTGGCGACGGAAGTGATGAAGGATCTGTTTCGCAGGGAGATGGAGGAGAAGAGCCGGACGGTGGTGGTTGCGGCCCACAAGCTTAAGGATCTGGAGGAATTCTGTCAGGATATCGCCATCCTGCATAAAGGCGGGATGCTGCTTGCCGGGGATATGCGCCGGAAAGCAGGGGAAGTCTGCAAAATACAGTGTGTGTTCGAGGGGGAGGCGTGTGGGAAAGCGGAAGATTTTCTTCGTTCCTGCATTGAGGTAGTCAGGTTCCGGCAGGAGGGGTATTTTGTTACTTTGATCGTGAAAGGAGCGAAAGAGGAGGTTCTGGAGCAGGTCCGGCAAGGAGGCGCCGTATTCTGCCGGGAGGTTCCTATGACGCTTCAGGAAGTATTTCTTGCGGAAATGGAGGGAAGCGGATATGACATCGGTAAAGTATTTCAGTAAATGGTTTCGGGAAGCGCAGCGTTCCCCGCTGGCGTCGGTTCTCTCTTGTGGATTTTTATCCCTCTATATGGTTATGAAGCTTGTGGATATTTCCGCAGATGCGGAATATATTTTCTTCGGACTTGGGAGCATGGAATTATGTATTCTTTGCGCCGGACTTGGGGCCGCATTTTCTTTGATTGAGTTTTTCTATTTGTTCGGGAGCAGGCAGCAGGATTTTTATTACAGCCTTCCGGTGAAGAAAAGTACAATCTTCCTGAGCAGATATGTCCACGGGATTTGCTGCTTTTTCGTCCCGCTTTTGCTGACGCAGACGGTTCTTGCGGTGTATGAGGCGGCCAACGTCCGGAGGTTCCTCCCGTACGCCGGGGCGTATTTGGGGAGAAGCGTAGGAGCTGCCCTGTTGGTTTTTCTGGTCTTTTACCATATGGGAATTCTTGCTGTGACGGTATCGGGGAAAATAATTACGGCTGCGGCGTTAATGGCGGTGTTCCTGCTGTATTTTCAAGTAATGATACGGAATATTTTCTTTTGGTATGCGCAGGAGCTTTACCGTTATTTTTACAGGATTCCGTTTTTTGAGGAGGCGGAGGAGCTGCTGGTTTTGACGCGGCTTGCCAAAGGGCTGATGGGAACCGATATTTATGACTGTCAGGAGGCATGGGAATACATGCCGGAAGGGAAGGCTGTCTGCGCGGCGTTTCTATGGGAAGGGCTGTTTCTGTTATCGGCGCTGCTGGTACATAGGAGGCGGAAGACGGAGACGACCGGGCGCGTGTTTGCTTGCGGCGGGGCAGAGCGTGTGTTTGAGGCGGCAATGTCAATTCTTGCGGGAATGTGGCTTGGAATGTTGGCCGCGGATCTGGCGCAGGTTAAGGAGCACGGCGCGGCGGCAGCGGCGCTGCTGATAGGCGGGGGAGGCATGGCAGGCGCATGGGGGGTGCATTTGCTGATAGAGAGCCTTGTGCGTATGCCGGGAACTTCTCTTATGCGGAGAAAGCGGCAGATGTGCCTGACCGGCGTGTGCGCGTTTGCTGCCGGATGCATATTTCCGGGAAACCAGACGAGATTTGACGGCTATCTGCCTGAGCGGAGTCAGGTGACGGAGGTAGCGGTGAGTGTGAACGGGATTGATATGAGGCAGAAAGAGTTTGTACGTATGGAGACAGGCGATGATTCCGGGACAGAGGAACGGCTGCTTCGGTATTCGCTGGCTCAGGAGGAAAGTATTGATAAGGGGATGGAGTGGATCCGGGAAGTTCTGGAAGGGACGGCGGAGGATTCCGGGAACCTTTCGTCGGCGACAGTCTGTTATCGTTTAAAGGGCGGGGGCAGATGCTACAGGCGTTATCCGCTGGGGCAGGAGGCAATAGATTCCTTTGCCCTGATATACGAGACGGAAGAGTATAAGAGACGGGCCTATCCTCTGGCGGGGGTAGAGGATGTGAAGAAAGGGCAGGTTACATGGTCTGACGGCGTGACGGAGAAGATGCTGAAAATGTCGGAACAGGACAAGGAAGAGCTGCTTGCCGCATATAAGGAAGACGTTGCCGGCCTTAGGATGGAGATGCTGAAAACTGCATTTCCTGTCGGACAACTGGAAATTATTTCCGAAGTGGATGGAATCTATCAGGAGGCAATGGTCTATCCGTTTTTCGAGAAAACCTGCAGGGTTCTTGAAGAGGCGGGAGCCGAGGTGGGGAAATCTATTGGAGATTACCGGATTACAGCTCTGAAAGTACAGAGGTCCGCCCCGGCGGCCAGGGGATATTCCGGGGGCGTCAATATGGAATTCTACGATAAGGAAGAGGATATTGAGAAGCGGCGGGGGAGGCTGATACCGGATCGTTTTGCGGTACAGCCTGCGCTTCGCCCTGTAGATCCGTATGTGCGTACGGAAGTTCAGATTGAGGAAGAGGCAGTGAACGGCGGGGTACTGGTGGACTGCTATGAGACGGAAGAAGGGAGCGAGGGGTAGATGGGAACAGAAAGAAAGGAAGTGCTGCTGATCGGCGCGGCAATCATAGATGTGCTTGTGCGTCCGGCGGATGCCGAGGTATTCCGGACAGGTTCTTATCCGGCGGAAGAGATCCGTATGTCGCCGGGTGCGGACGCGCTGAACGAGGCGACCGTGCTTGCGCGGCTGGGGGCAAAGGTGAGGCTTCTGACTGTCATGGGCAGCGATCCGGCCGGAAACTACCTTCTTATGCATTGCCGGCGGGAGGGGATCCTGCTTTTGGACGGCTGCGTCCGGGAAGGCATGGATACGGGAATCAACGTGGTGCTGGTAGGCGGGGACGGGAGGCGCAGTTTCCTTACGAACTCCAATGGGAGCCTGCGGAAATTGTGCCTTGGGGATATCCGGATGCCGTTCCCGAAGAGCGCAGGGATTGTCTGTTTTGCCAGTATCTTTGTCTTTCCAAAGATCGGGGTCAGGGAGCTTGCCTGTATTTTTGCACAGGCCAAGAGGCAGAATATGACCGTGTGCGCGGATATGACGAAATGCAAGAACAAGGAGACGGCCGATGAGATGGCGGAGGCATTTTCCTATATTGATTACTTGCTGCCAAACGACGAGGAGGCGATGCTGCTTACCGGGAAAGAGACGGCTTTTGAGGCGGCGGAAGCGCTCCTTAGAACGGGCGTTGGGAATGTGGTGGTCAAGTGCGGAAAAGAGGGATGTCTGGTGATGAACCGGGAAGAGGCTTATATGGTTCCTGCGGCGGCGGATGCGGTGTGCATCGACACGACGGGGGCGGGAGACAGCTTTACGGCGGGATTTATCTTCGCATTGTCGAAAGGGCGTTCCCTGCGGGAATGTGCGGAGTACGGGAACGAATGTGGAGGGAAGGCGGTTGGCGCGGTCGGCGCAACCCGGTGGCTGGATTCCCGGGATGCGTCCGGCTAGTGTACCGACACATAGGATATAGGAAAAAGGTGATATAAATAAAAAAGACAAAAATATCCCATAAAAAGGCTAAATATTGAGTTGTTTGCCCTGAAAAAAGTTGATAGAATGACATCAGTAAGCGGTAATTTATAAAGGAGAGAAGAATTATGGAGATTCAGAAGGTAACGGACGCCTCCTTCGGCGTCTACGGGAAAGTCCTGACAGGATATGACTGCGCCGAACTGTTGGAGGTGATGAAGCGGCAGCCGTGTCCCATGGACGGCGTGGTCTACGTCCCGTCTGTGGAAGCGTTGGAGGCTCTTGCGGCGGCGGGCGAGCTGAAAAGGCGCGCCTACGGCGGCATGCCGATTCAGATCGGGTACTGCAACGGGAACAACAAGAAACTTAACGCTTTGGAGTACCACCGTTCGTCGGAGGTGGATATTGCAGAGAGCGACTTAATCCTCTTGCTTGGAAGGCAGCAGGACATTGAAGAAGACTATACATATGACACGGCAAAGATCGAGGCCTTTTTTGTCCCGGCGGGCACGGCTGTGGAATTATATGCGACGACGCTGCACTACGCGCCCTGCAGCGCGGGGGAGAAGGGATTCCGGTGCGTGATCGTACTGCCCAAAGATACGAATACGGAACTCGATTTTACGCCGGCGGACGAGGGCGAAGACAAGCTGATCACCGCGAAGAACAAATGGCTGATCGCGCATGGGGATGCGGAGATAGACGGGGCGTTCTGCGGGTTAAAGGGCGAGAATATTACGCTGTAACGAATAATAAGAGAATAAGGAGGACAACACAATGAACAACATGCCAGAATTGAAGATAGGGGTAGTGGCGGTAAGCCGCGATTGTTTTCCGGAGAGCCTGTCCGTGACGCGGAGGGCGAACCTGATGAAAGCATATACGGAGAAATACGGCGGGGAAGGAATCTATGAATGTCCGGTATGCATCGTGGAGAGCGAGATCCACATGGTACAGGCGTTAGAAGACGTTAAGGCGGCGGGCTGCAACGCCCTTGTGGTATATCTTGGGAACTTCGGGCCGGAGATTTCCGAGACTCTGCTTGCCAAGCATTTTGAAGGCCCGAAGATGTTCATCGCGGCGGCGGAGGAGCGCGGCGACAATCTGGTACAGGGGCGCGGGGACGCATACTGCGGCATGCTCAACGCAAGCTATAACCTTAAGCTCCGCAATATTAAGGCCTATATCCCGGAATATCCGGTAGGGGACGCGCAGGAATGTGCGGACATGATCCATGAATTCATCCCCATCGCAAGGGCAGTCGCAGGACTCAGCCAATTGAAGATCATCAGCTTCGGCCCAAGGCCGCTGAACTTCCTTGCATGCAACGCGCCGATAAAGCAGCTCTATAATCTGGGCGTTGAGATCGAGGAGAACTCAGAGCTCGACCTGTTCGAGGCGTTTAACAGACATGCGGGAGACAGCAGGATTCCGGAAGTTGTGAAAGAGATGGAAGAGGAGCTTGGAGCAGGCAACAAGAAGCCGGAGATTCTCGAGAAGCTTGCGCAGTATGAACTGACGCTTAAGGATTGGATTGAAGACCATAAGGGATACCGCAGATACGTTGCGCTTGCCGGGAAATGCTGGCCTGCATTCCAGACTCAGTTCGGGTTCGTACCCTGCTACGTGAACAGCCGGCTTACGGCCAAGGGGATTCCGGTGTCCTGCGAAGTAGATATATACGGCGCGTTAAGCGAGTTTATCGGAACGGTGGTAAGCAGCGACGCGGTAACGCTTCTTGATATCAACAATTCCGTTCCTAAGGATATGTATGAAGAAGATATTAAAGGAAAATACGACTATACGCAGCAGGATACTTTTATGGGATTCCACTGCGGCAATACGGCTTCTAAGAAGCTGTCCTTCTGCGAGATGAAGTACCAGATGATCATGGCAAGGGCTTTGCCTGAGGAGGTGACGCAGGGAACTCTGGAAGGGGATATCGTTCCCGGAGACATTACCTTCTACAGGCTGCAGAGTACGGCGGACAACAAGCTGCGCGCTTATATCGCCCAAGGCGAGGTACTCCCGGTTGCTACCCGTTCCTTCGGCGGTATCGGGGTATTCGCGATCCCGGAGATGGGAAGGTTCTACCGCCATGTGCTGATCGAGGGCGGCTATCCTCATCACGGCGCGGTTGCATTCGGGCATCACGGGAAGGCTTTGTTTGAAGTATTCAAGTATATCGGAGTGCCTGTGGAGGAGATCGGATATAATCAGCCTGCGGGCGTAAGATACCCGACGGAGAATCCGTGGAGATAATAAATGAATGATATGCAGGAATAGGAGGAAAAAATGCTATATATAGGGGTAGATTTGGGGACGTCTGCGGTAAAGCTTCTGCTGATGGACGGCGGTGGAAAGATCCGCAAAATTGTATCGAAAGAGTATCCATTATATTTCCCGCACCCGGGTTGGTCGGAACAGAAGCCGGAGGACTGGTTTGAGAAGTCCATGGAGGGAATCAAGGAGTTAGTGGACGGGTGCGATAAAAGCGAAGTTGCGGGCATCAGCTTTGGCGGACAGATGCACGGCTTAGTGGCTCTCGACAAGGAGGACCGGGTTATCCGTCCCGCGATTCTCTGGAATGACGGACGAACCGGGGAGGAGACTGATTATCTGAATCAGAAGATCGGTAAAGACAGATTGTCTGCGTATACGGCGAATATTGCGTTTGCGGGATTTACGGTGCCGAAGATCCTCTGGATGAAGAAGCATGAGCCGGAGAATTTTGAAAGGATCTGCAAGATTATGCTGCCGAAGGACTATCTGGCATACTGCCTGTCGGGCTCGTTCTGTACTGACGTTTCCGACGCATCCGGCATGCTGCTGATGGACGTAAAGAACCGCTGCTGGTCCAAAGAAATGATGGAGATCTGCCAAATTACGGAGGAAAAGCTTCCGAAGCTGTATGAGAGCTATGAAGTGGTCGGCACTCTTAAGCCTGAGATTGCAAAAGAGCTGGGGGTATCCGAACAGGTAAAAGTTATCGCGGGAGCGGGAGACAACGCGGCGGCGGCAGTCGGTACAGGGACCGTGGGAGACGGCAGGTGCAATATTTCTCTGGGGACGTCCGGGACAATCTTTATCTCAAGCAAGTCGTTCGGCGTCGATCGGAATAATGCGCTCCATTCTTTCGCACATTCTGACGGGCATTACCATTTGATGGGATGTATGTTAAGCGCCGCATCCTGTAATAAGTGGTGGAATGAAGACATCCTAAAGACCGCTGATTTTGCGGCGGAGCAGGCGGATATCAAGAAACTGGGGGAGAATCAGGTGTTCTTTCTTCCCTATCTGATGGGCGAACGTTCCCCGCACAATAATCCGGACGCCAGAGGAATGTTTATCGGGATGTCTATGGACACTGCGAGGGAGGACATGACTCAGGCGGTTCTGGAAGGCGTGACCTTCGGGCTTCGGGATTCTTTGGAGGTGGCAAAGAGCCTTGGGATTAAGATTGAACGCACGAAGATCTGCGGAGGCGGCGCGAAGAGCCCGCTCTGGAAGAAGATTCTTGCAAATATAATGAACCTCAAAGTAGACGTAATCGAGAGCGAGGAAGGACCGGCCCTTGGCGGAGCCATGCTTGCAGCGGTAGGCTGCGGAGAATATCCGGACGTGGAGACGATTGCGGAGAAGGTTGTGAAGGTTGTGGATACGGTAGAGCCGGAGCCGGAACTGGTGGCTAAGTATGAAGAGAGATATCAGAAATTTAAAAAGATATATCCGGCTGTGAAGGAATTGTTTTAGAGATTTGGGAATCTATGTGTAGAAGATAAGGAGAGGTGCAAAGTTTCGGGGTATCCGGATTCTTTGCACCTTCCTTGAGAGAGCTATAGCTGTTTCAGGACCTCTTCCACAGAGTCCGTTACGTCCGTTGAATATTCCGAGAGCCCGCGGGCGCCGTCGGACATGGCATAACTTTTGCCTGCGAATTTAAGCATCTCAGCGTCGTTATACTGGTCGCCGAAGGCCATACATTCTTCCGGCTTAATCCCAAGACGCGCCGCCAGACCTGCAAGGGCGGTGCCCTTGTTTGCATTGGGTGCTATAAAATCAATCCAGATCATACCGGAGGTAACGACCTTAATCTCTGATTCAAACATTTTTTGAAAATAGGACTCTATATTATCCGCACCAGTAAAATCACAGACTGCAATCTTAAGAAACGGTTCGGTTACGTCCTCAAGCCGTTCTACGGTTTTCATATCATAGCGCACGACTTCCCGGATGTGGCGGATAAACGCAGGATCCGCAGAGTCCGTGTAGCAGGCGGATTCACAGGACAGAAGGCAGTGGCATCCGCCGCGTTCACGCACGGCCCGGAAGATGCGCAGCCCAAGTTCGCGCTCAATCAGCCCTTTGGAGATTACCTGATTATTGCAGATGCACAGGGAACCGTTCTCTGCGATATAGTGGATATCGTTTTGAATAGGGGCGAAGAGAAGGCGGAGGTTATAATATTGCCTTCCGCTTGCGGCGGCAAAATGTATTCCTTTTTCTTTCAGCCTTATAACAAGATCATAGAATCCGGCGGGCAGCTGCTGGGCCCCGTTTTTTAATATCGTACCGTCAAGGTCGCTTGCGATTAATTTTATCATGAGTGTCTCCTTTTTTGTTTGTTGAAAGTTTATCGTAACAGTTTATCGCATTTTGTTGTCATGGTATGTTGTCAAGTGTTCAAGTAAATATTATAATATAAAAAAGAAACGAATGGAAGAGAGGATTATGCAATGAAGATTGGAATAGGGAATGATCATGCGGCAGTTACGATGAAGCAGGAGATATCAGAGTATTTAAGAGAGTTGGGATATGACGTCGTTAATTATGGGACGGACAGCGGCGCAAGCTGCAGTTATGCGGAGTATGGGGAGAAGGTTGCGAGAGCGGTAGCGGCGAAGGACGTAGACCTTGGAATCCTGATCTGCGGTACGGGCGTGGGTATTTCACTTGCGGCCAATAAGGTTAAGGGTATACGCGCGGCGGTATGTTCGGAGCCTTGTACGGCCAGACTTTCCAGAGAGCATAACGACGCGAATATTCTGGCTTTTGGCGCGAGGATTATTGGAATCGAGACGGCTAAGGAGATCGTAAAGGCGTGGCTTGAGGCGGAGTTTCAAGGCGGAAGGCATCAGACGCGGGTAGATATGATCACGGCGATTGAAGCAGGTAATTAGAACCTGCTTTCTTTTTTAATATACTTTTATAATATGACGTGTTGAAAATTACAGTGTAAACCCTTATAATAAGAACTAGGATCATAGAAGAGGGGAAGAATAGATATGACAGGAATTATTTTTGATTTAGACGGAACTCTATGGGATTCTACGGACGAGGTGGCAATCGCTTGGAATCAGGCCCTTAGAGGATTCTCGAAGATCGTGCATACGCTGACGGGAGACGAGTTGAAGCGGGAGTTTGGAAAGCCGCTGGAGGAGATTATGGATAATCTGTTCCCCGGGCTTAGCGGCCCTGAGAAAGAGGAGCTTGCGGCTTGTCTGTATCAGGCTGAGAACGAGAGGGTGGAGAGCGCACCGTGTATCCTTTACGATAGGATGCCGGAGACTATTCGGCGGCTGAGCGAGACCTACCCTTTATTTATTGTGAGCAATTGCCAGAAGGGATATATCGAGGCATTTTTGAAGAATACCGGGTTAGGAGGGTATTTTAAGGACTTTACATGCCCCGGGGATACGGGCAGGTTAAAGGGAGATAATATTCGGATTATCATGGAGCGCAACGGGATAGAGGATGCGGTATACGTAGGCGATACTCAAGGGGATGCGGATGCGTGCCGCAAGGCGGGAATCCCTATGATCTACGCCGCATACGGATTCGGGGATGTGGAAGGAGATTATGAGACCATCCATTCTTTTGATGCGCTGCTTCATATTGATTATGAAGGAATGAAATTGAGAAGCAAATAGGACGGGGAATTAAGATGGGTACGGAAAAGATAAGCGCTAATGAGATTAAGACAAAGAACAGGCAGATTATTTATAATTACATCAGGGAGAGAGGGTCTGTCTCGAAGCAGGAGATTGTTGTGGACATGCAGTTAAGTCTGCCCACGGTAACTTCGAATCTGGAGTTTTTGAAGAAACAGGGGTTAATCGATACTTCCGGAAAGATCAAGAACACGGGAGGGCGGAATGCGACTGCATTTTCATATATAAATAATGCAAGAATGGCGATTGGTGTCGATATAACAGCGAACCACATTACGGCGGTGGCAGTGAATCTATCAGGGGATATTGTCTGTATGGAGAGACGGCGCAGTGATTTTGATCTGGAAAATGACGCGTATCTTCGGGAGATCGGAGAGGTCGTAGAATGTGTAAAGAAAGAGGCCGAGATTAAAGACGAGAATTTGCTGGGAGTCGGAATTTCCGTGCAGAGTTTGATTTCCGATGACGGAGAATATATCAAGTATGGAATGGCGTTGAATTTTGCCAAAAAGCGGCGGGAAGAGATCGCGGCGTATGTGCCGTACCGAAACCGGCTGGTTCATGATTCCTACGCGGCGGGCTACCGGGAGACTTGGACGAACCGTGAATTCCAGAATGCATTTTATATCAGCTTAAGCAACAGCGTGGGAGGTTCGGTAATCATTGACGACGCCATCTATGAGGGGAATACGCATAAGGGCGGAGAGATCGGACATCTGGCCGTTGTGCCGGAGGGTGGCGAGCTGTGCTACTGCGGAAGGCGGGGCTGTTTTGATACGGTGTGCAGGGCCGGGAAGCTGGCGGCATATACGAAGGGCAGCTTGGAGGATTTCTTCCGGGCGCTGGACGATGGAGACGAGACGGCATATAAGCTGTGGGACGAATATCTGAATCATTTGGCGTGCGCGATTCACAATGTCCGGATGCTGTTCGACGGAATGGTAATCATAGGCGGATATGTGGGGGCCCATGTGGGGAAATATATGGATGATATACGTGAGCGGGTAGACGCGCGCAATCCCTTCGGAGACCGGGCGCAGGATTATCTGGTGGAGTGCCGGTACAAGGTGGAGGCTTCGGCGGCGGGAGCGGCCTTGTTCTATATTGATGAATATTTGAATAACATATAGTCCTCTTTGGGGATTGGAGAGCAATAAGGCAGGACGGGAGATATGAACTCCCGGCTTGCCTCTTTTTTTGTTTATATTTTCTTAAAAATGTTGGAAAAAAATTGGAAATACAGATTGACAAATCTTTATCCATGTCTTAATATATAAATATATTTTATAAAACGTATTTCAATAATAAAAGCTGATAATTTCGAAAAGTAATTTGCCTGCGTTTACGACTCTTTCTGCAGGGCGCAGGCGGGTAATCGTTCTGCCAGACAGACTGATTACAGAAAATAAAGGAGGAAAGCCATGAAATATTTACTGGGAACAGACATTGGTACATCCGGTACGAAGACGGTATTGATGGACACAGAAGGAAAGTTAATTGCACAGGATTTGCAGGAATATGATGTTCTGACTCCAAAGCCGTTGTGGGCGGAGCAGTGGCCGGACGTATGGTACGAGGCGACAAGGGATTCCATCCGCAACACGGTCGCTAAGGCAAAGGAGGCCGGCGTTGCGAGCGAGGACATAAAAGGCATTGCAATCAGCGGCTTGTACGGAGGCTCCGGAATACCCCTTGACGATAAAATGCAGCCCATCCGCCCATGTATGATTTGGATGGACCGAAGAGCAAAGGAAGAGACAGAGTGGGTTCTTCAGAATATCGGGGAAGAGAAGCTGCTTGAGATTACACATAACGGCGCGGACCCCTACTACGGATATACGAAGATTCTTTGGATGAAGAACCACGAGCCGGAAAACTGGGCGAAGACGAAGCTGTTCCTTCCTCCCAATGATTATGTAATCTATAAATTGACTGGTGAGGTTGCAATCGACTATTCCTCCGCAGGAAATATCGGCGGTATCTTTGATATGAATACGCGCGCCTGGTCCAGGGAGCTTATGGACGCTATGGGAATCCCCTTATCTATGATGCCCGAGCGTATTGTGGAATCAACGGATGTTGTAGGCGGTATGACGAAGGAAAGTGCGGAAAATCTTGGTCTGTGGGAAGGGCTTCCGGTAATCGCAAGCGGTATCGACTGCGGCGCGGCGAATATTGGCTTAGGGGTATTCGAGTCCGGCGTCTATGCGGCGGCTATTGGTACGTCTATGTGCGCGGCTCTGATTTCAGATAAGCCGGTTAAGGGAAAAGGTTTGATTATCTGGCCTTATCTGTACGATGCGAAGAAATTGTCTTACTACTTTGCAGGAGGCAATACGGCAGGCGCCATAGTGAAATGGTTCCGCAATACACTGTGCCAGTGGGAGATTGAGAACCAGAAGAACGGCGGGCCGAATATGTACGACGTACTGAACGGGCAGGCAGAACAGATTCCGGCGGGAAGCGAAGGGCTTGTGGTACTGCCCTATTTCATGGGCGAACGGAGTCCGGTATGGGATTCTGACGCAAAGGGTACAATTGTCGGACTATCCCTGACACATACAAAAGGTCATCTGTATCGGGCGTTTTTGGAGGCGGTTGCATACTGTCTGCGGGACGCAATGGAAGCGACAGGGGAGGATCTTGGAGAGTATATTCTGATTGCGGGCGGCGTGACCAAGTCCAAGGTTTGGAGACAGATTTTTGCGGATGTAACAGGTTATCCGGTGGTCTGCCCAATCTATGATGTGGAGGCCAACATGGGGGACGTCATGCTTGCAGGCATTGGGACAGGGCTTCTGACTTATGAGGAAGTGAAAAAGTGGCAAGTGCTTGACGAAAAGATTATGCCGAATGAAGAGAACCATAAGAAGTATAATGAGTATTTCAGGCTGTATAAGAGTATTTACGAACATTTGAAAGAGGATATGAAAGAGCTTACAGAGGTACGGTGATTCTTCGTAAAGGATACGGACAGTTCGGGGGCGGCCCCGAGCTATCCGTATACCGGAAAAATTTACGTATCTTTGTGTATCTTTTGTATCATTTTTTTATGTTGAAGGGCCCCTTGGTGGTCCGGCTGCAGTTTGAGGATGGAGTTAAGGCGGTGGCTGGCCTTCTCGTAATTTTTTAACCCGATTTCGCTTAGGGCCATGAGGTACTGGCAGTAAATTTCATTCCGTTCCTGAATACTGCAGGGGAAGACCTCAAGCTCCGGAAGGGATACGGCGAAATAGTCGTAGGATACCCGGTCAAAAATGTGTTTTTCTCCAAAGGCTTTTAATTGGTGGTAGGCTTTCAGAGCCTTATCCCTACGGCCTAGAGCCTCGTTTGCCAGACCTTGGTACAGGATGGTGTCGGAGGGCTGGTCGTTGTAATAGAGCGCGACGGAAGGCGCGTCTAAGCCCACGGAGGCTTTTTCAAAATAGGAAATGGCTTCTTCTTCATTTCCGAGTTTCCTGTGACACAATCCAATATAGTATTCGGCAATATTATCCTGGACATTGGGCAGTTTTCCCTCTCCTAAGTGGTCCGGATAGGTGAAGGTCCGGGTGAGAAGACTGATTGCCTCTTGGTAATTTCCCTGCTCCATTTTAAGCAGGGCTTTTTCAGTCAGGGCATAACGATACTGTCCGCTGACCTTTCCTTCGCCGCCTTCCCAGGGATGGAAAGTATGCTCAGACAGGCAGGCAAGGGCTTCCTCGTACTGGCCGGCGTCGTTTAGCAGGGTAATGTAGCCAAGGTAAAGCACATCGCGTTCGCAAAGGATTTTGAAATGTTCCTTCATGCGGTGCAGCCGCTCTTCAACGGAATGTCGGTTTCTGGCGGCAAGCTGGTCATACTCCAATAAGAAATGCGGATGCTCAGGCTCTAATTGGAGTGCATACTCCATATGCTCCAGAGCCTTTGCCAGGTCGTGCTCCTTGTTGTAATACGCGATTGCAAGGTTTCGGTAGGTCATGGCGTACTGGTCATTCTCGGCTGCCGCCGCCTTCCAATGTCCGGCCCCGTCTTCATACTGCTTCTTGTCATAGAGAAGATTTCCAAGGTAGTAGTGGGCGAAAGGAGCGGAAGGCATATGGTTAATCGCAGCTTGGAGAATTAGAATTTCCTCGGTTTTGTTGGGGAAACAGTAATCGGGGTCTGCCTTTTCTGCCTTTGCAAATGCTTCCTTTGCGGAAGCGGTATCTCCCATGCTAAGCCATGCATATCCTTCATAGTAGAAGGTCAGGGGACTGGCCTTAGGTGTGGAACGCAGGATGTCCACGACATTCTGGTAGAAGCCCGCTTTCATATAATCCAATGACAGTTCCAGATAATTCTGGGGCTGTGAGCGCATGGCTGAAAGCCATTTTTTTCGGTCCATCTCATAGAGGCATCCCATGGAGAGCGGATCTATGGCGATACTCTCAGACAACAGGGCAGTGGAATCTCTTCCCAAAGTGCGCAGGATAGCGGCTTTCAGCGTCCGCGCCTTCATGTTATGCCAGTTACGTATCATGGACTGCTCTGTAAATGCCAAAGCCTCCTCAAAATGATGCTTTCTGCAGCTTAGCAGGGCCAGCCAGTAGAAGCCCGCGCTCTGTGTCTCATGGCTCCAGGTAGATTTGTAGAAGGCGTCGAAGGCTTCCTCCTCCTGACCAAGATAGAACAATGCCAGTCCCAGATTAAAGAAACACTCTCCGTCATAAGGGTTGGGGTTCTTCCAGCTCTGTTTTTGGATTGCCTTTTCAAAGTGGATGCGTGCCTTTTCGAAATTCCCTCTTTTCAGCAGCAGGAGTCCGTACCCATTGTTGAGGCGTATGTCGGAAGCATCCCGCCGAAGGCCCTCTTCATAATAATCCGCAGGTTCAAAGGTTGCATGGCGATATTGCTCTAAATGCATGGCGGCAAGGTACAATTCTTCTGTGGATTTCAATTCGCAGGGCGCAGCTAAAGGCTTGGCTGCCTCCGGAATAGGCTCAAGTGCATCCTCTTTTGCGGTATAGGAGACAAGAAGCCGTCCATTCTTTGTCTGTGCGGACACGCGGCATCCCACGCAGGAAGAATGGGAGGTGTTAAAGGCGGCTTCAAAATGGGCGGCCGGACTGCAGGTTGCTATAGTCTCATAGATTATGTCGTCTCCCTTTGACACCGTTAGTTTTAAGTCCTCGTAGTATCCGGTGGTGTAGAGATATACATGCCCCTTGCCTTGAGAAAGCTCAAGATTTACCATGGCGTCCTTGGTGGCGTTTTTGACCCTTCCGACTCCCTTATAGGGCATGAAGTACTGGGTAAAGGTCTTTTCTTCGTAAGGTTTAAGCCATGTAAAGTCTGGCTGGTTGTCGGCAAATACGCCGGTCATCAGCTCGATGTATGGCCCGTCCGTCTCGGTCAGATTGCGGTCCCATGCCCTGCCGAAATCCGCGTTTCCCCAAGTCCACTGCTTCTTTCCAGGGGAAATGTGATGATCCGCTACATGGAGAAGTCCCGCATCAATCCCCGCGTCATAATTGCCGATAAAGTCATAATCTGAGTGCGCCGCCATATAAGAGGTCGGCACCTTGATATTCTTGTACATAGAGATGTCAATCCCTTTAGAATAGTCATATTTATAATATTCTCCCGTTGCGATGGGAAAGGTTGAGACCGCCCTTTTCCCGTGGTCCATGACGGCGTGAACATCCGGTGGAAATACGGAATAGGTATTGTCGTTGACCGGTACTGCCGGATTCGCCCACCAGAGGAAGGTCTGAGGGGTGTCCGTATTGTTGAACAACTGCCCTTTGATTTCGATATACGCTTTGTCCGGATAAAGGGTAAAGGCCGCCATGCCCTTTGTCCCGTACATTTTGTCGATTTCGCTGACGTATACGGTTGCGGAGCCGTCCTCATGCTCCTTATAAGTACAGTCTACCGGCGAGTAGGTGCTGGGGCGGTGGTGCTGAGGCCAGTTGAATTCAATGCCGCCGGAAATCCACGGGCCGGTTAAGCCTACCAGCGCAGGCTTAATCACATGGTTATAATAGACAAAATCGTACCCGTTCGTCTTGTCGTAGGCGCGCTGGATTCTTCCTCCCAGCTCCGGAAGAATCATGACTTTCAGGTATTCATTTTCAAGAAAGAGGGCGCGGTAGCTTATGTCTTCCTTGTCATCAGAGATTTTTTCGGTCACAGGAAGGGGATACACACGCCCTGAGCTTCCCTGGTATGCCCGGTTTTCAATGAAAAGAGGGCTTTTTTCGGGGTCTGCCGCTTTGTAGGTCGGGAGCAGGACGGACTCCTCCCATACCTTGGTGGATGAATTGGTTTTCATTCTATTTCACTCCTTGTATCATTTTATTAAGTCTAATTTAACATAAGGGGATGAAAACAGGAATAACATATCTTTATTATTGATGGACTATATTCCATATGCTATGATAAAAGGATGCGGACAGTCGTTAGAGGGTTTGCGTTCAGCATACTGAGGAGGCGGTACAGAGAATATGGAAGGGAACATTTTTGAACAGGGCTGGGAAACACGAAAACAAGACGGCTTTAAGGATGAACAATATTTTGTCATTCCGACGGAATCCTTTGAGAATTATGCGAGGCACCCATTGGTTCGCGCCTTGTATCTGACAGATATCGGTTTTTTCCCGAAGGCCCGCCATCACTACAGGGAGCGTGAAGAGGGCACTCAGGAATATATTCTGCTTTATTGCGTGGAGGGGGAAGGTTGTATTCAGGTTGAGAACCGGAAGTACTGCCTGCATGGGCAGGAGGTTTTCTGTATTCCGCGCAATAAGAGGCATAAATACTATGCAAGCGAGGCAAAACCTTGGAGTATTTTCTGGGTTCATTTCAAGGGGGAGAACACGGTCCATTATCCGTTGGAGGAATGTCTGGTAGTGAGCCTTGGTTCAAAACATGCGGAGAACAGGATTATCACGCTGTTTGACGTTTTGTTCCGGGTGTTGGGGTGCAACTATACATTAGGGAATTTTATCTATATTTCGCAGGTGTTATCCCTGATTCTTGCGGAAATCTATTTTCGTGAGAAGGTGGATGAGGCGAGCAAGCAGAACCGGCATATTACGGCGACGGTGAGGTATATGTATAAGCATTTGGACGAGAATCTGAGTCTCCGAGATTTGTCAAGGGAGCTTGAATTGTCTAAGAGCTATCTTAATGCGGTTTTCAAGAAGTACGCCAATCGCGCGCCCATTGATTTCTTCATAAACCTTAAGATGCAGGAGGCGTGCAAGCTGCTGAAATCTACGGATATGTATATTTTAGAAATCGCCCAGAGCCTTGGGTATGACGACCCTTATTATTTTTCCAGAATATTTAAGAAAATGATTGGGGTTTCTCCCAGAGAATACCGTAACGGTATCTATATTCAAAAACAGTAATATAGTCCATCAATTAGGATGATAGGGTATTCATGCCCGACGTAAAAGGAGATAATATAAGAAGTAGTTACAGACAAGGTTCAGCCATTCAAGGCGCTGTACAGATTGGTTATAAGACGATGGAGGTAGAAGAGATGATGTATGAGATTCCGGAGAAGATGACGGGCATGAAGCTGCCGGGAGGCGCTAAGGTAGAGCGGGTGGAGCAGGAGGTTCCAAAGCCGGGGCATGGACAGGTTTTGCTTAAAATGAAGGCGGCCAGCCTTTGCGGAAGCGACCTTAAGTATATTTACTATGAGCATACGGACAAGACCGGCGGCGCGCGCTACGACAATGTGATTGCAGGGCATGAGCCGAGCGGTCAGGTGGTTATGACAGGCGAGGGCGTGTGTGATTTTAAGGAGGGCGACCGGGTGGTGGTCTACCATATTCAGGGCTGCGGGTATTGCGATGAGTGTAAGAAAGGGTTCTTTATTAACTGTCAGCAGCCGGAGAGACGGGCATACGGCTGGCAGCGGGACGGCGCGCTGGCAGAGTACATGGTGGCGGATGCGTCAACCTGTATTCATTTGCCGGATTTTCTGACTTATGAGGATGGAGCAATGATTGCCTGTGGTTTCGGGACTGCTTATCAGGGGCTTTTGAGGGCCAATGTATCCGGCCGTGACAGGGTGCTGGTGATGGGGCTTGGTCCGGTGGGACAGGCGGCGTGTATCCTTGCGAAGGCCATGGGTGCAGAGGTGATTGGAGTAGACATTGCCAAGGAGCGGCTTGATATGGCAGTGAAGGCGGGGGCGGACCAGGTGTTCCTTGGGGATGACCAGGTGGTGAAGAATGTGATGGAGTATACGGGTGGTAAAGGCGTGGAAGTTTCTGTCGACTGTTCGGGCAGCAGTATCGGACGCCACAGGTGCTTGGAGGCAGCGAGAATGTGGGGACAGGTAGTGTTCTTAGGGGAGCAGGGGACTGTGACCTTTGAGCCAAGCCCTCTGTTATTGCATAAGAATCTGACGCTTCACGGGTCTTGGGTGACATCTGTGGGCAACATGGAGCGGCTTGTGGAATTTTTGGAGCGTAAGAAGATTCATCCAAGCCAGATTATTACACATCGGTACCCATTAGAAGAGACGGAGGAAGCCTACCGTGTGTTTGCAACAGGCAAGACGGGTAAAGTGTGCGTGAATATGGAGTAAGAGATAATGAGTGAGAGTAATAACAGAGCAAGACTTAGGGCATGGCTTTTGGATACTGCCTATGACGGTGTGATTCTGGGGCGGCGGGATAATTTTAAGTGGCTGACCCAGGAGAATGAAAATGCAGTTGTGACGAATACAGAGGTGGGAATGGCTTTTCTGATTATGGAGAGGGACGGGGAGCTTAAGCTGGTGGCGGACAGCAGTGATTCCTTGCGTATGGAGAGAGAACAGAATGTGTTGGGCGCAGAGGCTGTTCTTGTACCGTGGTATGAGACTATGGAACATTTTCTTGCGTCTTATTGTGAGGGGAAGCGTTATGGGTCGGATACGGGAGTGGCTCATACTCCGTGTATACAGGAAGAGTTAGTCGCTATCCGGCTTCTGCTGAATGAAACAGAGGTTAAGCGTTACCGTGAGATTGGTCAGGAATGTGCCGAAATTGTAGAGGGAATCGTAAAGGACGCAAAGCCGGGACAGACGGAGTGGGAAGTAGCGGCGAAGCTTAAGGCGCGCTGTATTTTGCAGGGGATTAGTCCGGATTGCGTGCTGGTCGGAAGCGATGAGCGGATTTTGGATTACAGGCATCCGGTTCCCTCTGATAAGGTAATCAGAGACAGTCTTATGGTTGTGCTTGGAGGAGAAAAGTATGGACTGAATATCAGTATGACCAGAATGGCGTATTTTCGGGAGGCGTCGAAAGAGATACGCAGCCGGATGGAAAAGACCCAGTATATTTTCGCGTGTATGCAGAATATGATGCGTGACGGGATGGAATATCGGGAATACTGGGAGATGCTTAAGAAATTATATCAGGAGGCGGGATACCCTGAGGAATGGAAGATGCATCATCAGGGCGGTCCCACGGGATATGGGTGCCGGGAGCTAATTGTGAAACCCACGGAGGAAGGAGTTCTTCGGGATGGGACGGCGTATGCGTGGAATCCGACCATTCAGGGGACCAAGTGCGAAGAGACTACCTACTTAAAAGACGGACGTGTTGAGATATTCACGAAGACCGGGGGGTGGCCCCGCAGGAGCGTGGGTACTCCTTACGGTGAGTTGAGCGTTGCGGATATATTGATATTGTGACGGAAAAGAATGGACAGAGGCGGCGGGTTTTAGCGCCTCTATTTTGTTTTTTGTTTTTTCAAAACGATTCCACATACAATCATCGCTGCAAAAAAATAAAGATTAGATACCATAGATTTTCAAAGCAGAATCCATTATCCAACATCAAGCGGTATCCCCAAGAAGAAGGGAAAATATGCCCTATGGCTTCAAGATACCGTCAACCCTAAAACACTTCCAATACTTAACGACACAATAATGCATATAGCAAGTACAAGAAAGAAAAAACGGAAGTTGTGTCGGCAAAGCTGCTTCAAATAGAATGAGGGCAAGCACCACTACGCAATACAGGTAATCATCAAATTTTATGTTGCTTCCGTAAGTTTCAATCAATGACAAGGCATGGCAGAGGAATTTTGAACGCCATGTAAAGAAGGGCGAGAGGGGTATCCGTATCCTTGCGCCCGCACATTACAAAATCAAAGAGGAACAGGAAAAGATTGATCCGGTGACGAATGAGCCTGTGCTTGACCGGGACATAACGTGCTATAATTCTCTTAGTCAGATTAGAGCAAGTAGGGATAGTCTGCGGTTGTCCTTTCTGGAAACGGAAAGGAGGTCGGTATGAATACGTTAGAAGTGCTTACGTTAGTGCTGGTGATTTTTGCAGCCTTGACATACATAGACAATAAACACAACCGCAAGTATTTTTTTGCGGATTTGTAGATTATCTTACATGAAAACGGTCTTGTCTGCAAGAAATTTTTCTGATTTATAAATAGATAGGAAAGAAAGAGTGGGATTCTTTTGAATGTGTTGTCACAAATCTGCCATTGCTGTAGTGGAAAAGCATCATACCAAATATCCATATAAAGTCAACTTTACGAAAGCCGCCCATATATGCAGAATCTATCTCCGTCTGACCACGGAGACAGATTCTTTTTTATCTGCTTTATCAGGGACAGAGCCGATAGGTTGATGCTGTATGCCGCATGATTTTGCTTAGATGATGCTAATTATAAGTAACATTGTCGGTAGTATTTCATTTAACTAATTACCATTGGCCTGTGAACTGTAACGGTTTTTGTGCTTTTTGGTGTATTTCCTATAAAAAGTATTGAAAAAATTGGATATATGTGATAACATAAATATAATTTGTGAATTACTTAATTAAACTAATTAATAAAGTGAGAAGGAAGAGTGATGAGACGGGGAACAAACAGTCTGGAAGTAAAGAAACTGAATAGGAACAGGGTATTCCGGTATGTGAACGGCCGAAGAGAGACGAGTATGCCGGATATTTCCGCGGCGCTGGATATCAGCGGACCTACGGTGCTGACGATCGTAAAGGAACTAAAGAGCGCAGGCGTTGTGGAAGAAGTAGGCGCGCTGGAATCAACCGGAGGAAGAAAGGCGAAGGCTATTGCCAGCGTCAAGGAAGCCAGATACGCGGTCGGAATGGATATTACGGGGAATCATGTAGGTTTTGCTTACACGGATCTTAGTATGAAGGTTTTAGATCACGAGCGGATCCGCAAGCATTTTTATAATGAGGAACATTATTTTCAGGAGATCGGAGAGCTTCTTAAGGATTTTATAGCAAGGAACCATATTCCGGAGGGACAGATAGAGGGAGTCGGGATTGCGCTCCCGGGAATTGTCGACAGGGAGAAGAATTTACTCACCCGTTCCCATGTATTAGGAATTCAGGAAGCGTCGAACAGGATGTGGACGAAGTACATACCATATCCCTGCGAGCTGCTCAACGATGCCAATGCAGCCGCTATTACGGAAGATATATGCTGCGAGAGGCCGGAAAGCAATATGGTCTATCTGTCGCTGAGCAATTCCGTGGGCGGCGCAGTTATATTTGCGGATGAGATGAAGAGTAACATGGGTACGAAGGTCGGCAACGACGATATGACCATGTATATGGGAAACAACTGGCGCAGCGGCGAGTTCGGCCATATGGTGATTCATTCGGAGGGAAGGACATGCTACTGCGGTAAGAAGGGATGTCTGGACGCCTACTGCTCCGCCCTTAAACTTGCCGGTCTCGAAGAAGGGAATTTGAGCGCGTTTTTCATGGAGATGGAGTCAGGGAATGAAGAATATAAAAGAATCTGGGAAGATTACCTGCAGGATCTGGCTATTGCGGTTGATAATCTGCGTATGTGTTTTGACTGCGAGATCGTACTTGGAGGGTATGTGGGCAATCATATGGAACCGTATATAGAGCGTTTTAAGGAGATTGTTTCTAAGAAGAATATCTTCGGCGGGAGCGGAGAGTACGTCAGGGTATGTCAGTACCGTGAGGAGTCGTCCGCATATGGAGCAGCGTTATATCAGATAGAAAACTACATATCTAAAATATAAGGAGGATTCAACAAGATGGAAGGAACAATGAAAGTAGCAGTAATGAATGGGATTGGTAAGATGGGATACACAGAGAGGCCGATCCCGGCACCGCAGGATAATGAAGTGCTGGTGAAGCTTGAGTATGTGGGTATCTGCGGAAGCGACATGCACTATTACGAGATGGGCAGGATCGGAGATTACGTCGTAGAGCCGCCGTTTGTATTGGGCCATGAGCCGGGCGGAGTCGTAGTAGAGGTTGGTAAGGACGTAACGCACCTGAAGGTCGGCGACAGAGTTGCGCTGGAGCCGGGAAAGACCTGCGGAAAGTGCAAGTTCTGCCGTGAAGGAAAGTACAATCTGTGTCCGGATGTAGTATTTTTTGCAACGCCTCCGGTTGACGGCGTATTTCAGGAATATGTAGCCCATGAGGCTGATTTGTGCTTTAAGCTGCCGGAGAATGTAAGTACCTTGGAGGGAGCTTTGATTGAGCCGCTTGCAGTAGGTTTCCATGCAGCGAAGCAGGGCGGCGCGCAGGCGGGCCAGAGCGCGGTGGTATTCGGCGCGGGCTGTATCGGACTTGTGTCTATGATGGCGCTGAAAGCCTGCGGTGTTTCCAAAGTGTATGTAGTTGATATTATGGAGAAACGTCTGGAGAAGGCGTTGGAGCTTGGCGCGGACGGCGTGATTAACGGCAGGGAAGCGGATGTGTTAGAGAAGGCCAAGGAGCTGACGGGCGGAGAAGGTTTTGACCTTGCAGTCGAGACGGCGGGAACGGAGATTACGACCAATCAGGCAATTCAGGTTGTGCGCAAAGGTTCCAACATTGTCTTGGTAGGCTATGGCAAGACTGGTATGATGAATATGATGATGAGCCTTGCCCTTGACAAAGAGATTACGTTCAAGACAGTATTCCGTTACCGCCATATCTATCCGATGGCAATCGATGCGGTAGAGCAGGGTAAAGTGAACTTGAAGGGAATTGCTACCCATATCTTTGATTTCGACGACATCCAGACTGCGATGGACCGGAGCGTCAACGAGAAGGCGGAGATCGTGAAAGCAGTGGTAAAGATTGCGAAGTAAGAAGCGGATGGAATAAAGCCGTTGGAGATTATACAACAACTCATGCCGGAAAGAGGCGTGAGTTGTTGTAAGTTTTAGTATAATTGGTATTGTATAATAATACCAATTATAGGCTCTGGCTATGACAAAGTTTATATTCAGGAGAGGACGGGTAAAATCATGAAGGTTATGGGTATTGATATCGGGACGACATCCATTAGTATCGTTTTGCTGGATTCTGAGACAGGGGAATTAATTGCCCGGGAGACATTGAATCATAAGTCGTTTCTTACGGGAGAGACGCCGGAGGATAAGATACAGGATCCGGAAAGAATCTTAAGGCTTACTAAGGAGAAGGCAAAGGAGCTTATCCGCGCCCATGGAACGCCGGCGGGAATCGGCCTTACGGGACAGATGCACGGTATGCTCTATGTGGATGAAACGGGAAAGGCGGTAAGCCCGCTTTATACGTGGCAGGACGGCAACGGCAATAAGGTTCTTAACGGCGGGAAAAGCAGCGCGGGAATCCTGAAAGAAAAGGTTGGAGGAGCGGCTGCGGGATATGGGCTGACGACACATTTTTATCTCCAGAAGACGGGGAAGATTCCGGAGCGGGCCGTGAAGATGACGACCATCAGCGATTATATCGCTATGAGCCTCTGCGGATGCAGCCGGCCGGTGATCGGTATGGATATGGCCGCAAGCTGGGGATGTTACAATCTTAAGGAAAAAGAATTCGAGTATGAAGCCTTAGAGAAGGCGGGGGTGGAGGTCTCTTACCTTCCGCAGGTCAGTAAGGATTTCTTTATCGCGGGGGAGACAAAAGAGGGTATCCCCGTTATGGGGGCGATCGGCGACAATCAGGCAAGTTTCCGGGGATCCGTTTTAAGCCTCGGCGACACAGTGTTAGTCAATGTCGGAACCGGCGGACAGGTGACTTTTGCATCTGATAAATATGTTGCCTGCGAGGGAGATCTGGAGCTTCGGCCGTTTTCAAAAGACGGATATATCCTTGCGGGTTCGTCCCTGTGCGGCGGGAGAGCCTATGCGATGCTTGAGCAGTTTTACAGGGAGGCGTCCGGCGGGGCGAAAGAAAGCTATTATGACATTATGTACGGGCAGGCCGAAGAATTTATTCGGCAGTATGGAGCAGACGCCGCGTGGAAGGTCGCGACCACCTTCTCCGGAACCAGAGGCAACCCGGAAGAAAGGGGTAAGATTACGGGAATCGGCATAGAGAACTTCCGTCCGGGAGCCATGACCGCAGGCGTCATTTTGGGGATATTAGACGAATCCTATCAGCAGTATTTGAAGATGTGCAAACTGACCGGAAAGAAGGCCGAACATCTGGTTGGATCAGGAAACGGAATCCGCCGAAACAAGCTTATGCAGGAATTAGCGGAGGAGATGTTTGGATTGAAGATGGAAATTCCAAGATGGCAGGAGGAAGCGGCTTGCGGAGCCGCGATGTGTATGAAGGAAGGATGTCTAAAAAGATGAATAATATATCTAAAAATTATTGAAATATCTGAGAAAGTATGGTAATATATCACTAGTTTATAAAAGACTTAACTAAACGAATTATTAAAGTGGAAATGTGCAAGTCTTCCACTGACAGCCAGCCTTTCAAAATCGCATTGTGCAAAATAGATAAAAATAAAAGTCGGATTTTGGTTGATATTACATCTTGTACAAATGCCCTTGCCGGTATATAATTAAAAATAGCTTTTACGAAATAGTTTTATAAAATGAATAAGTAAAAATTATTCAAGAAACAGTTGCGTATTATGTGCAAGGAGGAGACAAGATGGGAATTATTGAGAAGATGAGACTGGACGGCAAGGCGATCTATGTAACGGGCGGCGCAAGCGGAATCGGAAAGTGCGCGTCAATGGCGTTTGCTGAGGCAGGCGCGGATGTGGCGATCGTGGACGTGAATTTAGAAGGCGCCGCGAAGGTGGCGGAGGAGATTGCAGAGGCTACCGGTTCTAAGACAATCGCGATCCAGTGCGACGTAACGAAGAAGGATCAGGTTGAGGCTATGGTTGCAAAAGTGGTCGATACATACGGCAAGCTGGACGCATGCTACAACAACGCAGGAATTGCCCTGAACGTAGCGGCAGAAGAGATGTCGCTTGAGCAGTGGCAGAAAGTTATCGATATCAACCTGACAGGCGTGTTCTTATGTGCGACGGCGGCAGGACGCGTTATGTTGAAGCAGGGATACGGATCTATCATTAATACGGCGTCTATGTCAGGCCATATTGTGAATGTTCCGCAGCCGCAGTGCGCGTACAATGCGTCTAAGGCGGGCGTCAGCATGCTTACAAAGTCGCTGGCGATCGAATGGGCGAAGAAGGGCGTTCGTGTGAACTGCATCAGTCCCGGATATATCGGAACGGAGCTGATTATGAATTCGGAGCCGTTAAAGCCGCTGATCGAGCAGTGGAACGCAATGGCGCCGATGGGAAGACTTGGCAAGCCGGAAGAGTTACAGTCAATTCTGGTATATCTTGCAGGAGATACCAGCAGTTTTACAACAGGATCGGATATTATTGTAGACGGCGCGTTTACTTGTTTCTAAGTTTAACAGGAATCCTGTATTTATATTGATAGCTAGTAGCGAAGCTATAAAAATAAAACCTAAAATTTAAGGAGGAAAAAAGTATGAAGAAAAAGGTTTTAGCAGCTATTCTGTGTGTAGCAATGGTTGGCTCAATGCTGATGGGATGCTCTGGGGGAGATTCCGGCAGCGGATCAGGTTCCGGAAGTTCATCAGGCTCTGGCGACGGCGGATCAGACGAAGGCAAATCCGGCGGCAAGAAGATCGGTATCACGATCCAGAACTATGAGAATGCTTACTGGGCAGGCGTTATGAGCAAGCTGGATAAGATCCTCAAGGATGAAGGATATGACGCTACGATCGTTGGATGTGAAGAGAACTCAGGAAAGCAGATCGAGCAGATCGAGAACTTCATTACATCAGGATGCGATCTGATCATGGTACACCCGAATGACGCAAGCGCTGTTGAAGAGGTTTGCGGACGTGCTCTTAACGAGGGAATCAAGGTTATGTGCTGGGACGATCCGATGGAGAACACAACAGCTAACTGGGTTCTGGACAACACAGAGCTTGGAAAAGAGATTGGTAAGACTGCGGCAGCTTTCATCAACGAGCACTATACAAAAGACAACAAGGCCGAGGTTTGTGTAATCGGTAAGCCAGATACAAAGGTACTCTTAGAGAGACAGAATGGTATCGAGGCCGGTCTTGAGGAGTTCTGCGAGGATAACTACGAGATCGTAGCTACGATCGACGGTGTTGTCAATAACGAAGTTCAGACTAAGGCAGAGACAGTTCTTCAGGCTAGTCCGGACTGTAAAATATGGGTAGGCGTTGGCGCCGGCGCTATGATCGGATCCAACACGGCTCTTCTTGCTAAGTACGGCGGAGCCGGCAAGATTCCGGAGGACTGCGGTGTTATCACAACAGACGTTACATCCGATCAGTTAGATTCTCTTGAGGCAGGAGACGAGGCTGTAAGAGCTATCGTAGGTTTCGAGGGCTCCAACACAGATACGGCTCAGGCATGTTTCGAGATGTTCAAGAGAATCCTTGATGGCGAGGATTTCTCAAGCGATAAGAACGTTTACAGACCGACAATGGAGATTAATTCTGACAATATCGCAGATATCCAGGCTGGTATGTAATAGTTAATTATTACCATAATGAGTAGTAGGTGACAAGAAGGAGGCGGCATTGGCCGCCTCCAAATAATATAATCACGGGGGAAGAATATGAGCGAAGAATATGTATTGCAATTACAGCATATAAGAAAAGAATACCCGGGTGTTGTTGCGTTGAAGGATGTTACACTGGAATTGAAACCAGGCGAGATTCTGGCATTGATCGGAGAAAATGGTGCCGGTAAGTCAACCCTGATTAAATGCTGTTCCGGAGCGGTTATTCCTACTTCCGGAAAGATTATCGTGAACGGCAAAGAATTTTCCAGCATGACTCCTCAGCTTGCATCAGAGAATGGAATTGCGATTATCTATCAGGAATTTAATAACGTAAAGGAATTGTCGGCAGCGGAGAATCTGTTCCTTGGACGTCCGATCAGGAAGGGGATCGTGGTCGATAAGGCGGCAATGGAGCGGGAAGCGGCGAAGGCGTTTGACCAGTTACATATTAAGATTGATCCGAAGATGCTGATGAAGAACCTGACGGTAGGCTACCAGCAGATGGTTGAGATTGCCAAGGCAATCCAGCAGAATGCAAAGATACTGATTATGGATGAGCCGTCCGCGCCTCTGACCAGCGCGGAGGTTGAGAGTATGTTCGAGGTAGTGGAGCTGTTAAGGAAGCAGGGAGTATCTATTATCTATATTTCCCACAGACTGGAAGAGATCTATCGTCTGTCCGACCGAATTGTAGTTATCCGTGACGGCGAATACGTGAAGACCTTGATAACGAAAGACAGCCATGTGGAAGAGCTGATTCAGCTCATGGTTGGGCGTGAATTGACAGAGTCCTATCCGCCGAGAGGCAACTGTATCAAAGAAGACGACGTACTTCTGGAGCTCAAGAACGTGACAGGCAACGGCGATAAGAATATTTCCCTGAAGGTTCGCAGAGGCGAGATTCTCGGATTAGGCGGTTTGGTCGGCGCAGGTCGTACCGAGCTTGCACAGATGATTTTCGGAGCTGTGCCGAAGACCTCCGGAACGATGATATTCAAAGGGCAGGAAGTGGATCCGAAGAGTCCGAGACAGGCCATCGATCTGGGGATTGCTTTGGTGCCGGAGGACAGAAAACGTCACGGCGCAATGCTTGGTATATCTATCAAGAATAATATTAATATGCCGATATATGAGAGAAATTCAAAACTGAGTGTCATTGACTCCAAGAAAGAGAAAGAGATTGCAGAGAAGTATCGCGAAAATATGGCGATTAAGACGCCGTCTCTGAATCAGCTTGTGAAGAATCTAAGCGGCGGTAATCAGCAGAAGGTTATTCTTGGAAGATGGCTTGCCGCGGACTCAGAGCTGATTATTTTTGACGAGCCTACCCGCGGTATCGACGTAGGTGCGAAATACGAGATTTATAAGTTGATGAATGACTTAGTAGAAAAGGAAGGAAAGGCAATTCTGATGATTTCTTCCGAGATGGAAGAATTAATGGGTATGTCTGATAGAATCATCGTGCTGGCAGAAGGCGATATGACCGGTGAACTCAGCAAGGCTGAGTTCAGTCAGGAGACGATCATGGCATATGCATCAGCGGCCAATGTTGAGGAGGTCTAGTATGAAAACGAACAGTATCGCAAACCAATTAAAAAGTAAGGCAATCTGGCTTGTACTTGTAGTTCTTGTGATTGCCTTCACGATTGCAAATCCAAGATTTATTAACCCGAATAACCTGCTCACATTGCTGCGTCAGGTATCTATGTATGGTATTGCTTCTATCGGTATGACTTTCGTAATTCTGTTAGGAGATATTGACCTTTCAACAGGTACGATTATTTCATTTGTCAATATTCTCTGTGCATATATGATGGTAAACATGGGAATTAACCCGGTTTTAGCAATTCTTGTTTCCTTAGCAGCGTCAACGCTGATTGGCGTATTGAATGGTTTTATGGTGTCAACCATCGGTATTCCGGCTCTTATCGCTACGTTTGCATCACAGACGGCCTTCTATGGCCTGGCCCTGATTATGTGCGGCGGTATGCCGATCAGTGGATTCTCAAAAGGATTTTCTATGATCGGTCAGGGCTATGTAGGGATCATCCCGATACCTGTTATTATCATGGCGGTATGTTTTGCTTTAGGTTCCTTTATTCTGAATAAGACTTACTTCGGACGTTATTTCTACGCGGTAGGCGGTAATATTGAGGCTGCGAAGCTTTCCGGTATCCGGGTAGGAAGGATTAAATACCTTGTATTTGCCATTTCCGGTTTCTTTGCAGGTCTTGCGGGTATAGTTATGCTGTCCCGTACTAATTCCGGTAACACATCTTCCGGTGTGGGCTATGAGTTTGACGTTATCACTTGTGTAGTTTTAGGCGGAGTATCCGTAACAGGCGGTTATGGTAAGATGTCAGGCGTAGTTGCAGGTACGTTTATTATCGGCGCTTTACAGAATGGTATGGTACTTATGAATGTTAATTCTTATGTACAGGATATTATCATGGGTGTCGTACTTGCGCTTGCCGTAGGTTTTGACTGTATCCAGAAGAAGAGACAGCAGAATTAATATAATAATGGAAAACTTAAAAATCCCGGCAAATGATATATTTGCTGGGATTTTATTAAAAAATGTTTTATAATGGTATGGACAATTACTAGTCATTACTGTGAAAGAGAAAGTTTGGAGGTAATAGTATGAAAGCAGCAGTGTATCATGGACCACACGACTTAAGGGTGGAAGAAGTGCCGGTAAGGGAACTGAAAGATAATGAAGTACTGATTCAAGTAAAGTATTGCGGCGTATGCGGTACGGATATGCATATCTTTAACGGGGACGGCGGTTCCTTTGAAGTGAATCCTCCGTTGATTCCGGGACATGAATTCTCAGGGGTGGTAGCGAAAGTCGGTTCGGCGGTTACAACAGTTAAGGAAGGCGACAGGGTGAGCGCGGATCCTAACGATATGTGCGGCGAATGTTATTTCTGTAAGAATGCGATGCAGCATTTCTGTACCAATAATATCGGCGTAGGCACTACGGTTGACGGCGGATTTGCCGAGTACGTAATCATGCGCGAGAAACAGGTATATAAGTTTGCCGGGAACCTGAGCTTTAAAGAGGCGGCAATGGCAGAGCCGATCTCCTGCTGTCTGCATGGTATCGACCTATGTAATATAAAATCCGGATGTACGGTTCTTGTTATGGGCGGCGGCCCCATCGGAATGATTATGATGCAGCTTGCGAAGAACGCGGGCGCGGCAAGGGTGATTATGTCCGAACCGGTGGAAGAGAAGAGAGAGCTGGCGCTTAAGCTTGGCGCGACCAAGACGATTAATCCTGTCGAAGAAGACGTACAGGCCGTATTGTCAGAGTATTGCGAGAACGTGGATGTGGTTATTGAGTGCGTGGGCAATATCCATACGCAGGAGGATGCCGTAAAATTCGCAGGAAAAGGCGCTACGGTAATGTACTTCGGCCTTGCTTCACCGGAGGAGTCTTATCCGCTGAAACCGGATGATGTGTTCAAGAAGGAGCTTACGATTACGTCCTCCTTTATTAATCCGTATACTTTCGAGCGTGCAATCCGTGTACTCGAGTCAGGAACGATTGAACTTGAGAGCTTGATTACGAATGTAGTCCCGCTGGACGATATCGTGGACGTGTTTACGAAGCCGGAGTACCGAAGAGCAGGAAAGGCTATGATAAAGATTGCCGATTAATATTTAAAAGTCAAGGGGACTGCAGGAGACGGGCTTTGGAAGCCTTCTCCTGCAGTCCCTTTGTGCTGTTAAGCATGGTTGGGCATAGGCTATCCCTTTTCTTTTGCTCGCTCTCGATACTCCGACGGCGTACACCCATAAACTGTCCGAAAAGATTTTGCAAAATAACTCATTTCTGAAAAACCGCATCTAATTCCAATATCAACAATCTTATAATCCGTAGTCTCCAGTAATTTTCCTGCCTGATGTATACGAAAATGCTTTAGATATTGAACCGGAGTCCTGCCGATAGAGCTTCGGAAGCAGCGCAGGGCTTCGCTTACGCTGACAGAAGCGCTTGAGGCGATCTGCTCAATGGTGATTACATCGGGATAATTCTTGTGTATATATTCCAGCATTAGTTTCATGCGTTCGCCATTGCGGAGGAATTTGGCGGAGGTTTTGACGGAGGAGGAGGGATTGCGGGTGATAAGCTCATAGAGTATGTGCGACATATGGCTGCGGATTAAAAACTCGTAACCGTATTCCTCTGACATGTGAAGCTCCCAGCCCTTCTCCAGCGTATCAAGAAGCTCCCTCTGCCACCCGACCTTCTGTTCCAGATAGACGCTGTCTATTTGCGTATTCTGACAAAATGGGTGAATATATTTCTGCCAATAGACGGTATCCTGCCCGCCTCCGATAAGGCGCGGGTGAAATATGACCGAATGAAGGCGGGATATCTCTTTGCGGGCGTTTCCTATGGAATGAAGGACACCGGAATTTAAGAAGATACCGCTGCCTTCGGGGATGATGTAGCTGTTATTACCGGCTTTGATATCCGCGGCACCTTCGACAACGCGGATAACCTCCCACTCGTCATGCCAGTGCCATGGAAGATCGTCCGAACGGAGACGGTCCTCATAACATGCGGAAGGGAAAAGGGAGGAACCGAAAGTCGTCAGTTCACGGCCCTGAGAGTTTATGCGTATGGGACACATGGATAATTCCATCGGAAATCCTCCTTTGCGGTTAAATAATTAATTTTGGTGAAATAGTCATATAATTTGACGATTTAATGATATAAAAAATGCTGTTTTGATGATAAAATCATATCATAAACCGGTTTATAACACAAGCGGCTGTTTGAAATATAGTCCTCCGATTTGGTTATATTCAAAATCAATATAAATTATAGCTTCGCTACGCTATCATTAGTAATTTTTTAGAGAAAAGTTTCAGGCAGCTGCAGTCATGGCGGCAATCAGGCATGGGTTATTTAAGAGAGGAATTGGTTTATGAAGACGGAAATGAGTAAGCGTCAGGTTTGGGTGGTAACAATAGGGTGTTTTTTAAGTTATTTTTTGTTTGGATTGATTGATAATATGAAAGGGCAGACGCTTCCTGCGCTGATGGAGAACGAAGCATACGGTTATTCCGTGGGAGGAACCATTGTATTCAGCGAATATGCGGGGTTTTTCATAGCAACTTTTCTGGCGGGCGTTCTTGCCGACCTTCTGGGGAAAAAGCCGACGCTTATCATTGCCGGGGCATGTCTGGCCGTCGGTGTGACCGGATATGCCCTTTCAGCGCAGCTTGCGGCTTTGATCGGATTCATTTTTTTGATCGGGCTTGGTCTTGGGACGTTGGAGCTTAGCGGAAGCAATATCATATCGGGCATACATGATGCGAAGAGAGCGGGGTTTTATCTGAATCTGCTGAACACCTTCTATGGAGTTGGCGCGATTCTTACGCCGATAGGGGTCGGGGCTATGTTGGGCAATGGATGTTCGTGGCGGGAGGTTTACCGGACGAGCCTGTTTTTGATCATACCTATTCTGCTGTATTTCATTTTCATGAGGTATCCCCGGGAAGCGAAAAGAGGAGAGAAACGCCCGGGTATCCAAGGGGGCGAGGTGATAAAACTGATCTCTCACAGGGAAGTATGGATGATGTATATCTTTATCTTTGCTTATGTAGCGGCGGAGATTGCTGTCGCCACATGGTTTGTGGAATTTTTGCAGACGGAGAAACGATTGGGAGACGAGAAAAGCGCGGCCTATTTTTCAGCCTATTTTGCCTTGCTGATGTTTGGGAGAATGTTGGGAAGTATATTAGTGGATCGGATTGGATATCTAAGAAGCCTTACGATCTTCGCCGTGATTGCGGCGGTTTGTCTTAGTATAGGGGTACTGGGACCGGATGAGACGGCGTGGATATTAATCGGCGCAGGCTTTGGATTTTCCGTCATTTTTCCTACGGCGACAGCCGTAATCTCAGGGATTCCGTCTAAAAATCCGGGAACGATGATGGGGATCTTTTTTTCCTGCGGAGGTCTTGGCGGAATGGCGGGGCCATGGATTGTGGGAATCGTGAGTGAGGCCGGCGGCTTGAAGCTGGGGATGATGATGAATGTGGGATATTGTCTGATCATGCTGGCGGCGGCGCTGATATTGATGTATGGAAACGTCCGGAAACAGGCGGAGTGATGAAAATACGAAAAGGGCTGCCGAAAAGATTATATCTTTTGCAACAGCCCTGTCCATTTTCACCGCTCTGCCCGTTTGCCTCAGCCTCTTCTTTCGGAATATCCGTTAGCTGAGTCTCCTGGTCAATCAGCACAGTATCCTGCGCAGCGTTGTCTTGTACGACATTGTCTTGTACAATTTTTTGATCCTCTTTCTCAACAGCACCCTCATCCTGTGCATAAATGCTGACCGGCTTCGCCATGGAAAGCAACATCGCCGCCAAAAGCACAAAAGATGAGATCTTGCGTGAGAGTTTTCTGCATCTACTCATTTTTTCCTCCTTAATCTTACAACATGTAGCAATAACTCTGTTACCTCTATCCCCCTTTTCCAAATTTTGCACAATTTATATGCTGATACTTATTATAGGAGATACAGGTTTACATTTCAATTGCGGAATGTCTTGAGTATTTGCACATTTATCCACTGCCCTTAAGTATTTCACGCTCCTGTTGTATTCGCTCCGAAATAATGGTAAGATACAAGCATGATCAATGAAATATACAACAGAGGAGGAATTTTAAAATGATCAGCAAGGATTTCCATGCATCAAGGAGAAAATTATACGCCGATTTGCTGGAAGACCGGTCCGTAGGGTTTGTCTTCTGCGGCAGGGAGCGCGAGGACCGCGGCGACGGAACGCACCGGTTCACTCCCTACGCTAACTTCTACTATCTCACCGGCTTCACAGAGCCCAAAGCCATTCTGATGGTTACAAAGACGGCGCAGAAGGCGCAAGAGATATTATTTATCGATCACCCGGACGAAATGGCAAAGCGGTGGCTCGGCCGTTTCTATACCAAAGAAAGCATTCGGGAAGAGACGGGGATTGAGAATGTGCAGTATCTCGAAAAATTCGAGGAATACCTTCCGTTCTTAAGGAGTCCCGACCGTGTGGACCACGTCTATATCGACCTCGCGAACTGGGAGGGAGGCTTTTCCCTGAATGAAGCCCAGAGGTTTGCGGCCCGTGTACGAGAATATAATCCTACGCTTCAGATGCACAATACCTTCCGCGACTTAGCGTTGATGCGCCAGGTTAAATTGCCGGAAGAGATCGCTCTCCACAGAAAAGCCTGCGACATTACAACGGAAGGTGTGGAGAATATCCTCTCACATCTGCGGCCGGGGATGTACGAGTACGAGATCGAAGCACATTTCAACTATACCTTGAAATCCAGAAACGCCCGCCACGCATTTCCAACCATTGCCGCCTCCGAAGTCAATGCCTGCTGTCTGCATTATGAGGAAAACAACCGGCAGATGCAGGACGGGGAGATGATCCTCTTCGACCTCGGCGCAGAGTGGAGATATTATGCCTCTGACGTCAGCCGGACATTTCCGGTGAACGGGAAATTTACCGAAGAACAGAAAACGCTCTACAACGTCGTGTTGGCAGGCCTTGAGGCGGCGATCGCAGCCTCTAAACCGGGACAGCCCAAGGAAGAACTTCAAGAGCTTAGCAAATCCGTGATGGCGGACGAGTTAATCCGGCTTGGATATATAAAAGAACCAGAGGAAATATCCAAATATTATTTCCATGGTTCCGGTCATTATATCGGCCTTTATACCCATGATGTAGGGGAGAATAACGTTCCTTTGGAGGAAAACATGATGTTTACGCTGGAACCGGGACTTTATTTCGACGACATGAAGCTTGGAATCCGCATCGAAGACACTCTTCTGGTAACGAAAGACGGCTGTGAGGTTCTGTCCGGAAGAATCCCGAAGACAGTAGAAGAGATCGAGGAATTTATGGCGCGGAACAAACAGTAATAAATCCTTCCAAATCAAAGGGCTGCCGAAGGGGCAGCTCTTTTTTGGGCATTCTGCGGGTTACTGTTCACACGCCACTATCCCGCGAGGTGTTTCCGCACATTTTGTGCGGAAATCCCGAGTTTTTCAGCGCGAAATCGCATCTTTTTGCGATTTCTGTGCATCGCGAAGCGTGTTGCTGGTCACGGAGTGAACAGTAACTTCTGCGGGTAAGTCTGCGGCAGCTCAAAGGGGAAATCATATTGACATTTCTCTTCCCATGCAATACAATCATTATCACGAAACAAATTTTTTTGAACAGGATGAACAGCAATGCAACTGATATCACAGTACAGGGGGCTTCGCCGGGAGAATTACATATTGTGTTTCGGCCGGCTTGTCACCGCCATGGGAGCCATGATCTGGCCGATGATGACGATGATACTGAGCCGGAAGATGGGAATGAGCGCCAGACACATCGCATGGGTTATGGCGGCCGTAGGGATTCTGTCGCTGCCGGCGAATCTGATCGGCGGAAAGATGGCGGATCATCTGAACAAGAAGATGAACATAATCTATTTGGATATTGTTTCCGTGGTTTGTTACGTAATCTGCGCGGTTATTCCGTTATCGGTGAAGTCCATTGTTCTGATGTCCGTCGCGGCGACCTGCCAGAGTATGGAGCATCCTTCTTATAATGCTCTCACGGCGGATATTACGCTTACGGATGATCGGGAGCGGGCATATTCCCTGCAATATCTCTGTTCGAATCTGGGGTTCGTCATGTCGCCGACGATAGCGGGTTTTTTGCTTCGGGATTATCTGTGGCTTGCATTTCTGATCAGCGCGGCTGCAATCGGCTGCTCCGTCGTATTGATTTTCTTTATGGTCAAGGACATTACCCCGGTGACAGATCATTCTCAAAAAGCCGTATATCAGGCTGAACGGGAAGGAGAGGGACTTTGGACCATCTTAAAAGAGAATAAGATGATCGTTCTCTATATTCTGGTTGTCAGCGGCTATTTCGCGACCTACCAGATGTATAATTATCTGATGCCGCTGGATCTGGCAAGGCTCCATGGCGACAGCGGGGCGGTGATCTTTGGCTCCATTACCAGCGTAAACTGCGTGGTCGTAGTAATATGTACCCCATTGTTTACCAGAATGTTTCCGAGGGTTTCGGAAACTGTCAAGACGATGCTGGGCCAGCTCCTTCTGGTGGCGGGCTTTGGAATATTCCTGTTATTTCTGGGGAAGATCCCGTTCTATTACGTGGCAATGATCGTTCTGACATGGGGCGAAGTATTCAGTACGCTGGCAGAGAGTCCCTACCTTACAAAACGGATGCCGGCAAGCCACAGGGGAAGGATCAACGGGCTTTCGGAGGTGCTGAGGACGGGGCTTACAAGCGCCTATCAGCTTTTGATCGGATTCATATACGGAATCGGGGCGTCGGGCGCCGCGTGGGTGACAGTTCTGATTTTCGGCGGGTTCTTTGTGCTGCTGTGTGCCGTTCTGGTGGTGCAGGATCGGAAAACGTACGGCAATCTGTATCTTTAGAAGTGTGTTGCAAAAAATGAAACGGAGAGATTTCATGAAGATTCTGATTATAGATGCGCAGGGGGGCGGTCTGGGCAGGCAGCTCGTTGCTTCTGTGAAAAAAGAGTTTCCCCAAGCGGAGATCTTTGCGGTAGGCGCGAATGCGCTGGCGACCGCGAATATGCTGAAGGCAGGGCCAGATCATGCGGCCACCGGAGAGAATTCGGTGATCGTAGGATGCAGGAATACGGATCTTATCATCGGGCCGGTGGGGATTGCCATTGCGGATTCCATGTACGGTGAGATTACTCCGGCAATGGCGGCGGCGGTGGGGGCCAGCGATGTGAAGAAGCTGTTGATTCCCATGAATCATTGTAATAATATCATAGTTGGAGTGAAGAATACTTCTATGAGCGAGATGTTGGAGGAGGCGCTGAAAGAACTGCGGAAAATAATTTGACATCCGTATACTTACAGGAGTATAGTGTTATAAGCTAAAGTCAGCGTGTAAAGAAGACAGGGGGCAGAAGCCTTCTTGAGGTAACGCAGAAGTGTTATAGAATATAGCTGGCGGCAGAACCCGCGGGGCGGGTATCCATAAAGACGATAGGTATGTCAGAAGACGTACGAATTTCCGGCAGGGAATTTGTGCGTCTTTTTCTATACTCGGCGGGTTAAGAGGCAGAAATAGAAAGGAAGGAGCAGTATGGAAGCGAAGGAAGTATTAGAGCAGGTAAAAGCAGGCAGGATGTCTGTAAATGAGGCGGAGGCGTATTTCCGCCGGCAGCCTTTGGAGGAATTAGGTTATGCGAAGCTGGACACGCACAGAAAACTCCGTTCGGGCTTTGCAGAGGTGGTTTTCTGCAGCGGTAAGGCGGACGAGCATCTGATTCAAATCTACGAGAGAATCTATGAGGCGGAAGGGGAAGTGCTGGGAACACGGGCTTCCAAAGAACAGGCGGCATTGATCCAAGAGAAATTCAAGGAGGCCGGATACGACCCTCTGTCAAGAATCTTAAAGATTGAGAAAAAGGAGAAGGCGAGGGTAGGAAAGATTGCGGTATGTACGGCCGGTACGGCGGATATTCCGGTGGCGGAGGAGGCGGCGCAGACGGCGGAGTTTTTCGGGAACAGGGTGGAGCGTATCTATGATGTAGGAGTCAGCGGAATCCACAGGCTTCTCTCCAGAGTCGAAACCATTCAGAGCGCTATGTGCGTCGTGGCAGTGGCGGGAATGGAAGGCGCGCTGGCAAGCGTTCTTGGGGGACTGGTAGATAAACCGGTGATTGCGGTTCCCACCTCCGTCGGATACGGGGCGAGCATGAACGGTTTGTCAGCTCTTTTGACCATGATCAATTCCTGCGCAAACGGCATTGCGGTGGTCAATATTGACAATGGATACGGAGCGGGATATATAGCGTCGCAGATTAACCGGCTTGGAGCGCAGGAACCGGCGTGCGGATAAAATAATCGGAATATAGGAGGAGAAGAACTATGCATATGGCAGACGCGCTGGTATCGCCGGCGGCAGCAGGAACAATGTATGCCATGTCCGCGGCAGCGGCGGCATACGCAGTTAAAAAAGTAAGGCCTGATGATCTTGACCGGAAAGTACCGATGATGGGAGTCATGGGGGCTTTTGTTTTCGCAGCACAGATGATTAATTTCACGATTCCGGGGACAGGTTCGTCGGGACATCTGTGCGGAGGGATGCTTCTGAGCGCGGTCTTAGGTACCCACGCCGGTTTTCTGACCATGATTGCCGTGCTGGCAATCCAGTGCCTTTTGTTCGCGGACGGAGGTCTTCTCGCATTGGGCTGCAATATATGGAATATGGCCTTTTACGGGTGTTTTGTCGGCGGAGCCTTGATCTGGCGGGCGATGACAGGGAAGAAGATGACGAGGGGGAGAATCACGGCGGCGTCAGTGATCGGGTGTGTGCTCAGCCTGCAGTTGGGCGCTTTTTCCGTAACTGTGCAAACATTGGTTTCAGGGATTACGGAGCTGCCGTTTTCCGTATTTTTAGGGATGATGCAGCCTATACATCTGGCAATTGGGTTGGTAGAAGGGATGATTACGGCGGCAGTGTTGGTGTTTGTCTATGAGGCGCGCCCGGAGGTTCTGCATGGTTATGGGTGTGAAACAAAAGCCGGGGGGCGCATGAGCAGGAAAAGGACCGCTGCGGTTCTTGCGTCGCTTGCGCTGGTGATCGGCGGAGCGTTATCGCTCTTCGCCTCTGCCAAACCGGACGGATTGGAATGGTCCATGGAGAAGACTGCGGGAACGGCGGAGCTTTCGGCTGAGGGTATGATCTATCAACTGTCAGAGAAAGTACAGGGTATTACGGCGGTTTTGCCGGATTATAGTTTCCGGTCGTCCGAAAGTGCGGCCGGGACGTCGTTCTCAGGAATTGCCGGAGGTTTGATTGTACTTGGAGTCTGTCTGGCGGTTTGCCTTTTGATTAAGCGGGTGAAACATGCCGGTCAGAAGAATGGGAAGGTAGTAAATGAACAGAATTAGCGATGCGGTTTCCGAGATCTATAAGTTGGATATGGAGGCGGGGAAAAAGGGGTGGCTGCAGGAAATCCACCCTTTATCAAAATTGCTGGTAACCATCCTTTTTATCCTGCTCACGGTTTCCTTTGGAAAATATGATCTGTCGGGGCTTTTGAAAATGGGAATCTATCTAATTGCGGCGTTCGTATTAGGCGATATTTCTATTAAGATGCTGCTGAAAAGAATGAAGCTTCTGCTGGCTTTGGTATGTCTGGCGGGGATAGGGAATCCATTGTTTGACAGGGAGACGCTGTTCGTTCTCGGAAGCCTGAACGTCACGGGAGGGATGGTCTCAGCGGCGACGCTGATCATAAAGGGCGCCTATTCGGTTTCCGCCTCCTATCTGCTGATGATTACAACACCTATGGAAGATCTGTGTCGTGCTCTGAGGAAGCTGTGCGTGCCGAAAACAATTGTGACGATACTTATGCTGGCATATCGGTATATTATTGTTTTACTGAAAGAAGCCGAGAGGATGACCGACGCATATATGCTGCGCGCGCCGGGGCAGAAGGGAATTAGCTATAAAGCCTGGGGGACATTGGCCGGACAGCTCCTCCTGCGCAGTATGGACCGGGCGCAGGTGGTTTATGACAGTATGAAACTTCGGGGATACGGCGGGGAGTTCCCTCAGGGATGCAGAAAGACGGCGGGGATGGGAGATTATGCGTACGGTATCGGTTGGAGCGCGGCTTTGCTGGCAGTGAGGCTATTGTGAAATCAGAGGAAAATGTGGGAGAGCAGGAAATGAATCTATTAGAAATCAAAGACCTTTCTTTTGGTTATGGCAGGGAGAAGGTGTTAAAAGATATCAATATCTGTATGCGCAAGGGAGAGAGCGTAGGTTTGATCGGGGCGAACGGCGTCGGAAAATCTACGCTCCTCAGACTTCTTACCGGCCTTTTGGATATACAGGAGGGCGGGATTTGGATTAACGGACTTGAGATGAAAAAGGAGAACATGGCCGGAATACGGGCGGAGATTGGTTATGTGTTTCAGGATTCGGACAGTCAGCTTTTTATGACTACCGTATATGAAGACGTGGCTTTTGCGCCCCGCAATTATGGAAAGAGCGAGGAAGAGACGGAGAGGCTTTCTATGGGGGCGCTAAGGCAGGTGTGTCTGGAAGAGAAAAAGGATTGCCAGATCTACCGGTTATCAGGAGGCGAGAAGAAACTGGCGTCCATTGCCACTGTGCTCGCCATGGAGGCGAAGGTCATGCTTCTGGATGAGCCGTCGGTGGCGTTAGATCCGAGAAACCGGAGGAATCTGATCCGAATTTTGAACGAGCTGCCGGGAGCGAAGCTCATTGCGAGCCATGATTTGGATTTTATATACGATACATGCCAAAGGGTGATTCTGTTGTCGGAGGGAAGGATTGCGGCGGATCATGAGACGGAAAAAATACTGAGAGATCAGAGGCTGTTAGAAGCGCATGGATTGGAGCTGCCCCTGTCTTTTTCACGGGCTTAGTAATTTCGATAAAATACTATTGACTCCTTATTGGTATTATCATACAATACCAATAAGGAAAGGACGTAACCGGATACGTCAAAGGAAAGGAAGAGCCATGAGAATATTTCAGAAAGGATTCAATTATTCCCAAGACGGACAGGGGAACAGGCTTGTCTATCATCTGCAGGGCTGCAATATGCATTGTCCTTGGTGTGCGAATCCGGAGGGGATGCCGGTTGACGGGGTGATAATGTCAGATCCGGAGTGGCTTCTGGAATCTGTCTGTCCGTACCATGCAATTAAGGGTACATATGTAGACCGCGAAATATGCAGGGCATGCGAAGGGAGAGAATGTATTACGGAGCATAATACCAAGGGGATGTATCTGTCCTATGAAACTATGACCGTTGAGGAGGTCATTGCACAGGCTCAGGCCAATGAGATGATGTTTTATGACGGCGGGGGAGTGACGTTTACAGGGGGCGAGGCTTCGGTTCAGTTTGACGAACTCAAGGAGGCGCTTAAGGCGCTTAAGGGATGCGGGATTCATACCGCGGTAGAGACCAATGGGCTGCATGAACGCCTTTCGGAGCTATTTCCATGGATCGACCAGTTGATCATGGATTGCAAGCTGTGCGATGCAAAGAAGCATGAGGCGGCAACGGGAGTATCTAACGTCAGGATACTGGAGAATATCAGGGAAGCCGCTTTGCATCATCCAAGACTGCATGTGCGGGTTCCGCTGATTGGGAGGGTGAATGACGGCAGCCGGGACAGGGAGGAGTTTCTTGCATTTTTCCGAGAGATTATGGGGAAGAATGTGACGTTTGAGGTTCTGGCTTATCATGAGTTCGGCAGGAAGAAATGGGAACAGTGCGGACGGGAATACCGGATGACGAAAGAAGCATACGTGGATGAGCGGGTTTTGCAGGAGTTTCGTCAATCTATTGCAGAAATGAACGGCTGCTATTGCAGGACGTAAGGAACGGGGCGTTGGTTCTGCCGGACGGAACAGACTTCGTGACAATATAAAAGGAGGAGATCGCCATGAGAATAGAAGAAATATTAACGCCAGAGGAGCTTACCGGGCTGGCAAAGATGCGGTTTCAGGAGGAACGGTCGACGAATCATCTGGAAGGATGGTTTCTTGCCAAGGAGATTGTGCGGGAATGTGACGGGAAATACAAGGATGACGCGGCCTGTATCCGCGCCGCAAAGACGCTTGTGGAGGAGGCAAAGCGGCTGCCGCTGTGGATCAGTGATTATCACGTATTTGCAGGGACGCAGGACGACGCGTTTGCAAGGTCCTATTCGCTGATTAATCCGTCATTTTCCGTGGATACTTTTTCCGGATACTGTGACCCGACAGCGGTGTTTGGAGATATTGAACCCATCGGCGGCATAACGCAGGAGAGAATAGACGATCTGAGAACATACAATATGAATACGGAGTTTGCCAAGGCGTTGAACCGCGCCTATGACATTGCGGGCGATAAGACCAGCGAGGTAATCTTTTTTATCGAACAGGTAACGGGGCACCTGATTCCGGATATGCGGGATGTACTGAGGGTAGGCGTGGAGGGCTTGAAAGAGAAGATTGAGGAAAACCGGTCTAAAGAGAGGGACGGCAGAAAGCAGAATCAGTATGAGGCGATGGAGCTTGCTCTGGACGCTGTCCTGATTATTGCTGAGCGGTATGCCCTTCTGGCTCGGGAAAAGGCAGAAAAGGCTGAGGGGAAAGACAGGGAACGTTTTTTGCTTATGGCGGAGACGCTGTGCAGAACGCCAAAATATGGAGCGGGGAATCTCTATGAAGCCATTCAGTCCTTTCTGCTGATGTGGCAGGTAATGTGTTTAGAGCAGACTCCGAATCCTTATGCGTTCTCGGTAGGAAATGCGGACCGGATCTTTGAACCTTACCGAAAAGAAGAGGACACCGGCAGGGAGATGACAGCGGCTCTGCTAAAACACCTGCTTGTATTCTACAACGTGGCGGACAGAAGCTGGGCGATTTCCCAGAATTTAATTATCGGCGGGAAGTCAAATACAGGGGAGGATCTGACGAATCCTACGTCCTATGCGCTGTTGGACGCATACTATGATATGAATCTGCCGCAGCCGATCCTGTCGGTAAAGCTTCATAAGAATACGCCGGAAGAATTGTATGAAAGCCTTGGAAGGTTTTTATTCACTCCGGGATGCCTCACCCCGTCTTTTTTCAACGATGATTCGGTATTTGAGATTCTGAGGGGGAAAAACCATGTAGATCCGGAAGATCTTGAGGATTACTCAGTAGCGGGCTGTCAGGAGCCTCTGATTATGGGGAAGGATAACGGGAATACGACGAATAGCTGGCTGAATCTGGCAAAGGTGTTGGAGCTTAGTTTAAACGGAGGCGTATCGCTGCTCTCCGGCAGGAAGTTCGGTAAAAGCATCGAGGAGCTGGGGTATACCTCTGAGCTTGAAGCCCTTCGGAACCTCCGTACTATTTTTTACCGCAATCTGGAAGAATATGTGGATCAGATGGTGGAAGCCGCCAACGCGGCATCGGAGGCTGTTTCTATTCTTAAGACGCCGTTTTTATCGGCTCTGATGGGAGGGTGCGGCAGCGGAATAGACGTCAGGGATACTAAGGAACAGGGAACGAAATATAACGGGAGCGGATGCCTGATTCACGGACTTTCCGTTGCGGCAGATTCCCTGATCGCTGTTGATACGCTGTTGGAGGAGCGTCCGGAAGATGCAGGGAGAATGTTGGAGGCGCTGAGGAATGATTTTGAAAATGACCCTGAGATGCGTCAGTACCTTTTAAAGGCAAAGAAGTACGGCAACAACATTGCCCGGGTGGACGACGAGGCGGCAGAGATCGCCGGCAGGGTCAGCGACATGGTATCGGCGAAGAAGAACTATCTTGGCAACCCGTTCCGGGCGGACTGGGCGACTCCCTCCACGCATCTTCTGTACGGCTATTGGGTGGGAGCGACGCCGGATGGAAGACGGGCCAGAGAGCAGTTGGGATACGGGATCGATCCGCTTTATGGGGAGGCTCATTTGGGGCTTGGTTTCCGGATTATGTCCAATATGAAGCTGCCTTTTGAGAAAATGAACGGCGGATGTGCTTCGCATCTTGGGATTAATCCGAATTATTTTCAGACAAAGACTTACGAGACGAAGGGGATAGAGTTTCGGGATAAGATTATAAGGCCGCTGTTTTTCAATCCGAAGAAGGAGGGCATCTCGCCGTTCTATCTATATGTGAATGTCACGACGCCTGATATATTGAGGAAGGTTCTTGCAGAGCCGAAGAAATATGCGCCGGGAGGCGTTTACATCATGAGGATTCACGGTACTTTCGTGAATTTTCTGGATTTGTCGCAGGATATTCAGGAGGACATTATCAAGCGTCTTGACATGGAATCGACGGCGATGTGAGAGTGGTATTTTATGAATGATGAGAATTTGTATCAGATTGTAAGAGATAAGATCTGCGATTGGATCTATGAAGGATATTATGAAGACGGGGATCGGATCCCGGCAGAACGCGAGCTTGCGCAGATGCTGAACGTGAGCCGGGTTACGATCCGCAGGTGCCTTACGGAGTTGGAGGAAGAAAGGCTGATCCAGAGAGAAGTGGGAAGAGGAACCCGGATTACCTTTCGAAATTGCGGACATAGGGGGGAGCTGGACATGATCGTGCTGGTTGCTCCTGCAAGGAATCCGTTTTTCTCCGAATTCATAGGGAAGTTTCAGAGCTGCGCCGAGGAGAGAGGGGCTTTATTGCTGTACGTGGAGAAGCCCTGTCAGGAGGTGTTGGAGGACTGCCTCTACCGGCTGTACAAGAGAGGGCTGCGCAATGTCGTAGTCTGGCTTGAGGATATACGCGCCGACCTGCGGAAGCTTAGCCGGCTTCGCGCCCTTGGCATGAATATGGTGTTCTTTGACTCGGATCAGGGATTTCCGTATGCGGATTGCGTGACGTTGGACAATGGTCTGGCGGTGCGGACGTTGTATGAAGAGCTGGAGCGACTGGGGTGCGAAAGGATCGGGTATATCGGATGGGACGCCTTCGGTATGTACAGTATCCGGGAACGTGAAAAGGCCTATCACGAAAAAGCGCAGGATGATGGAAAGGGAGTATTTTTGCGGGCGCCATGGACGCAAAGACGCCGCTGTGAGGCCATTGTCAGAGATACCTTCGAGAAAGACAGGGACCGGATCTTCGACGCCGTGATCTGCAGCGACCGGGAGATGGGAGAAGCCGTGCTTCGTGCTGCGGCGCATGTGGGAGCGGAGGTAATGATAGCTACGGTGGACGAGGTGACAAGAGGCATCGGAAGAGAAGTGGTTGCGTACCGCCAGAATCTGGAGGTGGTTGTGGAGCAGATCTTTGCCAGTCTTCAAAAGCAATGTGTGGACGGAAGGAACTGGACCCCAAAGCTCTTGCAGATAGAAGGAACTTTGTACAGGCAAAAGGGATAAATCAGATTGAAAAACGCCATATCCCGGCAGGATTCCGGGGATGGCGTTTTTGGTATTATAAAACAACAAAAACAACATAAATTATGGTTGACTTATGTTGTTTTTGGTGCTAATATAATTATAAAAACAACATAAAACAAATATTTTTTGGATAAGAAAAGAGGTGTTAAGATGTTAGCCATAGAGAGACGCAATGAGATTCTGGAGAGGCTCCAGAGGGAGAAAAGAGTTGTAGTCAGCGAATTAAGCCAGCATTATCAAGTGACGGAGGAGACGATTCGCCGGGACTTAGAGAAGCTTGAGCACGATGGGCTTGTGGTTAAGAGTTATGGGGGAGCCGTCTTAAACGAACAGAACATAGTTGGACTTCCATTTGATGTGCGTAAGAACCAGTGCGTGGCAGAAAAGCAGAAGATAGCAGGTCTGGTTGAGGGGCTGGTGAGAGAAGGAGAGGCCGTTATGCTTGACGTCAGTTCCACGGCGGTCTATATTGCGAGGGAATTGAAGAAGAAGGAGAAGCTGACGGTAATTACGAATTCCGTGGAGATCATCGTGGAGCTCTATGATATGCCGAAGTGGACTGTGATCTCGACGGGAGGTACGGTCCGTGAGAAGTCGTTTGCACTGTGGGGGCCGCATACGGACGAGGTTTTAAGTTCTTACCATGTGGACAAAGCGATTATATCCTGCAAAGGTCTGGATCTTGAGAATGGGATTACGGATTACGTGGAGCAGGATGCGAGCAGTAAGCGAATGATGCTTCGGGCGGCAAAAGAGAGGATCCTGGTTGCAGATTATACCAAGTTCGATACGACTGCGTTTACGAAAGTCACGGACTGGGCGTTTATTACAAAGATTGTTACAGATAGAAAGCCGGCGAAGAAGTGGCTGGATGAATTTGAGAGATTGCGGATAGAGTGCATTTATCCGTCATAGAAAAATTTGAGGGACTGCGGATAGGGAGCATTTATTCGTTATAGAAAAAGAAAGAGGTAGAAAGATCATGAAAGATATATTGAGAGGTATGATTGAAAAACGCAGAGCGGGTATTACATGCGGGGTTCCGTCTTATTGTACTGCGAACCGGTTGGCGATTGAAGCTATATTAGAGCAGGCGAAGCGGTTTGACGATTATATCTTGATTGAGGCGACGGCGAACCAGGTCAACCAGTTTGGCGGATATACGGGGATGAAGCCGTCTGACTTTACCGGTTTTGTATATGGCATCGCTGATCAGATCGGATTTCCAAGGGAACAGATCATTCTTGGAGGAGACCACCTTGGGCCGCTGACATGGGCGGATCTTGACGAGGAAGAGGCGATGGCCAATTCTACAGAGCTGGTGAGGCAGTTTGTGGCGGCGGGCTTTAAGAAGATACATCTGGATACCAGCATGAAGCTGGCAAGCGATCCGAAAGAGGAGATGCTCAGCGACGAGATAATCGCAGAGCGGGGAGTGATCTTGTATCAGGCCTGTGAAGAGGCATATCAGGAGCTTTTAAAATCCCACCCCGGGGAGGCGCGTCCGGTATTTATTATAGGAAGCGAGGTCCCGATTCCGGGAGGAGCGCAGGAAGAGGAGGAAGGGGTCTCTGTCACGAAGCCGGATGCATTTGAGAGGACCGTGCGGGTGTATCGGGAGACTTTTGAGAAGCACGGAATATCGGATGCATTTGAGAATATTATCGGCGTGGTTGTACAGCCGGGCGTGGAGTTCGGAGATATGGAGGTGTTCCGGTATGACCGCGGGAATGCGCGGGAGTTGTGCGGCGCATTGAAGAAATATGACGGGATTGTATTCGAGGGACATTCGACGGATTATCAGACGCCGGAAAGCCTGCGGCAGATGGTAGAAGACGGAATTGCGATTCTGAAAGTCGGGCCGGCTCTGACCTACGGGCTTCGGGAGGGATTATTTGCCTTAAGCCTTATGGAAAAAGAATTGATTGCGGAGGAAAAACGTGCTAACTTTATAAGTGTAATGGAAGAGGTTATGCTGGCCGAGCCCGGTAACTGGCAGAAGCATTATCACGGTTCTAAGGAAGAGCAGCGGCAGGCAAGGAAATACAGTTTTTCTGATCGCTGCAGATACTATATGAACAGCGACAGGATGGAAGAGGCGATTAGCAGGCTTTTCAGGAATCTTGACGAGGCGGGAATTCCGATGAATATGCTGCACCAGTATATGCCGCGGCAGTATAATAAGGTGATTGCGGGAAGCCTTAAGAAGCGTGCGGCTGCGCTGGCGAAGGACTGTGTGGTTACGTTCGTGGAGGATTACAACTACGCGACGAAGCATAACTATATGAACAGCAATGTATTTGCGAGATAAGGAGGAGAAGATATGTCATTAGTTACATCAAAGGAAATGTTGTTGGACGCGCAGAAGGGCGGATATGCGGTAGGCGCATTTAACGCCGAGAATATGGAGATGGTGAAGGCCATCGTAGCCGCGGCGGAGGAACTTAAGGCTCCGGTCATGATACAGACGACGCCTTCTACGATCAATTACGGAACTCTTGAGACTTATACGGCCCTCGTTCATGCGGAGGCTAAGAACGCTTCGGTTCCGGTTGCGCTGCATCTGGACCATGGCAGCAGCTTTGATCTGGCGGTGCGCGCCATCAGGGTAGGATACACATCTATCATGATCGACGGTTCCGGCTCTGGTTTCGAGGAGAACATTGATGTAACCAGACGTGTCGTTGCCGTTGCGGCTCCGAATCAGATTCCGGTGGAGGCAGAGCTTGGTAAGGTCGGAGGGAAGGAAGACGACCTGGAGGCAGAGGCGGACACGAATACGGATCCGGCGCAGGCGGCGGAGTTTGTAGAGCGGACGGGGATATCTTCTCTGGCGGTAGCGATTGGGACGGCCCACGGTTTCTATGTGGGAACTCCGGTATTGGATAAAGAGAGATTATCGGAGATTCGCAAGGTTGTGGAGATTCCGCTGGTTCTTCACGGCGCGTCAGGCCTGTCGGATGAAGATGTGATTGACTGTGTGAAGAGGGGAATATGTAAGGTGAATTTTGCTACGGAGCTTCGGGCGGCGTATACGGATGCGGTGAAGGCGCTGCTTAAGGAGAAACCGGAGACATTTGATCCGAAGGCGTTTGGCAAGGTGGGAATCCCTGCTGTCAAGAAGCTGGTCATGGACCGTATGAAGGTCTGCGGCTGCGACGGCAGAGCATAGAGAATACGGAGAGAACAAGATGAAAGAGCTGTTATTGGGGATAGATATCGGAACCAGCGCCTGTAAGGTCGCCCTTTTTCGTAAAAACGGGGAGGTAGTCGCGGCGGCTAACGGGGAGTATAAGGTATACTATCCAAAACCTGGCTGTGCGGAGCAGGATCCCAACGAGTGGTGGACGGCCGTCTGTAAGGCGACAAAAGAGTGTATACGGAAGGGGAACGTGAATCCTTCGGATATTGCAGGAATTGGCGTGGACGGACAGAGCTGGTCTGCGATTGCGATTGACAGGCAGGGGGAAGTTCTGACAAGGACGCCGATCTGGATGGATAATCGTTCGGCGGAGATCTGCGGGCGGATGAATCAAGAGCTTGGTCCGGAGGAGATTTTCAAAGTAAGCGGTAACCCGCTGACGGCGCAGTACACAACAGGGAAGGTACTGTGGTATAAGGAGAACCTGCCGGATATTTACCGGGACACGTACAAGATTCTGCAGTCTAATGCGTTTATTGTCTACAGGCTGACCGGGAAGGTATCGCAGGATGTCTGTCAGAGCTACGGATGGCATTGTTTCAATATGGAACAGGGCGTGTGGGATGATGGGATGCGTAAGGCGATGGGGATTCCGGAGGAATTCCTGCCTGAGATTAGTCCGTGCCATGGGGTGGTTGGAACGGTGACGAAGGCGGCGGCCAGAGAGAGCGGATTAACGGAAGGAATTCCTGTTGTGGCAGGCGCTCTGGACGCTGCGTGCGGAACCTTGGGAGCCGGTGTGTTATATAACGGCGAGACTCAGGAGCAGGGAGGTCAGGCGGGAGGAGTCAGCATATGTACGGATACATATAAGGCTGACCCGAGGCTGATCCTAAGCCATTATGTGGTTCCCGGTACTTGGATTCTGCAGGGAGGAACCACAGGCGGCGGAGGCGTGATGCGCTGGATGGAGCGAGAGTTCGCGGATTATGAGCGGATGATGGCAGATGAGTTGGAGAAGAGTTCTCTAGTTCAGTTTAATGAGATTGCAGAAAGGGTTGCTCCGGGGTCGGACGGGTTGATTTTCCTTCCGTATATGTCCGGGGAGAGAACGCCGATCTGGGATTCCAATGCAAAAGGAGTGTTCTACGGCCTTGATTTCAGTAAGACCAAGGGGCATTTTGTGCGCGCCGCGATGGAAGGGGTCGCCTACTCCGTACGGCACAATCTGGAAGTTGCCGAAGAAGCGGGCGCGTCCGCGCAGGTACTGCGTTCGATGGGGGGAAGCGCCAATTCTTTACTGTGGACGCAGATCAAATCAGATATCACCGGGAAGCCGATTATTGTGCCGGAGTCAGATACGGCGACGACGTTAGGGGCGGTTATTCTGGCCGGAGTCGGAGTCGGGCTGTATGGGGACTTTAAGGAGGCCGTTGAGCTTACCGTGACGGTAAAGCGGGAGCATAAGCCGAACCCGGAGGTGAAGAAAATATATGACAGGGATTATGAGATTTATCTGGAATTATATCAGAATCTTAAGGATACGATGAAGAAGCAGGAGGTAAAGTGAAGTGAAAGCGGCAGTTGTTGTGAAGAATGAAGTAGTGGAGTATCAGGAGATCGAAGAGCCAAAGACAGAAGCGGGAACCATTAAGGTGAAAGTGATGGCTTCTGGTATCTGCGGTTCCGACGTGCCGAGGGTGCTGCATAACGGCGTGCATTTCTATCCGATCGTTCTGGGACACGAATTTTCAGGAGACGTGGTGGAAGTGGGCGAAGGCGTGGAGCATATCCGGATTGGCGACCGTGTGTCCGGTGCGCCGCTGGTTCCGTGTATGAAGTGCGAGGACTGCCAGAAGGGGAATTACTCTCTGTGTAAGCATTACAGCTTTATTGGTTCCAGACAGCAGGGTAGCAACGCAGATTACGTTGTGATTCCCGCGGCAAACGCAGTGGTATTTGACAAGAGTATTTCTTACGAGCAGGGAGCGATGTTCGAGCCGTCTACGGTGGCGCTGCACGGGGTGCTTTGCAATGATTATAAGGGAGGCGATTATGTCGCCGTACTTGGCGGGGGAACCATCGGAATGTTCACGATGCAGTGGGCGAAGATTTTCGGAAGCAAGAAGGTTGTGGTCTTTGATATCAGCGAGGAGCGTCTGGAGCTTGCGAAACGTCTCGGCGCAGACGAGGTGGTGAATACGCTGGAAGAGGGATTCATGGAGAAAGCGAAAGCTGTTACGGGAGGCAAGGGTTATGCATATGTGTTTGAGACTGCCGGACAGCCTGTCACCATGCGGATGGGATTTGAACTGGCTGCGAACAAGGCGCATGTGTGCTTTATCGGAACGCCTCATGTGGACCTGACGTTTACTCCGGCCATGTGGGAGAATATGAACCGGAAGGAATTCAAGCTCACAGGTTCATGGATGTCGTACAGCGCGCCGTTCCCGGGCAAAGAGTGGGAGCTGACCGCTCACTATTTCGCAACGGGGCAGCTTAAGTTTGACCCGTCGTTCGTATTCAGGAAGTTCCCGATGAGTCAGGCGCAGGAGGCGTTTGAATTATATAAGACGCCGGAGAAGGTGAAGGGAAAGATTCTGCTGATAAATGAAGATAAGTGAAGATAAATAAAAAGATTGAGTACGGAGATTGTTCCGTACTCTTTTATGCATATTAAGGTGCGGTCTAAGCTCTATTGTAACAGTTCAGCCTTCCGGCTTCACTGTTATGCTCTATTTTCAAAAGCTGACAACGGACTTTACATTCCGGTTGGCAGTTGCTATAATTAAAGGATAATGTGTACGCAGGTCTAAGGGCGTACAGCAAAGAGCATATGTTTACGGAGGAAGGAAGCGTGAAGAAGAGTATCAATAAAAAAATAGTGGCGAACACAACTGCTATTGTCGTTGTCCTGGCTGTGATTCTTATGATAGTTATGGCATTGTCTATGAAGGTACTTACGAGAGAGATTATGGCAGATGTGCTTCCGTCTACAACCAAGATGGCTTCGCAGAGTATCGAGTCCAACATGCACATGATGGCGGACCGGATCTTTATGATCAGCGACAGGGTTGCGATCAGGAATCCGGACAGCACGATGGAGGAGAAGGAGGAGGCGCTTAACGAAGCACAGTCGGGAATAGAATTCGTATGGCTGGGGCTGTATAAGGCAGACGGTTCCCTGTATTTGGGAGACGGCGCTTGTCCGGCGTCCATTGGGGACAAAGAACTGTTTTCTCTGCTGCAGGAGACACAGAATCTGGCCGTGGACGACGTGGATTCTGCCGGCGGAGAATTGGAGCTTGCAATCGGAATACCTGTGACGTCGGGGGAAGAACTGCTCTATTATCTGGTTGGCAGTTATAAATATGACGTATTGAACGACGTATTGAGCAATATCAATCTGAGCGCAAACGGAGAGGCCTATATTGTGAACTCAGAGGGCAGTGTCATGGGATGTCAGGACACGGAGCTTGTTAAAAACCAGAAAGGTCTTGAGGAAGTAACAAAGTTTAAGGGGATTAAGGAGCTGGTGACGACAAAAGAGACCGGCGTGGTCAGTATGGGGAAGTCGCTGGATGCGGCGTTCGTCAGCCATGCCCCGATCAACGGAACCAGATGGTATCTGGCGTTAATCGTACCGCAGAGGGATTTCATGGGTCCCGCTAACACGGGAATCCTGCTGAGCCTTGGAATCACGTTTGTATTGCTTGTGCTTGCGGGTATATATACTATGCGGTTCTCTTCTAAGATTCAGAGATCGCTGAGAGGGGTGACGGACAGGATCGGGCTTTTGGCGCAGGGAGATTTGACTACCCCGACGGAGGTAATTAAGACCAACGATGAGACGGAAGTGCTGTCGAATGCGCTGAGCAATACGGTGGAAAGCATTAACGGATACATATCGGAGTTGTCGCACATTCTGGAAAATATGTCCGGCGGTAATTTCCAGGTAGATGTAAGAGGTGAATTTGAGGGAGACTTCGTTGTGATGAAGGAGTCCTTGAATAAGATTATCGGCGCGCTGAATCAGATGCTGAAAGCTATCAAGAATTCCTCTGACGAAGTACTGGAAACGGCAAGAGTCGTATCGGAGAGCGCGCATCAGGTACATAACGGTTCAAGGTCGCAGTCGGACTCCCTGAATGTATTGTCAGAGGAGACCACGGCGATTGAGCAGAATATTCTGCAGGTTGATGAGAATACGAAGACGGTCGGAGGCCTCATGGAGACGGCGCAGCAGCATATGGAGACCGGAGACGATAATATGAAGAACCTGCTTCAGGCAATGGAGGATATTAATCGGAATTCGGTAGAGATTACGAAGATTAATAAATTCCTGGAAGACATTTCATTCCAGACCAATATATTGGCGCTGAACGCTTCCATAGAGGCGGCCAGAGCGGGGGCGGCAGGCAGCGGATTTGCGATTGTAGCGGAGGAGGTAGGCAATCTTGCCTCACAGAGCGCGGAATCGTCAAAACGGACCACCAGTATGATTGACAGCTCCCTCAAGGCCGTGGAACGAGGAACCGAGTATGCCAGAAAGGTAGCGGAATCCTTCCACGATATCGGGGAGATATCAGATCAGATTTCGAAGATTACGGAACAGTTAGCGGAGAATGTGGCCGTCCAGAAACACTCTCTGGGCAACATGACCGGTCAGATCACCCAGATTAGAGACGTGGCGCAGCAGAATTTGAATGCAAGCTATGAGAGCACCACTGCAAGTCAGAAGCTGAACGGGCAGGCACAGAGTCTTCAGAAGATATCAGGCAGTTTCAGATTGAGGGAGGAGTGATCGGTATGTGGAAGAAGGTAAGGATCCTGCTTTTATGTATGTGTACGGGGCTTTTAGCTGTTTCTTGCAAGAAAGACGAAGGGCTTAAAGATGGATATTACACCGCGGAGATGTCGGACTACAGCCATGGATGGAAGGAGTATGTGACAATCTGTGTGATGGAGGATAAGATCGTATCCGTGGAGTACAATGCGGAGAATGCAAGCGGGTTCATCAAATCATGGGACATCGCTTATATGAAGAATATGAACAGCATACAGGGGACTTATCCGAATAAATATACAAGAGAATATGCGTCCCAGCTTCTTGAGAACCAGAGTGCGGACGGCATCGACGCGGTGAGCGGAGCAAGCTCGTCAGGAGGGAATTTCGTAAGGCTTGCCGCCGCGGTTTTGGAGAAGGCGCAGATGGGGGATTCTACGGTTGCGATCGTAGAGTCGGAAAAAGAATAACAGTCAAAAGACAGGATCACAAGATCCTGTCTTTTTGCATATTATAGTACAAAAAGTATAGGAGTAAGAGTATGGCTTATTCAATTATGGTGGATGCGGGCCACGGCGGCGAGCGTGATCCGGGCGCCGTATATAACGGACGCCAGGAAAAGGACGACGCATTGCGTCTGGCTCTTGCCGTGGGAGAAATCCTCCAAAATCACGGGATTGACGTAGAATATACGAGAACCACGGACGTATACGAGTCGCCCGCCCAGAAGGCTATGGAGGCGAATCAGGCGGGGGTCGATCTTTTCTTATCGATTCACAGGAATTCATTTCCGACGGATAATGAGGTGTCAGGGGTTGAAACCCTGATATATGACCTGTCCGGACTGAAATACCAGATGGCTCAGGATATTGACGATCAGTTAGAGGCCGTGGGGTTCGTGAACCTAGGCGTAAAGGAGCGGCCCAATCTGGCGGTACTTAGAAGAACGAACATGCCGGCGCTGCTGGTAGAAGCCGGTTTCATTAACTCGGATGTTGATAACCAGCTTTTTGATGAAAATTTTCAGGATATTGCCCAAGCGATTGCAGGAGGGGTCTTGGATACGCTGGAATCGGAAGGAATCATTAAGGATGAGAATTACCGGGTTCAGGTGGGAGCCTTCCGGAATCGCAGGTATGCGGAGAGACTGCTGAACGAGCTTCTTGAGGAAGGGTTTCCGGCATATATTGACGACACAGGTCCGTATCTCCGGGTTCAGGTAGGAAATTTTGAGGATATGGACGCGGCGGTCGATATGGAACAACGGCTGAAAGGTGCGGGGTTCCCGACGGTAATCGTGAAGTAAGGAAAAGAATTGCTTTTGAAAAAGAGGCTGCCGCATTAAGTATAAATCTCACAAGATATGGCGTTTTTCAGAAACTAAATTCCGCCATATCTTGTGATTGGTTTACTTATTGCAACAGCCTGTTTGTCAGGAAAATATTATTGTATGCGTATTAACCTCTCGGTAAGGAGAAGATGAATTCTGTTCCAACCCCTTCTGTGCTGACCACGTTAATATTCTCTCCGTGGGCCAGAATTGCTTCTTTGACGATGGCAAGCCCCAGACCGGTGCCTTTCTTGTCTTTCCCGCGGGAGAGGTCGGATTTATAGAAGCGTTCCCAGATCTTGTTCAGGGAAGTCCTTGGTATTCCGATGCCGTCGTCCTTGACGGAGGTATATATTTTTTCCCCCCGCTCCGTCGTTTCAATGGTGACGACTGAATCAGGATCGCTGAATTTGATAGCGTTGTCCAGCAGATTGTATAGGACTTGCTGGATCTTGCGCTTATCTGCGTTGACCGACAGATTTTTCGGAGGGAAGATGACCTCGATGGAAATCTTCTTCTGCTTGCAGGTTCCCTCGAAAGAAGCCGCAACATTCTTGATCATTTCATGGATATCAAAAATCTCTTTGCTCAGCAGTATGTTTTTTGTATCAAATTCATTCAGTGTCAGAAGATCCTGAGTAAGATCCGTAAGCCGTTCCGTCTCGAATAAGATGATCTTTAGATATCTTTCGTGAAGTTCGGGCGGAATAGTACCGTCGGCCATAGCTTCTACATACCCCTTGATCGAAGTCAGAGGGGAACGGAAATCATGGGATACGTTCGCCACGAACTTTTTCTGATAATCCTCCATATCCCTAAGCTGGGAAGACATATAGTTCAGGGATGCGGACAGGTATCCCATCTCGTCCTCCGTATTCACGGGGATCTCGTAGTCCAGATTGCCGGAGGCATACTGGGTGGCTGCCTCGGTGATCTTGCGCAGCGGCAAGTATACAAAATACTGGAAGGCAAGGAGCACCATGAAGGAGAGGAGATAGATGACAAACACTGTGATAACTGCGGCCCTGAGAAGGATCTTCTGAGGATTACGGGAGGAGGAAATATATTTGTGGATTAGAAGGTAGCCTTTGGGGGAATATCCGTAGACTACAGGCGCAATGACTGTAATGACATCCTCTTCAAAATACCCGTGATAATCCCCGGTCTGGTACTGGCGTCCCCCGCTCTCGACGGGATCAAAATCTTCGATCCCGAACGGGGCCGGGGGGTACTCAGCGGCTACGGCCGAGGAGATCATGACGCCGTCTTTATCCACGAACCATACGGCGGCTTCTAACTGAATCTCAATGCCGGAAAGCTGCAGATGTACTTCCGACGTGTCGATCTCCTCTGAAAAATAGTTGGGCAGATACTGGTTGGCGACAAGATTCGCCTCTCTATACAGGGAGGTCGCCGCATCGGATTCCAGCGGGCTTTGCGTCAGACTGAAAGTCAGGGTGGCTACAATAAAAATGCTGAGAAATCCGAATATGATATATATGATTACGAATTTCAGATATAATGTACTGCGCATGTAGGTTGCTGCTCCTTTGTAGTATCATCTGCCGGATTTACTTTACTTCAAACTTGTAGCCGATACCCCAGACCGTACTAAGCCCCCAGGAACCGTGGTCTTTGATCTTCTCCCGCAGCCGTTTGATGTGGACGTCCACGGTACGGGTATCCCCGATATATTCATAGCCCCATATCTGGTCGAGAAGCTGTTCCCTTGTAAATACCTGATTCGGGGAGGAGGCGAGGAAGTACAGAAGCTCAAGCTCTTTCGGCGGCATATCCACCTGCATCCCGTCAACCAGTACGGAATAATTGGTAAGGTTGATGGATATGCCGGGGTACTCTACGCATTTGCCTTTATTCTCAGGGAGGTCATCCGGTTTCGGCGCAGCCTGATAACGGCGCAGGACGGCCTTCACCCGGGCAACCATCTCTTTTGAATCAAAGGGTTTCATAATATAGTCGTCGGCCCCAAGCTCAAGGCCGAGCACCTTGTCAAAAACCTCTCCCTTTGCCGACAGCATGATGATCGGTACGTTGGATTTCGTCCGAAGCTCCCGGCATACTTGATAGCCGTCTATGCCCGGAAGCATCAGGTCTAACAGGATTAGGTTCGGCTGGTATGTCTCATAGGCGATCAGGGCTTTTTCTCCATCGTGAACCATCATTGTGTCAAAACATTCTTTGGTTAGATATAATGAAATCAGTTCGGCGATGTTCTCATCGTCGTCTACGATTAATATTTTCTGTTTATTTACCATTACTATGTCTCCTATATGTTACTTAAGTTCTACGATAGTAACGCCGGCGTCTCCTTCGCCGAAAGCGCCGAGGCGGAAGGACTTCACATGTTTCTGGCGTTTCAGGTAGTTGTGGACGCCGGAACGCAGCGCTCCCGTTCCCTTGCCGTGGACGACGCGGACGCAGGAGAGATGAGCCAGAGCGGCGTCGTCTAAATATTTGTCAAGCTCTGCAATTGCCTCGTCGACGGTTTTGCCGAGCAGGTTGATCTCTGAGCTGACGGAGAAGGACTTCCCCATCTTCATCTTGCCTTTGGAGGTCTTATGCATCTGCTTAGCCGAGTAGGACGGCGTCTCTTCTATAATCTCAAGGTCGCAGATCGGGACCTGAGAGCGCAGGATGCCCATCTGGACGGTGACATTGCCCTTAGAATCGGGCAGGGAAACGACGGAACCGTTCAGGTTCATGCTCAGAACCTTGACGGACTCCCCAAGCTTAAAATCGGAAGGCTTATGCTGTTTTCGGGGCTTCTGCGTCTCAAGGGTCAGCGAGGCACCTACGCCGGCCATCTTCTTACGGAGCTTCTCCCGTTCTTTTTCCATCTCAGCGGCAGAGATGTTCTCTTTGCCGAACTTGCGGAAATTGCGCAGCGTCTCGTCGGCGGTCTCTTTGGCGTCCGACAGAATGGCGTGCGCCTTCTCGTTGGCCTCGCGCAGGATTCGTTCCTTCTGTGCCTCTAATTTTTCTTGTTTTTGGCGGACCTCCGTCTTGAGCCGTTCCAGTTCGCGTTTGTAGGCCGCTATCTCATCCTGTTCCTTCCGGATCATGCGTTTGCTGGTCTCAAGATCTGTCAGCAGGTCTTCAAAGGACTCGTCCTGTTCGGTCAGGTGCGTCTTTGCCTCCGTAATAATATAGTCGGGCAGTCCAAGCTTACCTGCAATGGCAAAGGCGTTGCTCTTCCCGGGAATCCCAAGGAGCAGGCGGTAGGTCGGGCGCAGTGTCTCCAAATCAAATTCACAGCAGGCATTCTCAACTCCGGGAGTGGAGAGTGCATATACCTTTAATTCACTGTAATGAGTGGTCGCCATAGTCCGGATACCTCTCTGATGCAGATGGCTTAGGATCGCCGTGGCGAGAGCGGCTCCTTCTGTCGGGTCCGTCCCCGCGCCTAATTCGTCGAACAGGACCAGAGAATGTTCGTCTACGTGTGTGAGGAAGGAGACGATATTCGTCATATGCGAAGAAAAGGTACTGAGGCTCTGTTCAATGCTCTGTTCATCCCCGATATCTGCGTAAACCTGATCGAACACGGCGAGTTCTGACCGGTCCAGCGCCGGAATATGCAGGCCTGACTGCCCCATGAGAGTAAATAGTCCTACTGTTTTCAGGGAAACGGTCTTCCCGCCCGTGTTTGGCCCTGTTACGATCAACAGGTCAAACTCGTCTCCGAGAGTCACTGTGATTGGAACTACTTTTTGCTTCTCCAGCAGAGGATGCCGTCCTTCCCGGATGTGGATCCGTCCCTGAGTGTTGAATAAAGGCAGGGATGCGTTCATATCCAGCGCAAGGTTCCCTCTTGCGAAGATAAAATCTAATTCGCCCAGAACCGTGTAATCTGTGCGGATCTCTTCAATATACTGCGCGGTTTCTTCGCTTAGGCGGGCAAGGATTACTTGAATCTCTTCCTGCTCCTTCCCATATAGTTCTTTCAGATCGTTATTCAGTTTTACAACCGCCATGGGCTCGATAAATAGCGTGGAGCCTGTGGAGGACTGGTCGTGGATCAGCCCGGATACCTGACTTCTATGTTCTGATTTTACCGGGATGCAGTAGCGGTCGCCGCGCATGGTAATAATTGGATCCTGCAGATAGGTGCGCAGGGAGCCGTTCACCATGCCGGAAAGGGTTCCGTGAACTTTGTCGTTCATCTGGCTGATGGAGCGGCGGATGTGTTTTAAAGCGCTGCTTGCATCGTCGCTGATTTCGTCCTCATCCAAGATACAGCGGCGAATCTCGGCGGTCAGCAGGGTTAAGGGTTCTAACTGCTGGAAAAATGGGTCCAGACAGTCTTCCTCTTCCTCATGATTGTCATGTCTTCCGTATGCTTTGGCGCGTCCGGCCACTTCCAGAAGTTTGCAGATTCTAAGGAGCTCTCCGCTTCCAAGTGAAGCGCCTACCTCAAGACGTTTCAGGGAATCATTAACCGGATTGCATCCGCTAAAGGAGAGCCTCCCTTTCTTGACGAGCCGGGTAAATGCAGCTGCCGTCTGCTGCTGCGCCGTGTTTATATCCGGCAGTGAAGTCATGGGTTTAAGCTTCTTGCAGCGTTCTTTGCCGCTAAAGGAAGAAGCTTGTTCAGTAAGAAGTTCAATTATTTTGTTGTATTCTAGTTTGTTTAATGTTTTTTTATTCATAATTTAATCACCTGAAACTATTCTAACCTATTTACACCATAAAGGGAAGGATAAATATTGAACAATCGACTTTCTTGGAGTATACTATATCCGATAGGATGTATTTGGGATGTATGAACAGGATGGGTTTTCCATATGTTTTCGGTAGTTAATGTATGAAAAGGAGAAGGATGGGTCTATGGAAGAGCAGAAAGATCCAAGGGAAGAATTACATCCACAGGAAGGTACTCATGAGAATTTGCAGGAAGACGCAGAGGAAGAGTACAAGGAGTATTCGTTTTTGCAGGAGACGATTAAGAGAGATCGGAGAGGCGAGAGGAAGGGATTTTTCCGGATGGCAGGCCTGGGTCTGGTGTTCGGCGTATTCGCGTGCTTTAGTTTTAGTGCGATGAAGCCGGCGATGGACGGCATTTTTCAGGACGATCCCCAGACGGTCACGATTCCTTCGGAAGAAGAACCGGAGAAAGAAGAAGAACCGGATCCGCACCCCGCGGAGGAGGTTGTGCAGCAGCCGTTGGATGCGGACAGTTACCGGCAGATGCAGCAGTCTCTGACTTCAATTGGCGTAAAGGCAAACCGGTCCGTAGTGGAGATTGTAGGCGTGTTGGAGGAGCAGGACTGGACGGAGGAATCGAAGGATTATAAGAACAGTGTGTCCGGTTTGATTGTGGCAGATAACGGAAGGGAGCTTTTGGTTCTGGGGAAATCTTCGGTCGCAAAGGATGCGAAGGAACTAAAGGTCGTATTCAACAACGGTCAGGCGTATCCGGCCGTCCTTAAGAAGAGCGACGGGAACCTGGGGTTCGGAATCTATGCTGTGAGCCGGTCGGATATTCAGGATTCTACATGGGCGCAGATTGATACGGCTATTCTTGGCAGTTCTAACGCTGTGTCCAAGGGAGATATCGCGATTGTCCTCGGCAAGCCTTTTGGCTATGCGGGGGCGATGGGGTTCGGCTCGGTTGCATCCGGGAAGAATGTGCGGGATTCGGCGGACGGACAGTACCGGCTGATCAACACGGATATTGCCGGCTCCAAGAACGGCAGCGGCTTTATCGTTAATCTTAAGGGGGAGATTATTGCTGTGATCGATCAGAGCGCCGCGGCGGAAGAGAGTACAGAGCTGATTATAGGGTATGGGATTACGGATGTGAAGGACGTAATCGAGTTCCTTTCTAATGGACAAGGAGTTCCTTATATCGGAATCTGGGGCGTGGATGTCACGGAAGAGATTGAAGAACAGGGGATTCCAAAGGGGCTGTATGTGAAGAATGTGGACGCTGATTCTCCGGCAATGGCGGCGGGAATTCAAAGCGGCGACGTTATCACCGGCGTAGATGATGTGGAGATAGCATCTTACAGCGTTTACCATGGGACGCTGATGGGCAAGAAGGTCGGAAGTGAGGCTGTGATCAAGGGGCAGCGGCAGGGGGTGGACGGATACGTAGATATAGAGTTTAAGGTGACGGTTGGCAGTAAGGAAATGTAGGAGGCTATGTTCGGACGAAGGGGTCGGAGCGGGATGAGTGGAAGGATAGTAGGAGGCTATGTTCGGACGGAGGGGTCGGAGCGGGATGAGTGAAAGGATAGTAGGAGGCTATGTTCGGACGAAGGGGTCGGAGCGGGATGAGTGAAAGGATAGTGTGAGTCAATGTTCGGACGGAGGGGTCGGAGCGGGATGCATGAAAGAATATGGCGATAACTGCGTCAGGGAAAAGCGATTTAGGCGAGAGCATAGGTAAGACAAAATATAAGACAACGAATAAGACAGAATGAAAAGAGGCAGAAAAATGAGGTATATTAATACTCTTCGTGAGGGTGAGACAATTAGGAATATTTATTTATGTAAGGGAAAGCGTTCGGCGGAGACGAGGAATGGAAAACCATATGATAATCTGATTCTTCAGGACAAGACGGGAGTTCTTGACGGAAAGGTTTGGGATCCTAATTCTGGCGGAATTGCAGATTATGAGGAGATGGATTTCATTGAAGTGTACGGCGAGGTGATCAATTACAACAATAATCTGCAGTTGAATATTAAGCAGATCCGCAAAGCACAGGAGGAAGAGTATGCTATGGCAGACTATCTGCCTACCAGTGATAAGAATACGGAGCAGATGTACCGGGAACTTATGGGATATGTGGGGAAGATCGGGAACACGTATCTGAAACAGTTGATTGAATATTATTTTGTGAAGGACGAGGCCTTTATTCGGAAGTTTAAGGCACATTCGGCGGCCAAGAGCGTACACCATGGATTCTCGGGAGGACTTCTGGAACATACCCTGAGCGTGGTAAAATTTTGCGAGTATATGACGGGGGCGTACCCTATTCTGAACGGAGATCTTTTGCGGGCGGCGGCGATCTGCCACGATATCGGAAAGGTTAAGGAGCTGTCACCGTTTCCGAACAATGACTATACGGACGACGGGCAGCTTTTGGGGCATATTGTCATTGGAGTAGAGATGATTAGCGACGCTGTCAGGGAGATTCCAGATTTCCCGGAGAGGCTGGCAAGCGAGCTGAAGCATTGTGTTGTGGCGCATCACGGCGAGTTGGAGTACGGTTCCCCGAAGAAGCCGGCGCTTGCGGAAGCTCTGGCCCTTAATTTCGCCGACTGCGCGGATGCGAAGATGCAGACGCTGACAGAGGTTTTTAAGGATAAGAACAATAACGAGTGGCTGGGATATAATCGGTTGTTTGAGTCGAATCTGAGAAAGACGACGATGGGAATATAACGGAGTTGTTGGAATAGTATTTGTGAAAGACAATCCGGATATGGATATATTGTATGTGGTAACCCTCTGTGGGCAGAGAAGCATAGGTTGGTGAGAGTGGTTCTTTGTCTGCCGGGGGTAATTTTGACTTTTAATATCCGGACGGCGGTAAGAAGTGCGGAAGTGGAGAATAGAAGTTTGAAACAAATAAGTAGTGGGTAGAGAGAAAGTAAAGGGCATAACGACAAAGCCATCCCTTCGGTGGTGGCTTCAAAAAAGGAATATAGACACACATTACCTAATTCAGGGTAGGTTCTGCATCATCTTTGATGATATAACCACGCTGCTTCAATAAATGAAGAGCCTGTGATTTCGTCAGAACTTTTGATTCTTTCACAGGCCGCGGCTCAAGATAGCCTTCAGGTGTATATGGCTTTAAATCTGAAAGTATGTGCCAGATAGCGGTCAGGAGCATACGACAGATTGCAATAATGGCTTTCTTGTGTCCGCGGTGCGATTTAATACGCTTGTAGCGGCCAGTTATTTCAGGATGTTTCTTAGAACGCAATAAACCATTTGCAATTTGTACCAGTATTGGTTTAATATAATTACCAGCACGGGAAATTCGAGTCGATTTGATTTTTTTGTTGCTTTGGTCATTGCGGGGACAACATCCTGCCCATGAA
>CAJTOH010000021.1 GCA_910577685.1 uncultured Dorea sp. | reverse complement strand
AACAATTTTCCGCAAAAAGGCAGGGAAATCCCTGCCTGATATGGATACCCCCACACTAGAAATGGAACTCTACAGGCTCAGAACACCATTCCTGTATCCTGTTCTCCGTTTCACTTGTATCGCAAGGATATTTTAGTTTTTTATATCTTCTCTTGGAAATCTTGTATGTGATGTCAATATATTTTCAACATTTAGTATTTGTTTCAAAAAAATCCCTTGCCTTTGTGCGGAATCCGATATAAAATGATTCCATTGGAACACTCCGCAGCATTTGACAGATACGGAGGAATCTGCTACAATAAAAGCACAAAAGGGAATACTGCCGATAGACGGTCAGCCCAAATTTAGCTAATTACAAAAAAGTAACCGCGTCCTTTGGCCAGGGCGGTTACTTTTTTGTTTGATTTATGTATGCTATCAGAATCGACACGATGATTCCAAGAATCATCAGGACAACCGTCAGCAGTTCATAATCGCTCATAAGCAATCCCCCCTTTCCCGGTTTTACCCGTAGTCAGAGGGGCAGTCCCCTCTGCGTTTGCATCGAAAGACTGACCGCCTACCCATTATGGCAGTACCCCGTATGGATATTTTATCAAAAAAAGTCGGACGCTACAAGCGATTTCCGGCTTTTTTATTTTTCCGCTTGCCTCTAACGCGTACCTGTTGGATTTCGACCACTGCGGGTGCTTTTTGAACCACGCCCTCTCGTCAGCTTTTATCATATCCCCCGTTTTTCAACAGCATTTTCCGTCACACTAATACGCTTTTCACCTAAATCCAACAATATCCTACTACTTTTTACATCTCCGTTTTATACTATCACGGAAACCCCTGACTTTTGCCTAATAGTACGATTTTCTTTCCAATCACCCCTTTATCAGCGGCATCAAAAAACACGAAAAAGCGGGGTTCACCACCCACCGTGATGAACCCCACCAAGCCTTACACCCTTGATTTTAAGCTATTCTTCAATACTTTTTGCCTGTTAGCAACCAAATTCCTATGGCATCAATTGTTTATAGCCGCCTGTGCCGCCGCCAACCGTGCAATCGGTACACGGAATGGTGAACAGGATACATAATCCAAACCAATCTTATGGCAGAATTCTACAGAACTTGGATCTCCGCCATGCTCGCCGCAGATTCCGATATGCAGTTCTGAATTGGAAGGCTTGCCTAACTTAATCGCTGTCTCCATCAGCTTGCCAACACCTGTCTGGTCAAGTTTTGCAAACGGATCATTCTCATAAATCTTAGCGTCATAGTATCCCTCTAAGAATTTGCCCGCATCATCGCGTGAGAAACCGAACGTCATCTGTGTCAGGTCATTCGTACCGAAGCAGAAGAAGTCAGCTTCCTTCGCAATCTCGTCTGCCGTAAGCGCTGCTCTTGGGATCTCAATCATAGTACCAACTTCGTAGTGAAGATCAATACCTGCCGCTGCAATCTCTGCATCTGCTGTCTCAACCACAAACTTCTTCACATACTTAAGCTCTTTTATATCGCCAATCAACGGAATCATGATCTCCGGCTTAACCGCCCAGTCCGGATGAGCCTTCTTAACATTGATTGCCGCACGAATTACAGCCTTTGTCTGCATCTTCGCAATCTCAGGATAGGTAACTGCAAGACGGCATCCACGATGACCCATCATCGGATTGAACTCATGGAGAGAATCGATCAGCGTCTTAATCTGCTCTACAGTCTTACCCTGTGTATCAGCCAGCTTCTTAATATCTTCTTCGTCCGTAGGAACAAACTCATGAAGCGGAGGATCTAAGAAACGGATAGTAACCGGATTCCCTTCCAGCGCTGTATAGAGAGCCTCGAAGTCTCCCTGCTGGTATGGCAGAATCTTCTCAAGAGCCGCCTCTCTCTCTTCTACGGTATCAGAGCAGATCATCTCACGGAATGCAGCAATTCTGTCTTCCTCGAAGAACATGTGCTCCGTACGGCAAAGGCCGATACCTTCCGCACCAAGCTCAACAGCCTTCTTCGCGTCTGCCGGTGTATCAGCATTAGTACGAACGCCTAATTTTCTATACTTGTCCGCCCATGCCATAATTCTTCCGAACTCTCCGGCAATCTTAGCGTCAACGGTAGGAATGAGTCCTTCATAGATGTTACCTGTCGTACCATCAATAGAGATTGCATCTCCCTCGTTGAATACCTTTCCTGCCAGTGTAAACTTCTTGTTCTCCTCGTCCATAGCGATATCACCGCATCCGGATACACAGCATGTACCCATTCCACGGGCAACAACGGCTGCATGGCTGGTCATACCGCCGCGGACAGTCAATATACCCTGTGAAGACTTCATACCGGTGATATCCTCCGGTGATGTCTCAAGACGTACCAGAACAACCTTTTCTCCTCTTGCATGCCACTCAACAGCATCCTCTGCCGTAAATACAACCTTACCACAGGCAGCTCCCGGCGATGCTCCAAGACCTTTTCCAAGCGGTGTTGCAGCCTTCAGTGCGGCAGCGTCGAACTGTGGGTGAAGAAGTGTGTCAAGGTTACGAGGATCGATCATCGCAACAGCCTCTTCCTCTGTCCTCATACCTTCGTCTACAAGGTCGCAAGCAATCTTTAAGGCAGCCTGAGCGGTTCTCTTTCCGTTACGTGTCTGCAGCATATAAAGCTTTTCATTCTCGATCGTAAACTCCATATCCTGCATATCTCTATAGTGTTTCTCAAGGGTCTCGCAAACTTCCTTGAACTGTTCAAATGCTTTCGGGAATTTCTGCTCCATCTCGGAAATATGCATAGGCGTACGCACGCCTGCAACCACGTCCTCGCCCTGTGCGTTGGTCAGGAATTCTCCAAACAGTCCGTTCTCTCCTGTCGCAGGGTCACGGGTAAATGCAACGCCCGTACCGCAGTCATCACCCATATTACCAAATGCCATAGACTGTACGTTTACGGCAGTTCCCCATGAATACGGGATATCGTTGTCACGACGGTATACATTGGCCCTCGGGTTGTCCCATGAACGGAATACGGCCTTAACCGCTCCCATCAACTGCTCCTTCGGGTCAGATGGGAAGTCCTGTCCAATCTTTGCTTTGTACTCTGCCTTGAACTGCCCTGCAAGCTCTTTCAAATCTTCAGCCGTAAGCTCTACGTCCTGCTTAACGCCCTTCTCCTCTTTCATCTTGTCAATCAGCTCTTCAAAATACTTCTTTCCAACTTCCATAACTACGTCGGAATACATCTGGATGAATCTTCTGTAGCAGTCCCATGCCCAACGTGGATTGTGGGACTTCTTTGCCAATGTCTCAACAACATCTTCATTCAGACCAAGGTTCAGGATCGTATCCATCATACCTGGCATGGATGCTCTTGCGCCGGAACGCACAGATACGAGAAGCGGATTCTCCTTATCGCCAAACTTCTTCTCCGTAATCTCTTCCATCTTGGTAACGGCTTCCATGATCTGTCCCATAATCTCGTCGTTGATTGTTCTTCCGTCCTCATAGTACTGTGTACAGGCCTCTGTAGTAATCGTAAAGCCCTGAGGTACCGGAAGTCCCAAGCTCGTCATCTCAGCAAGATTCGCACCTTTACCGCCAAGAAGGTTTCTCATGGATGCGTTACCCTCTTTGAACATATAAACCCATTTTGCCATTTGTCATGACCTCCTAAAAACTATATATTTTTCTAAGTCGCACATAATATTTTACTGGTTTTACCAGTATTCGTCAAGTATTTCCAATTAGTTTACAACCAGAATTTCGCATGTTTTTTGTATATTTCAGCGTTCTCTCAGCCTTCCCATCTGCCGAACGGCTGACAGCTAAACTTCCTACCTCCCGGCCGGAGGAAGAACAATCGCTCAGTTCCCTGTCTCCGAACTATCCTCCAAGCATCCTGCATTACTGCCAAGGAACTCGATAAACTTCGCCGCCATCTCCGGGTTCTGGCTGTTGACCGGAACCGCCGCATAGATTATATCGTAAGAAGTCATCGCCTCCTGCTCTAAAATATTGCCGCGTTCCAACAGCAAACCATACGCACTCAGAGTCCCGGCATAACCTGCCCCGTTTTCCTCCAGAAGCGTTTTCATATCTAAAAATCCGTCCTGATCCGCATACTCTTCAAACACACTTTCGGAACACACCAGTACATCCACTGCGTCAGCACCCATAAGTGTCGTCAGCGCCGTCTTGCTGGTTGCGCCTCCCTTGTCGTCCGGGATATTTGCGCGGACGCGCACTTCCCCGTCCTTCTCCCCAATCCCTGCAAACCGGGCAAACGAATCCCCAAGCAACTGGGCTTTCTGGCTGTCGCCCCCAATCACGACAACATTGAGCAGAACCTTCGTATGAATCCCCTTATACATCGTTACGCCGACGCAGATCAGCCCAATAAAGATTACAGCGGCAAAAAGCCAGGATTTATAGTACATCCACAGATATTCCAGCTTTTTTCCCAAAGTCATGGTTCCCCATGTTTCCTTGATAATATTTTCTTCCTTAATGACCTCGTCTCTTATGTCTTCTCCGCCCATCTATACCTCCTAATTCTGCCTATATGACGAAATTCTGCCTACACGCCAATAATTAAGCCACTTCCTTGCCGCAGCTGCCTGCAGCGTATACGCCGAATCACTGCAGGCATCGAACCGCCATACCGCGGCATTGTCCATAATCCGTCCCCGCTTCTTCAAGGTATTGACGATCCTCCCAAAACAGATGTAATCTCAACTTTGTTATTCCTCATACGGATAACGCTCTTCAATATTCCCAATCCGTACCCTATCCTAACGTATTATAACACTAAAAAAATCTTTCTACAATCAGGAAAATCTACCGTTCTGCATGTTGTGTCCGGATTTTATTACTGCTTACTCCATGACCGGCAACAAGCTTCGCAATGCATAAAAATCACAAAAAGATGCGATTTTATGCTGAAAAACTTGAAATTTCCGCACAAATTGCGTGGAAATCCGCAGGGTATCTCTATTTTTCTTTAAAAGTCGGAAGAAATCGGCATTAGCCGACTGCCCCCACCTCGCAAAAGGACGCCGTGCAAATAGTAACCGGATGTTTCCCCTTCTCTCTTTAAGAAGCGGGATCGAACAGCAGGAGAAGCAGTTAGCAGGCAAATAACATCTTGCCGTTAATCTAAGAATATTAGAAAGGGGCTTGCCGCGAAATGCAGTTTACGGGGCTGTCGCATTAAGAACAAATCCCACAAGATACGCCATTTTCCAGAAACTCAATTCCGCCATACCTTGTAATTGTTTTGCTCATTGCAACAGCCCCATAACGGTTATTTCGCAGCAGCCCCTTTTGCTGCCAAAGACGGGGGGATTACCAGTATTCGCCGAGTATCTCCAACTGATTTTCCTTCATTATCCAAAAAATCCCCGCCTGTTTTTCTACAATTTTACATACTCCTTAATCCACGAGAGCATCTCGTCAGAAAAAAAACTTTCTCCCTTCATCTCCTTAATATTGCCTCCAACCTGATGCTTCCGGCAAAATCCGGACGGGACGATGCCGATATCGGCCGCCTCAACCATTGAGACGTCGAACTCGCTGTCGCCGGCCGCAATCACCTCGTCCGCGCCAATATACTCGCAGAATCTTTGCAAAGCCATGCCTTTATTGAGTTTTTTCGGCACCGCATATACCTTCTCCCCATTCGCCAGCACGTCGATCTTCTCAGTATCCAGCTCCGTTTTCAATCCGGAGATAACGGTATCCGGGTCATTGCATTTCGTGAATACAAACAGCTCCTCGATGAACCGTAATTCAAACTTCCGGAGAGGCTCTTTCTCAAGCAGGCTCAGCGCATGCCGAAGCTCCTTGGTACAATCCTCAATCAGTTCTCTGGACCGATCATACCATGAGGGATCGCTCTCACCGTTAATACGGAGTATCCCGCCATTACATACCAATGCATAATCGAATGGCTCCGCATCTATCTCAATCCGGTTGTATTGCTCTATAGTTCTGGTTGTCGTCGGCACAAGCAGACATTTCTTTCTGAGATATCTCAATAATTCCTGCGTTTTCTCCGTCACGTAAGAGATCTTCCTACCTTGATATGTCTCAACATTCTTCCACCTGCCGTCAGGCTTTTCAGCGCCGAAAATATGCTTGTAGGAATAGATCAGGGTATTATCAAGATCCAGATGTACAACCCGCATTATTTCCTCACAACCGCTTTGCGCAGCAGATCGACCGGAATAACGAGGAAGCCCAGAGCCATTGCCGCCGCTAATGCCCGCGGGCTTAACATAGTTGTACTGAACACTTCTCCTCCAATCTGGATAATAACCGTCTGGAGAATAAAAATGGAACCCATTACAACAAGGAAGCGTTTATTCTCTCCAATATTTTCAAACAGGTTGAACCTGTCCGACCTGGTATTCAGGCTGTTGAAGATGATCGCATAGATGAAGAACGCAAACATGAATGTCTTCTCGTACAATCCGGGATCGGCACAGGACGCCGGCATCACAAACTCTGTGATCCCGCCGATATCCTCAAGGATCAGGATGGAACCAAGGGTGATAAAGACGGAGCTTACGCCTATGGCTGATTTGATAAAGCCAGTCAGGATATTATCGCTCCTCTTCGCCGGCTTATCATCCATATATCTCTGAAGGATCGGCTCTCCGCCAAACGCCATAGCGGCAAGGGTATCCATGATCAGGTTAATCCATAGAATCTGCACGATGGAAAACGGCTCGGTCCATCCTAGGATAGGCGCGATAATATTCATCAACAGCGTACTGATATTGACCGTCAACTGGAATATCAGGAACTTCCCGACAGATTTCGCCATGGTTCGGCTGTTGAGTACACAGTCTTTGATGGATGTCAGACTGTTATTTAAGATAACCACGTCTCCGGCTTCCTGAGCGACCGCAGTACCGTCTCCCATAGCGAAGCCGATATCCGCCTGCTTAAGCGCAGGCGCATCGTTTACGCCGTCTCCCGTCATACCGCATACATTATCCATCTGCTGGGCAACTGTAACCAGACGCCTTTTATCCAAGGGTTTCGCCCTGCTCACAACACGAAGATCCGGCAGCTTCTTCTTAAGCTCCTCGTCCGACATCTGTTCCAGTTCGTCATGGGTAAGGACAACCTCCTTACTCTCATCCTTAAGAATTCCTGCCTCCTTCGCAATCGCCACGGCAGTCTCTTCCGCGTCGCCCGTCACCATCACGACCTGTATTCCCGCCCGGTTTAGCACGCCTACGGTCTCTACCGCATCCGCCCTTACATTGTCTCTTAAGCACAGGACGGCAAGGAGTATCTTCTTGTCCTCAGTAAACTTCGCTACCGCAAGAAGCTTCATCGTCCTCTTTGCTTCCGCAATCATCTGCTCCTCCACTTTGCTTCTCTCGGCAAGGGTAAATTCTCTGACCCCGCCGTCCTCTGCCGCATAGTGTGTGATCTCGCCGATAATATTCTCTGTCGCGCCCTTCCAGTATACGGTTCCGTCATTAAGCGTTACCGTAGCACATTTCTTCTCCGAATCGAATCCGCTGATCTCCTTTACCTTGGAACAGTCCGCCGCGTCCGCGCCGCCGTTTGCGATTACATACGTCAGAAGCGCTCTGTCCATATTATTACTTCCGATTGCTTTGCCCTCGGAGATCTTTGCAAGGTTATTGAGGGTGACCGCCTCGATGAACTCCGGATCGGAAAGCTTATCCGTAATCCTGCCGTCTCCCCTGATAAACTCTACCAAAGAAAGATTTCCTTCTGTGATCGTTCCCGTCTTATCGCTGAACAAGAGGTTCATATATGCAGAATCAGAAAACGCCGCCTTATGGCTGACAAGAATATTTTTCTTGTACATGGATTCCGTGTTCATAGACTGAACCAAGCTGTTCATCATCGGAAGTCCTTCCGGAACCGCCATGATAACGATAGACGCCATCAGCATGACTGCTTCTGCGGCCAGCAATACAACGAATACAGGAGTCACCGCCTGATCGGTCCTCATAATGGTCAGCACGACCTGGAGCACACCGGCAATGGCCGCCGCAGAGACGCCCAGCTTACCGATACCTCCCGCTACCGCCTCAAGCTTAAGGCTGGAGGTATCTTTCCTCTCATCCTCCTCATTCTCATCCGTCAAGGCCTTATTGATCTTACCAAGCTCAGAGGCGTCGCCGATCACGGTGGCAACCATATATGCCTCCCCGCTTGTGACTACGGAGCCCATGAAAACCTTGCTGTCCGAAGCGTAATCCGTAGATTCCGCTTCCTCCATCGTCTCGGCCGCCGTCTTTGTCTCATCCCTTGACTCGCCATTAAGCGCTGCCTGGGAAACCTTCACATTCCCCTCGAAGAGTATACCGTCTGCCGGAACCTTATCCCCGGACTGAATGAGAACGGTATCTCCCTTCACGATCTCGCTTGTAAGAACCTTAATCAGTTTACCGCCTCTGACAACCTTGGCATAGGTCTTATTATACTCTTCCTGAAGCGCCTCGCTTCTTGATGTATTCCTGTACTCGGACAACGTGCTGAACCCTGTGGCAAGACCGATCGCAAGGATAATACTTACAATCTCAATCACATCGTTCTCTCCGCCCAGAGCCGGAATCATCACACCCAGCACCGCCAATACGATCTTAAGCACAAGTGCGCCGCAAAGTACCTTGATCCAGATATCATTAAACGCCCCGATAAACATTGACCATAAGGATTCCTGTTCCTTTCTGGAAAGCTCGTTCGTACCGAATTCTTTTTTACTCTTTGCTGCCTGTTCCTCAGATAACCCCTTCTTGAGGATATCCTTATTCATTTCTCCTATCATATACATTTCTCCTATCCTAATTCTATCTCCTAGTATTTACAAAAAAAGAGAAACCTATTGCAGTTTCTCTTTTTAAAGTATTACGTATTATACATAACGCTTGCAGAGATCACCGAGCGACGGGTCACTGGTTCCTTGCCCAATGGCGCTAAACTTCCATTCACCTTTATATCTGTAGATTTCCCCGAATATCATAGCTGTCATGCCCGAATAATCCTCCGTGAGATTGTACCTGCACATCTCCTGATTATTTCTGCTGTCCACCAGACGGATAAACGCATTGCGGATCATCCCGAAGTGCTGTCTTCTCTGATTAGCCTCATAGATGTTCACAACGATCAAAATCCTGTCGTACTCCGGCGGGATCTTGGCAAGATCCATAAGAATCTGTTCATCATCGCCGTCTCCCGCTCCCGTCAGGTTATCCCCCATATGTCTGATCGTACCCGACATATGCGTCAGATTCCCAAAATAAACGATATCCTCATTACTTCGCAGCTTTCCCTCTATCAGCAAAAGCGCTGAAGCATCACAATCGATATCCTCCTGTGATTTCATACCGAAAAATCCCCTTTTCTGCCGAACCTCATCCCATCCAAGTCCCACAAGAACCTTCGATAATCCTTCATTCCCTTTTGACAGGCTGACCTTCTGTCCCTTTTGTAAGCTAACCGACATATCTGAATCCTCCTAATTAATGTTAAAAACAATCTCAAACCTCGTCTCGATTCCCGAGAAACCTGCGCAGATCACTTTTATTTGCGGCCCGGTTTCCAGTTCAGCCCCCACTGAAAGGCTTTATCCATCTTTGCATGACCTTCGTAGAACTGAACAAACTTCTCTACGCTGAAGGTCTCATCCTTCACATTCTCGAAAAGGGCGAGGGCGCACATCTTCTCGCTGGAATTATAAGAATCCATCTTCACGATCAGATCTTCCGCACCGGGATACTTTATGGTGACGGTCGCATCCGCCTGCCGCCAGTTGGCAACCCCCTCATAGATAAACGTGTATACCAGAACTCTTCTGATATTAGAAATCTGGTTGCCGTTGATCCTTAAGTTCTCCCCTGCCGCCGCCGCTCCTGTCCTGTCGTCTCCATCCAGAGCCACATAGGGCGGACGCGTCAGTGAACCGAAGGAATTGCCTAACGCCTGCACTGCTCCCTTGCTCCCGTCTTTTAGTTCGAACAGACATCCAAGATCCAGATCTATCCCTTGGTTTCCCCCAAACATACTCTTCAAAAATCCTTGATTCTGGGGAGTCGAATTCCAATTCAGGTTCACAAGGATCTCTCCAAGCCCTGTAGGTGATTTCTTCTGTAAACTTACTTTCTGTCCTTTTTGCAAGCTAATTGCCATAATAATCTCCTCTATTCTACATCAACGCCGAAGTTGCCGCACAATGCCGCCAATCCGCCCTGATATCCGCTTCCTATCGCGTTAAACTTCCACTCGCCGTTATTCTTATATAATTCGCCGAATACAACGGCCGTCTCGATGGAAAAATCTTCCCCCAGATCATACCGCAAAAGCTCTTCGCCCGTGTCTTCATTATAAATCCTGATGAACGCATTGTTCACCTGTCCGAAATTCTGCCTTCTCTGTTCCGGCTCATAGATCGTCACGGTAAACGCTATCTTGGTCAGATTCTCCGGAACCTTTGAAAGCTCTATCCTAATCTGCTCGTCGTCTCCGTCTCCCTCCCCGGTCAGATTATCGCCCATATGCTGGACGCTTCCCGACGGATGCTGAAGATTTCCATAAAATACGAAATCCTCCGACTTTGTAACCTTCCCGGAATCAGAGAGCAGGAATGCGGCCGCATCAAGATCAAAATCCCCGCCGGTATCGAACTGATTTACATCCCACCCTAAACCTACGACTACCTTCGATAATCCCGGATTTCCTTTTGTCAGGTTCACCTTCTGGCCTTTTTGTAAACTTACTGGCATATTCTTTTACCTCCTTATGCTACTTCTATTCCATAATGTCCACACAACGCCGCAAGCCCGCCTTGGAACCCGCTTCCTATGGCGTTGAACTTCCACTCGCCGTTATGTCTGTACAACTCGCCTACCACCACAGCCGTCTCGATAGAAAAATCTTCCCCCAGGTCATACCGGATCAATTCGCTGTTGTTACTCACATCCACTATTCTGATGTATGCATTGGAGACCTGTCCGAAATTCTGCCTCCTAGCCTCCGCCTCGTAGATGGTAACCGTAAATGCCACCCTCTCCACATTGGCAGGAATGTCAGAAAGATTCACCTCGATCTGCTCGTCGTCTCCGTCTCCCTCTCCCGTCAGGTTGTCCCCCATATGCTTCACCGAGCCTGACACATGCTCTAAGTTTCCATAGAAAATAAATTCCTTCTCCGTAATGCACTTCCCATTAGAACCAAGCATAAACGCCGCCGCATCCAAGTCAAAATCCGCGCCTGAATCAAACGCGTTCACATCCCATCCGAGTCCTACCATAATATTCTTAAGTCCCGGATTCTTCTTGGTCAGATCGACTTTCTGCCCTTTTGATAAGTTAATTGGCATAGTGTATATCCTCCTTTACAAAATTAATATCTTCTATTTGCAGCCGGATCTTTCTTCAGGTAAGCGCTGCCGTAGGAATTGAGAAAGTCCTGCTTGATGCTCTCCAAGCGCGCCGCGTCATCCACGCGCTGCTTTCTCGCATTCTCCTGAATCGCCCTTGTCTCGTCTATTCCATTTACGATCGTCCTCCATGTGGTCTCAAGAGTCTCGATCTTGACGGAGCTTCCGGACGCAAGCCGCGCCGTCATCTTAGACTGCTCCACCGTATTCCTTGCGTTCTTTATCAGCATCTCGTTCGTCTTCTTATCAAGCTCCGACATGGCCTCCGCCTGGATCTTCTGCCTCTTCAGCATGATAGCCTGAGCCAGCGCCTGCTTGAATACCGGCAGTGTAACGATAAACGCCGAGTTAATCTTCCTGACAAGATTCATGTTGCTGAATTCCATAGTCTTAATCATCGGAATCGACTGGATGGCAATATTTTCCGCCGTTCTCAAATCCTGAGTACGCTGTTCAAGCATCATGAGGGAATTGTTTAGGCTCGTAAGATCGAGCTGGATAGAATTATCCCCGGTAGCTTCAAACTCTGCCTGCCTCTGGGCAATATATGACTCAACCTCCTTACAAGCCTGCTCTCCTGCCAGAATATATTTTACAAGGTCGTGGTAATAATTCACATTCGCGTCAAACATCTGATTTAATTTCCTGTTCGACTGCTTGATCTCGCTCTCATACTGCTTAAGCTGGACATAGATCTTATCGACCTCATCGCCCATGGTATGGTATTTCTCCAGAATCTTTTCCAACTGCTTCTTAAGATTCCCGAACAATTTGCCGAAGACGCCTTTATTCTCCCGTATTTCATCAATGTCGAACTTGTCCATAATCTTAGACAGAGCCGTAAGCATCTGGCTAGACTCGTCGATCTGATGCATGCTCATGCTGTTAAGCACGATATCCGACGCCTTTGAGATCTCCTCGGCCGCTTCCGCGCCGAAAGAGGCAATCGTCTCAAGGTTATAAACTTCTATGGTGCTGACGATCGCATCCACCTCCGCCGAATCAACCAGCTCTGCGTTCATCTGCGCTCTGTCGGCGGCAATATCATACGGCACAACAGCCTCAATCTCATTCTCCACTGTGGACGCCGCCGGAACCGTCGTTGTACCTGTTTTACTAAAATCAAGTCCCATACTCTCTACCCTCTCTTAAATATGATATCCCGCCATGATTTGCGGGCAGTTACCTGAACCAAACTCCAATTCGGGACTTGAAGGTCATATATATAGTCCCCAATCTGGTGTTCCTCCATTAATCTTTTATTAAAATGATTCTCGATGTTATACCCTGTCGGGACAAAGAACAGCACGTCGAATCCAAGAAGATTTAGAAACGCAGTATAGATAGAATCCTCCGCCGACATCATAACCTCCGAAGTCATTATATAGATCAGTTTGGGATTCTTCTTTGTAAAATCAAACTGCTGCAGAAGCCTCACCGCCTCCTTGGGAAGATTGAGCGCGACAGAGACGATGGTGTACTCCGTCCCGTTTTCAAAGGTTCCCTTGATCAGCTTCTGTTCAATCAATGCCTCAAGCTTATCAAGAATATGCTCCTGCATCTCCTCCCGGAGGAACGAATATTGATAGCACGAGTGATTCTTGATCGTACTGCGCCTAAGCTTTCCGTTCTTAAAAAACTCCGCCGCATGCGCCTTCACAGGATTGGGCATGGCAGCCGTCAAGAAGGGCGCCTGATTGACGACTAACGTCTCCGGCGTCATCATCTGCTTGATCGAGATCCAGTAATTCCCCACATCCCTGTCTTTTACCCCGGACATCTTAGAGAAGATGACCGGCAGGCTCACCACCCCGTCAACAGTGCTGAAGTTAGGGCGGTATTTCAGTTCGCTGTTCCATAGGATCTTAATCTCCCGATCCATGGTCTGCAGCATAATCGTATTCGCCTTCGCGAACTGCTGATCCCGGAACATGCCCGAATCCTGATACATCAAGGTGTCCAGCTCCCGCTCCGCATGGTACGCCGCCGTACCGATCCGAAGCTGCCCGTTCTGCTGCGGGAACGTACTAAGAACCATGGACGTCTGGTGGTTTATCTCATAGAGAAGGCGGTCCTTGAGGCAGCACCTTACATTCAGGTTCGGACACAAAATCAGCACATCCACAGGGATCCGCGCAAGGTATTTCATAAACAGCGCCTCGCCCCCATCCCGGCAGCCGCCCATATAGATGAAGCATCCCACGTCCGGCAGATTCCAGTTCCGGAATAACTGCCCGATATATCTCTTGATCCAGCACAGAAGATACACAGCCTTATTCAAAAGCCTATTGAGGTTGTCTCCCAATTCCTTCGATTCTTCAGTCATCACCTCCGCAAACGCCTTTACAAGCAGTCCGCAGAGCTTCTTACTCGCCGGGTACTGTATATTCGCCTGAAGGCCGGAAAGCATCTGGTCAAGATTCCCGTAATTCCCTCTGCGAACCCCCATGATCTCATCCGGCGTCGGCTTAGGTATCCCTTCGTTGACAACAACCACCTGCCGCTTTTCACTCTTGAGCGACAGATAGAACTGGTACAGCTCGTTGGCATATGCAAGCTTGTCCTCTACCCCGTTAATCCTGCAAAAACAATTATAGTATGAGTCGGACCCGTTCCCTCTGATTGACGGCGGGGTAAGGATATCGGCAATCCCTTTCCCTTCTGTCCATGCATTGGTACACCGGACGATTCCGCTCTCTTCTCCGAATATTTCTTTATTCCTTTTCGCCTTCTCCTTCTCTTGGCACAACTGCCGAAGCGAGAAGTCTTTGGGGAACTCTTTTCCATCTGCCGTCCGATACTCTTCCGACCTCTTAGAATCCGGATCCAGCTTCAAGTATTCCTTATCCCCAGCCGTCTGCACAAGGAGCACATCGCATCCCGCATTGCTCAGTATCGAGATAAGCATAAGCTCGTAATTGCTGATTGATCCGCAATACAGGATCTTCGGGACATTCTCCTGCCCAAGCCGATTAACGATGCGTTCGAATTTGTAATACAGCCAGCACATGAACTTGATATATGCATTCTTCAGCATATTCTCTGTCTTGCCTGCCCTTCTCAGCCCCTCCAGACAGTCATAGACAGCGCGCGCAATATTCTCTCGCTGCTGTGCCCCAAGCCTTGGCAGCCATTTTTTAAGACTTGCAGACATAAAACCCATATCCATCCGGAAATCCATACCCATAATCTCACCGTAGTAGGCTAGGTTCCCTTCCGTCGGATTTGCAATTCTTCCTTCTATGATTACGCCTGACTGCCGCGCAGCTTCATAATACTTATAGATAAATCCTTCGATCTCTTCCGAAGTCTGGTTGATTCTATAAAAATATACCCTTTTTTCCCTGCGCTTGCTCATCTCAACAAAAAATTCATCAAGGTTCATATCTTTTCTCCTGACAAACAACTATATATAATATTAACACAAGAAGCCTGAATTTACAAGTTTGCACAACCCATTGCCCGCGAGCCTCAATATCCCCGGTGTAACTGTTCATTCCGTGACCAGTTACACGTTCCACGATAGGCAGTCAGCCCGTAAAACCCATGACAAACATTCTGATATCCTCATAATTAACTGCCAGATTGATATTCTGACCCTCGTCAATCCCCGCCGTACTGATACCGATAACCTCGCCCTGCATGTTCAGCACCGCTCCTCCGGAGCTGCCGTGGGAGATGGGCGCGGTAAACTGAATCATATCAACCATGTCGATCTTCCTGAATCCGGATATGATCCCGTCCGAAACGGAATTAAACATCCCAAGGGGGCTGCCGATCGCCACCACCTTCTGCCCTCTGACAAGCCCCTTCCCTCTGTAGACAGGCAGCGGCTTAAGCTGTCTGTCAATACGGATTACCGCAAGGTCCAATACGGAATTGTATTTGATAATCTCCTGAGTCTTATAGATATTCTCATCGTCTTCAATCCGTACGGCAAAGAAACAGCCGCCTCTAGTTACATGATAATTCGTAAGTATGTAGCCGTTCCGTCCGATCATGATGCCGGAACCAGTAGCTATGAGATCGTTCTCCCTGTTGTACACCGCTATCATGACAATGGAAGATGCCAAAAGCGCCAGCTCTTCAAAGTTTTTTTCCGAACCTCCGGCCGTTCTGTTTGAGACAACGGACTTCCCCTCCTGCTTAAAGTCCTTTATACATCCTTCGTCTGGCTCAAAAGGTCTGTACTCGGGAAGCTGCAAAGCAGAGTTAAAGGCTCCAAGCGTAAATTCTCCGGACAAGCCTTTTAGGAGGTCCATTGCGGAAATATCCTTCTGACACTCTAAAACCAGCACGTCGCATCCAAGCATGGTCAGCATATAACACAAGAGATACTCCTGTTCCTTCTGAACATTTTCCACCAAAATCTTAAAACATTTTCTCTCGTTCCAATCTGCCAAAGACTCTCCAAGCACATAATCCGTCCAGTACAAGAGCTTCACGACAAAATTCTTCTCTATAGTCTCTGTTATATTCTTCCTGCTCAGACGATATTTCTCCATAGTCTCAAGACATGCGGCGCCAAGCACACGGCCAAACCTCTCGTCCTTATTCTGGTTTCTCACATACAGCCTATGTTTTCGTCTTAACTCCTCAAACTGACTCGCGTAGAACTCCATATCCTCCTGAGAAATCAGCGGCGAAGGCAATCTGACCCTTGTGTAGAACAGTGTTCCGCCGCGCATTGTAACTCCCATTCTCTGATCGGCCGCAAGTATCTTAGTTTCGATGTCCGGACTGCATCCAAGCGCCCTGACAAAATATACGTCACGCCTATTCCCGTTAAATCCGCCCCTTATGTTTAAAAATGTATCCAAGGAATTTATATTCATGACATTATGTCTGCATACTATCTCTTTCTCCATCTTTTTCACCAGCTTATAACTTATAGTTTTATATTATCACAATGTGATAAATATATCTACCAATTCTCCTAATGATATGATATATTTGAAACAGTTTGATTACTGAAAAGAAGCAAATCAAAAAGGAGTTTTTCGATAACATGAATAATCAGGCAATTTATTATAGTGTAGGGCCTCTTTTGTACTGTCCGGCGGACAATACCTCTATTGCAGCTTCCATATGCTCACAGAAATTCGGAACAAAATTCTCTCTGGCGCTCTGCCTTGAGGATACGATAAATGATAATTTTGTTCAAGAAGCCGAGAATCTGCTCGTTTCTTCAATAAATACTATCTATGAAGCCAGACAGCGCAGGGAATTTTTCCTGCCCAAGATCTTTATCCGGGTTCGGACCCCCGAGCAGATGAAAAGTCTTTCTCAGCGTTTTGGCGACAGCAATGAACTCATAACAGGATATATCATCCCAAAGTTTTCGCCGGCGAACGCCGACTCTTATCTTCGGCAGCTCGCGGATATCAACAGCGGTTCGGCCGCGGTGAAATATGCGATGCCAATTTACGAAAGCGCCGCAATTGTAGATCTTCGCTCCCGCTATGACGTCTTATACGGCTTAAAGGAGAAGCTTGCGGCCGTGGAATCATGGATACTGAATATACGCGTAGGCGGAAACGACCTGTCTCATCTCTTTGGATTCCGCCGTGAATCTAACGAGTCGATCCATCAGCTCACTCCGATTGCCAATATCTTTGGGGACATCATTACGGTATATGGTATGGATTATGTCGTCTCCGGTCCCGTATGGGAATATTATTCCGGAACAAATTGGGAAAAGGGTCTTCGAAAAGAAATAAGAGAGGACAGATTAAACGGATTCATCGGTAAGACTGTAATCCATCCGAATCAGATTCCGATTGTCAACGACGAGTACAAAGTATCTCAAAAGAACTATGAAGCCGCCCTCCACATCCTGAACTGGAATACGAAGGAGGACTCTTTTGTCTCCGGCAGCCTCACCGGAGAACGAATGGACGAATATAAAACCCACTTTAACTGGGCGCGTAAAATCTGCTTTCTGGCAGAATATTATGGAACGATTTAGCTTTTATCAGCACGGTTGTTTCAACTTGAAGGGGCTGCTGCAATAAGTCGGATGATTTTATCCTTAATGCGGCGGCCCCCCCCCCCCCATAATCATATATCCCCAAGTTTCCTTATAATCCCGCAGCACTTATAATGCTTCAAAGGATAATACTCAACGGAAACCTCCTTCTCCTTGGCAAGCCTTACCAGATGGCTTAGCTCACGGCTGTCTTTATATCTCTCATCAATCAGAACCTTCCACGGAACTCTCCTAAGCAGCACGCGGGTAGCTTCACCGATCCCGGGCTTTATAAAATTGATATCTTCAATATGGTATTTTTCCGCAATCTCCTTTACCTCATCTATCCCCTGCCCCTCCGTCTCTATATGGGGGATATCAGATGATAATGTAAATTCACTTTCAATCGCCCGGATAAAATCATACGAAAGATCTGCATGCCGAAGCTCTTCATAGAATACTGCTCCATGGAAATCCTTTTCCCCGATGATATCGCTCCGGAAAAACGTCCTGCTCACCAGACCGGACACCGTACTGTTCAGACAGGAGCTTGGGATCAGGAGATCCTCGTGGGTTCCGCAAAGCTCGGTCACATTGGCAGGGTCCGCAACGACAGCAATGTCAGACGACACTCCTTCATACCCTTCAACAGCCTTTTTAAGCTCCCTTAAGATAGCCCCTTTTCCAATCCAGCCGTCTACGAACAGCAGCTGCTCCGCCCGATAGTTCTTAAGCAGGAAACTCATTGCATTATGATCAATCCCGCGGCCTCTTATGATGGAAATGGAATAATGGGCGACGTCCGCATTATACTTGTACTTCAGATATCTCTTTATCAATATGCCTATCGGTATTCCCGCTCTGGCAAGAGACACCAGCGCCACGTCCGCTCCCCTTGACTGCATGATCTTATCCGAAAGCCTGCCTACGGCCTGTGCCACCGGCTTTGAATAGATCTTAAGCGTCTCTTCGTAGATCTCCATATATCTGTCCGTAGGAACATACTCTATCGGAAGCATCTCGCTGTAATGCCGCCCTGACTGGATGAGTTTCTCTCTTTCCTCTGTCGGCTGGGGCTTTACCATTCCCGAGATATCCTTCAATAAAAGGGTAACATCCTGTTCACTGTATGAACTTCTCATATTAACACCACCTGATTAAGTGAACCTCACTATTTTTCTTCATAAGGGCATTGATCAGGGAATTTTTCCCAGATTCTTCAGTGCTTTGAGCATCCGTAATAATAAAAACTCTGTCGCAGCTTTCAATATCATAGATATACGTAATCCTGTCAGAATCATACATGCTTCGGAGTTCGTATCTTGTCCGTAAAGGATAAGACGGATCTGCCGAAACCTCAATCGGGCTTCGCGTTGTGGAATGGCATCTCACCCTGCAGCCCTCATTCTCTATGCAGCCTGCAATGAACAGCGCCGGATACATGAACTCTTCCGTTCCGATTACAAGCACGCTCTCATCTTTCTTAAAACCATAGGAGGCTTTCATATCCTTCCACAGAGTCTCGCAGCTTTTCTGATACTTCAAAGAATCCACCATTCTTCTTGTGTCCATCCACCCCGTAAATCCGGCTTCCTTTGCCTCGTACCTGCCGCTTAGATCACACTTTTCATAGTTTCCCGTATCTGTATACTGCTGCGCAAGCCTTCCGTAATCCCCATGGTCGACCTTGAGGATATAATGGCATCGGATCCCCTTCTCCTCATAGCTTCTCATACTATCTTCCGTCATTCCATTCAAAATCGAAGCGACAGAAAACTTTAGGTTCCGCCTATAGATTTCTTCCATCTTACGGACTATATTAAGAATCGTATTCCCCGTCGTGACCTCGTCCTCTATAAAGATGATGCGGTCAACGATACCTATAGCCTTGTCAATGTCTGCTTTCAAAAGCTTCTGCTCTGTCGCATGGCTGTGGGCCTCGGTGAAATAGATATATTCTGCCTGCAAAATCTCTTCTCTCGTTGTCTGAATGTATCTTGCCCCCAACCGAATTGCAGTGTTGGCTCCAATGGCCGTGGCAGTCTCCGCAAAGCCTATGACCAGCAGCTCTTCGCCGCCATATTCCTTCTTGACAATCTCAGCCAACTTATCGAACAGTTCAAAGGCTTTTCCCGGACAGACCGGGACATGCTTTCCCTGCAGGGGATTAATCACCAGATAATTCCGTTTCTTGTTATTCTCACGCTTTCCTATGGATACAAGCTCTGTCTCTCTATACATATGTCCGCCCTATTCTTTTTGTCTGGTTTTCTTCACAAATGACCGCTGTTACAATGTCTTTCTTACCCTGCACGGATTGCCGTACGCCACTGTATTTGCAGGAATATCTTTGGTGACCACGCTCCCCGCTCCGATCGTCGTATTCTCCCCGACCGTTACACCCGGAAGGATAATCACGCCCGCCCCGATCCACGCTCCGTCCCCGATACGTACGGACTTATTAAACTGCATCCCTTTCTTTCTAAGTTCTGCCTCCAACGGATGCCCCGCAGTAGCAATCGTTACATTCGGGCCGATCATTACATGGCTGCCGATATAGATATCCGCGTCGTCCACCAGCGTTAGGTTAAAATTCACATATACATGGTCCCCAAGATGGGTGTTCTTCCCCCAATTTGCCCGAAGGGGCGGCTCGATAACGCATCCCTCTCCAAGATCTCCCAAAAGTTCCTTCAAGATCTCCTTCTGTTTTCTGCGGTTGGACGGCCTGGTCTGGTTGTACTCGTACATCAGATCATTGCACCTCCACTGTACTTCGTATAACTCCGCGTCCGATGCATCATAGAGTTCTCCGCTCTTAATAACCTCTTCCGTAACCATATCCTGTTCTCCTTTCATACTGCCGTTAAATTCATGCTGCCGTTGGCTTCCCGGCCTCTCTACCGGTAATGCCTGAGCAGATCTTTCTCGTTAAAGGCCGCGGGGTCGTCCGAATCATTGCTGTCATAGAAGAGCCACACCGAAACATTATCCATAAACCATTCCCGCCTCTTCAAGGTATTCACAATCCTCCCGAAGCGCCTGCCGTCTTTTGCCCCGCCGCTGTCACGGTACACCAAGGCCCCGGAAACATCCTCCACACGCGGAAGGCCGTTCTTGATAAAAATACTGTCAATCGTATTATATATTCCTTTTACCCGGTATTTCTTTTCAATATTAATTTTATCGTCGTCCATACGGATCACCATTTTTAGCATATCCCCAAAACCTTTCTCCATCCCGTATCATGGATATTATACCATCAGAAATTTATTTCTACAATCAATAATTCTCTGTCTCCTCAGCCTTTAGGATCTCCCGGATAATACTCTCGACATCCCTTCCCGCAATCGTAATATCCCGAATCTCGCAGCGTTTAGACACCGCCTGTATGATCCCCACGCTGTCCGCGGTATCCGCATCATACTCAAAACTCAGGCTGTGGGGCGTCATCCCGGATATCCGCACCCCTTCCATGTCAAACGTCCCATCCACGCACCATGGATTTTTATCCACCTCGAACTGGATCTGTTTCTTCCGGTTGAACTTAAGCTTCACCTCCTGCATCTGATCGTCTAATATGACCTTCCCATGATTGATCAGCACGATCCGCTGGCACAGTGATTCTATATCCTGGAAATCGTGGCTGGTCACGATAAACGTTGTCTTTTCCTCCACATTCATCCGCCGGATAAACTCCCGGATCCCGGCCTTCGACTCGGCGTCCAGCCCGATAGTCGGCTCGTCCAGAAACACAATCTTCGGGTCATGGAGAAATGCCGCCGCGATATTGCACCTCATCTTCTGCCCAAGGGACAGCTGGCGCTCCGGGATTGACAAAAGAGGCTCAAGGCCCATGATATCCGTAAATTTCTCCAGATTCTCCCGAAACCGTTTCTCCGGTATCTCGTACAGCTTTTGGATCAGCCGGTACGACTCGACCACAGGCACGTCCCACCAGAGTATAGAACGGTTTCCAAACACCGCCCCGATTCCCTTGCTGTTGCGCACGCGTTCCTTGAAAGGATCGATCCCGTTAATCCTAACGCTCCCGGCCGTTGGCCGCAAGATACCGCACAGCATCTTAATGGTAGTGGATTTTCCGGAACCGTTGGGTCCCACATACCCTACGGCTTCTCCGGCCTCAATGGAAAAATCAACGCGGTCCACCGCCCGCAGCACCTCATAATCCGGCGCGATCATGGACCGTAATGCCTGACCAAGCTTCTGGGAATTCTTTCTTCTTTTATATTCTTTAACAAGCTGTCTTACTTCTACCTGACTCATAACCCTTCCTCTCCTGTCTATTTGATACTCTCTATCTCCGAAACTAACTTATCTTTCTACGTTCCCGTACTGTCGTATGCCCGCGTCCCGAGCTTCCAGAACACAGCCGCGGTAAGGGCCACCCCCGCCGCGCTCAGCGGCAGGCCCGCCAGCACCCAGTTCCCGGCTTTTCCGGTCAGATACGCCGCCGGATAATATCCCACAAACCCAAAAGGCAGCATATAGGTAAACACCGTTCGGATTACCCCCGGGAACGCGCCGATCGGGTATTTGGCAAACTCCCTGCAGGTCTGTACCAGCACGGCCACATCCTCGCCGTGTACAATCCAGAAATTCAGGCAGTTGAATATTGTATAAATCCCCGTGTTTACAATCACCCCGCAGACCAGATACTCCGCTATAAACAGGAGCAGCCCGATACTTGCGCTAAGCCCCAGACGCGCCATGGAAAATATCATCGTCCCCGCATAGACCGCCATACTGACCAGCGCAGGATGATGCGCCGCCTCTCCCAGCAGCTGGAAGAACAGCGGAGCCGGACGCACCAGCAGGACATCCATCCTTCCCTGATGAACCAAAAAATCAATCCCCCATACATTATCAAAAAAAGTCATGCTTATGGACTCGACCAGCGCGCACATGGAAAACATCAGGCAGATCTCATAGACTCCCCATCCTCCAAGGCCGCCCGCAGCATATGCGATCGTCAGTATTCCGATAAATCCCGACGCTTCGCGCAACAACAAGGATACGACCATAATCATCGTATCCGCTGGATACTGGGTCATCTCCAAAAATCCGCGCCTCTGGTATCCTGCCCATAGCCTCATATAATAAATCAGCCTTCTCATCTTCCCTAACCTCCCTGCACTACGATCCTGCGGATCGAACAACTGTAGAAAATATTCGCGGCAACCCACAGGATCAGGATCCATACTACCTGCAATCCGATAAACCTCCATGTCTCATCCGGAAGATATTTGCCGAGATAGATATTGACCGGAACGGATACCATCCCCGCAAAAGGCAGATAATCAAGTACCCTCGCCAGCCCTTCCGGGAACAGGAACAGCGGGACTACCCCTCCTGAAAGAATGGATAGAAGCGAGTTCTTCGCAAAGGCGAGGCTGTAGGAATGATTGGTGTAAAAGGCGCACAGCCCCACCATGAATTCAAAGAAAAACATGATCCCGATGGAAAGGCATGTGCTCGCTAAGAACATCACAAAATTCCACACCCCTGCCGGAGCCGAACCGCCGAGTACGAAAAAGCAGATTACGGTAACCGGCACTCCCTTGAAAATGGAAAAAAATAAAAACTCGCCCACCCGTCTTGAAAACAGAGTGAACTGCAGGGATACGGGACGCAGAAGCTCCATCCCGATCGTCCCCAGCCTAATCCAGCCTGACAGTTCGGAATTAATCCCCCCGCCGAACTGAGAAGACAGCATCCTTGACAGGATTACATAAGCCGTCATCTGCGCGGCCGTATACCCGGCCAAAGTCTCCTGCCGGCGGAACACGAACTGCCAGAGGAAATAATAAATCACGATAGACGCGAAGGTTCCCGCAATATTAAGCCAGAACGCCTTTACATATGCAAATTTTGTCAAAAATGTCATTTTGACAAGGTAATAAAATTTCTCCATAATTCGACCCCCATTCTCTGTATTAACTATATTCATGCATGTTTTTCCGCGCTTTTTCAATTTTATCACTCCCGCCGGCATTTACACATATCCGTATAAGAGTGAATACATAGCCGTTTCTCATTTTCGGGGTTGTGAATCTGCACAATATTATACGTGTGTATTTTACTGAAACGTAAATTGCCTGTCCGGTGAAAATAGTGTACAATATAGCTGTGTGGAAGCAAATATTTAACGACAGAAGGAGAATGACAATGCTTATAAATATGGATCTGGTCTTAGGCGATCTGGAAAAAGACCGTCTGGATCTTGCCTTTCACTCATGCGGTATCGACCAGTGCAAAAAAGGCAATCTATACGGTCCCAGAACCCGCCGGTATCACCTGATACATTTTGTACTCAGCGGAACGGGGACTTTAATGGCCGATTCCGGCGCATACCCGGTTAAGCCCGGGCAGGCGTTCTATATCCCGGCAGGATGCACCGCCTCTTACAAAGCGGATCTTTATGATCCATGGAAATACTGTTGGATTGAATATCGGGGGACGCACGCGCATAGATACAGCGAACTGCTGTTTCCTGATTCTTTTGTTCTTGATATTCGGAACGTTTCTATATACGAACGCAAGATTATGGAATTGTTGTCTTATACCGATCCCCGTATCCACAGAGACGATGTGTTTGACTATAAGACATTCCCCACCCATTGTATTTCCGATGCAAAAACATTTCCGGAACACCTGATGCTTGGCGGGAAGCTGAAAGAATTATTCGCGGTACTGCTGTATGAGAAGGGACAGGATTTTGTGGTATTGAATAATGCCGATTATGCCGATAAGGCAAAGCATTTTATAGAGATGCACTATAATGAGGCTCTTCAGATCTCCGATATAGCCTCTTACCTGAACCTGAATCCCCGCTACCTCACCGCCCTATTTAAGAAAAAATTCCGGATAACGCCTAAAAAGTACCTGACGTTCTTTCGGATTGAAAAGGCGAAGGTCTTTTTAATCGATACGGACCAGCCTCTGCAGGTCATTGCGAACGCAATCGGATTCGAGAACAGTTTTTCTTTCTCCCGCCTGTTCAAGTCCGTAACCGGAATCTCTCCGGCCGATTACAGGGGACAGAATTCCGCCAGGCGGCATAATGATTAGATTACATTCCTTGCTTTTACTCAGATTATTTTGTATACTACATGATAACCAACAATACATACCGGGGCCTTCTCCGGTCAGAAAGGATTCACTATGAACCGTTTATTTAATCTGGACAACCCATTTATGCAGTTTTTAAACAACATGGCCGACTTGATCATCCTCAATATTATCTTCCTGATATCCTGTATTCCCCTCGTCACCATCGGCGCGTCCATCAGCGCCCTGCACTATGTCTGCCTGAAAATGGTGCGGGGGGAAAGCCCCTACGTCTGGGCCGGATTCTGGAAAGGCTTCCGGGAGAGCTTTAAACAAGGCACGATTATCTGGCTTGGCTTTGCCGCTGCCGCCGCCTTCATTGGAGTAGACCATATCATCCTGAATTCGGCAAATTCCACACTATTTTCCGTAATGAAGGTTGCCCTGGGAGTCGTGACCGCCCTCCTGTCCTGCATTTTTATCTATGTCTTCCCCGTCGTTTCACATTTTAAATGCACGACCGGACAGGCAGTGAAGAACGCCCTCTTTATGACAATCGGGCATCTTCCCTACACTATCCTTCTTGCCGCAATGTACGGCTTGGTTATTTTCCTAAGCACGCTCAATGTAAAACTTCTGGCAATGATTCTTATGATCTCCGTAATCTGCGGCTTTTCCGTCGCGGCGTTTACGGCATGCATCATCTTTGACCGGATTTTCAGGAAATACGAACCTGAGCGTGAGGCGATTCCCGAATATTATGAGTAATGCTATACCGTGTCAAACTGAGGGCCGACAAGCCAGATGCTTTCACCTTCCATCTCCTCTTTCGGCGTGATATCCGTAAGAGCCTTCATGGTAATCACTGCAAGGACGCCGCTTCCGGTGTAGAGCTTCCGGTCGCCGCGGTTTGCGAACGCAAGGTTCACATAAGCCGTCCCGTCGCCGTACCGCTTGTGTACGGTCAGGTTCTCCATCTGTGCGACGCAGGCGTCCTGTACGACAGAAACAAATTCCATACGCGCCGGATCGTAATCAAGCACTTTTCCGAACGCATTCAGGTTCTTTACATCCTTGGCGGTAACCGCCAGCGTAAATGTTTCCCCTGCTTTTACCGTCTCCGTCTCCGGAACCAGCGAAATACTTCCGGAAACTTCCCCCGTCTGCTTCGTACCGCCGTCTAGGGCGAACATAGTAAACGCATAGTCATAGACGTCGTAGACGCCGTTCATGTTGACGTCTCCGCACCGTTTCTGGATCTGGTCAACGAAATTCGCACCGTCCTTAACGGAAGTCCCGAGATAATTCTTCATGTTGGTATAGTCTCCCTCGGAGACCTTCTCATTCTTGTTAGTGCTTCCCACCGCAAACGGTTTGGAACCGTCTTTCTTGAAGACCGGAAGTTCATGGGATGCGAAGAAGTTCCTCTTCGACTTCACAATCTCAAGTTTCAGGAAGCGCGCGCTTACCCCGTCAAGGGACGCCGTCTTTACATTCTCCTCCACCTCGAGATTCTCGTCGTAACTCCAATCCCCGTGTTCCTCACCGTTCCACTCCAGTTTCCAGTGTACCTTGTCGAGACTGGAATAAATATTCATCTGCTCCACGGTGCCGCTTCCGTAACTATCCCTTGGATAGTATTCAAACCTGTCCAGTTCATAGATTGCCCCGAAGTCGTAGATAAACGGAATACGGTCTTTCACCACATCATCCGCTGCAAAGAACAGCCCCCTGAAACTGTGATCCGTCGCATATTTGAGCGCGCCCGCCTCGTCGCCGCCTGTCCACGTAACCGTTCCAAGCGCGCCGATTTCGTTCCTCCACGGGTCAAGAAGGGAACTTACCGCCAATTCCCCGCTCCATGGCGAGTATCCTTCCTCATTCCTTGCACGCACACGGTAAGTATGCTTTGAATTATACTCTAGTTCGTCATGCAGATAGGAGCATGCATTGCCCATGGTATAGAGGTTGCCGTCCACCAGCATCTCGTAAGACGAGGCTTCTTTAACCTCTGTCCACTTAAGCCAGACGGAGGTAGACGTCCTGCGTTCCTCCGGCGCGGTCAGCTCCGGAATTGCGAGGCTTCCGTTCTCTTTGTCAGCCATACGGAACAATTCATTGACAAATCCTTTTATTTCCACGGTCTGACATTCTTCCTGAGAATCTACGGCGGCCAGCTTCACATAGAGCTTCGGGGCGACTCTTACCTCCGCCGTCATCTTCGCAATTTCCTCCTCCTCTGCAGGTGCGTAGGTATGGAGCGCCGGTTTCCCGTCATAGAAGAAAATTGCTCCCCCCTCTTCCGGAACAGCCTCCTTAAATTCTTCCCACGCCGTCTTTCCCGCCGTGCATTGAGGTTTAAATTCCGTCATATGTAGGAGGGCGTCCCCATTCTTTGCAAGTACGTCCTTCGGCTTCTCAGACAAATGTACGATAAAGACCGTACTGCGTTTCCGATTGTAACCCTCATAATCTCCTTTGGCCCGCTCTGCCGTAAGCAGGGCCCGGTCTCCCTCCACCGCTGACGTATATCGCACGGATACATGGCTTCCGTAAGATATATGATCAATGACGCCGTAAGAAGCGTCGTCCTTTGTCTGGTTGAGGATATACTTTCCGTCATCCTCGTACACCGTGTATTCGCTGGAACCAAAAGGCCAGAATTCCACGATGCGCCTGGTTCTGTCGATCGCATCCGGGGTATTGTTCTCCTCATACATCGGGAGGATCGCGCCGCCTTTCACGAAGACCGGCAGTTTCCACAAAGGAGCGTCGAAGTTATTCAGAACCTGTCCTCCTTGGTATTTCTCTCCCGTCAGATAATCCGTCCACACTTCCTTCTCGTCCGGAAGGTAGATACGGTTTCTCACGTCGTTTCCTATCTCATCTGCCGCCACATTCTTATAGACGGGGGCCACGAGAAGATTTGCTCCCAGCATAAACTGGTACTGCATTTCCCTGGTTCCTGCGTATGCGTCCCCCGGATATTCAAGGAACATCGCCCTGACCATGGGAAGCCCCGTATCTTCATTTCCCGTATCAATGTTGGAGGCGGAGGCGGCGCAGGTATAGATGTACGGCATGAGCTGCGACTTCATCTTCATATACATGCGGTTAATCCCCGTGTATGGATCCCCGAAGGTATACGGCGCTTTCATATAGCTTCCCCAGCCGTCCATGTTCAGCATCTGGGGAGTAAATGACTTCCACTGGTAATCCCGCACGGCAACCAACGCCCTGCCCCCGAAGATCCCGTCCATGTCGCTTCCGATATTGGGGTTGCCGCTTAAGGAGCTTCCGATATATGTAGGGATATGGAAACGGATATATTCCCAGTTGCCGCCTGTCTGGTCGCCGCTCCATACACTATTGAAACGCTGGGAACCTGCCCATCCGTCCAAGGAAATGATATTGGGGCGGAAGTTCTTCTCCGTGGTGACGATATCGTACGCCGTCTTCACTCCGTCAAGCTGGAAGGAGTAGCCGGGTCCTACCCACGCAACGTCCGTCTTCAACGTAGTCGCCCCGCCGACCGTCACCTCTTTTTTGAAGTCGCGGAGAAGATGCCAGTATGTCTCGCCGTCAGAATCGGGAGAGAGATTGCTCTCTGTCCACAGCCCGGAGGCAACCCCTTTGCTGTTGGCAAATTCGGTAAATCTGGCAAAGTTTTCCACATTAGCGTCAACAACCGCAATCCGTTCCTCGCTGCTTCTGCCGTCTTCGTCCACGCCGCCCTGAACATAGTATCCGTTCTGCCCATATCCGCCGCCGTAACCGTCGTTTGGCAGGAAATAACCGAGAGGCATATCATAGCGGGCGTATTCCTCGAGAACCGCCCTCGCCGAATATTCGTACGGGGTGTCTACAGTCTCCGGGTAATTCTGAGTAGCTATACTTGGTTTCTCTCCGTTGAGGGACTCGGAATGTAAGTTGTCCGTGAGACGGTAGCCTGTCGCCATTCCGCTTTCGTACCTAGTCCTTCCCTCGCCGGTATGGGAACCGCTTCCCTTCACCACCCATGCCTTACTGCCGGATTCCTCCGACCATGCGTCACGGTTATAACAGTTCAGATGTCCCTCGTAGAAGCCGTACTCGGGAAGCAATACCGGATTGCCCGTCACATGGTAATATCCCTGCAGCAATTCCTGCGCCGTACTCCGCTTATCCTTTGCGCCGGACAGGAAATAATATACGCTGAACCTGTTTTCTTTATGTTCCGCGGTGACAACACCCTCCGTCTCACCTCCGAAATCATAGCTACCCTCGGCAAATGTATTGCGGAGCGCACCATACCCGGCGGTCGTGAAATAGAATGGATTGGGAGACGCCACTCCGCCGTCCATCCATCCGCTTTCGTTGACAATTTGGATTTTCTTGCCGGTATGCAGGAAACGCCCGTTCTGCGTCCCCCCTCCAAAAAAGTCCTCGTCTTTCCTGCAAAACAACGTCTGCACCGCAAGACCGTCCCGGATCGCAAGAGGTTTCGCCTCTTCCAGCACAACCCTGTCTTTTATCCGTACCTGCATCCTTCCCGCGGCTTTATCGAAGATAACGGACGTATCCCCGCACCGGACGGAAGCTTTTCCCTCCTCGTCCGTAACTTCCGCCCCGGGCTTTGCATAGGCGTCCGACTCATCCGGACGCTGCTGGATCCTTGCGGCATGCTTCTCATCTGCCGGCTTTGCATAGACGGGAAACTCCCCCTCCGGGTCTACGTCATAGCGGAAAATATTTTCCTCTAAAAATGTAATCTTCCCCTTGGTTCCGCCATGGAAAACCACATGGACGATATTGCCGCTAAGGCCGTCCTTTTGGACGGAATCCACACCGCCCGCAATAAACTCATTTTGACTCATTTTAATCATTTCCTTACCTTTCTGTACTTGATATGCCAATATATTATAAACCATTTCCGGATACATATCGACATACATAAAAAAACATTGCATAAAAATGGGAGAGGCTTACACCCCTCCCATAAATAACTAACCTTTGATACCGGACTGTGCAACACCTTCGATAAACTGTTTCTGGAAGATGAAGAACAACACGATCATCGGTATTACCGCCAACACGGCTCCCGCCATCTGGGCAGGATAGTTAGTTGCGTACTGACCCTTCAAAAGCGATAACGCAGGAGCTAATGTCATCTTAGCCGGATCTGAATTGACAATCAACGGCCACATGAAGTCGTTCCATGCGAACTTCGCGGTAAAGATTACCAGTGCAACGATACCCGGTTTTACAAGCGGCAGCATAATCTTCCCAAAAATCTGGAATCTGTTACATCCGTCCAAAAGCGCCGCCTCTTCAAGCTCCTTAGGCAGTGACATAAAGAACTGCCTAAGCAGGAACGTTCCAAACGCACTGAACAAGTTCGGCAGGAACAAACCCGGCAACGTATTAATCATTCCTAATTTCTGGATGATCAGGTACTGCGGAATCAGGAATATCTGCCCCGGTACCATCAGAATGGATAAGATAATCAAAAATATCGCATTCTTGAACGGGAAATCAATCCTTGCGAATCCATAAGCCGCCATCGTACAGAAGGCAACCTGGACAAGCACCGTTATGATTGTAACTATAATCGTATTCGTATAAATGGTTCCGAACGGGAGTACATCCCACACATATTGGTATGACTCCGTATTCAGCGCTTCCGGCAATACGGCCGGCGGTATCTTCATAGATTCCGGCAATGTCTTAAATGACGTAAACACCATCCAAAGGAATGGGAATACCGTAATCGCAATACCCGCTATCAATAAAATATGTATCAGCAAACGCTTTCTTGACGCTGACTTTGACATAGTATTTCCTCCTTCCCTTAGTCGTAGTTCACCCATTTCTTCTGTCCGATCATCTGGATTACGGTAATAATCATAATGATTACGAACATGAAGATTGCGATTGCCGCCGCATAGCCTTTGTATCCGTACATAAACGCATTCTGGTAGAACAGTACGTTCATGGTCTTCACCTGGTTGAACGCCGGATTTGTCTGTGGGTCAATCATCATATAGATACTGTCGAACACCTGGAAGGCGCCGATCATCCCCGTGATGATTACGAAGAAGATCGTCGGCGAAAGCAACGGTATGGTAATCTTGAAAAATATGGTTCCGGGACCGGCACCGTCGATTGCCGCCGCTTCGTAATAGGACTTGGAAATCCCCTGCATGCCTGCCAGCAGAATAATCATATTGTATCCGACGCTTCCCCAGATAGCAACGATCATAACGCACCCAAGCGCCGTGGAAGGCGTAGTCAGCCAGCTCTTTCCCTGTCCCCCGAGAGCTTCAATCAGAGCGTTGAAGATTCCGTACTCGCTGTGGAAGATCAGTTTCCATACCAGGGCAACGGCTACTGACATGGTTACGGACGGCAAAAAGTATATTGTACGATAAAAGGAAGTACCCTTAATCTTAGAATTCAACAGTGATGCAACCACCAGCGAAAGCCCCAGGCCAATCGGAACCGTAACGACCGCATAGATCAACGTGTTCTTCAAAGCCAGAAACAGATCCGGCTCCTGGAATAATTGCTTGTAATTCGCCAGCCCTATAAAGGTAGCCATATTAAACTTATTCACATCATTAAAACTAAACCAGAAGTTCTGGATGAACGGAAATACATAGAATATCACAAGTCCGATCGTTACCGGCGCAATAAAAACATATGCTGCCAGCCAGTCCTTCATATCTCTTTTACTGGCTTTCCGTTTCACAGGTTTTGCCATTTTCTTTTCCTCGCCCATACTCTATCCCTACTTTACTTATTTTGCGTTCATCTTGTCAAGGATTGCGTCTGCTTCAGGCTTAATCTTCTTACATGCCTCTTCCAGAGTTATCTCGCCCATCCATGCCTGCTCCAGATATGTCTTCTCAACCTGTGCAAGTTCGGATGTCGCCTTACAGTGCGGAAGCAGCTCTGCATTCTCTACATTGTCAAGGAATACCTGCAGGTTCAGGTCCGGATGTGTTCCTACATAGATATCCTGGCAATCGTTCCTTGCCGAGATAACAACGCCTGCCTCAGCCTGAATTGTCTGAGCCTCTTTGCTTCCAAGCCATAATGCGAAGTCTACAGCCTCCTCCGGATGCTCTGTGAATGCGGATACGGAGAATGCAAGACCGTTGATGATATCCGTGTTCTTGCCGTTAAATGTCGGCCTGGAAACGATACCGTACTTTCCTTCCAGAGTCTTATTGTAAGAAGGAATCATATAGTTACCTGAAAGATACATTGCTACCTGTCCGCCCTGGAACATACTGTCCGGATCTGTGTTTGCCATCTGCTCAAGAGACGGTGAAAGTCCATCCAGTACTAAGTCAAGCCATGGCTGGATTGCTTCAACTGTTTTCGGATCGTCCCAGCCTACCTCTGTATTATCCTCATTCAGAATATATCCGTCATTCGCATAAACAGATGCATAATATGTTGTCTGGCTTGAGTTACGGTTAACCGGAACCGGATATACGCCTTCCGGAAGTCCTGCTGCGTCAAGGTCCTCACAAACCTTGCGGAACTCCTCAAAAGTCATACCATCCTTCGGATATTCTACGCCTGCATTGTCAAAGATCTCTTTATTATAGAAAATAGCGTTAGTGTCAAAATCCTTCGGGATTCCGTATAATTTGCCTTCAACGGTATATCCGTTCAGCAATGGAGCCGGGAAGTTCTCGCTTGCTTTAAGGTCTGACTCTTTCTCCGCATCCGTCAGATCCATCAAGATACCTGCGTCTGCATACTCCTCTACATGAAGCACGTTCATGGTAATGATATCCGCAGAAGAATTACCCATCGCGCTTGCCTCAAGCTTGGTCCAGTACTCTGTCCAGGTTGTAAGCTGTGTCTTAACCGTTACGTTTGGATGCTCTTTGGTATAAGCCTCAGCCATCTTCTGCATTACAGGCTCCTGATCGGAATCCCATACTGCCATGGTAAGCTCAACTTTACCATCCTTGCTTCCTCCTCCGCCGGATGATGATGAAGAACCTCCACCCTTGTCTCCGCCGCCGCATCCGGTAAGCATCGTTGCTCCCATCGCTGCCGTAAGTCCAAATGCTACTAATCTTCTCAAATTCTTTTTCATAGTTCCACTCTCCTTTTCTTAATTATTTTCAGAATTTGAATCTATATATGAAGCTTCCCTGGTTCTTGAAAGCTTACATACCATTTATTTTGCGAACTCCGTAATCTTTACGGGACATCCGTCATGAAGTCTGGAATATTCTGCCGCCAACGCGCAGTAATGGCTTTCCAGAGAACGGTCTAAAGAGGTCACATAAGAGCTTTCTGCCTTTTCGCCGCTGATAATATCTAAAAATTCCACTACCATCCTGTCGTCTCCGCCGCCGTGGCCGGAGAAATCTTCCGACAGAGAAGCCACATCAATCGTCTCCACAGACATATCGCTGACAAACCTGCGGATGCTGATCTCACAATCCTTGGCCTCATGCACCATATCCACACGTATCTCGCCTTTGGTACCCATAAACCGGGCATATCTGGAGGTCTCCGGAGTGAACGCACACATAGTAAAGCTCATAGTAGTCCCGTCTGTCATCTTTAAATTCACTACCTGATGATCTACCACATTGTTATTACAGTGGTATACGCACTGACCATATCTGCCGTTCTTAATAGCCTCTATAATCTTTTCTTCGGTCGGTCCGGACGGTACCAATACATCCAACGGCCAAATGCGGTTTCCCTTACGGTAGCCCGCCACCTTGTTCTCCAGATATATCTTTTCTGCGTCAAAGGGACATTCGTCCTTTACCTGACAGCCGTCCATACAACGTTTCGCGCATCCTTTAGGGGCATTTTCTTCCTTGAACAGATAGATATCTCCATAGGAGGTCAGTGATTCGCAGGTCTTCCCTGCAAGCCAGGGATACAAGTCCATATCATGGCAGCATTTTTGAAGAATCATCGGACTCGTCTCGTCAGAGTTCGCCCAATTTCCTCTCACAAAACTATGCGCCTGATGAAACCAGCCCACGTTCTCGGTTGCCATAATCGAAACAACCTCTCCGATGATACCTGAATCCAGCAATTCCTTCACTTTCTGGTAAATCGGCGTATACCGGAGCACATGGCATACTACTACTTTTTTCCCGAGACGCCTTGCGGTATCGGCAAGTTTTCTGCACTCGTCAAGATCCGGCGATACCGGCTTTTCAAGCAGCAGATGGTAGCCCTTCTCTAAAGCCGCCAAGGCATGCCCCACATGCTGCCGGTCCTGAGTCGCAATAATCATGGCGTCGGCAAGTTTGTCCTGCTTAAGCATCTCTTCCGCGCTGGAAAAGCAGGCCTCTTTCGGCACCTGATATTCCTCTGCAACGAGTTCCACCTTCTCCGGGTCAATATCTGCGATTGCAACAATCTTCATCTTATCCGGATGAAGATTTGCCGACTTCGCATAAAAATCTTTTCCCCTGCTGCCAAGTCCTGCAATCGCAACCTTCATCAGTTTTCCCATCTTTCCATCCCTTTCTTTTATAATGTTCTATAATAAATTATTGTTCCGCCCCATAAGCAATCTCATAGATCTGCTTTTTGAAATCGACGGTCACCGCCGTGCCGTCCGCAAAGACTGTGCGCTGAACGGCGTAATCCCCATTCACCATCTCATGACGCACCATCTCGCATTTGGCTACTTTCTCATGCAGTTCACAGACCACGTCGCACCTCTTGACATCCTCCTTAAGGCCCAACCCCAAGGTCTCAAAGGAACCGTCAAAATTCGGATATGCGCCGTCCCGAAGAAGATAAGGCGCTCCGCCGTTCAATACGGCATACAGCATATAATCCTCATCGTCGCTTACACGGTCCATCATCCATGGCTCAATCAGGCAGTCGTGGAATACCAGGTTAAAAAGCGGCGCCGGCACTCCGTACTTCGGACTCCCCGGCTCCCTCAGCATGAAGTCGTAAGGTGCATAATGGCAGAATACCATACTCGGCACACACCAATCGTTCACTTCCTCGGAACTTGGAAGGATTCCCTGTGACATCAGATAATCGAAGCAGCGGTTCCTCTCCTCGTAGCAGTCCTTCCTTGTCATCCTGTGGCGGGGATTATTGCACTCGTCCCCTTCATTACAGGTAAAGACATCCAGATATGCGCCGTCCAGCTCAATCTGGTTCTCCTTGAGGGCCGCAAAATTACGCTTCACATAATAAGGCGCCTGAGTGCCGCATAAGTAGGACTGAGGGCCGCCCGCCCACCGCTGGTGCCGCGGAATCGTCCCGTCGGTCAGCCGGCATGCATAATCTTCGTCAAAGCTGGGCGCTGCAAGATAAAAGTCCCGGTACTGGTCGTGGATTCCGAACATGTACCCCAATTCATGCATGGTATCCGCAAGGGATTTCATCCCTGCCCAACCGCCTGCTTCCTCACATGCCGGCGAGTAATCCGGATGCCGGTTATCGTATCCCGGCTGCGCCCAGCCGTCCAGATGCAGATATACTTTCTTAGCGCCCGCCTCATGGATTCCCCTCATCTGCGCCTCTCTCTCCGCAAAAGTGGTGAGATGGTTGTTGATATCCGGCTTATCTTTGTCGAAGAAATCGGAATCCTCGCACACATGGGTCTTAATTCCCGTATGTACGAACCCGGAACCAATCAGCCGGTCTACCGCCGGGACCTTCGCCGCTTTCTCTTTCAAAGTACGAAGTTTCCCCTGTTCGTTCACATATGTACGGTACGCCTTACACATATCATTGTAATCACAATTACTCATCAGCGTATAGCGCATAACCCGGCGGTATCCCATCTTGCCAAGGCTTGGCTCGAAATAGACATTCGCATGGGTGTACGGACCTCCTGCCGGGTGCTCCGCCTGATATCCCCCGTTCCAAGGCGTTGTACACAAGGCAAGGCATCCTTCCCCTTCCTTGATCTGCCCGAACCAAGGCATATATGCCCCTGCCGTACCGAAGAACCCGTCAAATACCACCGGCCCAAGTTCGGTCTCCCATGTGTTCGGGATCAGCAATCCCTGCTGGTAGTTCAGCACCGTATACCAGTCGTCCCGTTTCTCCTCGAATTCCATCGCTCCCGGCCAATATACACGCTTCACTGCCAGCCCGTCTTCACAGACCGGAATCCATTCAAAAAAGATATTTTCTGTCGTCTTTTCAACCCACACGTAAGTCTCGAACGTATACGGAAGCTCCGTTCCCCCAACGGAAAATCCCTGATACCTGCTCCTGATTCCCCTTCCAAGGCCGTTGTCCACCTGTTCGTGGCTGACGGAAACCGCATCTTTGAACTCTATGATCCCCTCTTCGCACTCCATGCGCGGCTTATAGGAGCCGCTCCATTCCCACTTAGTCTCTCCTTTATATAACGTGTATCGGAGGTTTTCTTCATCAAAACAAATCTTTATACTATTTACTTTAATACTTATCATATCGTCCCTTCCTTTTTTAGTTATTATGCACGTTTTCTCTTTTATTTATATAGTATTATAATATGACTTGCACAATTATGCTTACATTATCGTCTATGCTTATTGTATAATTATCTCATTTCTGCTATCATTTATATAAGCACACGAAAGTGTGCTTCATCACAAACCATATATTTAGCGCCATATACATGGCTTATGGCCTATGCCAGACAGGAGGTGGATTTTTGACTTATATCAGAACCAAATTACACAAAGAGATTCAGATCGAATCAATCATCACACTTCATTACTTTGAGTATATGAAGAACTTCATTTTCCAGGGGGAGGCGCATGATTTCTGGGAATTTCTATATGTAGACAACGGAACCGTATCCGTCCGCTCCGACGACGCGTGGCTCACATTGAATACCGGCGATATCATCTTTCATCAGCCTAATGAATTCCATGCCATCAAATCCATCGGCAAGAATTCCCCGAACCTGATTGCGATTTCCTTCATATGCCGCTCTCCGGCTATGAAACATTTTGTACATAAGAGTTATACGCTGTCCTCAGATGAGCGCACCCTGATTTCCCACATTATGTCCGAGGCAAAGCAGACCTTCTCCACTCCCATGAACCTGCCAAGCGTAGAGCAGGTGAAGATTCGGGATAAGACCCCGTTTGCCTCCCAGCAGCTAATCATCCTCTATCTGGAATTATTTTTAATCAGCTGTATCAGGCACCACCCTGAGGACACCGTGTCGGATTTTGCCATCCCCAAGGACTCCCCCGAGAAACAGTCTGCCAAGCAGGACCGTCTTGACCGGATTATCCGGTTCATGGAAGACCATATCTGCGAACAGATCAAACTGTCGGATATCTGCAATGAATTTTCCGTCAGCCGTTCCGCCCTGCAGGCCTTGTTCCATGACGCCAAGGGCTGCGGCGTAATCGACTACTTTAATTCCTTAAAGATCCAGCACGCCCGGGATATTATCCGGGAGGGAACCATGAATTTCACGGAGATTGCCTATTATCTCTCTTACAGCTCCCTGCCGTATTTTTCCAAGCAGTTCAAGGCAGCTACCGGAATGTCTCCCTCGGAATATTCTTCTTCCGTCAAAGGGATTACGGACGCCCTGAGGGGAAGCCACAGAATCAGGACTTCCGGGCAGCCCCGCTGATAACGGAAGGCCCTCCCGCTGCAGAATACCGGGCAAAACGAAAGGAGCCGTCACGGCAGCAACCTTCAGGGTTTCAAAAAAACCATGCCCCGAAGTCTTTCGTGACAGCTCCTTTCCCGAGCCTATTCGGCTAATAAAAATACCTTATATCCTTTATATGCCTCATATACGTCCGCCTTGCTGGTTATCTCCCATGGAGCGTGCATGCTGAGGACAGCCACGCCGCTGTCGATTACCTCCATACCGTAGGTAGCCATGATATAAGCGATGGTTCCGCCGCCGCCTACGTCTACCTTGCCAAGTTCCGCATACTGATAACCCACCTTGCCGTCGTCCATCATCTTCCTGATCTTAGCAAGATATTCGGCATTCGCATCATTGGAGCCGCCTTTTCCCCTGCTTCCGGTAAATTTGTTGAATACCAGCCCCTTGCCGAAGAACGCGGAACTGCGCTTCTCGAAGCACTCTGCAAACATCGGATCGTAAGCCGCGCTTACGTCGGAGGATAACATTCTGGAATTTGCAAGCGCACGCCTTAATTTCAGGTCTGATTCGCCGCTCTCTAACGCAATCAGCTCTGCGACAGCATTCTCAAAGAAGTGGGAATGCATGCCTGTCGCGCCTACGCTGCCGATTTCTTCCTTGTCCACCAGGATGCAGCACGCCGTCCTCTCTACCTCTTCCACATCAAGGATGGCAAAAAGAGACGTGAAACCGCACACCCTGTCGTCCTGCCCGTAAGCCATGATCATACTCCGGTCAAGCCCGCAGTCTCTTGCCTTGCCCGCCGGTACAATCTCCAGCTCTGCAGATGCAAAGTCCTCTTCTTCTATATCGTAGTATTCCTTTAAAAGCCGCATAACGTTGGCTTTCACGGCATCCTTCTCTTCTTTATTAAGCGTCTCGTCCTTCTCAATCGGGCGGCTGCCGATCAGAAGGTCAAGATTCTCTCCTTCGATGACTTCATTCGCCTTCTTCTCCATCTGCTTCGCCGCCAGATGCACCAGCAGGTCCGTGATAACGAATACCGGGTCGTCGTCCTTCTCTCCGATATTTACCTTTACCACAGTTCCGTCCTTCTTTGCGATTACGCCGTGAAGGGCAAGGGGAGTTGAAACCCACTGGTATTTCTTGATGCCGCCGTAGTAATGGGTGTCAAGATATGCAAACTCCTCGTTCTCATACAGCGGGTTCTGCTTGATGTCGATACGCGGGGAATCGACGTGTGCGCCGAGGATGTTCATTCCCGCCTCGAGAGGCTGCCTGCCGATGTGGAAGATTGCAATTGCCTTGTTCATACATACGGAGTATACCTTGTCTCCCGCCTTCAAAGGCTGTTTTGCTTCCTTCACTGCTTCCAAGGACTTGTAACCTTTCTTCTCAAGCCTCACTACGGAAGCGTCGATGCACTCCCTCTCCGTCTTTCCCTCGTCCAGACACGCCTTGTACTCGTTGTTTACCTTCTCCAGCTCTTCCAATGCGGCCGGGGAATAAGATCTCCATATATTTTCCTGACTCATGATGATTCTTCCTCCATTCTTATATTCCTGCCTAATCTATGGAATCAGGCATGTTTCCTAATTCTATCCGGTTAGTTATCTATCTGTCAATATCTATCCGGGGATTTGATAACTATCTGACAATGAGAGGACGCAGTAAAATGATATTTTACTACGCCCCAGCTTTCTTTTGGGTAACTACTGCATCTCTTCTCTTACTTCTTTGAAGCACTTCACGATAAAATCAATATCTTCCTTCGTATGGCTTGCGCATACCTGCGTACGGATTCTTGCCTTCCCCTTCGGCACTACCGGATAGGAGAACGCTACGACATACACGCCCTTCTCCATCATCCTCTTAGCGAACTCTGCCGCCGTCTTCTCATCGTACAGCATAACCGGCACGCATGGATGGGTTCCCGGGATAACGTCGAACTCGTTATCTACCAGTTCTTTACGGTAATAAGCCGTCACTTCTTCCAGATGGTCGCGAAGCTCGGTACTCTCATCCAGCATATCGAATAATTCGATGCTTGCGCCTGCAATCGCCGGCGCTAAGGAATTAGAGAACAGGTACGGGCGGCTTCTCTGGCGGAGCAGGTCGATAATCTCCTTGCGTCCGGATGTATATCCGCCGGACGCTCCTCCGAGAGCCTTTCCAAGGGTTCCGGTGATGATGTCCACGCGTCCCTGTACTCCGCAGTGTTCCGGCGTTCCGCGTCCCGTCTTGCCTACGAATCCCACTGCGTGGCTGTCGTCTACCATTACCAGGGCATTGTACTGATCCGCAAGGTCGCATACGCCCTTTAAGTTACAGATGATGCCGTCCATGGAAAATACGCCGTCCGTGGCGATCAGCTTAATCCTTGCGCCTGCCTCGTCGGCCTCTTTAAGCTTCGCCTCTAAGTCTTCCATATTGTTGTTCTTATAGCGGAAACGTTTTGCCTTGCACAGACGTACCCCGTCGATGATGGAAGCATGGTTCAGCTCGTCGCTGATTACCGCATCGTCCGCCGTCAGGATCGTCTCGAATAATCCTCCGTTGGCATCGAAGCAGGAGGAATACAGGATCGTGTCGTCCGTTCCAAGGAAATCAGAGATCTTCTTCTCAAGTCTCTTGTGAATATCCTGGGTTCCGCAGATGAAACGGACGGAAGCAACGCCGTAACCCTTCTCATCGTAAGTCTTCTTCGCAGCCTCAATCAGACGCGGGTTGTCCCCAAGTCCGAGATAGTTGTTCGCACACATGCAAAGCAGCTCTCTTCCGTCTTCCATCTTCACTCTTGCGCCCTGAGGGGAAACAAACGGAGCCTCGCCCTTGAACAGGCCCGCCTCTTTGATTCCTTCTACTTCTTTCGTATAAATGCTTAAAATATCGTCTTTACGTGCCATCTTCTTATTATTCCTTCCTTCTCCAAAAATTAATCATTCACATGCGCCCAGTCAAGAATTACCTTGCCTGACTGTCCGGAAATCATCGCCTCGAAGCCCTTCTCGTAATCCTTGATCTCGAAATGGTGGGTAATAATCGGGGAGATGTCAAGCCCTGCCTGAATCATCGTGGACATCTTGTACCATGTATCCCAAACCTTCCTTCCGTAGATACCGCGGATATTCAAACCGTTGAAGATTACCGTCTCCAGATCCACCTTGGCATCCGTCCTCTGGAGTCCCAGAAGGGCGATGTTGCCGCCGTGCTTCATGTTGTGGATCATGTCGTGGAGGCCTGCCTGTGACCCGGACATCTCAAGGCCTACGTCGAAACCTTCCGTCATGCCGATCTCTTTCATCACATCCGACAGCTTCTCTTCCGTCAGGTTCACGGTCCTTGTCGCCCCAAGCTTCTCCGCGAGTTCAAGCCTGTAAGGGTTCAAATCCGTAACGACTACATGCCTTGCTCCTGAGAACTTCGCGATTGCCGCCGCCATACAGCCGATCGGACCCGCTCCTGCTACCAGCACGTCCTCGCCCAGCATATCGTAGGACAGCGCCGTATGGGTCGCGTTGCCGAACGGATCGAAGATTGCATACATCTCTTCCGGGATTGCAGGGTTGCACGGCCATACGTTGCAGGACGGAATTACGAGGTATTCTGCAAACGCCCCGTTGCGGTTCACGCCTACGCCCTTCGCGTCTTTACAGTTCTCCTTATGTCCTTCCAGACAGTTCCTGCACTTGCCGCAGGTAATATGCCCCTCTCCTGATACCAGGTCGCCGATCTTGAAACCTCTTACTCCTTCTCCGGTCTCCACAACCTCGCCCACGTACTCATGTCCTGCCGTCAGCCCTACCGGGATCGTATGCTGCGCCCAGTCGTTCCACTGATAGATATGTACGTCCGTTCCGCAGATCGCCGTCTTGCGGATCTTAATCTTCACATCGTTCGGTCCGACCTCCGGAACCGGAACTCTCTTCATCCACAGCCCCTCTTCCGGCTTCTCCTTCACAAGCGCCCACATAAGTCCATCATTCTTCTCACTCAATTCTAAATCCCTCCTATTCCAGCCGCATCCTAAAAGCGGCGTTTGTCTGATGTCATTATAACACTCCTTTTCATCTTATACAACGGATTCTATTGTCTATTTTGTCTCTTTTTTTTATCTTATCATCCAAATATCTTATCATTTTGTACAGATATTATTGTTCTTTTCTTATTAAAATGTCATATTAAAATTTCCACATAAAATGCAGTGCGCTATTTCCATTTTTTGTCTATTACGACAATTTTTTTTACATTACAAAAAATATTTTTAGTTAATTTTTACAAATTACTATTTACAAATAATCTTTTTTTATATATAATCAATACTGTTATTATTGATATACTATGAACGGAAGGGAGCCTGATGTTGCCTCTGACATCTTCCTCCATGACAGTATATCAATGAATCGGGGAACATATTTTTAAGAGAGGAGTTGCAGATTTTTTATCTGCAAAGAAAGGTAAGTGAACATGAAAAACGTATTAACCAAATGGAACAGCATCAGCCTTGTCAAGCGGATCATATGCGGGCTGGTCGTGGGAATTATCCTTGGTCTGGTAATTCCACAGGCAACGGCAATCTCTATCTTAGGCAACTTATTCGTCGGAGCTTTGAAGGGCGTCGCCCCTATCCTTGTATTCTTCCTTGTTATGAGCGCATTGTGCCATATGGGGGAAGGCCAGAAGACGAACATGAAGTTCATTGTCATTCTTTATCTGTTAGGGAATTTGATCTCCGCATTGTCGGCAGTTCTGGCAAGCTATATCTTCCCGATCACTCTGACCCTGTCCGAGAGCACGGCCGCCAGCGACGTGGCTCCTCCCAGCGGAGTGACGGAGGTTTTGACCAACCTTTTAATGAATATTGTAGCCAACCCGGTGGACTCTATCGTAAAAGCGAACTATATCGGTATTCTGGCGTGGGCGTGTATCTTTGGTATAGCTCTTAAGAAGGCCAACGACGGCACCAAGAAAGCCTTGGAGAACATCTCCGATGCAGTTGCAACCGCCGTAAAGTGGATCATTAGCTGCGCGCCTTTCGGTATCATGGGCCTGATCTTCACTACCATCTCCGAACAGGGGCTTGGCGTACTGTTAAGCTATGGCCGGCTGATCCTCGTACTGGTAGGCACCATGGCCTTCGTAGCGTTAGTTCTGAACCCGCTTATCGCGTTCTTGTGCATGCGCTCGAACCCGTTCCCGCTGGTATTCAGATGTCTGAAGGACAGTTTTATTACGGCGTTCTTTACACGAAGCTCTGCAGCCAATATTCCGGTTAATATGGAACTGTGCGAGAGCCTTGGACTGGATGAAAATACATACTCCGTTTCCATCCCGCTTGGAGCCACCATCAACATGGCGGGCGCGGCGATTACCATCTCCACCATGGCATTGGCGGCGGCTCATACCATGAATGTTTCCGTAGATTTTCCGACGGCATTTATTCTCTGCGTATTATCCGCAGCCAGCGCGGCCGGAGCATCGGGAGTTGCAGGCGGATCTCTGCTACTGATCCCTATGGCGTGCAGCCTGTTCGGGATTTCCAACGATATCGCAATGCAGGTCGTTGGCGTTGGATTTATCGTAGGAGTAATTCAGGATTCCTGCGAGACAGGTTTAAACTCTTCCACAGACGTACTGTTTACCGCCTGTGCCGAGTATAGAGAAAAAAGATTACATCCAAATAATTAATATAATAGGGAAATATACTTTAAAGTATATTTCCCTGTTTTAATTCTTTCTAACTCATTCTTATTCTTCAATCATGTGGCATGCCGCCATATGTCCCGGCGCAACCTCCCGCAGCTTCGGCATCTCCTGAAAACACCTGTCCGTAGCAAACTGGCACCGCTCCGCGAATCTGCAGCAATCCTTCGGATTGATCGGGCTTGGGATCTCTCCCTTAATAGGAATACGCTCGTTGGACTTGGCCTTCTTAGGGTCCGCCTCCGGAATCGCCGACAGCAGCGCCTTCGTATACGGATGCTTCGTATTCGAGAAGAGCTCTTCCGTTTCCGCCGTCTCCACGATCGTTCCCAGATACATAACCACTACCCGGTCTGAAATGTATTTTACCACGCTTAGGTCATGGGCGATAAAAAGATAGGTAAGCCCCATCGTTTCCTGCAGGTTCTTCAGCATATTGATGACCTGCGCCTGAATTGACACGTCCAGCGCAGAGATCGGCTCGTCGCAGATAATAAACTCAGGATCAACGGAAAGCGCTCTGGCAATTCCGATACGCTGCCTCTGTCCCCCTGAAAACTCGTGGGGGAAACGGGACATATGATCTTTATTCAGTCCTACGGTCTCAAGGAGCTTCTCCACCTTAGCATCCGCCTCTGCCTGGGTCATGCCATGCTGTTTCAGCCCCTCGCCCACAATCTCTTTGACCGTCATACGGGGGTTCAGGGAAGAATATGGATTCTGGAAGATCATCTGTACCTTCCTGCAGAACTCCTTCCGTTCCGCCTTTGATAACTTCATAATATCTTTGCCGTCATAGAGTACCTCGCCTTTCGTGGGATCATATAGACGGATCATACAACGTCCGGTAGTGGATTTTCCGCACCCGGACTCGCCTACAAGGCTGACCGTCTCTCCCTTGTTGATGGTGAAACTGACGTCGTCTACCGCTTTTAACGTCTCCTTGCGGCTGATATGGAAATATTTACATAAATTATTCACCTGTACGAGAGGCTGATTCGTCTCATTATTTGCCATTATTTCACCTCTCCTTTCTTCGGCGCCGTTCTCTTCATATCCGTATCCGGCGCAAACTCATGCTGCAGCCAGCAGCAAGTCCCATGTTCCTCTGAAAGCCGGTATGTCTCAGGCGGCGTGTCAAGACAGACATCCATGCAGTATTCGCACCGCGCCGCAAACGGGCATCCGACCGGAGGAGAAAACAGATCGGGAGGCGTTCCTTCGATTGGTTTTAGTTTTTCTCCTTTTGCCGTATCCAGCCTTGCGATCGACTGCATAAGTCCCTTTGTATACGGATGGCTGGTTTCATAGAAAATCTCGTCCACAGTCCCTCTCTCCACGATCTTTCCGCCGTACATAACAAGAACGCGGTCGCAAAGCTTTGCGATAACCCCCAAATCGTGGGTAATCAATATTATAGAAGTATTCAGTGTTTTCTGAAGGTTTTTCAGCAGATCCAGAATCTGCGCCTCAATCGTAACATCCAAGGACGTGGTCGGCTCGTCCGCAATTACAATACTCGGGCTTCCCACCAGCGCAATCGCAATCATGACGCGCTGTTTCATACCGCCGGAAAGCTCATGGGGATACTGCTTGTATCTGCGCTCCCCATCCGAGATCCCCACCAGCTTTAGGATGTCCAACGCCTTCTGTTTCTTCTCGGCGGCGCTCATATTCTTTTTCCCAACGAAAACTTCCTCAATCTGTTTCCCAATCCTCATAGTCGGGTTCAGGGAAGTCATCGGATCCTGAAATATAAAACCAATCTCCGTCCCGCGCATATTGCGGAGCGCCTTCTTATCCATCTTAAGCACGTCGTCGCCCTTGTAGAGAATCTCTCCGCCCTCAAAAAATCCCGGCGGTTCGGGGTTCAACCGCATAATGCAGGATGAAGTGACGCTCTTGCCGCAGCCTGACTCTCCTACGATACCGAGAATCTCTCCCGGCCGTACTTCAAAGCTTACATCCCTGACAGCCTTTACAACGCCGCCGTAGGTACGAAAGGAGAATGTCAGATTCTTAACTTCTAATAAATTTTCCATCTTCTTGCTCCTTTCCTATTCTGTTCCTCTAAGTTTCGGGTCAAACGCATCCCTTAATCCGTCGCCTAACAGATTCAGCGCCAGCATCGTCGTACAGATCAGCGCCGCAGGAATTATAACCTGATAAGGGTGGATACGAAGCTGGGAGATCCCCTCTTTGGCAAGCACTCCCCAACTGCATCCCGGCGGCTTGATACCAAGACCGATATAGCTTAAGAATGCCTCCTGGAAAATAGCTCCCGGAATCGCCATCGTCAGATTCGTAATAATAAGTCCCATAACATTCGGCAAGATATGCTTCACAATAATCACAAAATCCGGCACGCCAAGAATCCTTGCAGCCGCGACAAAATCTGATTCCCGAAGCTTTAAGACCTCGCCCCGGACAAACCGGCAGCTCCCGATCCATCCAACGATACACATCGCAATAATCAGGCAGTGTACGCCGTTACCGATGACAACCATCAAAAGAATGGTAACGATCATGCTTGGTATTCCGTAGAGCACGTCCACGATACGCTGAATCAGCATGTCCACCTTGCCGCCGTAAAAGCCTGAGATACCGCCCATAATAGAACCAACTAACGCGTTGATAATACTCGCTGCAAAACCAATAGTGAGGGATACTCTCGCTCCCATCCATGAGCGTACCCACAGATCCCGCCCAAGGGTATCCGTACCAAACCAGTGCCCTGATGAAGGAGACTGGCTCATCTTCTCCACACTCTGAGTTGAAAAATCATACTGGCTGAATATTGGTGCGAATATAGCCAGCAGAATATATAACACAATCAGACACAGTGAAAAGAACGCGATTTTATTCTTGCGGATCCTTCGCCATGCGTCCTGCCAATAACCGATATTAGGGCGGGAAATGGACTCCATATTCTTTGTATTTTTTCCAATAACCTTAAATCTGTCTTTTGTTATCTCTGCCATGTCCGATCACCTACCCTTTCTTTCCGCTGAGACGGATTCTCGGATCTACGAGGCCGTACAGGATATCCACGATCAGTATTGCGATCACAAGAAATGCTCCGTAGAAAATCGTCATTCCCAGAACCAGCGTATAGTCAGACATATTGATACTGTCGACGTAATGTTTGCCCATACCCGGGATTGCGAACAGCGCCTCGATTACGAACGTACCCGTAAGCACGGATGCGACTGTCGGTCCCATAATCGTAATGATCGGAGTGATCGCATTACGGATCTGATGCTTGAAGGTCACGCGGAATTCCGACAAACCTTTGGCCCTCGCCGTCTTCGTATAATCGGAAGTGACAACCTCCAGCATACTGGAACGCATCAGACGCGATACGGACGCGAGCGTATAGAACCCTACCGCAATAGACGGCAGAATCGTATGTTTAAAACTGGTATACTGCGCAACCGGAAGAATCCGCCACTTAATTCCAAAGAAATACTGCAAGAGGGAACCCATAATAAAGTCCGGTATGGAGGTTCCTATGATCGCAATCAAAATACAGACAAAGTCCAGTTTCTTTCCGCGGTTAAGCGCCGCTATAATGCCTAAGATAATTCCGAAAAAGAACGCAAAGCATAACGCCCTGATTCCTAAGTCCGCAGAATACGGAAAAGATTCCGAGATAATACGGTTGACCGTACGTCCCTCGTATTTCATAGAGTAGCCTAAGTCGCCTTGAAATACATTCTTCATATAAGTAACATACTGCACTACCAGCGGTTTATCAAGCCCATAATATGCTTCCAGATTCGCCTGGATCTCCGGAGTCATCTTCGGATTGGAAAAGGGATCTCCCGGTAATAAACGCACCAACACGAACACAATGCTCGTCAGCACGAACAAGGTTACGATTGCAAGCAGAACTCGTTTTAGGATATATTTTGCCATGTGTTTCTCCTTTCTCTCCTTAAGAAACCTGCAGCTTTTGCACGTCTCCTTACTGTTTGGCAATTTTGATTATCCCACACCTCCGTTGTCCGCGGATAATCAAAATTGTCAAAGAGGGAACCGCAATATGGGTTCCCTCGTTAAAAACTATTCTGCTAAATCTGCATATACAAGGTTAAAATCGTATCCAACAAAGTATACATTGAAGTTCTCAATCTTCGGATTCACAAGATACGTATCCTGACGAAGCTGAAGCGGTACTAAAGCAGCGTCCTCCTCAAGGAAGATCTTCTCAGCTTCAAACAAAAGATCCTGTCTTGCCTTAGCGTCCGTCTCGGTTGTTGAAGCGGCAAGAAGCTCGTCATACTTCGGATTATTGTATCCGGAGTGGTTGTACTGTCCGTCGCTGATCCAAAGCTCAAGGTAAGAATATGCGTCAGAGTAGTCCGGAACCCATCCTGTAACTACCATATCATAATCCAATACCTGTTCTCTTTCCAGTCTCTCTTTGTATGTTACCTGATCAATCTCAACCTTGATGCCAAGATTCTTCTCATACTGCTCTTTGAGAACCTCCGCCTGCTTTTTAGCGCCTTCCGTATCAGTAGTCAGAAGTGTAACCTCAATGTCTGCCGGTGAAGATACGCCCAATTCGGAAACTGCTTTGTCAAGGTATTCTTTTGCCTTTGCTTCGTCATTCTCAAGCGGGAACGGCTCGAACGGATAAGCTTCTCCATATGTAGTATCTGCAGCCGTTACATCCGGAAGAACGAGTCTCTGAGCGGCTACGTAGGTATCATAGTTTACAAGCGTATTGTACTCTTTTCTGTTAAGGCCGTAGTTCATTGCAAATCTTAAATTCTTATTAGCAAACGGCTTACCTTCTGTCTGATTCAGCATGATATAGTCGTCCGCGCCTGTGAAGTATGACTCCGTATTAAACTCACTGTCCGCATACTGAGTTACCTGCTCTGAAGGAACAATTGTAATATCAACCTCGTCCTGCTCGAACATTGCCACACCGGTCTTAGCCTCTGCAACCGTCTTGATGCAAATCTCGTCAAGCTTGATGCTGTCGGCATCCCAGTAATCCGGATTCTTTGTCATAATCAGTTCGTCGCCGTGTTTCCACTCGGACATAACGAAAGGTCCGTTGTAAGCAGCCTTCTCCGGATCTGCCGCATACTCTGCTCCATATTTCTCAACAAGGTCTTTTCTTGCAGGTCCGAAAGAACACATGGATACCATTGCTTCAAAATAAACTGCCGGATGTTCCAGCGTAATCTCTACGGTCTTATCATCCAATGCTTTTACGCCAAGCTCTTCTACCTTTGCCTCTCCGGTATTCACGGCCCCGCCGTTTTTCAAAATATATCCGATAAACGCATAATCGGAAGCCACCTCAGGATCCATCAATCTCTGCATACCATATACATAATCCTCGGCCTTTACATCCTCTCCGTCGCTCCATTTCAGACCGTCGCGAAGGTGGAAGGTATACACAAGTCCGTCGTCAGACACTTCCCATTTCTCCGCCGCATCACCCTTAACTTCCCCCTCATTATTTCTTGTCAGGCAGGCAAGCACATGGATATTCGCAGACGCGGAAGAAATGGAGTTACTGTTCTGCGGGTCCATGGACGGAACGTCTTCACGCAGCGTATAAGTAATTCTCTTCTTCCCGCCGGATTCGGAACCTCCGCCGTTAGAACTTCCCGAATCGGAACTTTCTTTTGATCCCGGCGTACTACAACCTGTAACCAGTGCGACTGTCATAGCCATTGCTAAAAACGCGGCTAATACTCTCTTTTTCATAAAGATCCTCCTTTTTATAGTTGATTAGCTCGTACCTATATTGATTCTTCCTATCTTCATTATAACGTTATTCTATTAACGTTAGTTTTCGTGAAAATAAAAATAAATCTCATTTATTTTAGCACGTTAAAGCGGACTAGTCAAGAAAACAATGACAAACAATCTGCGATATATGGCTGGTAAATTCATGAAAATAGCTAAAAATAAGGGATTCCGACTCCGAAATCCCTTTAATCTTTATAAAAATTTAAGAAAATTATCTATTAAGAAACGGCTCGGAAAAGCTGTAATTAAAGAATTCTATCAACGGTCCCATGAAAAACGCAGTAATCAGAGTACCGACTCCGGGCATCAGCCCCGCCAGCGTCCCTATGATAACGCAGAGCAGATCGCATGCAATCCGGACAAATTTGAACGGGACCCCCCTTTTCTCGGCGATAACGATCGGAATCGCATCATAGACAGAGACGCCTAAGTTAGAAGTCATATAGAGGGAGGACGCAAAACACATCACCAGAACCGCAACTGCAAGGAATACAACCCGTACCGCCAGATCCGGCTCAGGGACAAAATGTGTAATCACCCCGCTTGCAAAATCTACAATATAGCCTGTCAGGAACATATTAACAAGAGTAGCCACACCCATGTAGCTTCTGGCTATAACCAAATCTATAACCAGCATAATGCCGCTCAGCGCCGTATAGAAGATGCCGTAAGAAAAATTCGTCTTAAAAAAACGCCCCCATACGCCCTGAGCAAAACATTGAAACGGATCTACGCCAAACAGCGAACACTTAAAGAATCCGACGGCGACCGCACATAACACCACGCCGGCCGTCGTCATCAGTACCCGCCTCTTAAAATTCTCCGGGAATTTCATAACCTTCCTCCTTTGCAGTTTAAACTGTAAATAATTTAATACACACTCTATTTGCTGTCAAGATAAAATCTCTCCGAACTATTGAAATTCTTCCTGTTTTTTTGTAAACTAGGTATGTGTGATAATCGGATTTTTTATGGAAAGAAGGAGAAGTCAAATGAAGAAGGCAATGAAACAATCTAAGCTCATCACAATCCTGAACGGCATATCCATCTTTGCAATGGTTTTAATGGCATTGCTCCTGCTAGTTTACGCCAATGCGAACAGCCAGCTTTAGGAAGATAATAAAGACAGATATGACCTGACACACTATGCGAATCAGTTTATGGACGGCTCTACCTATCTGACGGAGGAAGTGCGCGCCTACGCTGCCACAGGGGACAAGACCCACTATGATAATTTCCAGAACGAAGTCAACAATCTGAAAAACCGGGAGGCGGGCGTCGCCGCCATGCAGGAGATTGGTATCACGGCCGAAGAGCAGGGCATGATCGACCAGATGTCCTCACTTTCCAACGACCTGGTTCCCCTCGAAGAAAACGCCATGAAGAATGTACAAGAAGGAGACCTCCAAGAGGCATTAGACTATGTATACGGAGACGAATATAATACGACTATCCTTCAGGTCAATGAACTGAAAGAAGAATTTCTCTCTGCCCTGGAGGCAAGAACCCTAAAGCAGATCCAACAGCTGAACACACGCTCCATGATCATCCGGATCCTGCTGTTTGCGTCTCTGATCCTTGTGATCATCATACAGCTATTTATTATGTCAGTAACCCGCAAACGTATCCTAAAACCAATCATTGCGGTGCGGGATCAGATGGGCGAGATTTCCAGAGGAAACCTCTCGGCGGAATTTCCGCTTGAGCCAGATACCTCCGAGATTGGTATGCTGGTAGATTCCATCCACGAAACAAAGACCGTATTAAAACAGTACATACACGATATTGATTCCAAACTGGCCCAGATGGCAAAAGGCAGCATGGATCTTGCAATCGACACGGATTATATCGGAGAATTCCTGCCGATCCAGAATGCGCTGCGGCAGATCTTAGATTCTCTGAACCACGCGCTGTCCCAGATCAATCAGACTGCCAGACTCGTTTCCGATGAATCCGAGCAGGTGGCTTCCGACTCGCGGGTACTCTCGGACGGCGCCATAGATCAGGCCTCCGCCATCGAGGAGCTTTCCTCAAGTATTCAGGCAATAGCCGGACAGGTGAATTCTACCTCCCAGGACGCTGATCAGGCACGAAAGACTTCCATCGATTCAGCCCAGCAGCTAACTGCGTGCAGCAAGCAGATGGAGAAACTAACCTCCGCTATGGAGAACATCTCCGACTCTTCCAAACAGATCAGCGGGATTATTAAGACGATTGAGGATATCTCCTTCCAGACGAATATTCTGGCGCTCAACGCTTCCATTGAAGCGGCGCGGGCGGGCGTTTCCGGCAAAGGCTTTGCGGTCGTAGCCGACGAAGTGCAGAGCCTTGCAAACAAGAGCGCAGACGCGGCTCAGGATATCACGGAGCTGATCGAACGCTCCATCGAACTTGTGGATTATGGAACATCTCTGTCTAACGAGACGACCTCGGCCCTCTCTGTCGGCGTATCAGGCGCTCAGAGTACCGCGGACCTGATCCAGAAGATCGCCGATTCCGCACAGCAGCAGGCATTGTCGTTAGAGCAGCTTACGGCAGGCGTGGAACAGATCTCCGTCGTAATCCAGACGAACACGAACACCGCGGAGAAATCCGCATCCTCTGCGAACGAGCTTTACAGACAGGCAGGCGAACTCAAACAATCCGTACAGCGGTTTAAGCTTCGCCGATAACAATATTCCTTCAATGATACATAGAAAGACCGGGCTGAAAATGAACTCTCATCTCCTGCCCGGTCTTTTTTCTATCTTTTATCCCGCTCTCTCCTGTCCGGCTCAGACCGGCATTTACCTCGGATTCTTTCCCACATGATAATCCGTCTTCATCATGTACATGATACTTCTGGACGCAACGTCCACGATAATAAACCCAAACGCAATGGCCAGACAGGTTGCAAACAGCACCATCATTTCCCCGAAAGCAAGAGGGACATCCTTGCTCACGCATCCATACATCATATAGTACAGGTTAGGTCCCGGAATCAGCGGGAACACCGACGCAGTGAGAAAGATGGTAGACGGCGCCTTGTTGATTCTGGACATGAAAAAGGCATAAAACGCAACGAATACCGCCGCCACCAGCGTCGCCAGAAAATTACTTGGCCGCAGGTCGTAGACCACGATATAGATCCCCCACGTAAAGAAAGCGCCGATACCCGAATAAAGAACCTGACGCCCCCTTATTTTAAACCACAAGGCGAACCCGATACATGCGATCGTACAGGATATTAACTGAATCGGTATATTGTGGTTCAGGATGAAGCCTTCCGACGCCGCGCCGTCAAGGAGCATAATCGCAAGGGCAATACCGAACGCAATACCGGCGGCTCCCAGCATGGAATTCATAATATGGAGCGCGCCGGATATGAAATCTCTCTGCAGCACGTCCCGGATTCCGTTGGTCACGCCAAGGCCGCTGATAAGCAGCATTACGATCCCGATCATAACCCGGTCGGGATGACTGCCGATCCCAAAACGGATCGCCGTCAGTATAATCATCTCCGACAGGAAGGACAGTATCATATTGTAAACCAACAGATTACTCTCCCTCTTTCCGAGCCAGTCCCCCACCACCACGATCATCAGAGAAACGATTACCGCTACGACCGCGTCCGTAAGGTTGCACCCGAAGAATACCGCAAATCCGGTGCCTCCCATGACGCCGGCGAAATACTTCACCGCCGGATGCTGCTCTTCCCGGTCTAATACCTCCTGAAACTTCTCCCTGAACACTTTCTCATCCGGCTTATTCGCACAGACATATCTCGACAGGTTATTCAGATAATCCAGACGGTCAAAATCAATATCAGTCGACTCAATATGGCGGATCTGCGTGATAATCTCTCCTTCCGGCGTCTCCACCGTTATCTGGAGGTTACTTGGAATAGCATACACATCATATCTTTTAAACCCATAGCTCTTACACATTCTGTAAAGGCTGTCTTCCAGCCGGAAATTCTCCGCGCCGCTTCGCAGCATCTCCTCTCCTACATCGAGGATCATCTGCACAATCCTGTTGTAATCCATGATAACATTCCTCCCTGAAAATAAAAAGAATTCAAAACGGTTTTTACTTTATCACAAATCCAAATAATATACAAGTAAGAAAATTATTGTTTTTTACTATAAATAATTGTGAAGCAACCGTGTAAATGGTATAATTAAAATATCAGTTTCATTTTGAGATAAATCAGACCGTACATAGGGGAATGTATCGCTGATTCAAACTTATAATGAGCGTTAAGCAACAAAATGTAAAGGAGTAATGCAAATGAAAAAAGCAATGAAACAATCAAAACTTATCGCCATCCTGAACGGCATATCTATTCTTGCCCTCATCCTGACGATCATTCTTCTGATTTTTTATACCAAAGAGAATCAGAGGCTCAGCAAAGACAATGAATCCCGTTTTGATCTGACCTATAACGCTAACCGTTTTATGAACGGCTCCGCCTATCTGACCAACGAGGTGCGCGCCTATTCCGCAACCGGAGATCAGGAGCACTACGACAACTACTTTAATGAGATCAATAACCTAAAGAACCGCGATCTGGGAGTTGCGGCCATGCAGGAGATCGGTATTACGGACGAAGAGCAGTCCATGATCGACGAGATGGCGGCCTTGTCCAACAATCTGGTTCCATTAGAAGAAAACGCCATGAAGAATGTGCAGGAAGGGAATCTTCAGGAAGCTCTGGATTACGTGTACGGCACGGATTACAGCACGGCTATCACTCAGATTAACGCGATAAAAGAGGAATTCCTCTCTGCTCTGGATACGAGAACGAAGGAGGATATCCGCAGGCTTAATCAACGCGCCGCAATCATCCGGACGCTCATCGTCTTGTCCATGGTTGTGGTAGGATGTATACAGTTGATAGTAATGTACGTTACCCGTAAGCGTATCCTCAAACCGATCATCGCGGTGCGGGATCAGATGAGCGAGATCTCCACAGGGAATCTTTCCGCGGATTTCGCGCTGGAATCGGACACTTCCGAGATCGGGATGCTTGTAGAATCTATTCATGAGACGAAAAGCGAGCTGAAAAAGTACATACATGATATTGATTCCAAGCTGGCGCAGATGGCGACAGGCAAGATGGATCTTACCATTGACAATAATTATCTCGGTGAATTCCTTCCGATTCAGAAGGCTCTCGGCCAGATTCTCGACTCCCTGAATTACGCGCTGTTACAGATCAACCAGACCGCCGGTCTTGTATCCGACGAGTCGGAGCAGGTAGCGTCCGACGCACAGATCCTTTCAAACGGCGCAACAGAGCAGGCTTCCGCCATCGAAGAATTATCCGCAAGTATTCAGGAGTTGTCCGGACAGGTAAAGTCTACCTCCCAGGATGCGGACGATGCAAGAAGATCCTCGATTGATCTTGCCGGACAATTGCAGGCGTGCAGCAAAAAGATGGAGGAGCTGACCTCCGCCATGCAGGATATTTCCGAATCTTCCATGCAGATCAGCGGAATCATCAAGACTATTGAAGATATTTCTTTCCAGACCAATATTCTGGCCCTTAACGCTTCGGTGGAGGCGGCCCGCGCAGGAAATCTCGGAAAAGGTTTCGCCGTTGTTGCAGATGAAGTCCAGAGCCTTGCAAATAAGAGTTCGATTGCCGCAAAGGATATTACAAAGCTGATTGAGAATTCCATGGAACTTGTAAGACATGGAACGTCCCTGTCCGGCGATACCACGGACGCCCTCTCTATCGGTGTTACCGGTTCCCAGAACACGGCGGAACTGGTGCAGAAGATTGCGGATTCCGCACAGCAGCAGTCAATATCTCTTGAACAGCTTACGGCAGGTATCAACCAGATCTCCGATGTGGTTCATACCAACACGGTGACTGCGGAGAAATCCGCTTCCTCTGCAAGTGAACTCTATAAACAGGCGGATGAACTAAAGAGATCGGTTCAGAAGTTCCAGCTTCGCAGGTAAGTAATCCTTCACAGGTAAGTAATTTATCAGGGCTGCATAGAAATGTCAGATATCCTTTCTATGCAGCCCTGATATAATTCTCACTGATTGTTAGTCCTCGCAGTCATAATGTATTCCCAAAATCTCCCGTATCCGGTCCAGCAATTCCATTACGGCTACGCTGTGCGCAAGCGGCATCTCTTCACATTCGACCGCTCCGTTTTCAATAGCCCTTCGGCACGCTTCCACCTCGTACTCATATCCGCTGATCTGTTTCGGTATCCCGTACCGGCGAAGCAGCTTCCTGTCAAGATCATAGGCGCTGAGGGCTTCACAGTTATTGATATTCTCGACAACAAGATATCCTTTATCGCCATGGATGATACCTCTGCGGTCCGTGAGGGCCTGCATATTAGAATGTAAGACGGCCATCCTCCCGTCCGCCCACCCAAGCGTAATACTATTCTGAAGATCTACCCCCTGATCAGATAAAACAGCCTGCGCCGAAACGTCCCGATAATCCTCCCCGAATACCATCAATGCAAAGTTAATGGGATAGACCCCCAGATCCAGCAAAGCCCCTCCGCCAAGCTCAGACTTGGCCAGACGTTCTTTATGCTTTATCACATACCCGAGATTCGCCGTCAGAGAAGTAACCCCGCCGATAATCCCGCTCTCCACAGCCTCGCGTATTATCGTTCGGGAAGGCATATACCGCGTCCAGATTGCTTCCGCCAGAAGCAGCTTCTTCTCCCTTGCCATCCTCACAGCCTCTTTTGCCTGACTGCTGTTAATCATAAATGCTTTCTCACAGAGTACATGTCTGCCGTGTTCCAGACACAGCTTTACGTGTTCGTAGTGATGTGAGTGAGGCGTAGCGACATAAACAAGGTCCACGGATGGATCCGCCGCCATCTCCCGGTAGCTTCCGTATGCCTTGGGAATCTGATACTGTTTTGCGAAATCTTCTGCTTTTTCAAGGCTTCTGGACGCCACCGCGTATACCTCCGCTTCTTCCATGCCGCCCACAGTCTCTGCCATCTTATGAGCTATACCGCCCGCTCCTAGAATTCCAATCCTCATGTCCTGCTCGTTCTCCTTTTTCTTTTAGAATGATGAGCTAACTCACCGCTCCGACTAATTCGCCCACGTCTTCTATGTGGTTCTCCTTAAGATAAGCCCCTATCCCTTCCACAATCTCCATTGTTACGGCCGGATTATGAAAATTCGCCGTCCCTACGGATACGGCGGAGGCTCCTGCAAGCATCATCTCAATGGCATCCTCGGCGGAAGCGATTCCTCCCATACCGATGACCGGAACCTTTACCGCCTTCGCCGCCTGATAGACCATGCGCACGGCGATCGGATGAATTGCAGGACCGGACACGCCCCCGGTCCGGTTCGCCAGAACAAATGTTCTTCTACGTATATCAATCTTCATTCCGGTCAGCGTGTTAATCAGGGACACCGCATCTGCTCCCCCCGCCTCCACGGCCCTCGCCATCTCGGCTATATCAGTCACGTTAGGGCTAAGTTTCATAATTACGGGCTGTCTGGCATACTTCCTGACCGCCCTGGTAATCTTCTCTGCAGCTTTCGGATTCTGTCCAAAAGCAATCCCGCCTTCCTTCACGTTGGGGCAGGAGATGTTGATCTCTAACATATCCACGTCTTCATTGCCGAGGCGCTCTGCCACTTCACAGTAATCTTCCTCGGATCTTCCGCATACGTTGACGATAATCTTTGTGTCGTATTTGCGAAGAAACGGAATATCCCTCTTACAGAACAGATCTATTCCCGGATTCTGCAGGCCGACAGAATTCATCATGCCGCCGCAGGTCTCCGCCACCCTCGGCGTAGGATTCCCCGGCCACGGTACGCTTGCAACCCCTTTAGTCGTCACAGCTCCAAGCATATTCAGATCAACAAAGTCCGCATACTCCGCTCCCGAACCAAAAGTTCCCGAGGCCACGGTAACCGGATTCTTCCATTCCACCCCCGCTATGTTCACTTTCATATTCATCAGATCTCCACCTCCGTTGACAGGAATACCGGACCGTCCTTGCAAATCCGGGTATTATGGACATTCGTGTGATGATCGCGTTCCTTCGTGGAGCAGACGCATCCCAGACACGCCCCTATCCCGCATGCCATCCGTTCCTCCAAAGATATATAGCATGCAATCTTTTTTTCTTCGGCATATTCCTTTATTGCCCGCAGCATCGGGGTCGGTCCGCAAGCGTAGATAATATCCGCTTCCAGATTATTTTCACGAATGGCGTCCAGTACGTTTCCCTTCGTTCCCACGCTTCCGTCTTCCGTGGAAATGTAGAGCTCGCCGTTCTGCTCAAACTCTTCCTTCAAAAACGTATGGGCGTCTCTATATCCGACCACAATCTGCTTCTTCCCGCACGTCATCTGCTTCGCCAGCTCCAGAATGGGGGGGACTCCAATCCCGCCGCCCATCAGCAGCGCTCGCTTCCCCTCCGCTTCCTCCACCGGGAAACCATTTCCAAGAGGGCCGACTACGGATATCGGATCTCCCGCTCCCATCTGTGAGAACTGCTTCGTCCCCGTATTCTCTCCCGTCACACGATACACCACCCGCACGCTTTCGCCGGCCTTATCAATCTCGCAGATACTGATCGGCCTTGGAAGCAGCCTGCTTGCATCGTTGGTATATATGGACAGAAACTGCCCCGGTCCTGCAGTCCTGGAAACCTCTGTCTGAATCCACATACTATAGATCCCATCCGCAAGCAATTCCTGCGATACTACTTTCGCAATCTCTTTCTTCTTCTCTGCCATCTCTTTCTCCTACTTGTCTAATCCCCTTTAATATCAGCGTCTAACGCAAGTGGAGCGCGCCCCTGATATCTGCAATCATATCCTCCACTGCCGCCCGCGACGCCTCCGCAAAAGCTTCCTCTCCGTACTTCGCATACTTCTCCTGTTTGTATGCCACGATAATTCCGCGGGATGAATTCACAACAGCGCCCAGTCCGTCCTCATTAAAGAAGTGCGCCAGATCTTTGCCTTTTCCGCCCTGCGCGCCGTATGCCGGTACAAGGATATAAGCCTTCGGCATAACCTTCCTGAGAATCTTTCCCATCTCCGGATAGGTAGCGCCCACAACAGCGCCCACATAACTGTATTCGTCTCCCATCAGCTCCTCTCCCCAGGCGGCGACCTTCTCGCCCACCAGTTCGCACAGCGGCTTTCCATCCACAAGGCGATCCTGGAACTCTCCGCTGGAAGGGTTAGAGGTCTTCACAAGCACAAAGACGCCTTTCTTCTCCTCCCTGCATACCTCCAAGAACGGATTCACTCCGTCGGATCCCAGATACGGGTTGACGGTTACAAAATCCTCGTCAAAAGGCCTGTAAGACTTGCTTCCTACCTGAACCTGTCCGAGATGCCCCACCGCATATGCCGCCGAGGTGGAACCGATATCTCCCCGCTTAATATCCCCGATCACAACCAGACCTTTCTCCTTACAGTAATCCACCGTCTTCTTGAACACCGCAAGCCCCGGAATCCCGAACTGCTCATACATGGCGATCTGGGGCTTCACCGCGGGAATCAGATCCCAGGTCTGATCTACAATGGCCTTATTAAACTGCCAGATCGCTTCCGCCGCCCCTTCAAGGGTCTCGCCAAATTCCTGAAACACCTTATTCTTTACCTGACTCGGCACATAGTCTAACATCGGGTCCAGCCCCACTACAATCGGCGCTCCTTTTTTCTTGATATTTTCTACTAACTTATTAATCATGTCCCTCTTCTCCTTTTATCTGCATCTAACAAAACGTATCATATACTACCTTGCCGTCTACCAGCGTACATACTACTTCGCCCGTCGCTTCAAATCCGTCAAACGGAGTATTCTTTCCCTTCGAGGCAAATGTATTCTTATCTATCCTATAGGTCCTTGACGGGTCGAATATGGCAATATCCGCCCTCTTTCCCTCCGACACGCTGCCTCTGTCGTCAAGCCCCAGAATCTTCGCCGGATTAAAGCTCATCTTCTCGGCCATATCCATCATGCTCAAAAGCCCTGTCTTCACCAGCGAAGTAAACGTAAGCGCCGCGGAGGTCTCAAGCCCTACGATGCCGAATACTGCGTCCGCCATAGACTTGTCCTTTTCTTCTCTGGCATGAGGCGCGTGATCCGTAGCAATCACGTCCATTATCCCGTCTTTCAGCCCCTGACGCAGCGCCTCCACATCCGCCTTGCTGCGAAGCGGCGGGTTCATCTTATAATTGCCGTCGTCTTCCCTGATATCGTCCGAGCTTAAAATAAAGTGATGCGGACATACCTCCGCCGTAACCGAAAGCCCCTCCTCCTTCGCCATACGAACCATCTTCACACTGTCCGCCGTCGAACAGTGGCAGAGATGAAGCCGTACTTTTGTCTCCTTCGCAAGCAGTATGTCCCGCGCTGCGATAACGTCCTCCACCGAATTCGTAATTCCCTTCAGCCCAAGCCTTTCTGCGTTTTGGTCCGCGTTCATGACCCCGTTCTCCACCAGCGTCTGGTCCTCGCAATGGGCAAACACCGCAATCCCGCACTCTTCGGCAATCTTCATCCCCTGCCTGTACAGCGAAGAATTCATCACGGATTTGCCGTCTTCGCTGATCGCATGGCATCCTGCCCCGGCCATTCCTTTTATATCGGCCAGCTCTTCGCCTTTTTGTCCTTTTGTGACCGCGCCTAACTGGATTACGTGCGTAAGGGATTCCCCTTTTGCCCTCTCATGCACCCCGGCAACCTTCTCCTTGCTGTCAATCACAGGCTTCGTATTGGGCATGGCGCACACGGTCGTCACGCCGCCCTTTACCGCCGCCCTCCCTCCTGTCGCCAGCGTCTCCTTGTATTCCAGCCCTGGATCCCTAAAATGCACGTGCAGATCAATCAGTCCCGGCAGAACATAACAACCCTCGGCGTTGATAATTCGTTCTGCAGCTGCGTCGATATTCTCCGCTACCTTTTTGATTCTGCCATCTTCAATCAGTACGTCGCAGCATCCGTCTGTTTGGGTAAGCGGATCCACCACATGGCCATTCTGGATTAAAATCGTCATATACTCTTTTCCTTTCTTAAAACCGGGAACTATCCGGAGATTACTTAAGGTTCCTAGATTCAATATATTGTATCTTATTTTATCACACAGTATCAAAAAAGGGAATGCTAAAAAACATTCCCTGCAGATCTTACATTCTTACATCTTCTCCCTCAGAACTTCCACAGCCTTCTCAAGCTGGTTATCCGCCTCGGGATCCTCTTCATTCTCCTCGTACTCAACCTCTACGTCCGGCGTAATTCCCTTACCATGTATATTTCTCCCATTCGGTGTAAAATATTCGGCAATCGTTAATTTTACGCTGGTTCCGTCCTTCAGATCAAAAATCTGCTGCACAAGTCCCTTACCATAGGACTGAGTACCGACAATTGTACCGGTTCCGTGATCCTGAATTGCACCCGCATAGATCTCAGACGCGCTGGCGCTGTTTCCATTCACCAGCACCGCCAAGGGAAGATTGAACTGATGCGCGTCGTCCGAGGAGATCTCTTCCTTCTTCCCGGACTTATCCTTAGTATAAACGATCAATCCTTCGGGAAGCATCAGATCCACCATATCGCACACCGTTGTCAGGTTCCCGCCCGGATTATTCCGAAGATCTACTATCAGTCCTTTCATTCCCTGACTCTCAAGGTCTTCCAACGCCTGTTTATACTGGTCATAGGTCACAAGGTCAAACTCGGATACGGCTATATACCCGATACCGCCGTCCATCATCCGGTGGGATACCGTCTGCGCCTGAATCCTGTTCCTCACAGCCGTAACCGTAATCTCTTCATGATTCTTCCCCCTGTATACGGTCAGATTAACCTCCGTCCCCTTCTCGCCTTTGATATGGGACACAACCTCCGAGAGATCTTCCCCCGTTACCTCCAGATCCTCAACCTTATACAGGATATCATTGTCCTTAAGGCCCGCCTCCATTGCGGGCGACCCTTCGTAGATCCGTATCAGCGTCACGATCCCCGTATCAATATCCTGACTCAGAACGGCGCCGATTCCATCATACTCGCCTTCCGTAGTTTCAATCAACGTCCTTGTCTCGTCTTCATCATAGTACACGGAATATGGATCGTCGAGTCCGCTGATAAAACCCTTATAAATGCCTTCTCTCAGCTCTTCCTCCTCCACCTCCCCAAGGAACGTCTCGTCGATCAATTTACGCAGCGTCCCGAGCTTGCCGGAGGTGTCGTTACCAGAAACATTCTCCCGGCTGTACGCCTTCATTCCGCAGGACATAAGCCCCACAACCGATAATATAGCAAGGGCGCCGCAAAGCGCCCCTTGTATAAAACTTTTTTTATTCTTCATCTGACCTCAACCTTTATTCATATGAAACATATCGAACCAGAAATTCCTATAGATAATTACGCGGATTCACAGGCGATCCGTTCTGCATAACCTGAAAATGCAGATGCGGCCCCGTGGACTGTCCCGTAGAACCTACCGCCGCGATATTCTGGCCTTTACTTACCGTCTGCCCTTCCGATACATACAGCGCGCTGGCATGCATATAATAAGTCTGCAGTCCGTTGCCATGGTTAATTACTACCCAATTCCCTGCGCTGCTGCTGTATCTGGCGGTCGTAACCGTCCCCCCTGCCGCCGCGTAGATCGGCGTACCCGTAGGAGCCGCTAAATCCATGCCTTTATGGTTATTGCCCGCGCCCGCAATCGGCGCCTCCCGCCAGCCAAACTCACTGGAAATCCGGGAATATCCGGGACATGGATGCGTAAACGTTCCGTTTCCCGATACCACGGGAGCTCCCGCTCCCCCGCCGCCGGCATTAGCCTGTGCCTGAGCCTTCGCAAGCCTCTCCTGCTCTTCCTTCTTACGCGCAGCCTCTGCCGCCGCCTTTTTTAACTGCTCAAGCTTTTCCTTCGTCGCTCCCAGATCTGCGCTGATCTTCTTAAGTTCTTCTTCCTTGCCTGCCAACAGCTCGTTCAACTCGTTCTGCTTTGCAATCAGGCTGTCCTGCATGCTTTCCAGTTCCGCGTACTCTGCTTTGAGCATCTCCTCCTGCTGAGTAACCGCCTCTACAATATGCTGAAACTCCGTCAGCATATCCCTGTCATATTCGGAAATCGTTGTAATGTACTCCGCGTTGTTCAGGAATTCCCCTATACTCTTCGACTCGCACAGAATCTCGATAAACTGAGAATTCCCGTTCTCATACATGTACTTAATTCTCTTCTTCATGCTTTGATATTGATCGTTCTCATCAATCTTAGCCTGAACCAGCTCTTCTTCCTTCTCGCGAACCTCAAGCTCCTTCGCCTCAATCTTCGCCTTTGTCTCTTCCATCTCCGTAAGAATCTCATTCAACTGATTCTCAAGAGACTCCTTCTCCCCTTCCGTCTCTTTCTTTTGATTCTCAAGCTCCTTTGCTTTCTTCTCCGTCTCGCTGATCTCTGATGCGTCTGCAATTACCGTCATTGAAAGGCAAAGCGCGGATACCAGCAGAAGACTGACGACTCTCTTTCTAAGTATCATATGTCCCCTCCAAATATTTTATACATGATCTTATACTTTCAAATGCTTGCGGATCGTGAAGAAACTTCCTACAAAACCAATTCCGACTCCGAGCCCGATACCTACCGGCAGCAAAGTCTTATAGACGTCGAATACCGGAAGGAAATCTACGATATTGTTCAGGAGGCTGAATTTTGTCATGATATATGTAACCGCTTTATCGTACATAAAATATAACATCACCAGAGGAATCACGGCACCGACCACACCGATCAGAAGACCTTCTATAACGAAAGGCGCCCTTACGAATCCGTCCTTCGCCCCGATGTATTTCATAATGGCAATCTCCTCGCGCCTTACCGTAATACCCATCGTAACCGTATTGCTGATCAGGAACACGGATACGGCAAGCAGAATCGCGATGATCGTAACGGAAACGTATCCTACCAGCTTATTCACGCTGGTCAGCGTCTTGGCAACAATGTCCGACTTATTCACCTTCCGTACTCCCTCAAGGCTCTTTGCGAATTCCACCACGTCTTTCTGCTTTGATACGTCCGCCATATATACTTCAAAGTTATCCGAATTCCCAAGAGGGTTATCAGACTTAAATCCATCCGCAAGATCCACGGATTCTTTGAAATAGTCGTCCTTGAATGTCTCCCATGCTTTCTCAGCGCTGACATAATTCACTTCAAGGACTCCTTCCGCGTCCCTTAACTGCTCCCCAATCCTGTCTTTTGCCGCCTGCGTCGTCTCCTCATGGAAGAATACGGTGATCGCCACGCCCTCCTCTGCCTTCTTGACAATATAATTAAAGTTCACTACGATAGAAAAAAACAGTCCGAACAGGAAGATACATGCCGACATTGTCGCTATGGACGCCATAGAAAACATCTTGTTTCTTCCTATGTTCTTGACCCCTTGTTTCATTGAATATCCGAATGTACTAATTCTCATTTTTATACCCACCTTTTTTCTCGTCGCTTACAATGACTCCCTTTTTCATTGTAACAACCCGCTTCTTCATTGCGTTCACAATCTCCTGGTTATGTGTAACAACCAGCACTGTCGTCCCTCTGTCGTTCGCCTCCTCTAAAAGCTTCATAATCTCCCATGAATTCGTCGGATCCAAGTTACCGGTCGGCTCATCCGCCAGAAGAAGCGCCGGCTCGTTCACGATTGCCCGGGCGATCGCTACCCTCTGCTGTTCTCCTCCCGACAATTCCTTCGGAAACGACTTATACTTCTGTGCAAGTCCCACCAGAGACAGCGCCGCCGGAACTTTCTTTTTAATGATCCTGGTCGGCGTCTCCGTAACCCGCTGTGCAAATGCAATATTATCATAGATGTTCCTGTCTTTCAACAGCCGGAAATCTTGGAACACAACCCCGATCCCCCTGCGATACATAGGGATCTTCCGGCGCTTCATGCGGTTCAGGTTCTGTCCGTTAACGATAATTGTTCCGGATGTGGGGGCAAGTTCCTTCATAATGAGACGGATCAGCGTAGACTTTCCGGAACCGCTGTCCCCTACAATAAACACGAATTCGCCCTGCTCCACCTTAAGATTCACGCCGTTAAGGGCGGCAACCCCTTTTGAGTATTCTTTCGTTACTTCTCTTAATTCAATCATACTTTCCTCCTGGTGATTAATACTCCATTGATTCCATATATTTCATATATCTGACAACCATAAGGGCAATCTTAAAAGTAATGGCGTCTTCAAACACACGCAGATCCAGCCCGGTACTCTTCTGCAGCTTATCGAGCCGGTACACCAGCGTGTTCCGATGGATATATAATTGTCTGGATGTCTCCGATACGTTCAGATTATTCTCAAAGAATTTGTTAATCGTCGTCAACGTCTCTTCATCGAAATCATCCGGTGATTTCCCCTCAAAAATCTCACGTATGAACATCTTGCACAGCGGGATCGGAAGCTGATAGATCAAGCGCCCTATCCCCAATGTACTGTACGCAATTACGCTTCTGTCCCCGAAGAATATCTTACCCACGTCCAGCGCAAGCTTAGCCTCCTTATAGGACTTCGAAACCTCCTTGATGTCGTTCACAATAGTTCCGTATGCAATCAGAACCCCCTCTTCCCCATCTTCTAAAAGAAGCGTATACAGGCTCTGCGCAGTCTTCTCTAACTCTGCATGTCCATCGCCGGGTTCTAACTCCTTCACAACAATAATATTCTTCTCGTCAACCGCCGTCACAAAGTCCTTTGCGCGGTTCCCCAGAAGATTGCGTACATTGTCGAGGGCATTGCTGTCCTTTTCATGTTTTGTCTCAATAATAAAAATAACACGTCTGACCTCAGTGTCAATATGTAATTTTTTGGCGCGGTTGTAAATATCCACTAACAAAAGGTTATCAAGCAGCAGATTCTTGATAAAATTATCCTTGTCAAACCGCTCCTTATATGCAATCAGCAGGTTCTGAATCTGGAATGTTACAATCTTACCTACCATATATACATCGTCACTGCCCCCGTTGGCGAGGAGTATATACTCTAACTGGTGTTCATCGAAAATCTTAAAAAACTGATTCCCCTGTACGACCTGACTGTCTGCCGGGGATTCAACAAATGCGACCACCTCTTCCTCATAATTGCGCTGCTCTGTGAATGTTGTCGCGAGAGATTTGCCGTCCGTATCCATGACGCAGAAATCAATCCTAGTAATTCCTTTCAAGCCTTCAATCGTATTTTGAAGTATTTGATTAGATATCATATTCTATATCCTCCCCTCATTTCAATATGCATAATTCACAACAAAAAAAGGGCGTATCTGGTTAAAATGCATATCACTAGAGTCTATATTAATATATTTAGACAAAAAAATAAAGAGGAAATCATACATTTTTGTTGATTTCCTCAAGATTTAAGAAATTCTTTTGATTTATAGTCATGTACATAGTGACGAAAAGTTATCGGCGTTTACTCTTTTCAATCTCTTTTTTGAATATATGCTTTACAAAAAATCGCGCAAGCCTGCACTGTCCGATCCCGGTTCTGCCCACAGGAAGGTATTCTTTCCCCAGACCAAGCCACAAACGAACGTCCAGAAGGCTTCTGTTCTTCACAATGAACTCTTCCTGAAGAGGGGAGCCGAGCGCAGCAAGAATACAGTCCACGTCCCCGCCGTTGATGTCGTTCACCAGCATGTCGTCCGCCCGATTCTGGGCAGATACCTTCGCAAGCCCAACCACCTGCAGGCCGTAATAATTCTTCTGCAGATAGTCAAAAAACTTCTGACCTTCCTCCTCGGACTCTACCAGAAGATAGATCCTTTTGTGGTTCTTATGCAGATATCTCATAAACATCCGCAGAAATACACGTCCTTCCGTCTCCTGAAGGTACTTCCTGTCCGTAATATCCGCCGCTTCCAGAATCGTCTTATCCCCGGCAAGAACCATGTCAAACCTGCAGACGTCTTCTTTGAGCTGCCCCATGTCGTCCATCTGCATCAAGCCGTTTACCGTCGCCATCTCCACAATGTTCACCGGATCTGTTCCCATATATTCCACGGTCTTCTTCATAGCTTCTTTCGCTGAACAATTATCGATATTAATATCCAAAACGCTAATCTTACTGTCCATATTCTCACCTGTCAATGATTATTACCAGTTTTTCGATTATAGCAAATGGATCTTTTCTTTTCAACCTTTATCGTTAAATGTTCACACTAATTAATATATTTAATATTTTTGTTACTTTTTCGTCAATCGTTATTCATCGCCTTTTTCTTCTTCGTCATAAGACCGCCAATCCTGCCGGTCTCTTTCGATGAGAGAGATTTCCACCCGTCCTTCATCACTCTGTCAAGAAGCCCTAATTCCTCAGCGATTTCGTATTTTAATTTTTCCTCCTGCGTCAATTCGTCTAATTTGATCGGCTTATTCTTCTTAGCTGTCATAGCTATACCCCTTTCCTGTCATTAAGTTAAGTAATCTCTTAATCAGTATTGACAGGGGTATAAAAGAATATACACCGGATTTTGCCGGATTCTCGAAACCTTGCGCAGACGCAGCGGCGGGGCATCGAATAAACGATTCGATGCCCCGTACTCTCCCGGACTAGTGTGACGACACATTTACTTTCAGACAAATGACGCAGAATGGATTTTCAGA
>CAJTOH010000020.1:69616-70257 GCA_910577685.1 uncultured Dorea sp. | reverse complement strand
GAGGCAGCAGAACTTGACCGTATACAAAGTGAGTATGATGTTATTTTTGTTGTTGCTGGGACAAATATTCCGGATGGTGAAACAAAGAAGGATATGAAAATTGGATCGCCAGCAGATTCACTGAATGCTCTAGTAGTTAATGCTGTAGACTTTAGAGGAAAATCAGCATCTTATACTAGAGTTGGTCCTGTATTATCTTTTTTTCATAAGCCTGATATCAGTTATTATGGCGGAGATGGTTCCAACTATAAGGATAAAATGGTTGTATGTCGTGATGATATGGGGGCAGCATATGTAAGCGGAACATCATTTGCAGCGCCGTGGATTTCAAGAAAACTGGCATATTTAATTCACATTATGGGACTGAGTAGAGAAGTTGCGAAAGCATTATTGATTGATGCTGCTGCGGGGTGGAATAGGAAAGATGATGTTTCACATAGTATCGGTTATGGCGTTGTTCCAAAACATATTGGTGACATTATGAAATCATCGAATGATGAGATACGTTTTATTTTAACTGGTGCATCAGAGGAATATGAGACATATACATATAACCTGCCAGTACCGATTGTAGGTAATGCACATCCATTTTATGCAAGAGCAACATTAGTATATTTTCCACAGTGTGATCGTAATCAGGG
>CAJTOH010000020.1:0-69609 GCA_910577685.1 uncultured Dorea sp. | reverse complement strand
ATCCATTTTATGCAAGAGCAACATTAGTATATTTTCCACAGTGTGATCGTAATCAGGGGGTTGATTATACAAGCACTGAAATGGATATACATTTTGGCAGAGTTGTTGTCGAAAACAGAAAAGTTAAAATAAAACCAATAGATAATAACCAGCAATCTGAAGATAAATTTATTACTCTTTATGAAGAAGATGCAAGAAAAATGTATCGAAAATGGGATAATATTAAGCATATTAGTGAAGAGATTAAAGAAAGAAGAATACCAAGGAAAGCATATGATTCTGGTCTTTGGGGGCTTAAGATAAATACTAAAGAACGCTTGCAAAGAAGAAATGAACCACTTCAATTCGGAGTAGTTGTAACATTGAAGGAAATGAATGGTGTAAATCGAATTAATGATTTTATCAAGATGTGTATGGCGCGTGGCTGGCTGGTTAATCAATTGGACATTGAGAATCAATTGGATGTATATGCGAAGGCAGAAGAAGATATAGTATTCGAGCAATAATGGAAAAAATATCCAAGGAAGAATACCGGGATTTTTTGGATAATAATGAACAGCTTGCGGCAACCTACGGCAAAAATACACAATTATTTCTGAAAAACAAGGCGGATATTGATTTTGAAAGAATGAAATATGTCTTTGTTAAGAGGAATGAAAGTATAGAAAGCAGTGAATTTGAAGAGCAAATGGTGATTACGATCAATAATCCTTTTGGACTGAGAATCCGTCCTGAAAAACAAATCGCCGAAGTTTTGGGTCACACTAGGAGTAAGGTTAAAAGTCTGATGGAGAAAGGGGAAATTATATACCGAAATAGTGCAAAGATATCCGTTTCTATGCAAACACCAATCCAGAAAACAAGATAAAATACAGACAAACAGCAATTATGGATTTGGAGGTATATATTTTATGAAGATTTACGTAAACGCCGCCGCCCCCAGACAGGGAAACGGCAGAAAAGAAACCCCGTATAAACACATCAACGACGCGGCAAAGGCAGCGGAACCCGGCGATGAAATCATTGTCGCACCGGGAATCTATCGTGAATCCGTAGACCCGGTAAATGCAGGCACAGAAGACGCCCGCATCACCTACCGCAGCGAAGAACCCTTAGGCGCTGTTATCACAGGCGCAGAGCCGGCGGAAGGATGGAAGCATCATCAGGACAACGTCTGGGTATACCGCGTAGATAACGGCGTGTTCGGAAAATATAATCCATACACCACATTCGTAGGCGGCGACTGGTATTTTGCCCCTGTGGTACGCCATACGGGAGCCGTATATCTGAACGACCGTCAGCTCTATGAGGCGGAGACCTTGGAAGAATGTATAAAGGGCGAGGTATATCCTCCTTCATGGGAACCGGAGTGGTCCGTGTACAAATGGTATACCGAGCAGGACGGCAATGAGACGGTAATCTATGCTAATTTTCAGGGAAAAGACCCCAATAAGGAGAAGGTAGAAATCAATGTCAGAAGAAACTGCTTCATGCCTTCAAAGACGGGGGTAAGCTATATTACCTTCAGCGGTTTCAAGGTAAATAAAGCCGCCACGACATGGGCACCTCCGGCCGCTTATCAGGACGGCATGATCGGACCCCACTGGTCAAAAGGCTGGATCATCGAAGACTGCGAGATCAGCAACAGCAAATGCAGCGGAATTTCACTCGGAAAATATTATGACGAAGAGAACGACCACTATTTCACGGTTAAGAAAGTAAAGAGTCCTACCCAGATGGAGCGGGACGCAGTATGCCGGGGCCAGTACCACGGATGGACGAAAGAGACGGTAGGAAGCCATATCGTAAGACGGTGCCATATCCACCACTGCGAGCAGACCGGTATCGTAGGTCGTATGGGATGCGTATTCAGCCTTATTGAAGATAACCACATCCACCATATCAATAATATGCAGCAGTTAGGCGGAGCAGAGATTTCAGGAATCAAACTTCATGCCGCGATAGACGTGGTAATGCGCCGCAATCATATTCACCACTCCACTATGGGTATCTGGACAGACTGGGAAGCGCAGGGAACCCGAATCTCCCAAAACCTGCTCCATGACAACCATTCGCCGGCAGGAACGCCGATGGCAGAAGGGGCAATGTGCAGCCAGGATATTTTCGTGGAAGTAAGCCATGGGCCGACATTGATAGATAATAATATCATGCTTTCCAGAGCGGCGGTCCGTATGGCGACAGAAGGCGTGGCTTGCGTACATAATCTGATGCTTGGGTCATTTACGGCAGTAGGGGCGGGAACAGACCATTCCGAAGAAGTTGAGGCGGGAAGGGAACCGCGTTACACGCCTTACCATATCCGCCACCGTACGGAAGTGGCAGGCTTTATGACTATTCTGCACGGAGACGACCGTATTTACAACAATATCTTTATCCAGAATTACCAGCCGATGGAGGACGCCAAAGAAGCGAAAGACTTCGGATACGACAACCAGATAGCGGGAACAGAGGTTTTTGACGGATATCCGACTTATGATGAATGGATTGCAAATTTCGAGATGGATAAGCCGGCAAATATGTTTAAATTAATGGAGCATCATTTCGGGCATCTGCCGGTATGGATTAACGGAAATGCTTACTTTAACGGCGCGAAGGCGTTCAAAAAGGAAGGGTCTAACTTGGTTGATAATAAGAATCAGGCGGCGGTAGAATTGGAAGAGCGGGACGGGCAATATTACTTGAAGACCAACGTATACGACTTGATGGACGGGTTCAAGGCCGGTATTATCAACAGCGATATTCTGGGGTATGCTTTTGAGCCTGAGCAGAGGTTCGAGAATCCGGACGGGACCGAGATTATATTTACGGAAGACTATCTTGGCGGGCATCGCGGCGTCTCGGCGGTTCCCGGGCCGTTTGCATCCAAAGAGGACGCAGCCAAGAGAATCTGGTAAATCTTTGCGTTGCGGCATGCCTTAGAGAGAGGGGCTGTTGCGAAATAACCGTTATACGCCATGGGGCTGCTGCACAAGCAGGATGATTTTATGCTTAACGCGGCAGCACCATGAGGTATAAACTGTATTTCGCAGCAGCCCTTCTATTTTCTAGAAAATCATGTTTCCGAGTCTTCCGCCGAAATGAAAGTTGGCCCTGCTTGACATCCGTGCTTATAACTGTTATATATAATGTGTAAATTTGTAAAAACGCATGAAGACGAAGATACGGAAAGTAACCACGATGAAAAGAAAGATTTTGCTAAGGACAGTTGTAATGCTGACACAGCTGCCCATTCATGTATATGACAAACGCGGTACAGAGATTGAAACCTACGAGATTGTACCAAGGCAAATGAACCGGCGCGAACATACGCTGATTCAGGAAACCCTCCAAAAGCTCCGTGCCGAAGACTTCGTTGTCACAGAGTACGGAGACGGACTGCCGGTCAGGATGTATGGGTTAAATGGGACGGAGTTCGATTATCTGCTTGGCCCCTTTGCATACGGGACGCTGGATACTGACCGAATCAGGAACTACATGAGAAGGAGCAAGGTCGAGGATTTTCCGCGGGTGCAGTTAAGGGTAAGTCTTCTGGCGGCGAACCTTGTCCTGAATACTTTAGCGCAGGAGCCTGTCCGAAGGTGCGCCCTAGAAGGAGCGGAGGGACGCGAGATCCCGGAAGACGGCGGTATCGACTTGCTGGAGAGCCGTCTGGAAGAAGACGAAGATATCCGGATGTATTCTCTTGTAGGCGAAGAGCTGCGGCAGAGCGACGCCTTTCAGTCCAACCATACGCAAGCGGATGAGAATGTTCTATACCAGTATATCGAGCAGGGAGACGAGGAATATTTAAAGAAAAATTACGATCTCCTCTATCCGCCGCATCCCGTGATATTGGAAGATATCTGCCGGAATGAGGAATATATGGCGGTAATCGGGATTTCTCTGGCGTCAAGGGCTGCAATTCGGGGAGGGCTGACGTCCAAAGAAGGATTTCTTGTTAATGATATTTATCTAAAGAGGCTTTCAGAATGTAAAAGCGTGGCGCAGATTTATGATTTGGTAAAGGAGGTACATATTTACTGCGCAGCTCAAGTCAGGAAGAAGCAGCAGTACGGCATGACCAACCAGTATGTGGAACGGTGTAAGAAGCTGGTCATTTCCAAGCGGCTTGAGACGATTGACTTGGGAAATCTTGCGGAAGAAGTAGGAATTTCCAAGGAGTATCTTTCCAAACTGTTCAAACAGCATGAAGGGATTCCGGTGGTAGAGTATATCCTGAACATTAAGGTGGAAGCGGCTTGTAATATGCTGCAATACTCAGACCGGCAGGTACAGGAAATCGCCGATTATCTGAGTTTCGGGAGCCTGAGCTATTTCAGCCGGATATTTAAGAAGAAGACGGGGATGTCTCCCCAGCAGTACCGTAAGGAAATGAGCCGGTTTTGAAAATGATCTTGGCAGGCTGCATTTTATTTCAATTCTGTCAAGAGACGCGCCCAGAGAGGATGAGGGATTATTGGTTGCCCTTAAGGCGTCTATATTGCTGTATGGAATAGCCTTCTTTATAAAACCAAAAACAATAAGTAACGTTTCAGTTTGCAGTTCCGCAAAATTGTGGAACGTGATTGGGATGCAGAATATCTCCGGTGCGGAGATTAGGGTTAAAACCATGATTAACGCCGGGATATTTCTATCAATAAATGCGCTGAAAATTATCATAGGAATCAGCAATAATGCCGCTCCTATGATGATTGCACAAAACCACCATGCCGCTTTCCCTTTAAATCTCATAATGTCCGCCCCTTCCTCACCCAACAACCGGTATTTCAATCTGCACAATATAATCCTCAATCCGGTCAATGACGTTCTCATTTATCCCCATCTCATAGGAAAACCCATGAAGCGACAGGCCATGCGCAGTGGCATAGTCCAAAATCTCCTGATAACGCTTAGGTATCATTTCCCAATCCCCCTTATGGAAAGCCCGCAGGTATCTCCCGCCGGGCGTAATATGAAGTCCAGTCTGGTAAGCAAGGAAAGGTATTTCAATAAAAAGTTTAGAATAATCGTCAAAATTACCATTTTGCAGGCTGGAAACAGGAAGCATAGAGCCGTAGGAGGCTTCATGGAGGCGGCCGAGACGGTACTTTTCCGTTTCGGCTCTAATCAGCTCAACCTCATCCTCAAAGGAAGTAGTTTTGCAGATATCTACGGTAATCAGACAGCGTTCCTTCTTATCTATGACACTGATTTCAGACAAATCCATGGTGAGCAGGGTATCCAAATTACGGCAATGGGTACATAAGGAGGTTCGGATAGCCTGTAAATGATTAATTTGTGTGTCAAGACCGGTTATTTTTTCTTCTAAGAGACATTTTAAGCTGGCCGCTGACCGGTTTTTCATAAACTCCTGTATCTCTTTGATAGAAACGTCCAGCTCCCGCAGAAGGAGTATGGTTTCAAGGACAGGGCTTTGGTGGTAGTTATAATAACGGTATCCATTTTCAGGATTGACGTCGGAAGGCCGAAACAGCCCAATCTCGTCGTACCACATCAAGGTTTTCTTGTTGATTCCATGCATAGCGGCAAACTGCCCGATTGTGAGAAAATGACTCTTTTTATCCATAATTACCTCTGAAAATCTTGTGAAATAAGCTTGACCATACAGTTACAGTATGGTTTATGATACTATACACAGCAAGAAAATACAAGGAAAATGGGGGAAAAACAATGGAAAAACAAAATATATACGAAAAACCGGTATCACTGAAAAATATCCTGAAATTCGCCGTCCCAACCATTGCAATGACGGTGTTCATGTCATTTTATACGATGGTCGACGGCCTGTTCGTATCGAACCTGATTGGCACAGACGCACTTTCCGCAATCAACCTGACGGCGCCTGTCATCCAGCTTGTCACGGCGATTTCAACCATGCTTGCAACCGGAGGAAGCGCGGTTATTATGAAAAAAATGGGGGAGCATAAGAGCGAGGAAGCCAAGGAGGATTTTACCTTCCTGATTCTGGTAAATGTTCTTGTTGGGCTTGTCATGTGCGCAATAGGGTATCTGGCGATGGGGCACATTTTCTCAGGGATGAATCTCTCGACGGAGGTAGAGAGGTACTGCGTGGAGTATTTAAGCCGCTATTTAATTTTCACCGTTCCAATCCTTCTGATGAACAACTTCACACTCTATATGATTGCCAGCGAAAAAGCTACCCTTTCCCTGGTCTGCTCCGTATCGGGCGGCGTCCTGAACATGGTTCTTGACTATGTGTTTATCGCCGGATTGGGAATGGGAATCAGCGGTGCGGCGGTTGCAACGGGCCTTGGATATTCCGTGACGGCCATAGCGGGCTTCATCCTATTCAGCCAAAAAAAGAGCCTGCTGCATTTCAAGAAGCCGGTCTTCCGGTTTAAAGTCCTTGCAAATGCAGCCGCCAACGGATGCTCGGAGATGGCGACCGCCCTTGTCACCGGAATTGTCACGATGATGTTCAACTGGACCATGCTGCGTTATGTGGGAGAGGACGGAGTTGCGGCCGTTACGATTATCATGTATGTACTGATGTTTGCAAGCTCACTGTATACCGGGTATTCCTACGGGGTGGCGCCCATGACCAGCTATTACTACGGGGAACAGAATCAGGAGAAGCTGAAAAAACTGGTCATGACCAGCCTGAAAGTGATTGGGGGTATTTCTCTTACGACGGTGGCTGCCTCCTTTCTTCTGACAAAGCCGCTGGTGTCGGTATTTGCCCGTCCGGATAATCCGGTGTATGACTTGGCAGTGACGGGGAACCGGGTATGCACCATTGCGCTTCTGTTCATCGGGTTCAATATATTTGCCAGCGGCACGTTCACCGCATTATCAAACGGAGTGGTTTCAGCGGTACTTGCGTTTTCAAGGTCGTTCGTGTTCATGATGGTTGCTATGATTGTACTTCCAAGGTTCTTCGGCGTAAACGGGGTCTGGCTGGCAACGCCGGCGGCGGAGCTTATGGCCCTTGCGCTGTCTGCGGCAATGCTGCTGAAATATAGGAAACAGTTCGGCCTTTAAAAGAAGATTCATTAGAAGTGTGGTAACATGTCTTTTTTGTACGGAGGACTGGTCATAATAGGATTGGTCATAGCTTGAAAATGATATACGGATTATATGTGATTATTTGTCAGCCTATACGTCCCCTTCCCCAGTTTTTCGACCAATCCGGCGGTTTCGCATTGATTCAAAATTCTTTGAAGCTGTCTTGCGCTGCAATGGAGACGAAAGGCAGCCTGCTCGACTCCTTTCAAGGTTTCGCTGCTGCATTTATACTTCATATAGGACAAAACCCGCTCCGTAAGGGAAGCGGGGGCGGCGTCCATGGTAGTCATTGTTCCGATTTTGGAAGCAAGACTGACACAAATAAGCTCTAGGAATTTGGCGTTGGAGAGCAATATTTCCTTGTTTTGTTCAATGGAAAATGAAATACAGGTCAGACTTTCGGCTGCTTCGGCATAAATATTATTGCTTTTGGGATAAAAGATATCCATGTCTCCGAGAAAGTAGTCCGAGGCGCCGTTTGACAGAGAGTAGCGCGTACCGTCGTCGCGGACGAAGTAGATATTTAGAGAGCCCTGCTCCACAATTTGAAATAAAGCTTCATTCTGAAAAGGCGAACTCACCAATTCGCCCTTTTTTATAGGCGCACCCTTTATTATGCTGGCAAATGGATTTGTTCATTTGTTCCGTTCGGTCGGCCTGATAAATGAAAGTACGGTTGGATTGGTACTTGGAAATGTAATCAACATGATATTGGATTATATATTTATAGCAATTTGGGGATGGGGGACGGCAGGAGCCGCTCTTGCAACATCTCTGGGATTTTTATGCGCCTCCGTATATTATATTATCTGCATGGTGCGCCGAAAAATGCTGCATAAATATGTTTTGCCAAATAAAATAATGCTTCGTAATGTGGTCAGTATCGGTATTCCGGGCGCGCTCATCACGGTGCTTATGAGCGTATCCAATATTGTGCTTAACAACTATATCGGTATTTACGGGTCAGACGCCGTGGCTTCTTACGGAATTGCATATAAACTGGATATGGTCCCCATTCTGCTGTCCGTAGGGTTAGCTCAGGGAGTTGCGCCTTTAGTGGGGTACTGCTATGGAGGAAATGAGAAAAAGCGAATGGCAGATATCGTGAAATATGCGGTGTTATATGGAGTTCTCATGGGCGCGGTATTTACTGCCGTCTTTATACTTTTTGGAAAGCCCCTTGCCGCAATATTCCTGCAGGAGGACGTTTTGATTCGTCAAACAGGATACTTTCTGACGATTCTCTGCCTGTCTGCCCCAATGCTTGGCGTAATTAATATGATAACCAGCTATTTTCAGGCGTTAGGAGAAGCAATGAAATCCCTGACTATTACGGTGCTGAGAAATGCGGTCCTGTTTATTCCGGGAGTCGTCGTTTTGAATTACTTTTGGAAACTAAACGGTGTGATTGCGGCCCAGCCTGTGGTGGAAACCATTTTGACGATAATTTGCATATTCATGTATATCAGAAATAAAAATTTAGTCAGCGATTAACAGAAACAGGCGGTCAAAAACCGCCTGCAAGAATCTTTTCTTTTGCTATTATCAAAGTACCTCGGCCGTCTCTTGGGCTGTCTCACAGCAGCTCATCCAGAAGCTTTGCCGTAATCTCCAAAGCCGCCGCGCCTGTGCAGTCCTTTGAACCCTGCAGGTTGGTGGCAAAGCAGTATGTTCGCCCTTCTGCCTCAAGAAAACCCACGAACCATCCGTTGATGTTCCTGTCTTTGAAAGAGCCGGTTCCGGTTTTCCCGTAGAGTTTTCCGGCCGGGGTATCTGACTGGAAGAGGGCGTTTTTCACGGTCCGGATATTTTCCTCTTCAAAACCCCATGTGTTTTGCAGCAAGTTGGACAGAAGAAGGGTCTGTTCCGCGGGAGATATTTTCAGAGAGGACTCCCCCCAGTAGCTGTTGATTCCTCCGGTCAGGTCGCAGTTCCCATAGGAAATTCGGGAATAATATCCGGATAGTCCGGAAATCCCAAGGGCGCGGTCCAGCTTCTCAAAATACCAGTTGACGGAAGCCTTCATTGCCGTATCCAAGGTCTGGTCTTGTTCCCAAGCTTCAAAAGGCTGGGGCGTGCCGTCCCAAGCTAAGACGTTTGCCTCCGGCGTTAGGATGCCTTCTTCCAGAGCGAACAGTCCGCTGTAAATCTTATAGGTGGAAGCCGGCGAAACCCGTTTTTCACACTGTTCTTTCCGGTAGACCCTGAACCAGTCCTGTTCCATATCGTATAACACAAAAGACCCGTCTGCCTCTCCAAAGACGTCGGAGGCGTCGATTGCCTCCCACTTACCCTCCGGCAATTTAACGGAGGGAGCGGGGGCGGCGCAGGCCGTAAGCCATGGGCTTGACATGCAGACCAGAATGAAGGCCGCGGCCAGAATACCGGCGCTCTTTAGCTTTAAGGAGAGGGTATCATTCTTGTACCCGGCAATCTCCAGAATCCGCCGCCGGATTGTATTTTTATTCCCGCCCATGGTGGAAACAGGGGATAAGGGCAGTTTTTTTGACATCCGGCCGGCATACCGAATCAGCGTATATCCGTATCGGATTCCCTGAGTTTCCCCGATGACCCCGATTACGGAATGGTCGCAGGCTATCTCCCTGTCTTTGCGCAACTGTATGAAGGCGTACCACACCATGGGGTTGAACCAGTAAAGAATCTGGAAAATGCAGACAAGATTATTTACCAGTGCGTCTTTATGGCGGCAGTGCTGCAGCTCATGGAGGAAAATGTAGCGGATTTCTTCCTTGGAGAGCAGGAGGTCGAAGTCCTGGGGGATGATGATTCTTGGTTTCAGCCATCCGTAGGCGACGTGGGTTTGCACTTTGCAGGAGGCATACAGCCCCACTTTGCCGCGAAGCTTAACCTCATGGCAGCAGTCGGAGAACTGCCGGTACAGGTCGGGTTCATTTTCTTTTGTGACCTGGTATGCTTTTTTGCGCAGACCGTAGATTTTCAGAATGGTCCAAAGCAGGAAGAGGGCCAAGGACGCCATGCCCACAATCCAGACGCCGTATAGGACGGGGGTGAGCCTTGTATGGGAGGCTGCCGCCGCGGTTGAAAAATCTGTGATTCCCGAAAGGCCGGACAGGGGGCTTGACGGTTCTTTCCCCACGTAAGCCTGGGAGGGGAGAGAGCCTGCCCCGAGGAAGAGCCGGCGGATTCTGGCTATGAGTCTGCCGGGGGAAAATAGCTGCCCGGGAATGAAGGGCATAAGCAGCGCGAAAATGTATACGTACCAGAGTTGATACTGTCCCCGCAAGGTTAGCTGGTTTTTTAATCCCTTCTTTGCCAGCAGCAGGAGTCCGGACAGCAGGGCGAGGATTAGGTTGCTGATGAAGAATCGAATCGGAAACGCCATGGTTAGTCACCGCCCTTTAATTTTGAGTCCAGTATGTCGTAGAGATTTTTGATGTCGGTATCCGTAAGCTGGGACGTAGAAATCAGTGCGGAGAGCATGGGCGTTACCTCCCCGTTGTAAAATCGGTCTATGAAATGATGGTTTTCCTGCTTGAGATAACTGTCTTGTGAAATCAGGGGATAGTAGTGGTACATGCGTCCTTTCTGCTCATAGGAAACGGCCTTCTTTGCGGTCAGGCGTGACAGCAGGGTGTGGATGGTCTTTGGATTCCAGTCGCGGCGTTTCTTTGCCTCCTCACAGATGTCGTTAGTGCTGAGGGGATGGTTTGACCACAGGATTTTCATGATTTCGTACTCCGCCTCTGATATCTGAGGTATTTTTGCCATGGCGTGCCTCCTTGTCTGTATTTCTTACGTTTGTAGTCTTTATTGATATTATAGGCTGGGGCGCAGGGGGTGTCAACAGTTTGTCCTCCAAAGCTATAGATTAATGTCCAATGTTATGTTATACTGAACCACAGGATAAATTTTAGAGAGAGTGATGGAATGAAGAACAGACAGGTATGTTTAACGGAGGGGCCGATTTTAAGGTCTTTGGTTGCGCTGGCGATGCCGATTATGGCGTCGTCCTTTCTAAATACGGTTTACAGTATTACCGACATGGCGTGGATTGGGATGTTGGGTTCCAAAGCCGTTGCGGGCGTGGGTGTGGGCGGCATGTACGTGTGGCTTTCCCAAGGGCTTTCTTCCCTTGCAAGGATGGGGGCGCAGGTCAATGTGGCCCAGGCCTTCGGGCGTGGGCGCAAGGACGAGGCGGGAGAGTACGCCCGGGCTTCGCTGCAGCTTACGCTGCTGTTCGGGGTATTGTTCGCCCTTATCAGCGTGGGCTTTGCGGATGGGCTGGTGGCTTTGTTTGGCCTTGGAGACAAGGAGACGGTGCAGTATGCGCAAAGTTACCTGCAGATTACCTGCGGGCTGGTTATTTTTTCTTATATGACCGTGGTGCTGACCGGTATTTACACGGCTCAGGGGGATTCTAAGACGCCGCTTCTGGCAAATATTGTCGGGCTTATCACCAATATGGTTTTAGACCCGGTTCTTATTTTGGGAATAGGTCCTTTCCCCCGTATGGAGGTGGTGGGAGCGGCCATTGCCACGGTGATTGCCCAGTTTATCGTTATGCTGGTGATGATTCTTGGAGCCTTTAAGGGAAAAGGGGAGGATAATATTCTTGGGGGAATGAAGCTTATGAAACCTGTGGAGGGCAGATTTTTCAGAGGCGTGTTCCGCATTGGTGTGCCTACGGCCATTCAGGGGACGGTGTACTGTGTGATTTCTATGGTGCTGACCCGCATGGTGGCTGTTTTCGGGCCCGGCGCCGTTGCCGTTCAGCGCGTGGGCGGACAGGTGGAGGCTGTGTCGTGGAATACGGCGGACGGATTTGCGGCAGCGCTCAATGCTTTTACCGCCCAGAATTACGGCGCGGGCCAGATGGAGCGGGTGCGGAAGGGATATAAGATTTCTTTCCGGACAATCGTTGTCTGGGGAAGCTTGATTACGCTGGCTTTTGTCCTGCTGCCCGGGCAAATCTCACAGGTTTTCTTCCACGAGCCGGAGGTCGTGGGGATATCTGTGGATTACCTGCGTATCGTCGGAATCAGCGAGGCCTTTATGTGTGTGGAACTGATGACCGTGGGAGCCTTGTCGGGGCTTGGGAGGACGAAGCTTTGCAGTATTATCAGCATTGTGTTTACCGGTGCGAGGGTGCCTCTTGCGGTGGCGCTTGCGGCGTCCCCTCTGGGTCTTAAGGGTATCTGGTGGGCGCTTACGCTGTCGTCTGTGGTGAAAGGAATCCTGTTTGTTGCGGCGTTTGACAGGGTGACGGTTTGTGAAAAAAGTTTGTAAAAAAGTTTTAAAAGCGCTTGAAATTCAAAATAGAGTGTGCTAAGATTATAGACAAATTTTTTAAAGGCTGTGAAAGAGACTCTGTCCTTTGGAACTTGACAGGAATGAGGCGTCACCGACTGAGAGCGCTTCTTGAGGAATAAGGACAATAGGGAACACTCCGGAGCCGACCGGTCGAACCTAAGTAGGCCGGTACGTGGGCGCGCGTTAAGCGTAAGGAATCCTGTGCCGTGTATGCCGCATATGGTTCCTATAGAGGGGAATCCGAATTGCCGGACGAAGGTCTGGCAGCAGTTTTTTGGATTCAATGCGGGTGGTACCGCGGATAGTAGATATCCGTCCCGGAATACAGTCATGTATTCCGGGCTTTTTTTGTCCCGTTTTACATGGCGGTAAACAGCAGTCAGTTGGGAAAAGGAGGACAATTATGGATTATTTTACAGGCGTAAGGCAGAAGGAAACATTGGAAATCAGTGAGCTGTCAAAGCGGGCGAAGCCCGGGCAGAGGGTGAAGGTCAATGGAGCCGTCCACGCAATCCGCGATATGGGTACGGTAGCATTTGTAATTCTGAGGAAAAGAGAAGGGCTTCTTCAAGGCGTCTTTGAAGAGGGAGCGGCGGATTTTGAGCTTAAGGATATCCGGGAGGGCGCAGCGGTTGAGCTTGAGGGGATTTTAGAGGAAAACGAGAAGGCTCCGGGGGGAATCGAAATCCGGATGGAGAGTATCCGGATTTTAAGCCGGCCGGCGGATGACAGGATGCCTCTTGCCATTGGAAAATGGAAGCTCAACACTTCTCTGGAGGCGAAGCTTACTTATCGTTCCGTCGCTCTTCGGAACCTTCGCGAGCGTGCGAAGTTCCGGATTCAGGAAGGGCTTGTGCGTTCCTTTCGGGATTTCCTGTACGGTCAGGGGTTTACGGAAATCCACACTCCTAAGATTGGGGCGAAAGGCGCGGAGGGAGGCGCGAACATCTTTAAGCTGGATTATTTCCACCGTCCGGCTGTGCTTGCCCAAAGCCCCCAGTTCTATAAGCAGATGATGGTGGGGGTATTTGACCGGGTGTTTGAGACGGCGCCGGTGTTTCGGGCGGAGAAGCATAATACGAAACGGCATTTGAACGAGTATACCAGTTTGGATTTTGAGATGGGATTTATCGACGGGTTCGAGGATATTATGGCTATGGAGACGGGGTATCTTAAGTATGCTATGGAGATGCTTGGAAAATTTTACGATAAGGAGCTTGGGCTTCTGAATATCTCTTTGCCGGAGGTGTCCCGGATTCCGGCTGTGAAGTTCTGTGAGATTAAGGAGAAAGTCTCGGAAAAGTATGGTCATCAGATGCGCAATCCTTTTGATTTGGAGCCGGAGGAGGAAGTGTTGATTGGACGGTATGCGAAAGAGGAATGGGGCAGTGATTTTGTTTTCGTGACTCATTATCCTTCCAAGAAGCGTCCTTTCTATGCCATGGACGACCCTGAGGATAGTAGATTTACTTTGAGTTTTGACCTTCTGTTTCGGGGAATGGAGGTTACGACGGGCGGGCAGCGTATCCATGATTATGGCATGCTGACCGAAAAGCTTGCCGCAAGAGGCATGTCTGAAGAGGGCATGGAGGATTATCTTGATACGTTTAAGTATGGCATGCCGCCCCACGGCGGGCTTGGGATTGGGCTGGAACGGCTTACCATGCGGCTTGCCGGTGAGGATAACGTGCGGGAGACGACGCTGTTTCCGCGGGATTTGAGCAGGCTTGCGCCCTAGTGTGTCGGTACACTAGACCGGTGTTTAGGATAGGAGGATGAATATGAAGAATAAGATTTCAGACGAGACGATTGAATATGTAGGTATCCTTGCAAAGCTTGAATTGTCCTGTGAGGAGAAGGAGAATGCGAAAGCGGATATGGAGAAAATGCTGGATTATATTGATATTTTAAATGAGTTGGATACGGAGGACGTCGCGCCTCTGTCCCATGTTTTTCCGGTTAATAATGTTTTCCGGGAGGATGCGGTAAGCCAAAGGGACGGGAGTGAGGATACTCTAGGCAATGCCCCTTTAAGCAAAAGCGGCTGTTTTAAGGTTCCTAAGACGATTGGATAGGAGGCGAGGATTTTGGATATTACGAGTATGACGGCTGTTGAGCTGGGAAAGAGTATCAAAGAGGGAAAGTTGTCGGTTGCGGAGGTTGTGAGTGCGTTTCTTAGGCGGATGGATATGGTGGAAAAGGACGTCCGGGGTTTTGTGACGATTGACAGGGAGGGCGTCCTTCTAAGGGCGAAGGAAGTCCAGAAGCTGATTGACGAGGGGAAGCTTAAGGGGCCTCTTGCGGGAGTTCCGGTTGCGGTGAAGGATAACCTGTGTACGAAGGGGCTTCGGACTACCTGCGGTTCTAAGATTCTTGAGGATTTTAAGCCGGCGTTTACAGCGGAAGCGGTTCGTAATCTGGAGAAGGCGGGGGCGGTTATTATCGGGAAAACCAATATGGATGAATTTGCCATGGGAAGTACGACGGAGACTTCGTTTTTCGGCGCTGCGAGGAATCCGTGGAATTTGGAACATGTTCCCGGCGGCTCTTCCGGCGGTTCCTGCGCGGCGGTGGCTGCCTGCGAATGTCCCTTTGCCTTAGGGACGGATACGGGCGGCTCTATCCGCCAGCCCAGCTCGTTCTGCGGGGTGGTGGGTCTTAAGCCTACCTATGGGACGGTGTCCAGATATGGATTGATTGCCTATGGCTCTTCGCTGGACCAGATTGGGCCGATTGCTAAGGATGTGACGGACTGTGCGGCTGCCTTGGAGGTGCTTGCCTCCTATGATTCTAAGGACAGTACGTCGATTGACAGAAGCCGGGTCTCTGCCTTTAGCGCAAGGCCGGACAGGGGCGTGTCTTTGGATGAGGAATCGGGGCTTTCGTTGTCTGAGGGGCATGCTTTTGACAGGGGCGTGTCCGGCGTGTCTTTGGATGAGGAATCGGGGCTTTCGTTGTCTGAGGGGCATGCTTTGGATGGCGGAGAGGGCTATGATTTTATGAGCGCGCTGGTTAATGATGTCAGGGGTATGAGAATCGGGATTCCGAGGGATTATTTTGGGGACGGTCTGGATAGGGAGGTCAAAGAGAGGATTCTTGCGGCGATTAAGGCGCTTAAGGACAGGGGCGCTATGGTGGAGGAATTTGATTTAAGTCTTGTACGGTACGCTATTCCGGCTTATTATGTGATTGCCTCGGCGGAGGCTAGTTCAAACCTGTCTCGATTTGACGGAGTGAAGTATGGCTACCGCGCCGGGGAGTATGAGGGGCTTCATAATATGTATAAGAGGACCCGCCAGGAAGGGTTTGGGGCTGAAGTGAAGCGCAGAATTATGCTTGGTTCTTTTGTGTTAAGCTCCGGTTATTATGACGCTTATTATCTGAAAGCGTTGAAGGTGAAAGCTCTTATTAAGGAGGCCTTTGACCGTGCGTTTGCCAGATTTGACGTTATTATTGCTCCGGCCGCTCCGACGACGGCTCCAAAGCTTGGGGAGAGTTTAAGGGACCCTATTAAGATGTATCTGGGAGATATCTATACGGTTTCTGTGAATTTGGCGGGGCTGCCGGGAATCAGTGTTCCTGTAGGGACGGATTCTAAGGGGCTGCCTGTGGGGATGCAGTTTATCGGAAATTGTTTTGAGGAGAATAAGATTATCAGGGCGGCGTTTTCTTTGGAGCAGACGTTGGCAGATATGGGCGTTAAAGGAGGTAAGGCGTTATGGCCAGAAGGTATGATACGGTAATTGGACTTGAGGTTCATGTGGAGCTTGCCACTAAGACGAAGATTTTTTGTTCTTGCAGTACGGAGTTTGGCGGCGCGCCCAACTCCCACACCTGTCCGGTTTGTACGGGTATGCCCGGGGCGCTGCCTGTTTTAAACAGGCAGGTTGTGGAATATGCCTTGGCCATTGGCCTTGCTGCGAACTGTGAGATTTCCAGGGTCTGTAAATTTGACCGTAAGAATTATTTTTATCCGGACAACCCGCAGAACTATCAGATTTCACAGCTTTATCTTCCTATTGCGGCAAATGGATTTGTGGAGATTGAGGCGGGCGGCGGGAAGAAGCGTGTCCGTATCCATGAGATGCATATGGAGGAGGATGCCGGAAAGTTGATTCATGACGAGTGGGACGATACTTCTCTGGTGGATTTTAACCGAAGCGGCGTCCCTCTGGTGGAAATTGTGTCTGAGCCGGATATGTGTTCTGCTGAGGAGGTTATCGCCTATCTGGAAAAGCTGCGCATGATTATCCAATATCTGGGAGCGTCGGACTGTAAGCTTGAGGAGGGGTCTATGCGGGCCGACGTCAACCTGTCTGTGCGGGAGGCGGGGGCTGAATCTTTGGGGACGAGGACGGAAATGAAGAACCTGAACTCTTTTAAGGCGATTGCCCGGGCTATCGAGGCGGAGCGGATGCGTCAGATTGAATTGTTGGAGGCGGGGAAGGAGGTTATTCAGGAAACCAGGAGATGGGATGATAATAAGGAAGTTTCTTTTGCTATGCGCTCCAAAGAAGACGCTCAGGATTATCGTTATTTTCCGGACCCGGACCTTGTGCCGATTGTTATCAGCGACCAGTGGATTGAACAGATTCGGGCAAGACAGCCGGAGTTTAGGACGGAGAAATTGGAGCGGTATAGGAGAGTGTTTGATATTCCTCAGTATGATGCGGAGATTATCACTGCATCGAAGCATATGGCGGATATTTTCGAGGCGGCTTCGGCTATCTGCGGCAAGCCGAAAAAGGTGTCTAACTGGCTGATGGTGGAGACGCTGCGCCTGTTGAAGGAGCGTAATATGGAACCGGAGGAAATCGCTTTTTCTCCGGAGAATCTGGCTAAGCTGGTGGAGCTTACGGAAGGTAAGGCGATTAATAGTTCGGTGGCGAAGGATGTGTTTGAGAGGATTTTTTTGGAGGATGTCGACCCTGTGGTTTATGTGGATGAGCATGGCTTGAGAATGGTTCACGACGAGGGGGAGCTTGAGGGGGCGCTTAAGTGTGTGATTCGGGAGAATCCTCAGGCGGTTTTTGATTACCGCAGCGGCAAGGAGAAGGCCCTTGGCGCGTTGGTGGGGCAGACCATGAAGGCGATGAAGGGGAAGGCGGACCCCGGGCTTGTGAATAGGAAACTTAGGGAGATGCTTTCGGCCGATAAATAGCAGCCTGGGCAAGGCGCTGAGATTTGTCAGATTTAGGGGTGTTATTTGCTGGTGATTGTGATATGATATTGATGGACATATAAGGAAAATAAATAACCCATATAGAAGAATGTATGGCGGGTTATTTATGAAGCTGAGAAGAAGGAGATTTTATATGGGAGGATTTTTTGGTGTAGCGTCTAAGAAGGATTGTGTATTAGAACTTTTTTATGGTGTTGATTATCATTCGCACCTTGGCACGCGGCGGGGCGGGATGGCTACTTATGGGGAAGACGGCTTCAACCGGGCAATCCATAATATTGAGAACTCACCGTTCCGGACGAAATTCGACCGTGATGTGGGCGAGATGAAGGGATATCTGGGGATTGGATGTATCTCGGATTTTGAGCCGCAGCCGCTTTTAATCTGTTCAAAGCTGGGCAGTTTTGCAATCACGACGGTTGGTAAGGTGAATAATTATGAGAAGCTGCTGAACCAACTGTATGAAACGACGCATCCGCATTTTCAGGAGATGACGAACGGTCAGATTAATGTGACTGAGCTGATTGCGGCGCTGATTTGCGAGAAGGATTCTATTTTGGAAGGTATTAAGTATGTTCAGGATGTTGTGGATGGTTCTATGACGCTGCTTTTGATGACCAAGGAGGGGATTTATGCGGCGAGGGACAAGTATGGCAGGACGCCTCTTGTTATAGGTAGGAAAGAGGATGCGTACTGTGTGTCTTTTGAGAGCCATGCGTATATCAATCTGGGATATTCTGATTACAGGGAGTTAGGTCCCTCGGAGGTCGCATTTATTACGCCGGAGGGGGTGGAGTCCCTTCGAAAGCCCAGTGATGAGATGCGAATTTGCTCTTTCTTGTGGGTTTACTATGGATACCCGACTTCTTCCTATGAGGGGGTCAATGTGGAAGAGATGCGGTACAAATGTGGAAGTATGCTTGCGAAGCGGGACGGAGACAGTGTTCGGCCGGATATTGTGGCGGGTGTGCCGGATTCCGGTATTGCCCATGCGATTGGCTATGCGAATGAATCTGGGATTCCCTATGCGAGGCCCTTTATCAAATATACGCCGACTTGGCCCCGGTCTTTTATGCCGACCAGTCAGAGTCAGCGGAATTTGATTGCCCGTATGAAGCTGATTCCTGTGCAGGCGTTGATTGAGAATAAGAAGCTTCTGTTGATTGACGATTCTATTGTGAGGGGGACGCAGCTTAGGGAGACGACGGAGTTTTTGTATAACAGCGGGGCGAAGGAGGTTCATGTCCGTCCGGCATGTCCGCCATTGCTTTATGGGTGTAAGTTTCTGAATTTTTCACGCTCTAAGTCTGAGATGGAGTTGATTACCAGACAGATGATTCGGAAGCGTGAGGGGGATGCGTGTCCGCAGGAGGTGCTGGATGAGTATGCGAATCCTTGTTCCTGCAAGTATGCGCAGTTGATTGAGGATATTAGAGAACAGCAGAATTTCACTTCGCTTAGGTTTCATCGTTTGGACGACCTGTTAGAGTCGATTGGGATTGAGCCTTGCAAGGTGTGTACGTATTGTTTTAACGGTAAAGAATAGGAGGATTTTATGGGAAATAATACTAGACCGGACAGTATGGAGCGTATTACGACGAAGGAGCTTGCGGATGTTTTTATCGCGGAGCAGGTGGCAGAGATTCAGGAGCAGGTGGGCGGCAGGAAGGTGCTGCTGGCTCTTTCGGGAGGGGTTGACTCTTCTGTGGTTGCGGCTCTTTTGATTAAGGCTATCGGGAAGCAGTTGGTGTGTGTGCATGTGAATCATGGTCTGCTTCGGAAAGGGGAGCCGGAGCAGGTGGTGGAGGTATTCCGAAACCAGATGGATGCCAACTTGATTTATGTGGACGCGGTGGAGCGTTTCTTAGATAAGCTTGCGGATGTGGCGGAGCCGGAGAAGAAGCGTAAGATTATCGGTGCGGAATTTATCCGTGTTTTTGAGGAAGAGGCGCGCAAGCAGGAAGGGATTGAGTTTTTGGCCCAAGGGACGATTTACCCGGATATTATTGAGAGCGACGGTGTGAAGGCGCATCACAATGTGGGCGGCCTGCCGGAGGATTTGAAGTTTGAGCTGGTGGAGCCTTTGAAGTTTTTGTATAAAGATGAGGTGCGTGTGGTTGGCAAGGCTTTGGGTCTGCCGGATAATATGGTTTTCCGCCAGCCGTTCCCGGGACCGGGGCTTGGTGTGCGCTGCCTTGGCGCGATTACGCGGGAGAGGCTTGAGATTGTGCGGGAGTCGGACGCGATTCTGCGGGAGGAGTTTGAGAAGAACGGGCTTGCGGGGAAGGTGTGGCAGTATTTTACTGCTGTGCCGGATTTCCGGTCTGTGGGGGTTGCCGACGGGGCGAGGACGTTTGCATTTCCTGTGATTCTGCGGGCGGTGAATACGGTGGATGCGATGACGGCTACTGTGGAGAAGGTTCCGTTTGAGCTGCTTGAGCATATTACGGAGAGGATTACTCATGAGGTGCCGGGGGTGAATCGGGTGCTGTATGATTTGACGCCGAAGCCGTGTGGGACGATTGAATGGGAATAATAAAAATTTGATATGAGTTATTTTGAATGACAGGCAGTCTATGTGATTGCCTGTTGTTTTCTATTATCTGTTTTATCGTAAATAGATGTTGAAATTTGTTATCAACGTAAAATTCTAACTGTGGATTTATTTATGAGATGGTGTGTGATATACTTGTCAGAGTGATGGGTGATGTTGTCAATGAGGATGCGTATATTTCATTGACCGATATTGCGAAATACAAAAATTCAGACAATGCCTTTATTGTGGTAGCAAATTGGATTGTATATCTATTTGCATCAGCATTTCGTCAGGAGGTTACTTTATGCCAAAATTATTCAGAATACATGGCGATAACATTGTAGAATGTGAGCGTATTGCCAAACTCATTTTAAACGAAATAGACCTGTCTTCTGTTGAAATTTCGTTGTTATCCCCGTCTACTATTGTTTATAACATAAGTTTCAACTATTTAAGACATCATTTTGAATGGCAATTAGAATTGCTTCCGGGCTTTAACAAGGCTGGTCGCAGTAGATGGGAAGCAAATATTTTTACTGGTCTAAAGAATAGCGGCAGTTTCCTTGATGAAACGCCAGATGCGATTGTTACCTATGTAGAAAACGGGCTGGAAACCATTCTTTATGCAATCGAGTTTTGTAGTGCACTGCAAGCCGGTAATCAAGCATGGCAGCGAAGCGGCCGTGCCTTCTCTACAGGCCGCACAGGATGTCCGTATTTGTATATTGTAGATTTTGTGAAATACGAATTGAACAGCCGTACACGTGTGCGGAAAGCGCTTCGTTTTCCGAATCCGGCTGTCCCATACAGTTATATTAGCTTTTCGAGAAAAAGCAATAATTTCGTCGCTCAAGTTTATATCCGTTCAGAAGAATTTGACAAACAGTTTGACCGTTCCTTGAGAAACTTCGACGAGAATAACTTTGCGGAAGCAGAGCTTTCCCGTTACATCGTTAAACGGATGTGCAGGTTCGATACCACAGAGGAGGAAGAAACTATCCTCCGAAAAAATCTTAATGTAGTGCTGTTTTTGGCAAGAAGTTCTCGTCCGGCTGCGAATTTCACACATACGCAATGGAGAAATTTATATGCATGTCATCAAGGAATAGTTCAATTTTCATTAGAAAATTCAGGCGTTAATTTCCGAAAAACAATTACCTCAAAAGGACAGCACGGAAGTTCTTTGGAGTTTCTTGAGTTGGTAGAAAGCCTTAGTGTCGGATTAGCATCCAAAGATCTTCCTTTTGGAATTATTCCTGCCGCAAACAGAAGAAAACTGGCAAATGGAATACACCGCTTATATCCAACTTACGATACCGATGTACTTGAGAGAATCGCATCCGATCATTCGGAATTGATTCTTTGTATAATTAAAGGATTTAAGCCAAGAGGTGATGACAACCGACCTGATAGAGGGATTCTGCCATTAACTGCAATGCTTGTTTCGACAGATATTGAAGTGATGACTTATATTTACGGGCCGGTTATTGAACGCAATTTCAACGTACTTATTACAAATCCGGAATGTCTTGCAGCGTCTAACGGTTTTTGGCGGTCCATTCTTGCTTTGAGTAATTTTGTTGCTCTTGATGTTCCCGTACTCGCTGGCCATTCTTATGATGAAGAGTTACTTCTGGACACTTCTGCATTAAAAGAACACTATATGGAACAACTTCCTGATAAAGATAGCCTGACACAAAATTATTTTTCCGGTATTCCGCAGTCTTTCCATGAAGATGATGTAGATACGGGGATCCATTTTCTCTTTTCACACTTACTCCGTGAAGTTTGTTTTGAGGGTATGTGTAATCCTCCCGGTGGCGATTGGAGTGGACTTTCTGTCCTTTATGGGAACTACGAAGTACGCTGGTTATCCTTGCCCCGTGTAAGCGAAGAAGTCGACGGCAAGCGTCCAGACCATGTTTTGGAACTGTTTGGAGTGTTCCGCCGTCCTATACTGCTTTCTATTGAATCAAAGGAGCGTTCCCTGGATTTAGAAGCGGATGTTGGAGAGGGTCTTATAAACTATATCCACAATCTTATGAATTATGTTCCTAATGTGGAGAGAATGAACCGTCTTTATATTTGCGAATGGACACAATCGGAACGCTTTGTTGATTTTAACGCATTTGAAACAATCTCCGCGGCTGCCTATTTGCGGGCGTTTGCGCAAGCAAACCACACTGTATTCGAACGGAGCGGCTGCGACATGCTGTTCATCATGGAGCCTGTTGGGCACGGTTGGGAAATTGAAATCGTTACAGCTACCCGTGCCGCCGAAATCTTGAAAGAGTTTATTTGTGACAAGGTTGAAGAAAGCGGATCTAACGATATAACCATTTTCTAAATTACCAGTTAAGATACAGAGATTCTAAAACTTGAATACTCTCTTTATCCATGACTTTTTTGAAACTGGAATTTCCTGAAGGAATAAGCTCGTGGCGTTTATATAATTCCTTTGGTAATTCAACAGTAAAGTTATCCTCTCCTCTGATACCATCAAAAGAGAGCATATATTTAATACCTTTGCTATTCAGGTGTTCAAGATAGGTAAGGAAAGAATCAAAATTAATAGTGCCATAATAACGGCCCTTCGTATGAAAGTACGGAGGGTCTAAATATATCAGATCGCCCGCTTTGGCAGTTTTGGTTGTAATAGTATAGTCGGCAGCAATAAACTCCGAGCCTTGAATGTGTTTAGACCAATCCAGAATGATTTTTTCCAAACTGTCAGGAGATATACCAGGGCGGGTATGATGTAAGGAATTATTAAACTCCCCATTTGTATTGAAGCGAATCAAGCCGTTAACGCATGTTCTGGATAAAAACAGAAGATCTTCCGGAGAACGGTTTTTGTTGAAATCATCTCTGATGTCATAATACGCTTGATAACCTTCGGTTTGGAGTCTTGTCCAACGAAGTCTATATGCTTTAGATAATTCGGCAGGGTTGTTTTTGATTTCATTCCACAAATCAATTAACGGTACGCAAATATCTCCGCAAACAGCATTGTCGGGAGTGATAGCATATAGCATAGAACCGCCGCCAATAAAAGGCTCATAGTATCTATTGAATTTTTCGGGTAAATATTCTTTTATTTTTGCGGATTGGCTGCGTTTACTGCCGCTCCACTTGATAACTGGTTTGAACATTTTAATCCTCCGTGGATGTTGATTCGGTTTCTATTAAGATTTCATGAGGATCCACATTCAGATAGACGCATAAACGGGTGAATGCTGCCGAAAGCGGAGATTTTCCGTTTATGTATTCATATATTGTAGGTTTTGATACTCCGGCCTTTGTGGCCAATTCGTTGATAGTTTTAATATCCAAATCGATCATTTTTTTTCGAAGCTCTTTTTCGTTAAGTATCAAATTCTTCATTCAGTTACCTCGCATTCGACCGGGCTTAATCCAAGTTTATCTGGCTGCCCCTCATTTTCTTCGACATGGGCCAAACGATTTGCTGCGATTTCACAGTAAGAAGCATCAAATTCAATACCGATATATTTTCTTCCTGTAATTTTTGCGGCGACGCATTCGCTTCCGGAACCAGAAAAAGGAGTGAGCATAACGTCGCCCTCTCTTGAAGACAGTTTAATCATTCGTTTGAGGATTCTAATAGGCTTCTGTGTAGGATGTTTGCCGTATGCAAGTTCACTTTTTTCTTTGTTATTTGATATATCCCATACGGTTCTCATTTGTTTTCCCGGAGTTTTCAGGCCGTCATATGAAAAATCGCCGTTTTTTGAATATTCATAATCAAAAAAATATTCTCGCTTCTTTCCACCCTTGTTACACCACAGTATGGTTTCGTGGCTTGCAGTCAATCTTCTTCCTGCCAAATTGGGGAAAGCATTTCTTTTATACCATACGACTTCATTGATGATTTCAATTCCGAGCATTTGGCAAATGACATTGATAAATCCCATATTATGATATGTGCCAAAAATCCACATGGAACCAGCCGGCTTAAGTATTCTCTTGGCTTCGGTAAGCCATGCTTTAGTAAATGTTATGTAGGATTCAAATGTAAAATCATCCCATTCTTGCATGACTTTATTCCAATTGCCGCCCATACCTTGGAGCTCGACACTATTATCCCATTTCCATTCTCCGCCTTTAGAAAGATTATACGGCGGATCTGCAATAATTAAATCAATGTATGAGTCTGGCAATTTCTTCATCTCAGATACGCACTCACCATTGATAATGGAATTAATCGGTAATGTATTCATATACGCTTCCTCCTTACTTGATAAATATAGCATATCATGTTCTTGGAAGTCAATATATATTAACTAAAAGTAAAAATATTTTAACTTTATGGTAGCTGTTTGAGAATATTTTTGACTTTGCGGACGGATATACTATACTTGTAATTCTCCGGCAAATACAATAAACTTTTAGTTAAAAAAAGAAAATTCTTCGAAAAATCTTGTAACATATTCTGAAATTAATAGTTAATAAAGTGAAAGGAGGGGTGGGAGGCGTGGACTTTGAACAAATCTATCAATTATATTTCCATGATGTTTTTTTATATTTATGCAGCCTGTCTGCGAATGAATATATTGCCGAAGAAATAACACAAGAAACTTTTACAAAGGCCCTAAAATCCATAGATACATTTGATGGGGCAAAGGATATTCGTGCATGGTTGTTTACCATTGCAAAAAATACATATTATACATTTTGTAAACGGCAAAAAATTTATGCGGACGAGGAAATCTCCGAAGATGCCGCAGATGTACGATTTGATTTTGCAGAGCAGTTTGTAGATGAAGAAAACGCTTTTCTCATCCACCGATTTCTTCATGATATGAACGAACCATATAAAGAAGTATTTAGTTTGCGGGTATTTGGAGAATTATCTTTTGAAAAAATTGGAGTGTTGTTTGGAAAAAGCCCCGGTTGGGCAAGAGTAACTTTTTATAGAGCCAAAAAACAAATAGTAGAATATATGGAGGCGATAGAGCATGAAAAAAATTAGCTGCGATATTATAAAAGATATTCTTCCTCTTTACTTAGACGGCGTTGTGAGTAATGCTACGAAAGAAATGGTTGAGGAACATTTGGGTTCTTGCGATTCCTGCAGAAAGGAGGCCGAAATTCTGAAACAAGATATTCTTTTACCGTCAACTAAAAATATCCAACTTTCAGAAGCAAGAGTATTAAAAAAACTGAAGTCCAATTTCAGAAAAAAGAATACGATTATTTTGGCGAGTACCGTAATCACCGCCCTTCTTCTTGCCGGGGCGCTACATTCTTACGCGGTTTTAACGAAAACCTGTATTCCATATGATGATGAAAATATAAGTATTGACGAAGCAGACGGGAAACTTTATGCTGTCTATCAAGATGAAAATTTGGGAGGAACGGTATCTCTTGCACCGTCGGCAGTAACGATAAATGGAACCGAAAAAAGCATAGTTGTATTTTACTATTATGAAACACCATGGTCAAAATATATTCAGCCTATCTTTGAAGAAGATGATTTTAAATATACCTTTTGTTTAGGGGATAAGGAAGAGATTGACCAGATCTATTATGGTGAATTTGAATTGGACGATCCTAGGGTAGATTATACTGTTATTGCTGAGAATTCAGAGCTGATATGGAACAAACGCTGATGCAGGAAGTGAGAGATAGAACCTTTTTCAGGTTCACAATTTTTTTCCTCCTTTGAGCCGGCCGAAAAAATCTGCTTGCAGCCGAAAAAATCTGCTTGCAGCAGCCGAAAAGCAATGGTATCCTATTCATGGCAGCGGCGGTATTGATCCTGTTTGAATGTTATTTAGCAGTGATTTAGCTAGACGGTTTTTAGGATGTGGCTGCCGCTGCATTTTGTAATTTATAGTAAGAATCAAGCTGCAGCGTTGGCATGTTATCGCGCTGCAATTTTGTTTATTTTGAATTAGGAGGGACAAAATGGAGAGGACTATTACAACACTATTTATGTTAATGTCTGTTGATGGTAAAATCAGCACCGGCGCATCGGATAATTTAGATGTGGATAAGGATTTTCCTAAAATTGCAGGACTTAAAGAAGGATTGCATCAATATTATGAAATAGAACAAACAACAGATTTATGGTCGCTTAATTCCGGGAGAGTACAAGCCAAACTTGGTGTCAATACAAAGGATATGCCCAATAAAACGCCTGTTTCCTTTGTTATTATAGATAATAAACATTTGACGGAACATGGCATACGTTATTTTTGTGCTCTATCAAAACAATTTGTGTTAGTTACATCTAATAAAAATCATCCGGCATTTGAGATTGAAGAAGATAATCTTCATATCTTATATCAAGATGAACTATCACTGAAAGATGTTCTTACAAAACTTAAATCAGAATATAGCTGTGAGAGATTAACGATACAAACCGGAGGCACGTTAAATGGACTGTTTCTTCGTGAAAAGCTGATCGATTATATTGATATTGTCGTAGCTCCTGTATTAATAGGAGGTAAAGATACGTCTACTCTGATTGACGGGAAATCTTTGCTGTCAGAAAGTGAATTATCACGATTAGGCGTGTTAAAATTGCAGGAATGTATCGTTTTGGAGGACTCATATCTCAGATTGCGTTATAAGGTGATTCATTAACAGAATCCACTTGTATTTGTTTTTTGTTTCGTACCTTTTGCCGCATGGGCAAGTTACCGGAGTTTCGAATAAGAAACTCCGTATTGGAGAACATTAAAAGCAAACTTGAACGGCAGGATGATCCGGCGAGTATGGCATACTGGTATCAAAGCGAGCCTCATAAAGCGTTTGCCCCGCTTCCGGATAAAAAAGCAGATGGCCCAGATAAAAATTTCTGTGTCCGGCATTTACAGCGTAGAATAACTTAAAAATAGGTCAAGAGGAGACTTGTAAAAATAAGGCACGGAGGTTTTTGCGTCTAAAAACAAATCCGGCCATAAGAAAAGAGAGAGTTCCGTGGGATTTCAAGGGCTTGAAAAAGCCGAAATTACACGGAACTTTTTCTTTTCAGGAATCAGGGGCTAAAATCGGTATCAACAGCCGACAGCCCTTTTTTGCTGTCTATTTATAAAATTTAGAAATTTCAGCAATTTGCATAAAAATTTCACACTATATTTATAATATTTATAGAAAATCAGATTTATAGAAATTTTATATTGAAAATAATTTTTATATAATATATAATTTCAACATAAAATAAAAATAATTTTCAAAAAAAGGAAAGGAGGAAACATATCGTGCACGATGTGTGAAAGGAAAGATGAGTAATGAGACAAGAGCGTTTGGAAGCCCTCTGAGATATATACAGGGAGCGAAAGAGTTTGACCATTTGCCGCAATATACGAAAGACTACGGGCGGGCATGCTGCATCATTGACGGATTTTTGTTTGAAGAGCTGTCGCAAAGACTGACCTCCATGTATGGAGAGAAAAAAGAAGAATTTTTGGCAGTGCGCTTCCAGGGAGAATGTTGTGAACAGGAGATGGACAGAATATGTACGTTGGCCCTTGAAGAGGGCGTGGATATTTTTGTAGGAATCGGAGGCGGAAAGACTTTGGATATCACAAAGTTGTGCGCCGACCGGAAAGGATTGCCCTTTATGATAGTTCCAACCTCCGCTTCCACAGACGCACCGGTAAGTGAGATTGCCGTACTTTATACCTCCGAAGGGGAATATATAGGCTCCCGCAAAGTAAGGTCCAATGCAGACCTGGTGGTGGCAGACAGTGAGATTATAATAAAAGCGCCGAAGAGATTGTTTATCGCAGGCGTTGGGGACGCCCTTGCGACCTGCTTTGAGGCTCGTGTCTGTGAAAGGACGAAAGCTCCGAACTATATCGGTGAAGGATACCGGTGCTGCAAAGCAGGAATGGCAATCGCCAAAGAATGTGAAAAAATTATTTTTGAGAAAGGACTTGCCGCAATCGCAGATTTGGACACAGGAATTGTGACAGAAGCATTTGAGGACGTTGTGGAAGCGAATATCCTGCTGAGCGGACTAGGTTTTCTAAATACAGGGCTTGCCGCGGCCCATGGGATTCATTCCGGCTTAACGGCTCTTAAGGAAACACATCGGTATCTGCATGGAGAAAAAGTTGCGTTCGGTATTGTCTGTCAGTTGGTTCTTGAGGAAGCTAAGCCAGAAACGGTGGAACAGACTATGAGGTTTATGGTGAAAGCAGGACTTCCGGTGACATTGGACAGCCTTGGAGTAGAGAATACAGAAGAAAACATTTACAAAATAGCGAAAAAAACGGCAGAAGGCCCGCTGGTACATCATGAAGAGAGAACGGTGACTTTAGAGCTGCTGTGCAGCGTGATAAGGAAGGCAGATTGTCTGGGAAAAACATATATAGAAAAATACGCGTTAAATTAGGAGGACAGACTTATGAAAAAAAGAATAGCAATGGTAATGCTTGTAATGGTTCTTTTTACATTTATGGCGGGCTGCGCAAGCCCGGAAAAGACAGAGGAAACGTCAAAGGAAAGTGTTGTGTTGGAATTTGGACATATTCAGACGGTAGACCACGCACTGACAATTGCAACGGAAGAGTTTAAAGAGATGGTGGAGGAAAGAAGCGGCGGAAGAGTTACGGTCAATCTTTATCCGGCAAGCCAGTTAGGGTCCGCTAGAGAGATGATGGAGCAGATTTCCATGGGGACGCTGGACATTACGTTTGCAGATGCGGCAGACTGGGCGACTACATTTGAGATTCCAAAGCTAGGAGTGTTCAACCTGCCCTTCTTATGTAAGAATCTGGAGGAGCAGACCGGGATATTGAGCGAGATTGTTCCCGAAGAGGTACCGGATATGCTGGAAGGCTCGGGGCTTCATCTTCTTATGACCTATTCCAACGGTATCCGCAACCCGCTTTTAAAAAATGCGCCCATTAATGGGCTGGAAGATATCAAGGGAATCAAGATGCGTACTGCAGAGACAGAGCTTTACGTTCAGATTTGGAATTCACTGGGAGCAAGTACCGTAACCTCTGCATGGAGCGAGGCATACACCGTTTTCCAGCAGGGGGTTGCAGATGCAGTAGAGGCGGATGATGTGGGACTGGTCAGCCAAAACCTTCAGGAGGTGGGAAAATACTATTCTAAAATCGGTCATCTGGGACAGACCTATCTTGTACTCATTAACGAAGACAAATGGAATACCATACCGGACGACCTGAAGAAGATTATCTCAGAATGTGCGAAGGAGAATCAGGAGAATCAGTGGAAGGCACGCGCGCAGTTAGGAGAAAAAGCAGAAAAGACGATGGCTGACGCAGGCGTTCAGATTAATGAGGTCACCGAGGAGGAGCGGGAAAAAATGAAGGAAGCATGCGCAGGCATTTACCAGAAGTATGCCGAAGATTATGGTTTGGAGGAATTAATTGAACGGATGGAAGCCATTGCAATAGAAGAGTAGGCTGGGAGGTTTTTCATGACTATTGAGAGATTACTGAAAATAGATAAGGGGATAGAATGGGTACAGACGGCGCTTAGTATCTTGCTATTCACGGCAATTCTGGTTCTTGGCAGTATTCAGGTGGTGGGGCGGTATGTACTGGCGTCCGCCCCTCCTTGGACAGAAGAGGCTATGCGGTTCTGTGGCATTTATCTCACTTTCGTCGGTTCTTCGCTGACCGTCAGGGCGGATGCCCATGTGTCTGTGGACCTGCTGATTGGATTTATTAAGAACAATAGAATAAGGGCAATGCTGTTTGTTGTTGCAAGAATGATTTGTGTGGTCTTTTTAATTCTGTTTTTGCCGGCATCGGTGGACTTGGTTAGAAGAAGTACCAGTTTTTTAAGCGCATCCATGCAGATTCCATATTCATATGTTTATCTGGCGGCGCCCCTTGGTATTATCATGATGCTGTGTTCATACGCCAGCGCTATTCCAAGATTGTCGAAAAAGTATAGGGAGGGGGAACTTTAGATGGTAGGTATTGCGGTTATTTCACTTGTTATTATGCTCGTCATTGGGGTGCCGGTGTGTTTCGCAATTGGTTTGTCAGGACTGCTCGCCCTAGTGCTTGGCGGAGGGGAGAGCGGATTTATGGCCGTCCAGCAAGCGGTGCGGGGGATGAACTCCTTTTCACTCATGGCTGGCCCGCTGTTTATACTTGCCGGAGAGATACTGGGCGGGGCAAAGCTGTCACAGCGTATCCTCGATTTCTGCCGGGCGTTGATATCTTGGCTGCGAGGGGGAATGGGCATGGTATCAGTTGCCGCGAATATGATATTTGCAGGAATTTCCGGTTCCGGCGCGGCCACGATGACGGCGGTAGGTACGCTTACGGTTCCGGAGCTTAAGAAAACCGGATACAGCAAGTCCTTTATCTCGGCGCTGATTGCAGGTTCCGGGGCGCTGGGGCCGATTATTCCGCCGAGTACGAACATGATTGTGGTAGCGTCTCTTACAGGCTACTCTATCGGAAAGATATTTATCGGGGGCTTGATACCCGGCATTATAATAGGGCTTTGTCTTATGGCTATGTGCTTTATTTATGCAAAACGGAAGAATATTGACGGCGGTGAAGGGACTTTTGAAATCAAGACGTTGGGAGCAGCGTTTAAGGATGCATTTTTTGCACTGCTGACCCCGGTTATCATTGTGGGAGGCGTTATTACAGGTATTTTTACCGCTACGGAGTCCGGAATTGTGGCGTGTGTGTATGGGTTGTTCTGTGGGTTTGTGATTTATCGGACGCTAAAGCTTAAGGATTTGGCGGATATTTTTAAGCGGGCCGCTTCTAGTTCCGCAATGTTAATGATGCTTATGGGGATTTCAAGCATTTATTCCTATATCATTGCCAAGGAGAATCTGGCGCAGACGATTAAAGAGTTTATGCTGTCAGTTTCAACCAATCCTACGGTTGTTGTTCTGATTATTATTGTGCTTATGCTGATAATCGGATGTTTTATGGAGACCTTGGCCGCAACGGCGGTGGTGCTTCCCATTGTATATCCTATCGTAATCAGCCTTGGGTTTGACCCGCTTTTATTCTGTGTGTTGTTTTCAATCGCAACGGTCATAGGCGCCCTGACGCCACCGGTTGGATTATATTTGTTTGTGTCAATGAATATTGTGGGGTCAACGTTTCAGGAGGCGATTCGGTATACGGTGCCGGTTGTCCTTATCATCATTGCCGTCATGGCGCTGATGCTTTTGTATCCGCCGATTGTGACGGCGCTTCCTAATATGATGATTGGTTCCTAGAAACAGAATGGAGAGAAATATGAATTTAACAATAGAAACATTTAAAATAAAAGATTTGAAATTTGGCGAGGCTACATGTGTGAAGGATAGGGTTTTATATATTAATCGAGAAGATATTCTTGCTTTTGGAAGGGAAGAAGGTTGTTTTTCGTCCCTTAAGCTGGATATTACATATCCGAACGAATCCACACGTATCATCAACGTGGTAGATGTGGTTCAGCCAAGGTGTAAAGTTTCCCGTCATATTGACTGGCCGGGGGTGCTGACGGAGGATTATGAGATTGCGGGAAAGGGCGTGACACGCGCCGTCGAGGGAATGGGGATTGTGCTGTGCCAGAATAATACCTACTGGTCAAGAAAATGGGGTTCTTTTGATATGAGTGGAGAATGTGCGAAACTCAATCCTTACGCCAGGATGCCGGAGCTTGTAATTGAGCCGATTGCGCCGGAGGGCGCTGATTTTCGGGAGTACAGGGAGGCTCTTAGGCGTATCGGCTATAAGACGAGTGTGATGCTTGCAAAAGCGACGCTGGGGGAGGAAGCGGACGCAAGGGAGATTCTTGATAATGAGTCCCGTAATCCCAAGCTTCCCAATATTGCCTATTCCTATCAGATTTATTCTAAGCAGTATGATACGGAGAATTACAGGGAGCCTATGGTCTATGGAAATGCTGTGCCGGACAGCCTTCCCCTTGTCATGCAGCCCACAGAGATTATTGACGGTGCGATTTCCATGTGCGGTGGTTTCCGGTGTGTGACGACTTATGAGGTACAGAATCATCCGATTATAATGGAATTAATGCGAAGGCATGGAAAAGAGCTGAATTTTGTGGGCGTGCTCATTACGGTTACGTCAGTGGAGGCGAGGCACCGCTATCTGGTTTCAAAGATGGCTGCGAATCTTTTGAAGGAAGAATTTCATGCAGACGGGGTGATTGTGACGAAAGGTGTTGGAGGCGCTTCGACTCTATGTGTGGGCGCGATTGCGGGAGAGGCAGAAAAACTTGGCATAAAAGCGGTTCCGATTATTCAGGTTTTGAACGGTAAAAGCAATCTTGAAGTGGAATGTATGATTAGCGAGCCTAATGTAGATTCTATCGTTTGTTCCGGCACATACTACCATAACTTTGTACTGCCTCCGGTGGAAAGACTGCTTGGAGGGCCTAAGGACGCCCTTTATCTCAGCGGCGACGACGGGGTAATCGGCGGACATAGAATTGCGACGGGCAATCCGGCAAAGGGGCAGGTAAGCTCTACGTATATGAAACAGGTAGGTCTTATGAGCCAGATTGGATTTTCATATGGAAGGGCAGTAGATTACTAGAGGTGAAGAGAATGAGTAACGGAAAATATAAGGCAGTATGTTATATCAATCAGTTTTTTGGGCAAATCGGGGGTGAGGAGGCGGCGGATATCGGCTTTCAGGTGAGGCGCGAACCGGTGGGGCCGGCGCTGCTGTTTCAAAAGCTGCTGGAAGAAAAGTGTCAGGTCATAGCCACGATTATATGCGGCGATAATTATTTTGCGGAGAATGTGGAGTCCGCAAGGGAACAGGGGGTGAAGCTGGTTGAAGAGCTTGAGCCGGATTTGTTCATTGCCGGTCCTGCGTTTAATGCGGGGAGATATGGCATCAGCTGCGGAAATATGGCGGCGGCAGTGAAGAAAGAGCTGGGTATCCCTACGATAACCGGAATGTATCCGGAGAATCCGGCGGCAGAGCTTTTTCGAAAAGATACTTATATTGTTAAGACGGAAATTTTATCTTCAAAGCTGCGAAAGGCGGCTTTGGTTATGGCGGACTTAGGGATTAGACTGCTTGAGAATAAACACATAGGCAGCGCGGCGGCGGAAGGATATATTAAGAGGGATGTTATTCTGAATGAGGAGCAGGAAAAAAATGCCGCCGTACGTGCAATCGAGATGGTTCTGGATAAGCTTAAGGGTAAGCCGGTGGTAAGCGAGCTGCTTCCTCCTGTGTTTGACATTGTGCAGCCGGCCCCTAAGGTGGAGAATCTTAAAACTGCGAGACTGGCCCTTGTGTCGGACGGGGGGCTGATTCCTGAAACGAATCCCGACAGGCTCAAACCAAACGGAAGCACTGCCTGGGGACACTACCGCTGGGATACCCTGCTTTCGGAGAAGCATTTTGTGATTCACAGCGGCTATGACGGGACATGGGTTTTAGAAAATCCGGACAGGCTGTTCCCTGTGAAAGTCCTGAGGCAATACGTTGAAAAGGGGGAGCTTGGGTATCTGGACCCGGAGGTTTATGTGGCGTGTGGAAATTGTGCGTCTGTGGAAGCTTCTAAGGTTAAGGGAAGGGAAATTGCGGCGGCATTGAAGGACAAGGGAATTGACGCGGTGATTCTTACATCCACCTGAGGAACAAGTACTCGTTGCGGCGCAACGATTGTAAAGGAAATTGAGCGGAAAGGGATACCGGTCACTCAGGTCTGTGCAGTGGTGGATATTGCAAAGTCGGTGGGTTCTTCCCGTATCCTGAGGGGATTTGCCATTACAAGTCCGGTTGGGAATCCCAATCTGGGAGAGGAGGATGAGGAAAAGTCCAGGGAACGGTATGTAAGAAAGGCGCTTTATATGCTTACAAAAGATGGTGAAAGAGGAAGAGTAGAAGATATCTAGATTTTATCTTGCCCCTTACAGCAAAGATAGGTATGATAAGTATAGATACATTCCCTGCGGATATCGGCGGGCGACGGCGATTTTGAGGAACAGGGGAAATTGATTTGGAAAAAGGGGCGGGGTATTATGGAAAATGATACAATGAGAGCATTTTATGAGCGTGTTTCGGAGAAGTTAGAATCCCTTTCTAAGATGGAGAGGAAAGCTGTCAGCTATATGGTGGAAAACCAGGGTGAGTTAATCTATACTTCTATCACGGAGCTGGCCGACAGGGTAGGCACCAGCGAAGCTACGATTACGAGGGTCTGTACTAAGCTTGGATATCGGGGGTTTCAGGAGCTTAAGGTGAATGTGGCAAGGGAATCGGTGACGCTGCAGGAGAAGATTCACGAGGATTTGAAAGAGGATTCTTCGGCGGAGGCGATTATAGATAAGATTTTTTCAAGCGCCATACAGACGTTGGAGATGACCCGTCAGGCCCTTGACAGTCAGGCAGTGTCAAAGGGTATCGAGGTCTTATGCAGGGCAAGGAAGATTGTGGTGATGGGGAATGGAAATGCAGGAGCGATTGCGATGGATGCGGCGCACAAATTTCTGCGTATTGGGCTTAATGCCGTTGCCTACACGGACGGGCATCTCCAAATGATTGCGGTGGTTTCCCTGACGCCGGAGGATGTGGTAATTGCGTTTTCTCACTCGGGCAGCTCTAAGGACGTTATCGAGGCGGTCAAAGAGGCAAAGGAGAGGAAGGCGACGGTTATGACCGTGACAAAAAGCGGTAATTCTCCGGTTGCTAAATATGCGGATATCAGGCTGTTTACCCGTTCTCAGGAGACGAAATACAGGACCTATGCCATTGCGTCGCGTATGGCGGAGCTGACGATTATTGACACGCTCTATACGGGGGTTTCTCTTCGGTTGAATCAGAGGGCGATTACGAATTTTGAAGCTTTGGAAAATGCTCTTGTTGTCAAGAAATATTGACGGTAAGGAGAGGATGACTTATGGATAAATTATTTGGAATTGATTTTGGGACCGGCGGATGTAAGGCTATGGTGATTGACACGAAGGGTAAGGTTCTCGCCTCCGTATTCAGGGAATATCCTTCTGAACATAAGAAGCCGGGGTGGTCTGAGCAGGACCCGAGCCTTTGGCTTGATGCATTGACGGCGGCGGTTGGCGGATGTAAAGAGCAGATGGAAGACGGTTTCGAGGGATTGTTGGGGCTGGCTGTAACGGCCTCTACCCATAATGCGGTTCTTTTGGACAGGGACGGAAAGGTAATTAGGAATTGTATTATGTGGAATGACCAGAGAAGCGGCAGGCAGAGCGCCCGTTTGAGGGAGGAGTTTGGCGATAAGATATTTGAAAAGGCTATGGCTATGCCGTCTCCTACGTGGACTCTGCCCCAGCTTATGTGGGTGAAGGAGAATGAGGAGGAGAATTTCCGGCGGATTCACCGTTTGATGTTTACCAAAGATTATATCCGTTCGTTTATTACCGGCGACTTTGTGACGGATGTTGTGGACGCCCAGGGGAGCCTTTTCTATGACGCCAGAAAGAAGGAATGGTCTGAGGAGTTATGCAAAATACTGGGGCTTCCAATGGAGACGTTTCCGAAGGTGGTGCAGTCAAAGGAGATTGTGGGAAGGGTAAGGGAAGAGGCGGCCCGGCTTACCGGTCTTCCCGCGGGCCTTCCGGTTATTGCGGGATGTTCGGATACGGCGGCGGAGGATCTAAGCGCCGGCGCTGTGAGACAGGGACAGATTATTGTTAAGCTTGCCACTGCCGGAAATGTCAACATTGTGCTGGATGATGCGAAGCCTCATGTAAAATCTTTTACTTATCCTTATTCTGTGGAAGGGAAGTGGTATACGGTAACGGCAACGAATAGCTGTGCTTCGGCGAACCGATGGATGAGGGATGCGTTTTATCCGGTTGAAAAGGAACTTTTTGAGGCGCAGGGAGAAGATGTTTATCTGTATATGAATAAGCAGGCGGAGCAGATTCCCTTGGGGTCTGACGGGCTTTTGTTTCATCCCTATCTGCTTGGGGAAAGATGTCCGTATTTTAATCCGGATGCGAGAGGGAATTTTTTCGGAGTCAGTATGATGCATACGAAAGGGCATTTTGCGAGGGCTTTGCTGGAAGGAGTGGCTTATAGTCTTTTTGATTGTCTGGAAGTGCTGAAGAATTTTACGGATAATATGGAAGATGTGGTGTTGATTGGCGGCGGAGCCAAGAGTCCTCTTTGGAGTCAGATTGTAAGCGATGTGTTTGGATTGGAGGTTAAGGTTCCGGAAAATGCGGAGTCTTCTTTTGGGGGAGCTCTTCTTGTGGGAGTTGGAGCCGGCTGTTTTGAGGACGAGGAGGAAGCGGTTCGAAGATGTGTTCGAATGAAGAGGGTTTTTACTCCTAACATGGAGAATCATGAGAAGTATATGAGAATTTTTGAGATTTATAAGCGGGTTGTGACTGCTTTGACGCCTATTTGGAATGAGGGTTGATATTTTATAATTAGATACAAAAAAGACATATTGAGATGTTATCGTATTGCCATACAGAAATATTGTCCGGACATTTTCTGTTATAGATTTGTAAACAGGCTGAATATGGAGAACGTTTATGGAACTTAAATTACTGATTGTGGAAGATGACCGTCTGCTTGCGGAGGCTGCTTCGGATTATTTTGTCGGCAAGGGATGGAGTGTTGAGACGACCGAGGATGGAACGAGGGCTTTGGAGCTGCTGGATTTGCAAAGTTTTCATTTGATTCTGCTGGATGTAATGCTGCCGGGGATGGATGGTTTTGCCGTCTGCCGGCGGATTCGCGAAGTCTGTGACGTGCCGGTTATCTTTATTACTGCCCGTGTGATGGAGGAGGATATGCTTAACGGCTATTCTCTGGGGGCGGACGACTATGTGACAAAGCCTTTTTCCCTGCCGGTGCTGTATGCCAAGGCTATGGCGTTGACGGGCAGGGTGCAGGGTATCAATGCTTTTGTGGAGCTGGGAGCCCTTAAGGTGGATACCAGAAGCCGCAGGGTTTTCAGAGGCGGAGACTTCCTGCCTCTGCCTCCCAAAGAGTATGAGATGCTTTTGTTTCTGATACAGAATAAAGGGCGGGTCTATAGTCGGGAGCAGCTTTTAATCCGTTTCTGGGGATATGATTTCGACGGAAATGAGAGGGTGGTGGATAATCATATTAAAAAGCTGCGAAAGGCAATGGGTTCCTGCGGATGTACCATAGAGACTGTGCGGAAGTTTGGATATCGTTTATCTGTGATTAACGACGGTCTGCAGCCCAGGGAGATATGATGCGGGTCTGCCGTACAGTGCGGCATCATAATTGGAGGTGGTACGATGAAGAGAATATGGAATAGAAAAAAAGGCAGCTTCTTAATACCTGTGGCAACAGGATTTCTGGCTTTGTATTTTGCAACGATGGGGCTGGTAACTTGGATAATGAAGGAAAAGTTTACGGATGAATACATTCACTCTTTTGAACAGACTGCAGCCACTTTACTGAGAAAAGCGGCGGAGCAGGAGTGGGAGGTTTCTGATGAAGCAAAAGAGTACTCTGGGAATGAGAAGCAAGTGACTGCACAGAGGGAAGATTTTTACCGAGATTTGGTGAACGAATATTTTGGGAACGCAGCGAATCCACAGTTAAATATTGCTGTTGCCGTTTATGACAAGGAGAGGAAGCTGCTGGCAAAAAGCTGCGAGACTATCGGTGATTCTAGGTTTTCGGCGGATACTTCTTTGGAAAGTTACGGACTTTATATGCTGGATGATTATCTGACCTTTGAACAGAAGAAGGAGCTGGCGGATTTTTACTGGAAGGGAAAGCAATCTACGGCAGGTTCTACATTGCCGGAAAAATATCGAATCTCTATTCGGACGTCGTCGGAGGGTGAGAAGCTGTATGATATATTTGTCCAGAAGATTACGTGGGAAGAAGGGCAGGAGGCGCAAGAGAAACAGTATGTAGATTCTCTGACTAAGGAGATTGTAAGTATACAGGTCGGTATGGAGGTTGATTTGGCCACAGGGATGGAGACTGGGGAAGAGAGATGTTTCTATGAAACAGACAGTAAAGTTGTCTGGAAATGGGCGAATCCGGAGGTAAGCGATGAACAGCGGGATGGTGGAGAGTTTCGGGTTCCGGATTTGAGTTTTCCCTATATGAGTTCTTTCAGGAGCTGGCATAGATGGAGCGGTAATGAGTTTTTTCATAATTTTCCAAAGGTGGGAGGATTTTCTAGGGAGAAAGCGTATGAATATCCGAGTTTTTATACTTTGAAGGGAGGCTGGTGTCTGAGAGGTGTCTATAAGGCAAAGGTGGGAGATTGGGATGAGCCGTTTGCCTATATGGAATTTCGGATGGAGGAGTACCCATGGGCTGATGCAGTTGAATATATGGCGTATCTTTATCTGGCGGGACTGCTTTTGACGGTTGTTTGTATTTTTGTGGTCAGCCGCTCTTTTGGCCGGACCTATGCAAGGCAGAGGGCGTTGGAGGAGACGCGGAGGGATATCACGAATGTTATGGCCCATGAGCTTAAAACGCCTCTTGGCGTTATTCGGAATTTTGCGGAGAATCTGATTGAGCATAATATGGAAGAGAAGCGGGATTATTATCTTTCCCAGATTATCGGCCAGACGGAGGAGATGGATTCTCTGGTGGTGGAAATGATTGAGACGTCGAAGCTGGATTCTGACGAGCTGGTGTTAAAAAAAGAGACGGTGTCGTTTGGGGAACTGATTCGGGAGGAAATGGAGAAGTTCGCGCCGATGATTGATGAGAAGAATATTCAGGTGCAATATCAGGAAGAAGAGGATTTTCTGGTGGAGGGCGACAGGGAATATCTTGGGAAGGCGGTCTGGAACCTGATTTCTAACGCTGTGGATTATAATGTGCCGGACGGAAGGATACTGGTGCGGACAGAAGATGGAAGGTGCATGATTGAGAATACAGGGAAAACTTTGGATGAGGAGCAGCTTCTCCATGCTTTTGATTTATTCTATACAGGGAATAAAAACCGAGGGAAGAAGGAGAAGCATCTGGGGCTTGGGCTGTTTCTGGTGAAGAAGATTCTGGGGCTTCATGGAATGGGAGTTATACTTGAGAATACGGAGGATGGCGTTCGGGTTGTGGTGAAAGAAAATTGAGTTCTTGATTAAATCCTTGGTTTTGGAAAGACAGGTTCCGTTAATTTCTGTGCAGGTAATCAAAATACAGTTTGACTTCTTATATTATTGCGTTGTATACTAGGTTTACTAAGATGAGAGAAAGGAAAACAGTACAAGATGAAGTGTCCGTATTGTAACCGTTTAGATACCAGAGTAATAGATTCCAGACCTGCGGAAGACGGCAATTCCATCCGCCGCCGCCGTTCCTGCGACGCCTGCGGCAAGCGTTTTACGACCTATGAGAAGGTAGAGACCATTCCATTAATTATAATCAAGAAGGATAATAACCGAGAACAGTATGACCGGGGGAAGATTGAGAACGGGATTCTGCGGGCATGCTATAAGCGTCCGGTATCGGCGGTGGACATCCAGCGCACGATAGACAGGATAGAGACCAAGGTATTCAGTTTGGAGGCGAAGGAGATTCCCAGCAGCCGGGTAGGAGAGATTGTCATGGAGGAATTAAAGAGCCTGGACGAGGTAGCGTATGTCAGATTCGCGTCGGTTTATCGTGAGTTCAAGGACGTGAATACCTTTATGGATGAGCTGAAGAAGATATTGAAGTAGCTTTTGGGTAAATTTGGAGTAACGGTTCACACACCACTGTTACAATTTGGAAGATTTTTGATAGAGAAGATATTTGCTATGACGTGAATTAAGTGGTAGAATAGGGAAGAAGCAAAGCTGTAGTCATTTGCTTCTTCCTTTTTATAACGCAGAGTCCTTTGATTTCGGGATGCGTAAGAGTCGGAATTATCAAGTTTATGAAGATAAGATAGATTGGGTGAGATAAATGAGAACATACAAATTGACCATCGCTTATGATGGCAGCAGATATCAGGGCTGGCAGCGCCAGGTCACGACGGATAACACGATTCAGTTTGTGATGGAATGGAGTATCGGCAAATTAGTCGGCTACCGCGTCCAAGTGGACGGTTCGGGAAGGACGGATGCGGGGGTTCATGCCCGGGGGCAGGTGGTGAGCGTGAAGCTGTCGAAGCTTTATGATTCCAATGAATTTAAAGAATCTTTGAACCGATATCTTCCGGAAGATATCCGTGTGGTGAAGGTGGAGCTGGTTCGGAACAGTTTCCATGCCCGCAAGAGTGCGAAGGGTAAGAAATATGAGTATTACATTGACTGTCGGGAGAAGCCGGACGTATTTTCCCGAAGATATTGTTATCATTATCCGGAGAAGCTGGATATTGAAGCAATGCGCGACGCAGTTAAATATCTGATTGGCCCTAAGAATTTTATCAGTTTTACGGATGACAAGGATTGTAAGGATTCCATCCGGCGTATCACGAATATCAAGATTGTAAGTAACGGCGAGAAGGTCAGGATTACCTATTATGGTACGGGTTTCTTATATCATATGGTACGGATTCTGACGGGAACGTTATTGGAGATTGGGACGGGCAAGAGGGACGCATCTAAGCTGCCGGTTGTGATTGCGGCGGAGGACAGAAGCCTTGCGGGGTTCCTTGCTCCGGCCAGGGGGTTATTCCTGCGGAAGGTTTATTATTAATTTGAATTAAGATTAGGGAGGAATTTCGTAGATGAAATTTATATCATGGAATGTGAATGGAATCCGGGCGTGTGTGCAGAAGGGCTTTATGGATTTCTTTCGGGAGGCGGACGCGGATATTTTCTGTATTCAGGAGACAAAGATGCAGGAAGGGCAGCTTGCCCTTGAGACGCCGGGATATTACCAGTATTGGAATTATGCCCAGAAGAAAGGGTATTCCGGGACGGCAATTTTTACGAAAAAGGAGCCGTTGTGTGTTTCTTATGGACTGGGCATTGAGGAACATGATAAAGAGGGGCGTGTGATTACGCTGGAGTTTGAAGATTATTATTTTATTACGGTGTATACGCCCAATTCTCAGAATGAGCTGGCTAGGCTTTCCTACCGGATGGAGTGGGAGACGGCTTTTCTGGCGTATTTGAAAGGATTAGAAGAGAAGAAGCCTGTGATTTTCTGCGGAGATTTGAATGTGGCGCATCAGGAGATTGACCTGAAAAATCCTAAGTCGAACCGTAAGAATGCGGGATTTACGGACGAGGAGAGGGGAAAGTTTACGGAACTTCTAAAGGCGGGCTTCGTGGATTCGTTCCGTCATTTCTATCCGGAGGCGGAGGGAATCTATTCTTGGTGGTCTTATCGTTTCAGCTCGCGTGCCAAAAATGCAGGGTGGCGTATTGACTATTTCTGTGTGTCGGAATGTCTGAGAGACAGGTTGAAGGATGCGGGGATTCTGACTGACGTGATGGGGTCAGACCATTGTCCGGTTTTGCTTGAGATGGAAACGTAAATCTGTGTGGGGTGAAAATGAAAATAAAGGCGGTTATAGACTGCTTAGAGGATATGCTGTAGCGGCTGAGCCCCTACAGATACCCTCCGTCCACCCCGATAATCTGCCCTGTCAGATATCCCGGCGCATGGGCTACGTCCCACACTACCTGTGCAATCTCCTCTACCGTTCCATATCGCCCCGCCGGAATCTCTTCCTCAAGCGCTTTGCGTTCCTCCGCTGTCAACTGCTTGTTCATTTCCGTATCAATTACCCCGCAGGCAATGGCGTTTACCTGAATATTGCTTTGCGCAAGCTCCTTGGAGAGAGCCTTTGTAAGACCGTTTACTCCCGCCTTTGAAGCCGAATAAGCCGCCTCGCAGGACGCCCCGGAAGTACCCCACATGGAAGAAATATTGATGATTTTCCCGAACTGTCTTGATATCATTGGAGGAATTGCCCCGCGGCAGCAGTAGAAGACCGACGATAGGTTGGTATCGATGACGCGCCGCCACGTCTCGTCTTCCATATCCATCAAAAGTCCTATATGTGAAATACCCGCATTATTGACCAGCACCTCCAGACAACCGCAGGAACGATAAATCTGTTCATACATAAACGCAACGTCTTTCGGATTCCCCACATCTGCGCAGACAATCTCGCAAGAACCCGGGCATCCTTCTTCAATCTCTTTTTGTACCTTTTGAAGTTCATCCACAGAAGAACGGCAGTTCAGGAATACATGATACCCTCCCTGGGCGAACCGAACCGCAACAGCCCGCCCAATCCCTCGGGAAGCCCCTGTGACTAATATGTTTTTTGATTCCATTCCTATTCTCCAATCCCATAAAACGTTTTATAAAATGTTTATAAATTATCTATTAAATCATATCATTGAGCCACCATTATACCCCAGAATTCTTGTCAATGAAAGCCTCAAGTGCTATGATTTACATATTATTTTATAATATGTAAATAAACCAACATACAGAAAGAGGGCTTCAAATGCTATCAAAATTCAGCGTAAAAAAACCGTACACAGTAGTAGTAGGCGTAGTACTCATTATCATTCTGGGAGTAGTCTCCTTTAGCAGTATGACCGTAGACCTTCTGCCGAGCATGAACCTCCCTTACGCAATCGTCATGACCACATACATAGGCGCAAGCCCCGAAGAAGTAGAACAAATCGTGACGAAACCCGTAGAGCAGACCATGGCGACGGTCAGCAATATCAAGACCGTACAGTCCATTTCCAATGAAAATGCATCTACAGTGGTTCTGGAATTTGACCAGACGGCGAACATGGATTCCGTCACCATCGAGATGCGGGAGAGCCTCGACCAGATACAGGGTTTCTGGCCTGACGAAGTGTCGAATCCCATCATTATGAAATTGAACCCGGACATGATGCCGGTACTGGTGGCGGCAGTCAGCGCCGAGGGCGAGGATGCGGCAAATACCAGCAAGATTATCAATGAACAGGTCATTCCCGAGGTGGAGAGCGTGGAAGGCGTCGCTTCTGTCACCGTGACAGGAAGTATCGAAGAGACGATAGAGATTACAGTCAACAAAGAGAAAGTGACAGAGTTAAACGATGAAATCAAGGCAGAAATGGAACAGAAGGTGAACGACGCCAAAAGTGCGCTGGATGAGGCGAAAGCCCAGGTGGCAAGCGGAAAAGCCGCTTTGGAATCCGGAAAAGCGCAGGCTTCTGCCGGACTATCCGAAGCTGAGTCCCAGATTTCCATGAAAAGCGAAGAAATCAAACAGGCACAGTTGGAAATCACGGAAAAGATGGCAGAGTTAAATGTGGCCGAAACCCAGCTTTCCCAGAACCTTGCGCTGATTCAGGCAGGAAAAGCAGAGGCACAGGCCCAGTTGGCCCAGCTTGACGCTTCGAAAGAAAAGTACGATGAAATCAAAGGCACGCTGGAGTTGCCGGATATTGGACTTACAGAAGAGCAGAAAGCGGAACTTGAGGCCCAGCTTGCCCAGCTTGAGACAATCGTAGGCGACGGGGTCTACGAGACGGCGCGCTCGGCAATCGTCGCAACGATTGAGCAGTTAGAGCAGCAGGAAGCAGGACTGCTGGAAGGAAAGAACCAGTTGACAGCCGGAAAGAGCCAGTTACAGGCAGTGCAGCAGCAAATCAACGAGGGCGCTATGACGCTGGCTCAGGCAAGAGGCGAGCTTGCATCCGCCCAGCTTGAGACAGCGGTGGGCATCGGAGAAGGTACGGCCCAGCTTGCCGCCGGGGAATCCGCTCTGCAGATGCAGGAGGCCCAGATGGAAGCCGCTATGGAAGAAGCGTCCGCTGGGGCGGATGTGGGCAGCATGCTCACGGCGGACATGGTGAAGACCATTCTGTCGGCAGAGAATTTCAGTATGCCGGCGGGTTACGTAAAAGAAGAGGGAATTGATTTCCTCGTCCGTGTGGGTGAGAAATTCAAGAATATCGGAGAACTGAAAGATTTGGTGCTGGTGGATATGGAAGGAATCGATCCTGTGAAACTGTCGGACGTAGCCAGCGTGGAATTGGTCAACAACGCAGACGAGACGTATGCAAAAATCAATGGAAACGCCGGAGTCATGCTGATGATTCAGAAACAGACCGGCTATTCCACCGGCGATGTAAGCGACCGGGTATTAGAGCGTCTGAAACAGGTGAAGAAGGAACACTCAGGTATTGATACGGTAGTTCTGATGGATCAGGGGGTCTACATCGACCTGATTGTAAATTCTGTGCTGGAGAACCTGGTGTACGGCGCGGTGCTTGCCGTCATCATTCTGCTGGTATTCCTAAAGAGCCTCCGTCCTACCTTCGTAATCGCATGCTCCATCCCTATCAGTATTATGACGGCGTTAGTGGCGATGTATTTTTCAGGAGTTACACTGAACATCATTTCCCTGTCAGGGCTTGCGCTGGGCGTGGGTATGCTGGTGGATAACTCAATCGTCGTGATTGAAAATATATACAGGATGCGCAACGAAGAAAAAGCCTCTGCAAAACAGGCGGCAATCGAAGGGGCAAGGCAAGTAGGCGGGGCGATTGCGGCGTCGACGCTGACCACGGTCTGCGTGTTCCTTCCAATCGTGTTTACGTCGGGAGTCACAAGACAGCTCTTTGTGGATATGGGGCTGACCATAGCCTATTCCTTGCTTGCCAGCCTCCTGATTGCCCTGACGCTGGTTCCGATGATGTCGGCGGGATTGCTTCGGAAAACGGAAAAGAAGGAGTCAAGATTTTTTATCAAGCTGCGCGGGATTTATGGAAATATGCTCCGAGGCGCTCTTAACCACAAAATCCTTGTTATTCTTGGCGCGCTGCTCTTGTTCGCAGGCAGCATCGCCATAGAGCTGACAAGAGGAACCCAGTTTATGCCTGACATGGAGAGTACCCAAATCAGCATGGATTTGGTGATGGAAAAGGGAACCAGTCTGGAAGAGAGCGCCAAGACAGCCGATGAAGTGATGGAGCGGGTAGGTAAAATCAAAGACATTGAAGACGTGGGCGGTCTGGTGGCGTCTGCATCCATGATGGGAGGAGGGCAGTCGGAGAGCAACAGTATTTCCTTCTATGCCACAACCAAGGAAAACCCCTCCATGTCTAACGAGCAGTTGAAAAAGGAAATCGAGAAGGTCACGAAAGACCTTGACGGGGAGCTGACGGTAAATATGTCCAACATGGATATGAGCGCGCTGGGGAGTACGGGAATCAGTATCCAGATTAAAGGAAAGGATTTAGATCGTCTGCAGGAGATTGCAAAGGATGTCAAGAAAATCGTGGAGGACGTCAAAGGGACTCAAAACGTAACGGACGGAACCGAGGATAATAAGGAAGAACTCAGGGTCATTGTGGATAAGGCAAAAGCAACACAGCACAGCCTGACGGTGGCGCAGGTTTATCAGGAGCTTGCCGGAAAGCTTTCGGAGGCAAAGACGGCAACCACCCTGTCAACGGACACCAACGAGTACGAAGTCTATGTGCTGGACGACGCAAATGAGAGCATGACCCGTGAGGAGGTTCGGGGTCTAACGGTCACGGCGCAGAAGCAGGACGGCACGAAGGAAGAGATAAAACTTGCAGATATCGCCACGTTTGAGGACGCCTCCGGCCTGCAGGCAATCAGCCGTAAGGATCAGAGCCGCTTTATGTCCGTGACGGCGGAGATTAAGGACGGGGACAACATCGGTCTGGTAAGCAGCAGGGTAAAGAAAGCGCTGGGCGGCTACAGTGCGCCGGAGGGATATGAGATTAAGATGACCGGTGAGGATGAGACAATCATGGAGGCGATGATTGAACTCTTCAAGATGCTTGCCCTTGCACTGGTGTTCATGTACCTCATTATGGTGGCACAGTTCCAATCTATGCGCTCGCCGTTCATCGTTATGTTCACCGTACCCCTTGCATTTACCGGAGGGCTTCTGGCGCTCTATATCGCAGGGATGCCGGTCAGCGTGATTGCCATGATTGGCTTTGTCATGTTATCAGGTATTATTGTTAATAACGGAATTGTCTTTATCGACTATGCGAATCAGCTCATTGAAAATGGAATGGAGCAGAGGGAGGCTCTTGTAGAGGCAGGAACCACCAGGCTGCGCCCCATCGTCATGACGGCCCTTACCACAATCCTTGGTCTTTCGACCATGGCAGCCGGTTTCGGCATGGGGGCAGACATGGTTCAGCCTATGGCTGTTGTAACAATCGGAGGATTGATATACGGAACTGTATTGACTTTGTTCGTCGTTCCCTGTATATTTAATTTATTCCATAAAAAAGAAAAAGCGAGGCTTCGTGAAGGAATTGAGGAGGAAGAGAACCTGTTAAATGAGCAGCGGCATTAAGAGAGGTAAGAGTATGATTGACAGAGCAGTCGAATTCGCATTTAAGGCACACGAAGGGCAGTTTAGGAAGGGGACGAAGCGTCCTTATATCGTTCATCCGGTAGAGGTGAAGGATATTGTTTCGACGATGACGAAAGATGAGGAGGTAATCAGTGCGGCTGTGCTGCACGACACGATTGAAGACTGTGAAGGGGTGACACAGAGGATACTGGCGCAGGAGTTTTCGGAGAGGGTGGCGAGAATCGTCGCTCAGGAGAGCGAGGATAAATCGAAGTCCTGGATGGACAGGAAGCTCAGTACGATTGAGCACCTGCGGAATGCGCCCAGGGATGTGCAGATGATCGGGCTTGCGGATAAGCTGTCGAATATCAGGGATATTGACAGAGATTATCCTGTTTTGGGGGAAGAACTCTGGAACAGATTCCGCATGAAGGACAAGTATATCATCGGATGGTACTACAAGGGAGTTCGGGACGCCTTGCAGATACCGTTTGGAGGGGCGAAACCGTTTGAAGAGTACTGCAGGCTCATCGAGAAGAATTTTGGTGATTTTACGCCTGTGTAGAATTTTATGGTGCGGGGTTGGAAGTTTAGTGAGAAGGACGGATGTGACATGATAATCAGTGCAAGCAGAAGAACGGATATTCCGGCATTGTATCCGGAGTGGTTTGTGAACCGTCTGAGGGCTGGGGAAGTGTTGGTTCCGAATCCATACAACCGCAAAAAGATAAAAAGGATTTTTCTGTCTCCTGAGACGGTGGATTGTATTGTGTTCTGGACGAAGAATCCAAAGCCTATGCTGCCTTATCTGCATGAGATTGAAGAGATGGGTTATGAGTACTATTTTCAGGTAACGATCACGGACTATGAGGAAGATATGGAAGTGAATCTGGCGGATACGTCGGATGTGATGGCATCGTTTTTAATGATGAGCGAAAGGCTGGGGAGGGAGCGCATGGACTGGCGGTTCGACCCTCTTCTTCTCACGGAGAAGTATACCATATCCTACCATCTGGAGCAGTTCGAGCTGATGTGTAAGTGGCTTGCAAAGTCAACTACCAGATGTATTATCAGTTTCGTGGACGCCTACAAGGACAGCCCATTCAGGGAGCTTACGGAGGAGGAAATCCTTAAGCTGGCCGGCGGGCTTAGTAAGATTGCACGAAGTTACAACCTTCCGCTTTATACCTGTGCGGAGAAGATTAATCTTGAGCGTTTCGGGATCGGGCATTGTGCGTGTATTGACAAGGCGAAGATTAGAAGCCTTACCGGATACCGTCTGGATCTTAAAAAGGACGGTGGGCAGCGTAAAGAGTGCCGGTGTGTGGAGAGTGTGGATGTCGGTATATACCACACCTGCATCCATGGATGTAAGTATTGCTATGCCACGGGAAGTCAGGAAAATGCCCGGAATAAGTATGAGCAGCACGACCCGGATTCGCCGCTTTTGGTGGGGCATGTGCGGGGCGATGAAGTGATTAAGGAACGGGCGTCTGCGTCGGGCAGGGATATCCAGATATCGCTGTTTGACTTGCCCGGGATGTTTACAGGATTTTAGGTACTGGGTTTCTTGGACTTCCGGTTATGACTCTGGCGTACACAAGTATGTTTGTGCCAGAGTTCTTTTTATTTGTAAAAGGATAAAATTTTTAAGGTCGAAAAATTAATTAACTATAAAAATTCCTTATTTTAAGGCAATTATTAATTTGATTTACTACTAATTTACTACTTTGTAAAGAGCCTTGATATGTTTAAATTTTACAAATTGAGATATTTTAAAATATAAATATTATCTAGGTTATATTATTTTGTTTATTTTATTGTATAATATAGTCGTAAATAAATATTTGAGAGAAAAAATCTCAATGAGGAGATAAACAATGGAAAAATTTTATTTTGAAATTCCAAGAGGATTCTTCTAGAATAGCAAACGAAGAAAAAGTACCTGCAAGAACATACTTTTTAATTAGATGTAGTGATAATAAAATTATAGGTATGATAAATATAAGATTGTCATTAAATGAAAAATTAAAGAAATATGGAGGACATATCGGTTATAGCATACGACCTACTGAAAGAGGAAAAGGTTATAATAAAATAAACTTATATCTAGGATTAAAAGATTGCAAGAAAATGGAATTGATAAAGTTTTAATGGATGCAGACAAATGTAATCCTGCCTCATGGAAAACATGGAAGCTTTAGGTGGCATAAATGTGAGAGAGTTTTTTGATGACGAAAATGCTCATTGCATAGTTAAAGATTATGAAATAAATGTAAATGAAAGTATAAATAATAATTCAGCCATCTATGAGCCGATGATTGAACATATTACATTAAGAAAATATACTAATAATGATTATAACTTTGTTTATCAAGTAAAAAAGAATGCATATAAAAAATATGTAGAAGAATGTTGGGGAACATGGATAGAAGAAGACCAACAAAAATATTTTAAAAATTTTATAAATCAAGTAAGAGAAAATGCTTATGTAATACAATATGATAATAAGGATATAGGTTTTTATAATGGATAAATGTTAGAAAATAGTAATTACGAAGTAGGAAATATATGCATTGTTTCTGAATATCAAGGTAAAGGAATTGGAACTAAGATATTAAAAGATATATTAGAAAAATATAACGATACTGATATAGAAATACAATATTTTAAACAAAATCCAGTTGGAGCTTTATACGAAAGATTGGGATTTGAGAAATCTGGAGAAACTAATTTTATATCAAAATGAGGTACAATGCATGAACATAGTAAGAAAAAAGAGACTTATAAAGAAACTTATATAATAGATGATGTATATGCTCTGCCAGAAGGTGAGAGGGCAGAACTGATTGACGGACAGATTTATTATCTTACGCCGCTAAGTAGAACACATCAAAAATTCAATGGTTTTTCATCAAGGACGATAGTAAATTATATTGAGTCAAATAATGGAGAATGTGAGGTTTATGCCGCCCCATTTGCTGTATTCTTGAATAATGATGATGTCAATTATGTAGGACCCGACATTTCGGTTATTAGCGATCCTTCAAAGCTGGATGAAAAGGGATGCCATGGTGCGACAGATTGGATTATTGAGTTTGTGTCTCCTGGCAGTAAGCAGATGGATTATTATAAGAAGATGCTTAAATATAGTACAGCAGGAGTTAGGGAATATTGGATTGTAGATTTTGAAAGGAATCGGATTACAGTATATGATTTCCAACGGGATTCATTTAGAAGAATATCAGATTTATATTTATAAGCGCTTATTTTAAAGTAGCTACTCAAGGAAGAATTTCTTCCATATATTTGTATTCTAAAAATAGGGAAACTCAAATCGAATAAAGACTTTACACCACAATCATCTATTGATATAATAAAAGTACCAAAGTAAACGACATTTATAAAAAGGTGGTGAAGGGAATGCCGACAAATGAAAAGGAATTGAATTGCTATCTTTTCGATCAGATATCTATATTAGAAGATTTGGAAGAGATTGCAGAAAAAGAAAAGGCGGAGGAGACGCTTAAAGCAATAGCTAAAAAGCGTAAACAGATAGAGCGTAAACTTTACCAGAAACCGCCATTAATAGACAATTTAAATAAGTAACCTATAAACCAAGGTGTAAAGTCTTTATTGAATTATTAAAGTCTTTGCACTTTTTTTATTCTCCGAATTAAGAGGTATGTGATAATATCTTGAATTTTGTTCAACTACTTTGGTAATTTTCGTGGGGATGTAAATGGATAATTTCCTGCTATTTTGGATGTAATTTGATTGGGATGGTGAATTATGGAAAGTTTTCCGTAAAAATCTCTCGGAAGTTAAAACGCCCACAACAGAAGTTTGCCCATCAGATGGTTTACGGCATACTCTCCGGAAACAAACTGCATCTGAGCGAAATCGCTCCCTGAAAGAGAGCATTACGCTGGAAAAGACCATTAATCGGCTCTCCGGAAACTTAAATGCTTTTGCTGCAAAACAGGTTGTGATGCAGGATTATCTTTCCCTTGCAAAACAGCATGTCAAAGAAGATTATGCTGTGATCGTCATTGACAACTCAGATATTACAAAGTCGGCAAGCAGAAAGTTTGAAGCCTCTCTGAAATGTGTGATGGGAGTACTGGCAAGAACATACAGGGCTACCTGACTATCGAAGCCGCCGTGCCGTCCGAGTCCGGAAAGATGTCCCTTCCAGTCTATGAGAAAGTATTTTCGGCGGCAGAAGAAGGATTGGTAAGCAAAACCCATGAAAAACCTGTGCTGCCTGCAGTTCCTTTCTGAAAATTTCAGCCCGGAATATATCCGCCCCCTCGACCATGGATTTGATGCCAATGACTATTACCGCCATTTCCTAAAGCGCGAGGAGCGCCTTGTCATCCGTGCCCAAAAGAACCGGAATGTAATCTATAACGGTAAGACCTGTAACATCACAGATGCGGCGTCAAAATATAAAGGGGCTTACCGCATGGATTTTAAAGAGAAAAGCGGTAAGAGGTAATAGGAAGGCATTGACAAAATAGTAACAAGGTGATATATTTGAACTATAGTATAGACTATAGTCTAAATGTAGGCATCAGGGCAGACGGACTGTGATTTATGAGAGGTATTTGAGATGAAGAATATTACAAATATACAGAAGTTTTCGGTTCATGACGGGGACGGTATCCGGACGTCTGTGTTTTTCAAGGGATGTCCGCTGAAATGCCAGTGGTGCCACAACCCGGAGACCCAGCGTTATGAAAGGGAGCTTGAGTGCGACCCGGAGAAATGCACAGGCTGCGGCGCATGCGCAAGGATATGTCCAAATCAGGCAATCACAATGAAGGAAGGAAAACCTGTACTGAATCGTGAGGCCTGTACCTTATGCGGAAAATGTGAGAATTTCTGTCCGGCAGGAATCCGCGAGGTAGTGGGCCGTGAGTATACGGTGAAAGAGCTTGTGAAAGAGCTGATGAAAGACCAGATTTTCTATGAGGATTCCGGCGGAGGGGTGACATTTTCCGGCGGAGAGGTCATGACGATGGATTTGGAGTATCTTATTGCCGCTGCAAAGGAGCTTCGGAGACAGGATGTGACGCTCACCATCGACACCTGCGGATACGTCCCATATGAAAAATTTCAGGCAATCCTCCCCTATACAGACACATTTCTCTACGACATAAAAGTCATGGATTCGGAGCTTCATAAGCAATATATGGGCGTGGACAACAAGCTGATTCTAGAGAACCTAATTCGTCTTGCCAGAGACGGGGCAAGAATCTACATACGGATTCCCGTAGTGAAAGAAGTGAACGGCAACGAGAGGAATATGAGAGAAACCATTGCGTTTCTGAAAGAACACGATATTCATCCGCCTCAGATTAACCTGCTGCCTTACCACGATACAGGAAGCGGCAAGTATCCGAAGCTGGATATGGAATATAAGGGAACAGATCTACATGCACCGGAACGGGCGGAAATGGAAGAGTTTGTCCGGCTCTTCCAGGAAGCCGGATTCCAGAACACAAAAATAGGAGGTTAAATGGACATGGCAAAGCGTGGTATGAATGAAAGAATCCAAAAGCTCAGAGAACTCAGTGTGACGACACCGGTTCACATTGACCTTGAGAGAGCGAAAATCGAGACGGATTTTTACAAAGAAAACGACGGGAAATATTCCATTCCTGTCATGCGTGCAATGGTTCTTAAGGAGTATTTTTCTAAGAAGACGCTGTACTTAGGCGACGGCGAACTGATTATTGGCGAGAAAGGAAGAGATCCTCAGGCATCCCCGACTTTCCCTGAGCTGTGCTGCCACAGCGTAGAGGATATGGTGGTGATGAGCGAGCGTGAACTGGTTTCCTTCCACACCACGGAGGAAGACCGGAAGCTGCAGGCGGAGGAAATCATCCCCTACTGGACGGGAAGAAGTATGCGGGAAAAGATTCTTGCGAGAATGACCCCCGAATGGCATGAATGTTACAGCGCAGGCATGTTTACCGAGTTCATGGAGCAGAGAGGGCCGGGACATACCTGCGGCGGAGAGCAGGTATTTACCACGGGTTATCTGGACTACAAAGAGAAGATCCGCCAGACCATGGAGGCGCTGGATTACATCAACGACCCGGAGGCGGTAAATAAATGTGAAGAGTTAAAGGCCATGGATATTTCCTGCGACGCGGTGATTATCCTTGGCAAGCGTTACCATAAACTTGCCCTTGAGATGGCGGAAAAAGAGGCGGATGAGACAAGGAAGAAAGAGCTTCTTGAGATTGCGGCCAACCTTGAGGTAGTTCCCGCACACAAGCCGCAGACGTATTGGCAGGCAATCCAATTGTATTGGTTCACTCATCTTGCCGTAACCACTGAGCTGAATCCATGGGATGCATTCAGCCCCGGAAGGCTTGACCAGCATTTGAATCCATATTATGAGAAAGATGTGGAGGCTGGTATTTTGGATGACGAGAGGGCGCTGGAGCTCTTAGAGTGCCTGTGGGTGAAGTTCTATAATCAGCCTGCGCCGGTGAAGGTTGGCATTACTTTGAAGGAAAGCGCGACCTATACGGATTTTGCAAATATCAACACAGGCGGAGTGACACCGGATGGACGCAACGGCGTGAACAATGTAAGTTATTTGATTTTGGACTGCATGGATGAGATGAAGTTGGTTCAGCCGAACTCGAACGTGACCATCAGCAAGAAAACTCCGGCGAAATTTTTAAAGAGAGCCTGCGAGGTTTCCAGGAGAGGATGGGGACAGCCTGCATTTTATAATACGGAAGCTCAGATTATGGAGCTGATTAACGCAGGAAAGAATCTTGAGGACGCAAGGCGCGGAGGCTCTTCCGGATGTGTGGAGACAGGCGCGTGGGGCAGCGAGGCCTATATCCTGACAGGATATCTGAATATCCCCAAGGTGTTCCAGTTGACGCTGTTTAATGGATTCGACCAGTATTCAGGGAAGCAGATCGGGCTGAAACTTGGATATGCGAAAGACTTTAAGACCTATGAGGAGCTGTGGGAGGCATTTAAGAAGCAGCTTGCCCATATCGTTGACATCAAGATTCGCGGCAATAATGTGATTGAGCAGTTGTATGCGCAGGAGATGCCGGCTCCCTGTCTTTCTGTTGTGACCAACGACTGTATTTCTAATGCAAAGGACTACAATGCGGGCGGCGCAAGATACAATACCAACTATATTCAGGGTGTAGGTATCGGTACGGTCACCGATTGTCTGGCGGCTGTGAAATATAATGTGTTTGACAAGCAGAACTTCACTATGGAAGAGCTGATTGAGGCGATGGAGCATGATTATGAAGGCTACGATGCAATTTACCGTATGGTTCATGACAAGACTCCGAAATACGGCAACGACGATGATTATGCAGACGATATCATGCAGGAGGTGTTTGAGCTTTACAGAAGCTCTATTACAGGACGTCCGAATATGAAGGGCGGAAAGTATGGGGTGGATATGCTGCCGACTACCTGTCATGTGTACTTTGGAGACGTGATTCTTGCGACTCCGAACGGAAGAAAAGCTCATAAGCCGGTTTCCGAGGGGATTTCCCCTGAGAAATCTGCGGATACTAACGGACCGACGGCGGTAATCAAGTCCTGTGCGAAGATGGATCACCTTGCGACGGCGGGAACGCTGCTGAACCAGAAGTTTACGCCGGATGTTGTGGCAGGGGAAGAAGGGCTTGACAATATGGCGAGTCTGATTCGGTCTTATTTCTCCATGGACGGACATCATATCCAGTTTAATGTGATTGACCGGCAGACGTTGATTGACGCGCAGAAAAATCCGGAGGAGTACAAAGATTTGATTGTACGTGTGGCGGGATACAGCGATTTCTTCCGCAATCTGAGCAAACCGCTTCAGGATGAGATTATTGAGAGGACGGAGCAGAATTTTAATTAAACGGCGGCATACGTGTTTAAGGGATGAGGAGCAGGATTTCCTCATCCCTTTATTATGAGCTTTTTCTTGCTTTTCTGGCAAAAAACAATTATTATGATATAAGAAATATAAAACAAATTATGGTGATGATATGGCAGAGATACGAAAGCGGCTGGTTTTCCACGGAAGGGTGCAGGGCGTAGGGTTCCGTTATACTGCGAAGCATCTGGCAGGCTCCCTTGGGCTGACCGGATGGGTCAGGAATGAATATGACGGTACTGTGCGGATGGAAGTGCAGGGGCGGGAGGCCATGATCCACAAATTAATGGAAGGGCTGAACCGCGGGATGTATATATCGATTGACTGGATTGATGATGAAGAGATTCCGGTGGAGGAGGAGAGATCTTTTAGGGTGCGTTAGAATAACGAACCGGAGACGGCGGTAGTGGCGGCTGATATTGTTAGGTATCGATACTGTTTGCAGACAGTGGCCAGCACACTAGAAGGCTTAGAATAGGAGAATGACATGGAGAAAGATGTGAAGAAAAGTGTGAAGAGCAGGATCGTCTCGGCTGCGTGGCAGTTGTTTCATGAAAAAGGGTATAGTGGGACAACGGTAGACGATATCATCGAACTGTCAGGTACGTCTAAGGGTTCTTTTTATTATTATTTCAGCACGAAGGATGAGCTTTTGAATACATTGTCCATGATTCTGGACGATTATTATGAGGAGTTGGAGGCAAAGATGGATCCGGATATGGATAGTTTCGCAAAACTATTATATCTGAATTACGAGACGCATACTATGATGGAGGAGAAGATTAATATCGACCTGCTTGCTTCCCTGTATTCTACACAGCTCGTATCGGAGAAGCAGAGTCATCTTCTGGACCGCAACCGCAATTATTACAAGCTGCTGGACCGTATCGTGGAAGAAGGGCAGAAACGAGGTCAGATACGCGGGGATGTTGCGGTAAGGGATGTGACGCAGTATTATGCCATGTGCGAACGCGCTCTGGTTTCGGATTGGTGCCTGAATAAGGGGAGATATTCCTTAGGGCAGTACAGCAAGGAATGTATGCCGTACATGTTGGAGCATTTTAAGGCATAATTTGTCTTGAGTATTGTAAAAATGCATCATCGGCGGGAGTTCAAGGATGGCGCCGGGGTGGAAAAGGAGGCTGAAAGTATGGTAATACAGGGCCTGAAGAGATTTTCGTTATTAGATTATCCGGGAAAGATAGCCTGCTCAATTTTCACTGCAGGCTGTAATTTTCGTTGTCCATATTGTTATTATAAGCCGTTGGTGATAGATACCCATGAGAATAAGAATATTCCTGTAGAAGATGTATATGCATTTCTCGAGGAATACAAAGGGATCTTGGACGGAGTATGTCTGACCGGAGGGGAACCTCTGATTCAGCACGGGGTGGAAGAGTTTCTGCAGCATGTCAGGGAATTGGGGTATGAGGTTAAATTGGAGACGAATGGCAGTTTTCCGGATAAATTACGGCGTATTGTCTCCGAAGGATTAGTCAGCTACGTTGCCATGGATATCAAGAATTCGCCGAAAAGTTACGGAAAGACGGTGGGAATTCAGGGGTATGACTTGGAAAATGTTAAAAAGAGCGTGGAATTTTTGCTCAGCGACGCCGTACCATATGAATTTTGCACTACTGTTGTTCTGGAATATCATCAGCGGTCTGATTTTGAGTCCATCGGGAAATGGATTCGTAATGCAAAACAGTATTATCTGCAAAGCTTTGTGAATGTGGAATATGTGATACGGCGGGGACTGCATAAGTATAATGACAGTATCATGGAGCAGGCGTTGGAGATTGTCAGGAAAGACGTGCCTTCAGCGAAGCTGCGCGGATGGTAAGGTCTATGTGGCGCGCCCTAAGATTTCTGCTTTTAAAGCGCTGTCCCGTCCGATCTCAAAATGGTCGGCTTTTAAAATTGCGAAGGATTGTTCGGAGTCGCCCTTCCGCATGTATTCGATCATCTTCTTGAGGTTTTCATTTGTCTTTGATATCTGCATGCCATTTCTGACGGAATACTGTCCGATGCGGATCAGTTCACACAGGTTATTCTCGTAGATTTTATTAATTCGTTCATTTTCAAAAATGCTGATAATCTCCATATGCATGGCGGTATCGGCGATCTCCCACTCGTAGGCATTTTCCGCAGTTGCGAACATGCGCACGATCTTCTCCTCAAGGCGGTAAGAAAATTCCTCGTTTCGCCCTGATGAGAAAATAAGCCGGAAAGCCGCTCCTTCTAAAAGTTCCCGGATCTGGTACAGTTCGTTAATGTCTTTGTCCGTAATCTCCCGCACGGTCATGGACTTATGGTAGTCTGATACAATCAGTCCCTCTGTCTGCAGCATCTGGATGGCGGCCCTGATAGGACTCCGGCTCATGCCAAGTTCGGAAGTCAGCATGGCTTCAGTGAGCGGCATGCCAGGGGGATAGGTTAGATTCAGGATGTTTACTTTTATCTTGTCGTATGCCTGTGTAGAAAGGGATACGGTCTTTTCGGCCATGGGAATTCCTCCGTTTTTCAAAATTATATCTTAAATCATACTATAAAAGGCTAAAAGGGGCAACTAAAAATGATGAGTTTCGGGGGGTTTACTGCTAAACAGGATAAGTCCGACATTTCCTGATAAAATATTCATACGGGTACGGCCATAATGGCAGGTGATTTTCCATTGCCTGTCTTCCCTTTTTTTGCTATAGTAAGTCTTAAAGTATATAAAGAAGGAGATAGGTTTATGGGAACAGAATATTGGAATGGCGCCCAAGCCGCCCACCGGCGCGTGATGATGAAAGCAGCCGGGTATTCTGACAAAGATATCCGCAGGAAACCGCATATCGGCGTACCGAATTCATACATGGCGGGTTCGCCGGGATCGGCCCACCTGCGGCAGATCGCGGAGGCTGTAAAGGAAGGAATCTGGGCGGCGGGCGGTATTCCGGTCGAGTTCGGTATTCCGGCGACCTGCGGGAATATAGCGAACGGCGCGGAGGAGCTAAAATACGAACAAGTGGGACGCGACATCGTAGCCATGTCCGTGGAATTTGTTACACGCGTCCATAATTTCGACGGGTTGGCAATGATAGCGACCTGCGACAATATTATTGCCGGCTGCTATCTGGCGGCAATGCGTCTTGACATTCCGTCTATGGTAATTACGGGCGGTTCCATGCAGCCCGGTCAATACTGCGGGAAGACCGTGGTAGAAGCAGACTTGGACTCCGCAAGATTTTCCGGTGCGGAGGAAGAGGAATTGATGGAGATGGAAGACAGCGTGTGTCCGTCCTTCGGCGCATGTCCGTCCATGGGGACGGCGAATACCATGCAGATGTTGGGAGAGGTGCTGAATCTGGTGCTGCCGGGAACCTCCACGATTCCGGCGTCCGATAATGCGAAGCTTAGGAAAGCAAGGGAAGCAGGCAAATACGCAGTAGAACTTACGAAGGCAGGAAGAAAACCTTCCATGCTGATTACAAAAGAGACGCTTCATAATGCGATTATGTTTGATCTGGCGGTGGCAGGGTCTACGAACGCAGTGCTTCATTTACTGTCTTACGCATATGAACTGGGTATCAGGCTTACGCTGGAAGACTTTGAAAAATATGCCGATGAGATCAAATGTATTAACGCCGTGATACCGAGCGGCCCTTATACCGTGGTAGATTTCCACTATGCAGGCGGCGTCCCGAATGTGATGAAGATGTTAGAAGAGAAACTTTATACGAAGGTATCAAGTATGTACGGGTATCCGTGGTCGGAGATTCTTTCTAAAGTAAAAAGGCAGGAAAACCAAGTAATTCATTCTCTTGAACATCCTCTGTTTGACGAGCCGGGGCTTAAGATTTTAAGAGGAAATCTCTCGCCGAACGGTGCGATTGTGAGACCGACGGCGGTGTACGATGAAGTCAAGTATATGAAAGGAAAAGCGAAGGTATTCGATGGGGACAGGGCGGCGTTTGAGGCGATTCGGTCGGGGAAGATCGTGCCGGGAGATATCATTGTAATCCGGTACGAGGGATGTAAAGGAGCGCCCGGCATGAAAGAGCTGATGCTGAGTATCGACGCGTTGATTGGTTTGGGTCTGCATAAGAGTGTGGGCCTGATTTCGGACGCAAGGTTTTCGGGATTTAATTACGGCGCGATTATCGGGCATGTGTCGCCGGAAGCGTATGACGGAGGAAATATTGCCCTTGTGGAGAACGGGGATGAGATTGTCATCGATATACCGGACGGGAAGGTATCTCTGCTGGTGTCGGATGAAGAGCTGGCGGGACGGAGAGAGAATTGGGTATGTCCGCCGCTTAAGGAGGAGAAGGGGTGCCTGAACATCTTTGCAAGGATGTGCCGTCCGGCGGAAGAAGGCGGAGCAATGCAGCCATGGGATCTATTGCAGTAGGAGGAAAGAATATGTTACTATTATCAAAAGAAGATATCAGAAAAGTATTTACAATGAGAGACGCTATAGAGGCGAATAAGAAAGCCTTTCAATTATTGACAGACGGAAAATGTAAGGCACCGCTGCGCACCAATATTCAGGCACCGGGGCATGACGGATGTTTCCTGTTTATGCCGGCTTACGTAGAGGAGATGGATACGGCGTCTCTTAAGATTGTAAACGTATTTCCCCACAACATTGAGAAGGGGCTTCCGGCGCTGCCTGCGCAGGTCATGCTGATTGATGGAAAGACGGGCGTAGTAGAGTCTATCATGGACGGAATCTGTGTGACGCAGATCCGTACCGGGGCGGCGTCAGGGGCGGCTTTCGATGTTTTGGCGAAGAAGGAATGTAAGATTGGCGCGCTTATCGGAACCGGAGGACAGGGAGCGGCTCAGCTTGAGGCGATGCTGGAAGCAAGGAAGCTTGAGGAAGTGCGGGTATGCGGCTTACACTATGACAGGACCCGGACGTTTGTAAAGCAGATGCAGGAGGAAATGAAGGGGTACGGAGTCAGGATTATTCCGGTTCAGTCGTCTGACGAAGCCATTGCGGACGCGGACCTGATAATTACGGCTACTCCGTCCGAAAAGCCTGTTTTCGACGGTAGGAAGGTGAAGAAGGGGGCGACTGTAAGCTGTATCGGTTCCTATCAGCACCATATGCAGGAGATGGATCCGGTAATCCTGACCCGGGCTTCCAGGATCTATTTTGATTCGGAAGAAGCGGTACTGTCAGAGGCGGGGGATATCTTGATTCCGTTGGAGGAAGGTACAATCACGAAGAACGATTTTACCGGAGATCTGGGAGAGGTGCTTAAGGGTGAAGTGACGGGGCGTGAGAACGACGAGGAGATCATTGTGTTTAAGTCCGTCGGCGTTGCGGCTCAGGATTTGATAGCTGCAAGAGAGATTTACGACAAGGCGGTGAAAGCCGGAATTGGGATGAAGTGGAATTAGGTTACTGTTCGTATCCGGGCTTCTAATAATTGACATATTTTCCATAAAAGTATATGATAGTAACAGAAGAAAAGGGAACTCTTAGAAATGTATATATGTACATAAGGATATTATAGGAGCTCCGGCTAACAGGTACAGGAGGTACAGAATTTATGAAATATCAGATTCAGGGAGAGACTCTCCCGGTGGTAGTCTGCCAGCTCGAAGGCGGAGAGAAGATGATTACGGAAGGCGGCGGCATGTCTTGGATGTCGCCGAATATGAAGATGGAGACGACAACGAACGGAGGACTCGGGAAAGCATTCGGAAGAATGTTCTCCGGAGAGAAGATGTTCCAGAATGTCTATACAGCTCAGGGAGGCAGCGGAATGATTGCATTTGCGTCCAGCTTTCCGGGATCGATTAAGGCGTATGAGATTGCTCCGGGACAGGAGATGATCTTCCAGAAAAGTGCGTTTCTGGCGGCAGAAGCAGGAGTGGAATTGTCCGTCTTCTTTAACAAGAAGTTCAGCTCGGGATTGTTTGGCGGCGAAGGCTTCATAATGCAGAAGATCAGCGGTTACGGTACGGTATTCGCAGAATTTGACGGGCATGTGGTAGATTACGAGCTGCAGCCGGGACAGCAGATTGTTGTCGACACGGGACATCTTGCGGCGATGACGGCTACCTGCCAGATGGAGATCAAGAGTGTGCCCGGAGTCAAGAACATGCTCTTTGGCGGCGAAGGACTCTTTAATACGGTAATCAGCGGACCAGGTAAGGTGTGGCTTCAGACGATGCCGATCAGTAATGTGGCGGGAATATTAAGACCATATCTGCCGTCCGGTTCATAAGAAAAGATAATTTAAAGAACTGCGCGGACATAACCGATACATGTTGAGACGGTTAAGTTCTGCGCAGTTCTTTATGTCTTGCCCATGTGGTCTTTCCGATACCGGCTGGGCGAACATCCCATATACCGTTTGAAGATCTGTCCGTAGTAAGCCGGTGTGGAGAAACCGGTCATACTTGCAATCTTGGTGACGCTCTCTCCCTCTTTCAGAAGCGGAAGGCTGTTCCGGATCCTCAGGAACAGGATATAGTCGAAGATGGTTATTTTCATATATTTTTTAAAATATCTGCAACATTCACTCTTACAGATATTCACATGTTCTGCAATCTCATCTAATGTAAGTTCCTGAGCATAATGTTCCTGAATATAGGAGAGGATCTCCTTTAACCGCGTCAGATGTTTTTGCGGCTGCTGTTCGCTGACCGGAAGCGAGTGATAGTGCAGGTAGAGCTTTTGCCAGATGCCGGCGAGAATCAGATGTACCTGCAATTCATAGTCTGGCGGCGAGGTCCGGAAGATCTGGTAAATATTCCGGATTTGGCTTACAATCTCCTGATGCCGGCCGTTTTCCCTTTGAAGTCTTAGAGAATGCCAGCTTTCGTTGGCGGTGATAAAGTCCACATATTTTGTCTGAAGCAGGCTGTTCTCATATCCGTAAATAAATCTGGGATGGAAAGTGACGGAGAGGTAGTTGCAGTCCGTTCTGTCCACCATATATCCGGAATGGAGGGAATTACTGTTGCAGAATAATCCGTCTCCTTCTCTTAGCAGATACTTCTTGTCATTCACCAGATATTCAATTTGTCCTGACATGACCCAAGTAAGTTCAATCTCAGGATGCCAGTGCCAGGGAAAAGAATCCTGCTCATACGCCTGTATTTTCTCAAGGCTTATGTGGACAGGGAATTCGTAATTTCCGTGCTTTTTGATCTCTTTCTGGTCCTTTTCCGTATGAAGCCGCATTGAAATACCCCATTTCCTCAATATACTGATAATATTATCGAATATTCTTATTGTATCTTAAGATAAATCTCATTATAATCATAAACTAGATTAGATAAATATGCAAGATAGATTCACAGGGGTAATATTTTGAGAATGGAGGATGCGAAGATGAAGGAGAGATTAATTCAGCAGTTTCAGGAGCTATATGGAAGTGAAGGGGAGATTCGTACATATTTTGCTCCCGGCCGTGTCAATCTGATCGGAGAGCATACGGATTATAACGGCGGTCATGTGTTCCCGTGTGCGTTGACGTTGGGGACCTATGGAATCGTCAGAAGCAGAGACGACAGAAACCTTCGGTTTTATTCGGTGAATTTTGAGAGGCTGGGAGTCATTGAGACGAGTCTGGATGAACTTGTTCCGGATGCGAAGGCGAACTGGACCAATTATCCCAAGGGCGTAATGTGGGCGTTTGAAAAACGGGGATATAAACTCGCCCACGGTCTGGATATTTTGATCTTTGGCAATATCCCCAATGGATCGGGACTCTCTTCGTCCGCTTCCCTTGAAGTTTTGACAGGGGTGATTCTTAAGGATATATTCGGATTCGATGAGGTCTCCATGGTAGATCTGGCGCTGATCGGACAGGATTCGGAGAATAATTTTAACGGCTGCAACTGCGGTATCATGGATCAGTTTGCCAGCGCTATGGGGAAGAAGGATCACGCTATTTTCTTAGATACGAACACGCTGCATTATGAATATGCGCCGGTTGTGTTGGAGGATGCGAAGATTGTAATTACAAACAGCAAGGTAAAGCACAGCTTAGTGGATTCTGCCTATAATGATCGCAGAAATGAATGTGAAACGGCATTGAAGGAGCTTCAGGCCGTGACGGATGTCAAGGCGCTCGGAGAGTTGACGGAAGAGGAATTCGAGGCCCACAAGGATGCGATCAAGGACGAGGTAAGGAAGAAGCGTGCAAAACATGCCGTATATGAGAACCAGAGAACCATCCGCGCCGTGGAGGCATTGAAGAATCAGGATGTGGAGCTGTTCGGGAAGTTAATGAATTCCTCCCACGAATCTCTGAGATACGACTATGAGGTTTCCTGCAAAGAGATAGATATTCTGGTGGATCTTGCACAGGCGATGCCGGGCGTGATGGGTTCCCGCATTACCGGAGGAGGATTCGGCGGCTGTACGGTCAGCATCGTGAAAAATGAAGCGGTGGATACCTTTATCAGCGAGATCGGGAAGGCGTACCGGGAGAAGGTAGGCCATGAGGCGGAGTTCTATGTAGTTGATATCGGAGACGGGGCGGGCGCAATATAATTTTGACCTGCAAGGACCTATTATAAGAGATGGAGGAAAAGAGAAGATGTTAAATGAGAATATCAAGAAACTGGTAGAGTACGGTATTCAAACAGGGCTTGTTTTGCAGACAGAGCGTATCTATACGACAAACCTCCTGCTTGATATGTTCCATGAAGACGACTATGAGGACACGGAGATTGACGTAGATTCTATTGAATTAGAATCTGTCTTGAAGGAGCTGCTTGACGAAGCCGTAAAGCGCGGCATTATTGAGGACAGTATCGGATACAGGGATCTATTTGACACAAAGCTGATGAACTGTCTGGTTCCAAGACCCGCGCAGGTGCAGGAGACATTCGCGAAGAAATATGAGAAGTCCGCGAAGGAAGCGACGGATTATTACTACAAGTTTAGTCAGGACAGCGATTATATCCGCCGTTACCGCGTGAAGAAGGATATGAAATGGAAGGTGGATTCTCCTTACGGCGAGATCGACATTACCATTAATCTGTCTAAGCCGGAGAAGGACCCGAAGGCAATCGCGGCGGCCAGAAATGCGAAGGCAAGCAGTTATCCCAAATGTCTTCTCTGTATGGAGAATGAAGGCTATGCAGGGCGATTGAATCATCCGGCAAGGGAGAACCATAGAATCATTCCCATCACCATCAACGACAGTGAATGGGGATTCCAGTATTCTCCTTATGTATACTATAATGAGCATTGTATCGTGTTTAACGGGCAGCATGTTCCTATGAAGATAGAGAGGGCGGCATTTATCAAGCTCTTTGATTTTATTAAGCTGTTTCCGCACTATTTTCTGGGATCCAACGCAGACCTTCCGATTGTGGGCGGTTCTATCTTAAGCCATGATCATTTCCAAGGCGGCAATTATACATTTGCCATGGCGAAGGCTCCGATTGAAAAGCCGGTGACGATCCCGGGCTATGAAGATGTGGAGGCAGGGATTGTAAAATGGCCGCTGTCAGTTCTCCGTATCAGATGCAGGGATGAGAAGCGTCTGATTGATCTGGCAGATCATGTTCTTAAGGCGTGGAGAGGCTATACGGACGAGGAGGCGTTTGTATTCGCGGAGACGGACGGAGAACCGCATAATACCATCACGCCTATTGCCAGAAAAGCAGGCGATATGTACGAGCTGGATTTGACCTTAAGAAATAATATTACAACGGAAGAGCATCCTTTGGGAGTATATCATCCACATGCACAGTACCATAATATCAAGAAGGAGAATATCGGATTGATCGAGGTTATGGGACTTGCGGTACTGCCGGCCCGTCTGAAGGAAGAGATGGAGATACTGGCAGATTATCTGGTAGAAGGAAAAGATATTAGGAGCAACGAGAAGATAGAAAAACATGCGGGTTGGGTAGGAGAATTCCTGCCAAAATACGAAAGCATTACGAGGGAGAATGTAATGGACGTGCTGAAAGAAGAGATCGGTATTACGTTTACCCATGTCCTTGAAGACGCTGGCGTGTATAAGTGTACGGAGGAAGGGCGTAAGTCGTTTATGAAGTTCGTAGATACGCTTTAAGAGACGGAATAAAAGGGGCTGCCTGAATAGATGAAGAGTTCGGGCAGCCCCCGAAACATAATTCAGGGTTGACAATCTGCGGTCAGCCTTTTATACTGGATTTTGTAATTAAAAATGTAGATTCAATCATGAGAGGAGGACAATTATGAGTTATTCAGGTTATTTTTTCAGCAGTGCAGCGACGGTTATTACAGAGAGCGGGTTGTCCGAATTTCATTCTTAGTGTGATACGGCGACAGCAGTCGGTATCTATATCCATTTATAGAAGAATGTTGCAGGATATAATCAGAGTTTTGCAGTCTTGGAGTTATTCAGACAATCCGGCGTCTCTGGTCTTATTTTGGAGGGTTTTTCTGCGTCAATTGTGCGGAAAGAACATCCTTCGGAATTAGGTATATTAGAGAAAGGATTAATATGAAGACAGTAGATGGAGTCTATACATCAGCAAAAATATTCACAGATCAGATTGAAGATTATGCATTGGCCCAGATTCGAATGATTTGCGGTCTGGATGCGTTTGAAGGATGCAGGATCAGAGTTATGCCCGACGTACACCCCGGTAAGGTGGGGACGATAGGGTTTACTTCCACTGTGGGAGACAAGGTACTGCCGAATGTTGTGGGCATTGATATCGGATGCGGCATCACATTGGCGAGATTAAAACAGAAAAAGATAGAATTCCAGAAATTGGATAAGGTTATTCAAAGATGCGTTCCCTCAGGATTTCAGATCCGGCAGGAACCGCATCGGTTTATAGACGGCTTCGATTTCATGGAGCTTAATTGTATTGAGCACGTTAATCTCAGGAAGATGGAGCTGAGCCTCGGAACGCTTGGAGGCGGGAATCATTTTATCGAATTGGATCAGGATCATGAAGGGTATCTTTGGGCCGCGATTCATTCCGGCAGCCGCAGGCTGGGCAAAGAGGTTACGGAATACTACCTGACGAAGGGGCAGAAGGAATTAAAGAAGAAGGGGATCAGCGTCCCTTATGAATTGACTTATCTGGAAGGCGGGCTGATGGAGGAATACCTGCAGGATATTCAGGCAGTGCAGGAATATGCCGGACTGAACCGGGAGGCGATTCTGGATGAATTGGTGAAAGGAATGAAATGGAAGGTTCAGGACCAGATTTCTTCTGTCCACAATTATATCGATGATCTTGGAGGGGAAATTATCCTCCGCAAAGGCGCCGTCTCAGCCAGAGAGGGCGAACCTGTGGTCATACCTGTCAATGGACGCGACGGGATATTGCTTGGGGTTGGGAAGGGGAACAGAGACTGGAATTATTCCGCTCCCCACGGCGCAGGCCGGAAGATGAAGCGGGACGAGGTGGCGAAAAGGTTTACCGTACCCCAGTTCAAGGCGCAGATGAAGGGAATCTACAGTACCTGCATCGGGAAAGATACGTTGGACGAGGCGCCCTTTGCCTACCGGAGTATTGAAGAGATTGAAGGACTGATCGTAGACACCGCAGAGATTAACGGACGGCTTCGGCCCGTATATAATTATAAAGCCGGAAGAGAGCGGTGGAATTAAAAGATTCGATGGTGGTGGAAATGGAGAAAATGCAGAGGGAGTATCTTTTTGATAACTACAAGGTGCTTTTAATTGTGTTGGTGGTAATCGGGCATTTTATAGAGCCTTGTTACGATCAGAATCCCTTTTTGTACGAATTGAAATGGGGGATCGTGGCATTTCATATGCCGGCGTTTATCTTTATATCGGGATATTTTTCAAAAAAGATTCCCTCTGTGAAGAAGCTAGTCAGAGGGCTGGTAGTTCCTTATTTCGTGTATGAAGTGATCTACTATATGCTGTATACATATGTTCTGGACAAAGAGACGGAGCTTTATTTTACAAGGCCGAAGTTCACTCTATGGTATCTCTTGGCGCTGTGCGTCTGGCGTCTGGCGGCGCCTGCGGTTAGGAAGATCCCCTGTCATCTGCCCCTGTCGATAATCGCAGGACTGGCTATAGGATTGGTCGGAATTGGGAACTTCCTCTCTATTCCGAGGATTGTATTTTTCTTCCCGTTTTTTCTGGCGGGGATGGAGTTTGAGAACGTATGGCTTGTAAGGTTCCGTAACCGGAAAGGGTATGTGGGCGCTCTTGGAATCATGGCGTGTATGGCGGCGTTTTTATTTACGGACAGATACCACAGGAAGTTATCTGTGAAAATCTTCTATGGGCGTTATTCCTATGATGAACTGGAATTATCGTCTATGGAGGGGATTCTGCTACGCATCGTCTGTTACGGGATCTCCTTTCTGCTGATCTACCTGTTTATGCTGGTGCTCCCCTCAGACCGGAAGTCGTACTCGTATCTGGGGGAGAGAACGATGGCAGTATATATCTTCCATGGGTTGATATATAGCTGCCTGAAACATCGTTCACGGGTTTTGGGGACGGTAGAGAGCAATGCGGAGAGTATCCTTCTGATTTTGTTCTGCATAGCCGTAGTGTGGGTGGTGTCCCGGAAACCGTTTGTAAGGGTTACGGATAAGATCGCGCATTTAATGTAGATTATTTCAATGATTCCGGTATCGGTAATATCCGAAGAACATGCCGCCTGCCCCGACGGCCAGCGCGATACATACATGGACGGCCATGTGGTCTGCCGGGAATGAGAATCCTGTGCTCATCGGAAGATATACCGGCATGGAAGCCATAAAATGTGAGATGGCTCTTGATATCTTCCGGCCGACAGGCAGCAATGTCCAGAGAATTTTGATCCAGACAACGGGGAACAGATATGCTGCCAGAGAGAGAATCAGCGCAAGGAAGGGACTCTGGCACAGAGCCGAGATTCCTGCAGCGATGCCGGTCAGCAGAACGGCGCTGACTATACTAAGGAACGTGATATACAGGAAAAAGCCAAGGACGCTTTCGGGGCAGTAGCCGAACGGCGTGGTAAAATTCAGCAGAACGGCTGACGCATCGAGCCCCTGTGTGCCATATACGGTAAGATAGATACCCCACATATAAGCGCAGGCCATACATGTCAGGACAACTGCGAAGCACAATGCCGCAAGGATTTTAATCCGGATTCCGTTCCCCTTTCCGCGGCGCGTGGTTCGCAGCAGGTCTGCCGTCTTTAGCTGGTATTCCTCGGCAAAGATAGGGGAAAGCCCAAGTATAAGTATGGCAAATACCGACAGTATGACAAGGATATACATTTCGGCGAAATCATTCCAACCGTATATATAGTCGAACCGCACATCCTTGTCCAATAGGTACGCCGCGTTATTCTCCCAGTCGGCCCCTTTCCGGAAATGGATTTCATCGGGATTGTTCCCGTCTGTCTGCATAAAGTTGGTAAACGCTTCCGTGATAAAGCGGCTTGGGTAGTTAGCGGCGGCGTTTCCCGTCTCAGCGTCGAAATAGAAAAAGCCGTATTCTTTGTAGATTTGGCTGACCTTATCTTTGGTCAGTAATCCGGCGTATCTGCCGGTTAATGCCTGATCTTTCCGAAGCGCGTCCATTCCATGATAAGTCTTTCCGTCAACGAACGTCGTATAGTAATGGAGTTCATTATATAAGCGCAACGTTGAGAACGCAAGCAGAAGGCATAAGCTGAGCCAGATGATTTTCCGGGATTTGATTTTATAAATTTCTTCTTTCAAGATGATCCACATGTTCCGATACCTCCTCAAAGTGATATAAATATACGTCTTCCAGCCCCGGAGGGGTCTGAACTGCTCCTTCGCAGGGACATGAGTCTGATACAATGCGGAGACGTACCATTTCTCCTTCATTTTTCAGATTGCTGACTGCAAAAGCATCATTAAGCCGGACTGCTTCGTCTGGTTTTGCAAGATATTCCCAGACTTTGCCGTTTACGCTCCCGGTGACCTTAGCGACAGTTCCTTGTTCGATGAGCTGTCCCTGTTTCATGAGCAGGATTTCATCGGCGATAAATTCTACATCGGAAACGATATGGGTGGACAGGATGATAATCCGTCCTTTGGATAAGGAACTGATGATGTTGCGGAAGCGGATCCGCTCCTTGGGGTCAAGCCCTGAAGTCGGCTCGTCCAGAATCAGAATTTCCGGATCATTGAGGAGAGCCTGGGCAATCCCGAGCCTTCTGAGCATCCCGCCGGAAAATGTCTTGATTTTATTTTTCTGTTCGCCTTCAAGTCCGGTCAGGCGGAGCATTTCCCGGACTTTTTCTTTGGCAAGGTCTTTGGGGACCGCCTTGCATGCCGCCAGATATTCAAGATACCGTCTGGCGGTAAAATCAGGGTAGTAGCCGAAATCTTGGGGGAGATACCCTAGAAGATAGCGGTAGTCCCCGTCCAGTCTTCCGATTTCTGTGCCGTTGCATTGAATTTCCCCGGCGGTCGGTTTCAGCACGCCGCAGATCATTCGCAGAAGCGTCGTCTTTCCGGCGCCGTTTGCGCCGAGAAATCCATATACTCCTTCGTTTAAGACCAGAGATACGTTATCTACGGCTATTTTGTTCTTAAAATGTTTTGTTATGCGGTCTAATCTAAGTTCGGGCATATCTTACCTCGCTTTCTGTTATTTACTCTTTTGAATACATTTAGTTCAGGCATATGCTGTCGCCGTTTTCAATACTGCTGAGAAGGCGACGGATTTCTGCGGCAAACATAAAGATTCCGGCAATTGCTAATATCTGCCATATGATCAGATATTCCGGACTGTAGATGGATTCCCACAATATGGGGAAAAGAGCCGGTATGCCGCAGAGTAAGCCAAGGGTGAAGGAGCGGAAAACAGAGGAAGTGTTCCGCAGGCCTGCCAGCATATGCAGATAAAATATATCCGACCACAGGAACGGGACCAGCATATAGGTCAGGGATATTATGATTCCTGCGGAATTTTTGCCGTCTGCGGCCGCTAGGAATACTGCCAGTATAATCAAATCGGCGATTCCCGCCTCCAACATCCGGATACATACCATCTGTTTCAGATTAAGGTACAAGGTCTGCTCTAGTTCCGCCATATGCCACGAGAACAGGCCGGCTACCCGGCTAAGGCAGATATTCCCGGCAAATACAAGGAATACGGAACAGGCGGCAAGCGTCTCGGCGCTGCCTGTCCGGCGTTTGTGTAAGGCAAGCGCAAGGAACATGGCGGCAAGCAGGAGGACCCCCTGAAGCAGCCAATACTTACCGGAACGGAAACGGAGCTGGTTAATGATCTGTTCGACGAATGACGGGTAGCGCCGGAGCCGTTTCCGGGATACCTCCAAACGGATGACAGACAGGCTTTGCTCTTTCTTCTCTTCATCCAATAGAAATCTCCATTCCGGAAGAGATCCGGGCGGTGTGGTTGTTTTTTTGTGAAACATTATGCCGGTGAAACCTCCTTTCTACTAATATAACTTCTCGGAATCTTCAGCCCTTATTTCATGGGGCTTTCAGAACCTATTTTT
>CAJTOH010000019.1 GCA_910577685.1 uncultured Dorea sp. | reverse complement strand
AAGAAAAAACTTTTTCAATTTCTCTCTTTTGCCAGTCGCAAGGCTGAACTGTTACGGTGATTTTTGAAAAATAGGTTCTGAAAGCCCCATGAAATAAGGGCTGAAGATTCCGAGAAGTTATTAGTTGTGGAGGGGAGGATTATGCTGACAATTAAAAGTATTGTTGTGAAGAATATGAAGAGGATCGCGCTGATTATGGTGACGATCATATTATTTATTTCTACTTTGATACAGATATTCAGTATGCATGAGGTCGGCAGACAGAACGCACGGCAGATATTTGAGCAAGTCGGACAAATCCTTGACGAAAATTTTGGGGAGCTTGAACGGGTTCAGGAAGAATATAAAGATATGTGCCTGAACGATGCGCGAATAGTCGCTTATATACTTAAGTGCAATCCTGATGCAAGAGATGATGTAAATGAATTAAAGAAGATTGCGTCCGATGTGGAAGTTGATGAAATACATATATTTGACACAGACGGCGTGATTGTCGGAGGGACGCATCCGGAATATTTCGGATATTCTTTTGATTCAGGAGAGCAGATCGGTTTTTTTAAGCCTCTTCTTGAGGATAAGTCTATAGAGATAGTGCAGGAGATTACCCCAAACACGGCGGAAGGGAAATTAGTACAGTATTCGGCGCTTTGGAGCGAAGACGGTGATTTTATTGTCCAGATTGGTATGGAGCCGTCCAATGTGCTTCGGGCGACCGAGAAGAACGAGCTGTCTTACATCTTCTCCCTTCTCAGAACAGGGGTGGGATACCATCTGTACGCGATCGATCCAAAAAAGGAGAAGGTAGTGGGTGCAACGGTTATCTCGGAGGTGGGGAAAGACCTTTCCGAGATTGGCATCACTATGAGACAGATGGAATCGGGCCGCAGTTTTCATGCAAAAATGGGAAAAGAAGCTTTTTACTGTCTGTCTGAGAAGATTGGCGATAATTATATCGTATGGGCGTCGCCTGTGTCCGGGTTTTACCGGTCGATCATGGTCAACGAGCTTCTGTTGTTTGCGGGACTTGTTTTGATTTCTCTGATTTTGGTTCATGCGGTGACGGATGCTATGAAGCGGACGGTGATTGATCAGATTAAGAGGATTAATAGCAAACTCCGTTCTATTCAGGAAGGCGACCTTAAGACGGAGGTGGACGTTCGGGACAGCAAAGAATTCCAAGAGCTGAGCGCGCATATCAACAACATGGTGGACAGCCTGCTGAAAAGTTCGGAGAAGCTTGAGCTGAGCGAGAAGATCAGAAGCCAGAAGGAGGAGCTTGAAAAGCAGCATGAGCAGCTTGAGATTGCGGTAGAACGTGCGGAAGCGGCGAATAGAGCGAAGTCGGAATTCCTGTTCAATATGTCCCATGATATCCGAACGCCGATGAATGCGATCCTTGGCTTCACAGGGTTTGCGTTGGAAAGCAGCGATCCAGAGGAGCAGAAGGAATATTTAAGGAATATTGATATCTCTTCCAAACAGCTTTTGGATCTGATCAATAATATTCTGGAGCTGGCAAGAATCGAAAACCATAAGATCATAATCGAAGAGGAATTAGTCAATGTGGAAGAGACTTATCGCAGGTTATGTACTGTTTTCCACAGCGATTTTAAGAAAAAGCAGCTGGAACATACGGTTAAGGTGGACATCGTCCATCCGTATATGTATTTGGATACGACGCATTACTCACAGATTTTCCTGAATTTAGTGAGTAACGCTATCAAATATACGCCGAAAGGCGGCGCGGTCAGCCTGTCGTTTAAAGAACTGCCGGGAGAGACTGAAGATACCTGTTTTGTGGAAACGGTGATCGAGGATAATGGGATAGGAATGTCCAAGAAGTTCCTGACCCATGCCTTTGAGTCGTTTTCCAGAGAACGGACTTCCACGGCCAGCGGTATTCAGGGAACCGGGTTAGGACTTGCCATCGTAAAAAATCTGGTCACTCTGATGAACGGAACAATTGATATTGAAAGCCGGCAGGGTCAGGGAACAAAGGTAATCATCCGTCTGCCCCACAGATTCGGCGAAGGTCTTAAGGACGGAGAAAGCGAAGAGAGGGAGACGGCGGAAGAGATTCGGTTTGACGGCAGGCATTTTTTGCTTGCGGAGGATATTGACGTTAATGCAATGATTGTGAAAAAGCTTTTGTCCGACAGGGGCGGAATTGTGGAATGGGCAAGAGACGGCGTGGAGTGTGTGAATATGCTGCTTAAAGCGGATCCGCAATATTATGATTTAGTTCTTATGGATATTCAGATGCCTGTTATGGACGGATATCAGGCGGCGCGGACTATTCGGTCCTTTGGGGATGCCGGGAAGGCGTCGATTCCGATTATTGCAATGACTGCAAATGCATTCAAGGAGGACTGTGACAAAGCGGCTGAGGCAGGAATGGACGGGCATATCGCAAAACCTTTAGACGCGGCAAAGATGTTTCGAAAGATTGCGGAAATTTTGAGGGAGGGAGAAAGATAAAGATAAGGAAGATACTATTAACATTTATATCCGGAATGTCGATATAACATTGAAGGATGGAAGAGCCATTCTTATATAACTGGTATTCCGGCGGTCCCCATATCCGGAAGGATAGATTGACGGGACATAAGCCGGCCCTACGGCCGCGTACGGTGTTTCGGCAGGATATGCGAAGGGATGTGCGATCGCGGAATTAATATATAATGATAAGAAAGGAGGAAGAAATATGGCAATCAATGGAATCAGTTCTTATGGGTTGAATAGCTTATACGGCTATCAGTCATCCATTAATAGTCTTCGTTTGACTCAGGCTCTTTCCAAGAATCCGAAGCTTAACCAATCTTATTCATCGTCGTCAACATCAGCTTTTACATCACGCAAGGCTGCGATGAAAGAAGATATTAATTTTGTTAAGGATTACAGCAGTAAGATGTCTGACCTGATGAATGCGGCGAACGAGTTGAGAAGCTCCAATAAGAATGGGGCTATGAGCGATCTTTCGATCACAAGCTCTAACAGCGACGTTGCAACGGCAAGCGGGAAATTACTGGTTAAGAATGACAAAGAGTATAAGCTGGATGTAAACCAGATTGCACAGGCACAGATGAATGTCAGCGAGGGTGTGAAGGCGGCAGACTATGCAAAGGAAGCTATGAACTTCACCATAGACGACGGTAAGAATTCTGTGAATGTTCAGGTAGGTACTACGAAAGCGAACGGAGGTTCCAGGACCAATGTTCAGATGCTGAAAGAAGCTGCAGACCAGATTAACAAGAGCAAGGTGGGGGTAAAAGCCACCGTTGTAGAGAAGGACGGCGTTGCTTCTCTTCAGTTAGAAGGCAAGGAGACAGGCAAAGGCAAAGACTTCGAGGTCAGCGGAGAACTCGGCGCGGCTAAAGGCGCGGAGAATGTGCAGACAGAAGCAGCCAATGCGAAGTATTCCGTAACTGCAGACGGCAGGACAACAGAGTATGAGACAGAGACGAACAACGTTTCTATCGGTTACTATGGCGTCAGTGTAGAACTTAAGAAAGCCGGCGAGGCTACGCTTAAGGCAGGCGTGGATTCAGGAAGCGTTGCTTCAGCGCTGGGAGATCTGGTCGACGCTTATAATTCATCATTGAAGTTCCTCAATGATAATTATGACAGAGGAAGCGGCGTAGGCAGGCAGCTTCGCAACATGATTTCCGGTATTGGTTCGGAGCAGTCTTTAAAGCAGCTTGGAATCACAGTTAATAAGGACGCTACGTTAAGCTTCAGCAAAAGTACCTTTGAGAAGAACATGCAGAAGAATCCGTCTTTATCAAAAGAGTTAATCTCTGGTATGGGCGGGATTGCGGATCGTCTGTTCAATAAGGCAAGCAGCGCTATGAACGTCAGCTCCAGCTCCTTGGTGAACGGAGGAGGATCCGGTTCATTTTCAGGATCATCTTCAGGTTCATCATCTTCAATGAACAGCATGGCGACGAATCCGTATAGTGTAATGGGTATGTTCTCTAAAGGCGGAGCTTACAATATGAGTAATTATTATGCCGTAGGCATGATGATGAATTATCTGATTTAGTTACATCTGTTTATATTGAGAAGCAAAGAGGCACCGCACAGGAGGAGTAGGTCTGACTGTGCGGCGCTTCTTTGTATATCATATCTGCGTGAAAATCGGCGGGATTCTGATTCCATCAATACAATACTTCCCCTAAGTATTTATCGTGGGGAACGATCAGGCACTTTTCTATAGACTTCCAATAGGAGCCGTAAAGGTTCTTCTGCGCAGCTCCGTAACTTTCTTTGGTATCGAATTCCCAGTAAAGCATGTATTTGACGCTCTTTACGATCCGGTTGATTTTGAGAGGGGGAAGCCCTTCCTTAACTCTTTTGACCAGCCGGAGCATAAGAAGCCCTTCCTGTTTCTCTAAGAAGCTTTTTGCTTCAAGCATAAGCGTTTCAAATTCTTCAATCTTTTGCGGTTTGACTTGAAAAATGCATATTTCAGTAAATGGCATAGGTACACCTCCGTTCGTTGTCGTTATTTTACCACAAACGTTCATACAATTCTATCTAAAATCATATAATTTCTGAACTATGTTTTTACATCTTGGGCAGAATGGGGTATTGCTTTTTCGTATAATGTCTAGTAAAATTAGTCTAGTGCATCGTAGATTAAATAAATGGCTATCAAGGTCTGGTTATGGCTGGTTATTTAATGGACGATGTGCGTGCAATGTCAGGAGGAATACAGATGACGGAGATTACGAATATAGCGTTAGACGCCATGGGCGGGGATAATGCCCCGGCCGAGATGGTGAAAGGGGCGGTGGACGCCGTCCAAAAGGAGCCTGCTATGAAGGTATTCCTGATCGGGCGGGAAGAGGTCATTGAAAAAGAACTTGCAAAGTATCAATTTAAAAAGGAACAGATCGAGGTGATCCATGCTTCGGAGGTAATCGAGACGGCAGAGCCGCCGGTGAATGCGATCCGCAGGAAGAAGGATTCGTCTATCGTGGTCGGCATGAAGATGGTGAAGGCGGGAAAGGCGGATGCGTTTGTGTCGGCCGGAAGCTCCGGCGCTATCTTAGTCGGCGGGCAGACGCTGGTGGGGCGTATCAAGGGTGTGGAACGTCCTCCCCTTGCATCGCTGATCCCGACTAAGAAGGGAGTATCCCTGCTGCTTGACTGCGGCGCCAACGTGGATGCGAGGGCTTCCCATCTGGTTCAGTTTGCCAAGATGGGTTCGATCTACATGGAGCATGTCCTTGGGGTGAAGAGTCCGAAGGTGGGGATCGTCAATATCGGCGCGGAGGAAGAGAAGGGAAATGCGCTAGTCAAGGAGACGTTTCCGCTTTTGAAGGAGTTGAGGGAGATTCATTTCACCGGAAGCGTGGAGGCGCGGGAGATTCCCCACGGCCAGGTGGATGTGGTGGTCTGCGAGGCATTTTCGGGAAATATTATCCTGAAGCTGTACGAGGGGGTCGGCGCGGTCCTGATCAGCAAGGTGAAGGAGGGGCTGATGTCTACCTTGAGGAGCAAGATCGGCGCGCTGCTCATCAAACCTGCGCTTAAGCAGACTCTTAAGGCATTTGATGCCAGTGAATACGGCGGTGCGCCGCTTCTGGGGCTTAACGGCTTGGTAGTGAAGACCCACGGAAGTGCGAAGGCGAAAGAGGTCAAAAATACGCTGCTCCAATGCGTAACCTTTAAGAGACAGAGGATCAACGAGAAGATCAGAGAGTGTATTCAAACGGATACTGTATCCGCTGAATAGAAGAACATTGTTTTTTAGAAAATGATTAACAGAAAAGGAGAAGAGATGGTATGGAATTTGAAAAGTTGAAAGAGATTATAGCAGATGTTTTGAATGTGAATGCAGACGAGATTACGGAAGACACAACTTTCGTGGATGACCTGGGGGCGGATTCTCTGGACATCTTTCAGATCATTATGGGGATAGAGGAGACTTATGATATCGAGATTGACAATGAAGAGGCAGAGAAGATCGTTACGGTAGGAGATGCGGTAGAGCAGATTAAGAATGCGACGAATAACTAGGCAATGGATATGGAAGAAAAAGCCCGGTAGGGCTTTTTCGTTTTTCAGGTTTGTGAGGCGATAGAATGAATCAGGAATTAAAGATATTGGAAAGTAAGATAGGTTATAAATTTAAGGATTTTGAGCTGCTTAGGCAGGCGATGATCCATAGTTCCTATGCGAATGAGAAGCATTTATCCAAGCATGAGTGTAACGAGCGTCTGGAATTTCTGGGGGACGCCGTGCTGGAACTGGTATGCAGTGAATTCCTGTTCTTTGAACATGAGCAGATGCCGGAGGGGGAGCTGACCAAGACGAGGGCGAGCATGGTCTGCGAACCGGCCCTTGCGTTCTGCGCGAAAGACCTGGAACTTGGCAGGTACCTGCTGCTTGGAAAAGGGGAGGATGCGACCGGAGGCAGGAAACGGGATTCGATTACCTCGGACGCGCTGGAGGCGCTGATCGGGTCGATTTATATGGATGGTGGGTTTGCTAATGCGAAAGAGTTTATCCATCGTTTTATTCTGAATGACCTTGAGAATAAGACGCTCTTTTTTGATAGCAAGACTATCTTGCAGGAGATCGTGCAGGCGAATTCCAAGGAGCCGATCACTTACCATCTGGTGGGAGAGGAAGGGCCGGATCATGATAAGTCCTTCCATGTGTCTGTGATGATCGGGGATAAGGAGTACGGCGTCGGCGTGGGACGCACGAAGAAAGGGGCGGAACAGGTGGCGGCTTACCAGAGTATCCTTAAGCTTCGCAGTATGAATATAAAGTAGGTGGAGAATGTATCTAAAGAGTATTGAAGTGCAGGGCTTCAAGTCGTTTGCACATAAGATTAAATTCGATTTCCATAATGGGATCACGGGGATCGTAGGGCCTAACGGAAGCGGTAAGAGCAATGTTGCGGACGCCGTGCGGTGGGTTTTGGGCGAGCAGAGGGTCAAGCAGCTTAGGGGAGGCACCATGCAGGACGTGATCTTTTCGGGAACGGAGAACCGTAAACCCTTAAGCTATGCGTCGGTCGCAATCACGCTGGATAATGCCGATCATCAGCTCTCCATAGATTTTGAAGAGGTTACCGTGACGAGAAAGCTGTATCGGTCGGGGGAGAGCGAGTACCTGATTAATGGCAGCGCATGCCGGCTTAAAGATGTTAATGAGCTGTTCTATGATACGGGTATCGGTAAAGAAGGGTATTCCATCATCGGGCAGGGACAGATTGACAGGATCTTGAGCGGAAAACCGGAGGAACGGCGGGAGCTGTTTGACGAGGCGGCGGGGATCGTGAAATTCAAGCGCCGGAAGAATATGTCGGTGAAGAAGCTGGAGGAGGAACGCCAGAATCTTCTGCGGGTTAATGACATCTTGGCCGAGCTTGAGAAGCAGGTAGGCCCCCTTGAGCGTCAGGCGGAGACGGCAAGAGAGTATTTAAAGAAGAAGGAAGAGCTTAAGACTTACGATATCAATATGTTCTTGCTGGAGACGGAGCGTCTGGAAGAGCAGGTGAATAGCATTACCGGTAAACTGGACCTTGCCAAGACTGAGCTTGAAGAGGCGAGCCGGCGGTACGACGATATGAAGACGGAGTACGAGACGGTGGAGGAGCAGGTCGACGGGATCGACGGGGCGATTGAGAAGGCGAAGGGACAGCTCAACGAGACGAATCTGTTAAAGCAGCAGTTGGAGAACCAGATCGAGCTGTTGAAGGAGCAGATCAACAGTATGCATATGAACGACGCCCATTATGACCAGCGTGCCAGAACGATTGCTTCCGAGGTGGGGGTCCGCGAGAGCCAGCTGCGGGAGCTGGGCCGTGAGGAGGAGGAACTGAAACGGCAGATCGATGAACAGACTAGGCTTGAGAATCAGGCGAAGGCGGAGTTGTTCGAGGTGCAGTCGCGGATTGCCGCGGTTACGGCGTCCGTGGACCAGCATAAGACAGAGATTATGGAGATTCTGAATAACAGGGCGTCTACCAAGGCGAAGATCCAGAAGTATGACACGATGCTGGAACAGATCCAAGTCCGCAGGGCGGGGATGAACCGTCAGATCATCGAGGCGAGGGAAGAAGAAGAGATTCAGTGCCGGAAGCTTCTTGGATACCAGAAGGAACTTGAGGAGATTTCCGGGAAGATTATCGAGTTGTCCAAAGAGAATGATCAGTATGAAGAGAAGATTGCCCTGCTGCAGGAGCAGTTGGCGAAGCAGACGGAGCAGTTTAGGATCGGTCAGACGGCATACCACCGGGAGGAGTCCCGTTTGGAGTCGTTAAAGAATCTTACGGAACGGTATGACGGGTATGGGAACAGTATCCGGAAGGTCATGGACTGCAGAGGGAAGGAGAAGGGGATTCTCGGCGTGGTTGCGGATCTGATCAAGGTGGAGAAGGATTATGAGATCGCCGTTGAGACGGCTCTTGGCGGAAATATCCAGAATATTGTGACTTCGGATGACGAGACGGCGAAACGGATGATCGGATTCCTTAAGAAGAACCGGTTTGGGCGGGCAACCTTTCTTCCCCTTACGAATATCCGCTCTTATGCGGGAAGTATCAAGGCTGAGGCGCTTAAGGAGCCCGGGGTGGTGGGAACTGCCAATTCTCTGGTACAGGCTGAGGAAAAGTACCGGACGCTGGCGGACAATCTGCTGGGCAGGACGCTGGTGGTCAGGCATATTGACCACGGGCTTGCCATTGCGAAGAAATACAACCAGTCCATCCGGATTGTAACCCTTGAGGGAGAGCTGATTAATCCGGGCGGTTCCATGACGGGAGGAGCGTTTAAGAATTCCAGTAATCTGCTCAGCAGAAGGCGAGAGATGGAGGAGTTTGAACGGACGGTCAGGCAGCTGAAGCGTGAGATGGACGAGGTTGAGGCGTCTTCGGACTTGCTTCGGAAGGAGCGGGCCGGTTATTATGAGAAAATGGACGGAATCAGCGCCGAGCTTCAGAAGGCTTACGTTATCCAGAATACGGCGAAGATGAATATGGATCAGGCGTCTGCAAAGATCAGGAATGTCAGAGAGCTTGCCGAGAATATGGGCGAGGAGGCAAAGAAGCTGGATGACCAGATTACGGATATTGCCGATAATCAGGAGTCCATCAGCGTGGAGCTGGATACTTCGGAGAGGCTGGAAGAGGAGCTGACAAAAAAGATTGAGCAAGAACAGAAGCTTCTGGATGCGGGGCATGAGGAAGAGGCGCAGAAGGTGAAGCAGACAGAAGAGATTCATCTGGAGTTCGCAAGTCTGGAGCAGAAGTTTACGTTCGTCGATGAGAATGAGAACCGTATCCGGGAGGAGATCGGGAAGTTTCAGGACGAACTTGAGGAGCTGCAGAAGAATAAGGGCGGCACTTCTAAGGAGATTGAGGAGAAGGAAAGGCAGATCGGCGAACTTAGGACAACCATAGAGAATTCCGGAGAATTGTTTACGGAGATTCAGGAGGAGATCGAACGGTTTAAGAAAGAGCGCGAGGAACTGAACCAGAAGCACAAGGATTTCCTGGCGAAGCGTGAAGAGCTGTCGAAGCATATGGGAGATCTGGACAAGGAGATTTTCCGTCTTGAGAGCCAGAAGGAGAATTTTGAGTCGGCTTCGGAGAAGCAGATCAGCTATATGTGGGAGGAGTATGAGATTACTTTAATCCGGGCGAAGGAGCTGAGGGATGAGAACCTTACGGATCTGGCGAAGATGAAGCGGCGGATTCAGGAGCTTAAGGGAGAGATCCGGGGACTTGGGAATGTTAATGTCAATGCCATTGAAGAGTTTAAGAGCGTCTCTGACCGGTATGAGTTCCTTAAGGGACAGCATGACGATCTGGTGGAGGCAGAGGCGACGCTGGAGCAGATTATAGAGGAGCTGGACGCAGCGATGCGCAAGCAGTTCAGGGAACAGTTTGCGCGGATTGCCAGTGAGTTTGACCAAGTGTTCAAGGAGCTGTTCGGCGGAGGTAAGGGTACTCTGGAGCTGATGGAGGATGAGGATATCCTTGAGGCAGGCGTCAGGATTATTGCCCAGCCGCCGGGGAAGAAGCTGCAGAATATGATGCAGCTTTCCGGCGGGGAGAAGGCCCTGACGGCAATCTCTTTGCTGTTTGCTATCCAGAACCTAAAACCGTCGCCCTTCTGTCTGTTAGATGAGATCGAGGCGGCGCTGGATGATAATAACGTAGTCAGGTTCGCGGGTTACCTGCATAAGCTGACGAAGAGTACGCAGTTTATTGTGATCACCCATAGAAGGGGTACGATGACGGCGGCCGACAGGCTGTATGGGATTACGATGCAGGAGAAGGGAATCTCTACGCTGGTGTCCGTCAGCCTGTTGGAGGACGCGTTGGATGCGTGATCTCAGGAGGGACGCGTGATCAAGAAGTGATGTAGGAAGGAGGCCGTGATGGCTGAGGAGAAGGTTGGTTTTTTTAAGCGTCTGGTTCAGGGGCTTGGAAAGACGAGGGATAATATTGTGTCCGGAATGGACAGTATTTTTAACGGTTTTTCCCATATTGACGACGATTTTTACGAGGAGCTTGAGGAAGTCCTGATTATGGGGGACTTGGGGGTGCAGGCGACCTACGATATCCTGGACGACCTGAAAGCGAAGGTGAAGGCGCAGCGTATCAAGGAGCCTATGCAGTGCCGGGAGCTTTTGATAGAGAGCATCAAGGAACAGATGGACGTGGGCGAGACGGCATATGAATTCGAGGAGAAGACGTCCGTGGTTCTGGTGATCGGGGTAAACGGCGTCGGGAAGACGACTACGATCGGAAAGCTTGCCGGGAAATTAAAGGCGCAGAATAAGAAGGTGGTGCTTGCGGCGGCGGATACGTTCCGCGCGGCGGCGGGAGAGCAGCTAAAGGAGTGGGCCAACCGCGCCCAAGCGGATCTGATCGGCGGGCAGGAAGGATCGGATCCGGCTTCCGTGGTATACGACGCAGTTGCTTCCGCAAAGGCGAGGCATGCGGATGTGCTGCTGTGCGATACGGCGGGCAGGCTTCATAATAAGAAGAACCTGATGGAAGAACTAAAGAAGATGAACCGGATCATTGACCGGGAATTCCCGGAGGCGTACAGGGAGACATTGGTGGTACTGGATGCTACTACGGGGCAGAATGCGCTACAGCAGGCGAAGGAGTTTAACGAGGCTGCGGATATTACGGGGATTGTCCTTACGAAGATGGACGGGACTGCGAAAGGCGGCATTGCCGTGGCGATCCATGCGGAGCTTGGGATTCCTGTGAAGTATATCGGCGTCGGGGAGTCGATCGACGACCTGCAGAAGTTTGATGCGGATACATTTGTCCGGGCGTTGTTCACGTCCGGGGATGGGGCAGAAGGGGAGAATTTCTGAGTTTGACAATCATATATAGGAGGAAAGATGTATGTTTACGCTTGAAAAATTTGAACAGGCCAGCGAGCTTGTGAAGAATGTTACGAATCCGACTAAGTTAGTCTTCAGCGAATATCTGAGCCGCGAGACAGGCGGACGGATCTACCTGAAACCGGAGAATATGCAGGAGACCGGCGCGTATAAGGTGCGGGGCGCTTATTATAAGATCAGTACAATGAGCGAGGAAGCGAGGGCAAAAGGGCTGATTACGGCTTCTGCAGGGAACCATGCCCAGGGCGTTGCCTATGCGGCGCAGAAATTTGGCTGTAAGGTGATTATCGTCATGCCCACGGTAACGCCGTTGATTAAGGTGAACCGAACGAAGAATTACGGAGCGGAAGTAATCCTCCATGGGGACGTGTATGACGATGCGTGCGAGTATGCGCTGAAACTGGCGGATGAGAAGGGGTATACCTTCGTCCATCCTTTTGACGACCTGGATATTGCCACCGGGCAGGGGTCGATTGCAATGGAGATCGTGCAGGAACTGCCGACCGTGGATTATATTCTGGCTCCCGTTGGAGGCGGCGGATTGGTTACGGGAGTGGCTACGCTGGCTAAGATGCTGAATCCTAAGATTCAGGTTATCGGGGTGGAGCCGTCTCAGGCGGCGAGCATGACGACGGCTCTGGCTTCCGGGGAGCCGGTCACGCTTGACAGCGCCAATACGATTGCGGACGGCACTGCGGTCAAGCGGGTGGGCGAGAAGATTTTCCCGTATGCCAAGGAGAATATTGACCGGATGCTGACGGTGGAGGACGACGAGCTGATTGGAGCGTTCCTTGATCTGGTGGAGAACCATAAGATGGTTGTGGAAAATTCCGGGCTTCTGACGGTTGCGGCTCTAAAGCAGCTTGACTTGAAAGGTAAGAAGGCTGTGGCGATCTTAAGCGGCGGCAATATGGATGTGATTACCATGTCTTCCATTGTACAGCATGGGTTGATTCAGCGGGATCGGATCTTCTCAGTATCCGTGCTGCTTCCGGATAAGCCGGGAGAGCTGGTTCGGGTTGCGGCTACGATTGCGGATGCGCAGGGAAATGTAATTAAGCTGGAACATAACCAGTTTGTCAGCACCAACCGGAACGCGGCTGTGGAGCTTCGTATCACTATGGAGGCGTTCGGGACGGAGCATAAGAATGAGATTATGAAGGCTTTGGAGAACGAGGGATTCCGTCCGAGGGAGATTGGGGCGAAGTTATACTAAGTTTGAAATAGCCGGTAGTGTGTGATCGGAGGGGATTCAGTAATGGATGCCCTCCGCTATATATTATTTATTTTACAGTGGATTTTATTTTCGACTGCTATTTTGATATAGAAATGTGAATTTATGCGATCCATGAGGAGGTTGCTGTTATTTCGTTCACATAAATTTAGAATAGATTTTTTTGTTCATAATTGTAGGAATATTCTTTTTTTCTTGTTAGCTTTGAATGATATTTTTCTTTGGTCCGAATTGTTCCTCTGCTTTCATCAATCCAGGTGCAGATACAGTATTTTGCGATATTGATATATCGAAAATCTGGAAATATTTCTCTTGACAAGAAATGTATAATTGTATACAATTATACACGTTAATAGATTAGGCTGAATGATAAGATAAGACACGAAGGAGATGACATCTATGGAAAACAGGAAAGTATACCTAGACAAACACAGCAATCTACTGCAATTGGAGGAACACATGTATCCATTAGTGGATGTACAGAAGCCCAATGTATTCCGGAATCTGTTCCGCTATGACGAGATTCCCAAGATTGCGTTCAACGACCGTATCGTGCCCCACAGCATGCCGGACGAAATCTGGATTACGGATACGACGTTCCGGGACGGCCAGCAGTCGAGGGCACCTTACAGCACGGAGCAGATTGTGAAGCTTTATGAGTATTTCCACAGATTGGGAGGCCCGAACGGGAAGATCCGCCAGTGTGAATTTTTCCTATATAGTAAGAAGGACAGGGACGCGGTATATAAGTGTATGGAGAAAGGGTATCAATTTCCGGAAATCACCAGTTGGATTCGCGCCAGCAAGAAGGATTTTGAGCTGGTTAAGGAAATCGGGATGAAGGAGACGGGTATTCTGGTCAGTTGTTCGGATTATCATATCTTTTATAAATTGAAGATGACCAGACGGGAATGTATGGAGCATTATCTGTCAGTGGTCCGTGAGTGTATGGAGACGGGGGTAAGCCCCAGATGCCATTTGGAGGATATTACCAGATCGGATATCTATGGTTTCGTGATCCCGTTCTGTCTGGAATTGATGAAGCTGATGGAGGAGTACCAGATTCCGGTCAAGATTCGTGTATGCGATACGATGGGATACGGGGTCAATTATCCGGGGGCGGTGATACCAAGGTCTATTCCGGGAATTATCTACGGAATCCGCGTCCATGCGGGAGTGCCGAGCGAGTTAATTGAGTTCCATGGCCATAATGACTTTTATAAAGCGGTCAGCAATTCGACCACGGCGTGGTTATATGGGGCAAGCGGGGTGAACTGTTCGCTGTTCGGGATTGGGGAGCGTACGGGCAATACGCCGCTGGAGGCGATGGTGTTCGAGTATGCCCAGATTCGGGGAACGTTAGACGGCATGGACACCGCGGTAATTACGGAGATGGCGGAGTATTACGAGCATGAGATCGGATACCGTGTGCCGTCAAGGACGCCTTTCGTGGGGAGGAACTTTAACGTTACCCGGGCAGGTATCCATGCGGACGGCCTGTTAAAGAATGAAGAGATTTATAACGTATTTGATACGGATAAGTTCCTGAACCGCCCGCCCCTTGTGGCCGTGTCCAATACGTCCGGGCTTGCGGGAATCGCCCATTGGATTAATACATATTTCCATCTGCCGGAAGAAAAGCAGGTGGATAAGAATACGGAGCTGGTCGCTATGGTGAAGGCTTGGGTAGACAAGGAGTACGAAGAAGGACGGGTGACGGTTCTGACCGATGAAGAGCTGCTTGGCGTGATTGAGGATTCAAGGAGGCAGTTAGGGGCGGCGGACGATGCCGTTTGGGAGAGATAAGAGAGAAGGAAGAGAAAATGGAAGAGTATCAAGACCGTTCATTGAGGGGCAGGGTGTTTCGGAAGCTTCGGGAAGACATCCTGTCAGGGGTCTATCAGGAACGCGACGAGCTGAGGGAGATTACCATCGGGGAGGAACTGGGGGTCAGCAGGACTCCGGTGAGGGAGGCGCTTAGGCAGTTGGAGCTGGAAGGATTGGTGGAGATTATCCCCAACAAGGGCGCTTATGTGACCGGGATTTCCCGCAAGGATGTTGTGGATATATATAAGATCCGCTCCATGTTGGAAGGAATGTGCGCAAGGTGGGCGACGGAGCACATTACAGGAAAACAGATTGAAGAGCTGGAGGAAGTGCTGCTTTTGTCTGAGTTTCATCTGCGTAAGAAGAGCGAGGGGCAGGCGGAGCAGGTGACGGAGCTGGACGGAAAGTTCCATAAGATTTTGTATGAGGCCTCGAACAGCCGGATTTTGGAGCATGTATTGTCAGATTTTCATAAATATGTGCAGATGGCGCGGGCAATGTCCGTGGGGGAGAAAAACAGGGCGGAGAAATCCATACAGGAACACAGGGAGATTCTGGAGGCAATCAAGAAGCGCGACGGGGAACTGGCGGAGAAGCTGGCGAACCGGCATATCATGAACGTGATGAAGAACTTGCATCTAATGGAGAAGGAGGTATTTTATTATGGCGAAGATTAAAATGACAACACCAATCGTGGAGATGGACGGCGACGAAATGACCCGTATCTTGTGGAAGATGATTAAAGAACATCTGTTAGAGCCGTTTATTGAACTGAATACGGAGTATTATGATCTGGGGCTTGAGCACCGGAACGAGACGGACGATCAGGTGACGGTTGACTCGGCAAACGCGACGAAGAAGTACAAGGTTGCCGTAAAGTGTGCGACGATTACGCCCAACGCGGCGCGTATGACGGAATATGATCTGAAAGAAATGTGGAAGAGCCCTAACGGGACGATCCGTGCAATATTGGACGGAACGGTCTTCCGTGCGCCGATTGTGGTCAAGGGGATTGAACCCTGTGTGAAGAACTGGAAGAAGCCGATTACGATTGCGCGGCACGCCTACGGGGATGTGTATAAAGGGTCTGAGATGAAGATTCCGGGAGCAGGTAAGGTGGAACTGGTGTACACGGCAAAGGACGGCCGGGAGACGAGAGAACTGGTGCATGAATTTGACGGCGCGGGAATCGTACAGGGAATGCATAATGTCAGCCAGTCTATTGAGAGTTTCGCGAGAAGCTGTTTTAACTATGCGCTGGATATTAAGCAGGACCTCTGGTTTGCGACCAAGGATACGATTTCTAAGAAGTACGACCATACGTTTAAGGATATTTTCCAGGATATCTTTGACGCGGAGTACAGGGAGAAATTTGATAAGGCAGGTATCACCTATTTCTATACGCTGATCGACGACGCCGTGGCGCGGGTGATGAAGTCTGAGGGCGGATATATCTGGGCGTGTAAGAATTATGACGGGGATGTGATGAGCGATATGGTTTCGTCCGCCTTTGGTTCTCTTGCCATGATGACCTCCGTGCTGGTGTCTCCGGACGGGTATTATGAGTATGAGGCGGCTCACGGGACGGTGCAGCGGCATTATTATAAGCACCTTGAAGGGGAGGAGACGTCTACCAATTCTGTTGCGACCATATTTGCGTGGACCGGGGCGCTTAAGAAACGCGGAGAGCTGGATGGGAATCAGGAATTGATGGATTTTGCGGACAGGCTTGAGAAGGCGACGCTGGATACGATTGAAGGCGGGAAGATGACGAAGGACCTGGCGCTGATTACGACGATTGAGAATCCGACGGTACTGAACAGCGAGGATTTTATCAAGGCGATTGCCGAGAGATTATAATCTCTCGGGTATCGGGGGACGGAGCGGCTTGGCATACGGCGGGCGTGAATTATGACAAGAAAACAGAATTTACATTTCTTTGGAATATTTTCCGGCAAAGTATGCATAGGAGCCGCCCAATATCAGTAACGCTGCGGCGGAACCGATGATTCCCGGCAGACCTGCCTTTATTTCGATGAGAAGGAAGGGCAGGCAGATCAGCACGTAGACCATAATGTCGAATGTCCGGGCTTTCGCTAAGTCATGAATCATCTTGGTGCGCTCGTCGTTCAGGTCGATGACGGTCTGGCGGCTCTCTTTTGGGTATTTCTCATACTGGTAGGTGGTTCCGAAGTAGTGGATTCCTTTTAATGCTAGAAATCCCCCTGCATATTGGATGAGAAACAGGAATATTGTGGCTGCCTGACTGTCAAAGACGCGAAGGTTTTTCAGCATACCGGCGACGGCGTACATGGGAAGCCCGACGAGGATATTGATTTGTTTTTTCTTTTTGACGGTCATTGAGATCCCTCCTTTTTGGGTAAATGGTAAAATGAAATGGAAAGTTTATTTGCTATATATTCAGTATAAATGCGCAGCATGGTAATGTCAAGTTTACTTTCCGTTTTTCTATACAAATTTCTCTGTGAAAACCATACCATTTTTTTTCAGATAATGGTATAATTGCTTATATTCCATAGATACAAAGAGAAGGGAGAACGAGATGAAGATACTGATGATTAACGGCACCATGAGACACGGATCAAGCTATCATATCGGGAAGATGGTGATTGATAAGATTGCGAGGGAAGAAGATCAGGTCATTGAGTTATTTCTTCCGAAGGATATGCCGGAATACTGCCGGGGATGCGCGACCTGTATCATGGAGAGCGAGAAGAAGTGTCCGGATTATCTGATGTACATGAAGCGGGTGACCCGGATGATCGACGAGGCGGATTTGCTTGTGTTCACATCTCCGGTCCATGTACTCCATGTGACAGGGGCGCTGAAAGCTCTGCTTGATCATTACGCATACCGTTTTATGGTGCATAGGCCCGAGGAGTGTATGTTCAGCAAGCAGGCCGTGTGCATTACCACCGGGGCTGGCGGCGGCATGAGATCGACGCTTAAAGATATAAAGAGCAGCCTGTTCTTCTGGGGCGTGGCTAGAATCTATACATATGGAATTGCCGTGGCGGCGATACGGTGGGAGGATGTGCAGATGCCCGTTAAGGAGAAGATCGTCAATGACGTGGACCGGCTTGCTCTCAAGCTGACCAGAGATACCGCTTCCGTAACCCCGGCGCTGAAGACGAAGATATTGTTCTATATTATGAGGCATATGCAGCAGAACGGAAGGCATCTTTTGGACGTCGCCTACTGGAAGGAAAAGGGATGGCTGGGTAAAGAACGCCCGTGGAAGAAGGCGGGTCAGGATAAGGCGCAGAAAAGTTAATATAATCACAAAAGAGGGACGCGGCAGTATCTGCTACGTCCCTAATTCTTCCCAACGTTCATATAATTCTTCTAATTCCGCCGTAATCGCAGCCTTCTCGTCGGCCAGTTCCTGACATCGTACGGAGTTGGTGAACACTTCCTCCAATGCCATCATGCCGTCGATCTCTGTGTCGCGCTCTTCAAGAGCAGTGATGCGTTCTTCGGTCTTTTTCAAGTCATTCCGGCGTTTGCGCTCCCTTGCCTGCGCCTCTTTCTGTTCCTGCCAGCTTAGTTTGGCCTCCGATACGGATTGGGCGTCCGGGGAGGTATCCTCTTTACTGCCGGCATAAACGGCGGTCAGTTCTTCACGCTTTTCCAGATAATAGTCGTAGTTCCCGATGTAGTTGACGAAGGTATGGTTCACCAGATCCAGAATCCGCGTCGCCGTCTGGTTGATAAAGTACCGGTCATGGGAGACATAGAGCAGGGTTCCGGTATAATCGTTCAGCGCCTTTTCCAAAATCTCCTTGGAAGTGATGTCTAAGTGGTTGGTAGGCTCGTCCAGTATGAGGAAATTCGCCCTTGAAAGCATTAACTTCGCCAGAGAAACGCGTCCCCGTTCTCCTCCGCTTAAGTCCCCGATCCGTTTGAATACGTCGTCCCCTGTGAACAAGAACGCCGCCAGCATATTGCGGATCTTTGTGTTGGTAAGATCCGGGTAGTCGTCGGAAATCTCGTCGAAAATGGTCTTGTCCATGTGGAGCACATGGTGCTCCTGATCGTAGTAGCCGATCTCCACGTTGGTTCCTAGGGTAAACGATCCGGTATCCGCAGGCAGTACCTGGTTGAGGATCTTAAGGAGGGTGGTCTTCCCCGTCCCGTTGTCCCCGATGACTGCGATATGCTCCCCGCGCTTGACCTCGAAGCTTACGTTTGTAAACAGTACCTGATTGGGAAAGGATTTGCCCAAGGATTCGACGGTAAGCACGTCGCTGCCGCTTTGACGGGACGGTTCAAGATTTAAATGGATCCTGGTATTCATCTCCATCGGTTTTTCTACAGGCTTGATTTTTTCAAGCATCTTTTCTCGGCTTTCCGCCCGCTTGATGGATTTCTCACGGTTAAAGGAGCGGAGTTTTTCAATGACGGCCTCGTGGTGTTTGATTTCCTGCTGCTGGTTTAAGTATTCTTTGAGTTTGGCTTCCCGGAGAGAGCGTTTCTTCTCGGCGTAGACGCTGTAGCTGCCCATGTAGGTCATGAGTTTTCCAAACTCAATCTCTATGATCTTCGTGACGACGCGGTCAAGGAAATACCGGTCGTGGGAGACGATCAGTACGGCTCCCGGGTAATTCAGGAGATAAGTCTCAAGCCATGCGATGGAATTTAAGTCTAAGTGGTTGGTTGGCTCGTCGAGAAGCAGGATATCGGGCTTGGTAAGCAGAAGCTTCCCAAGGGAAACCCGTGTCTTCTGGCCCCCCGAGAGGGTTGCTACCGGTTTAGAGAAATCTTCTTCGCAGAAGCCCAGACCTTTTAAGACGCCTGTAATCTCGCTTTCATAAGCGTATCCGTTTTCACGCTCGAAGGCGGCGCTCAGCCGGTGGTAAGTCTCCAGACGGACTGCAAGGGCGTCTCCTTCCAGAGATTTTAATTCCAGCTCAATGGAGCGGATCTTCTGTTCCATGGCGATAAGGTCTGCCTTGGCGAGTTTTACTTCCTCATATATGGTGCTTCCGCTTACCATGTCCTGATGCTGGGCGAGATAGCCTAATGTCTTCCCTTTGGTCAGCACGACTTCTCCGCCGTCAAAAGGAAGTTCGCCTACGATCATCTTGAAAAGGGTGGTCTTCCCCGCGCCGTTTTGCCCAACAAGGGCGGCTTTTTCGTGGTCTTCTATATGAAAAGAGCCTTCGGTGACGATTACGTTTTCACCGAAGGATTTGCTGATTCCGTGGCATGCAAGTATCATGATGTTCCTCCTTGTTCTTCGGTTTCTGCCCTTGGGTATACGTCTTCATTATAACGAAAATTATACAAAATACAACTAAAAGTTTGACTTTAAACTTACAATTCTATATAATTGGGTATTAGAAAGGAAATGGAAGGTGAGTAAAAATTGGAAGAAAGAGAGATTTCCCAGGCAGTCATACGGAGGCTGCCCAGATATTACAGATATCTTGGCGAGCTGTTGGAACACGGGGTAGAGCGGATCTCGTCCAACGACTTAAGCAGGCGGATGAAGGTGACTGCATCTCAGATTCGTCAGGATCTTAACAATTTTGGCGGGTTTGGGCAGCAGGGATATGGATATAATGTCAAGTATCTTTATACGGAGATCGGCAAGATTCTGGGGCTTGAGGAGGATCACCGTATGATCATTATCGGAGCCGGTAATCTGGGACAGGCGTTGGCGAATTATGCGGCGTTTGAGAAACGGGGGTTTATCTTGAAAGGGATTTTTGATGTGAACCCAAGGCTTCAGGGGATAACGATACGGGGAGTTCCCGTGCGTATGATCGAGGAGCTGGGCGAGTTTGTAAAGGATAACGAGGTGGAGATTGCGGCGCTTACCATCCCCAAGGACAGGGCGGTTGAGGTGGCGGATCTTCTGGTTGCAAACGGCGTGAGGGCAATCTGGAATTTTGCCCATACGGATCTGAACCTGCCGGAGCATGTTATCGTTGAGAACGTGCATCTGTCGGAGAGCCTGATGCAGTTGTCCTATAAGATCAACCGGTTCAACGAGGAACACAAAAAGTAATTACTTAAGGACTGTATGAAAATCACTTTTGCCAAAAAGTATTTTTCATACAGTCTGTTGATTTTACCCGGCAGTATTTTACCTAAGACGCGTCTCCGGACGGGCGGGAGCCGTTTGGAAACGCAGGCATGAAGATATTGAAGGAGGAATATATGCGATATCTGGTGAATGGCTCTCAGATGAAGAGGGCGGATCAGTATACTATTCAGGAGGTGGGAATTCCTTCTGCGGAATTGATGGAGAGGGCGGCGCAGTCCTGTGTCAGAGTGATGGAGGAGGAGGGGATTGACTTGTCGAACCCCTGTATCGTGTGCGGCTCCGGGAATAACGGAGGAGACGGGTTCGCCATAGCGCGGCTGCTGAGGAAGAAGGGATACGACCCTTATGTCTGTTTCGTCGGCAATGCTTCCCGCCGTACCGAGGAGACAAGGCTGCAGATGGAGAGGCTCTCAGAAATCGGCTGCGAGATATGCAACGAATTTAAGGCCGGTGAATATAGTATCATCATAGACGCAGTTTTCGGAGCGGGGCTCTGCCGGAAGATCGAGGGGAGATACCATGATATTTTGGAGCAGATGAACAGGGCCGGCGGCGTGAAGTTTGCCGTCGACCTGCCGTCAGGAATTTCGGCAGATACGGGCAGCGTGCTTGGTATTGCTTTCCGGGCGGATATGACCGTGACGTTTCAGTTGGAAAAAGTGGGGCTTGTATTATATCCGGGGCAGGAATATGCGGGAAAGGTTTTTATCTCGGATATAGGGATTCATACGGGGCAGCTTAGGGAGGAACCGGGGATTGCCCGGGTCTGCGGCGGGAAGGATTACCGCCGGATGCTCCCTGTGCGTAAGGCGGATTCTAATAAAGGGACTTACGGGAGGCTTTTGGTGATTGCCGGGAGCAAGGGGATGTCCGGCGCGGCGTATCTGAACTCTAAGGCGGCGTATCTGTCCGGCGCAGGATTGGTGCGGATCTATACGCCGGAGGAGAACCGTGTGATCTTGCAGCAGCTTCTTCCGGAGGCGGTTATTTCAACTTATACAAAGTTTCAGGAGGAAGAGCTTATTGATCTCTTAGAGTGGGCGGATGCAGTCTGTATCGGTTCGGGGATCGGAACCGGGAAGACGGCGGGCAGGCTGCTCCAAACGACGTTAGAGAGATCCTGCGTTCCATGCCTGATAGATGCGGATGGGCTGAATCTGCTGGCGGAGCATGAGGAATATCCGGGGATTTTGGAGGATGCCAAAGCCGGGAAGACGATACTGACGCCCCATATGAAAGAGATGTCCCGCCTGATTCGCCGAAGCGTTGGGGAGCTGAAAGAGGACAGGATGAATCTGTTAAGGGAATATGCGGACAGCCGGAAATGTACCTGCGTCCTGAAGGATTCACGCACGGTGGTTTCCTCTCCGTGCGGGAGGATGCATGTCAACCGCTCCGGCAATGCGTCGATGGCGAAAGCAGGTTCGGGGGACGTCCTTGCCGGGATCATAGCAGGACTTTTGGTACAGGGCATGGACTGCCACGGTTCCGCCGTGTTAGGCACATATCTCCATGGAAAGGCTGGGGATTATGCACAGGCGGCGAAAGGAAGTTATAGCGTAATGGCTCAGGATCTGTTATTATATCTAAGTGAGGCATTTAAGAGACTGGAGGCAGAGTATGAAGAATTATAGCAGAGTTTGTGCAAGGATTGACCTTGATGCGATAGAATACAACATGGAGATGATGAGGCAAAACCTGGACGACGGGGTAAAGATCCTCTCAGTCATCAAATCTGACGGTTACGGGCACGGCGCCCTGCAGGTTGCAAGATTCCTGTCCGAGAAGGAATATATCTGGGGCTATGCCGTGGCGGCCCTCGACGAGGGGATGATTCTGCGCAGAGGAGGGATTGATAAGCCGATCTTGGTGATGGGATGCATTTTCCCGGAGCAGTGGGAGGAAATGCTGGATAACGAGATCCATATGACTGTTTATGACAGCGAGACGGCGAGACGCGTGTCCGGCCTTGCCGCAAGGATGAAGAAAAAGGCGTTCATCCATCTGAAAATTGATACGGGCATGTCGAGGCTTGGTTTTCCTGCGAAGGAGGAGAGTATCGGCAGGATAGAGGAAATCAGCCGGATGCCGAATATGGTGATTGAGGGAATGTACACCCATTTCGCCAGAGCAGACGAGACCGACAAGACGGACGCCAGAAGACAGCTTGCGGAATTCTTGTGGATTAAGGAGAAGCTTTCGAACCTTGGGGTTACGGCTTCCTATTATCACTGTGCCAACAGCGCCGGGATCATCGATTTGCGCGAGGCGGATCTGGATATGGTGCGGGCGGGGATCGCCACCTATGGGCTGTATCCTTCCGATGAGGTGAATAAGGAGATGGTTCCTCTGCGTCCGGCGATGGAGCTTGTAAGCCATGTCGTCCATGTGAAATGGGTGGAGGCGGGAACGCCTGTGAGCTATGGAGGGACGTTTGTCACGACGAAACGGACGAGGATTGCCACCATCCCTGTGGGTTATGGGGACGGATATCCCAGAAGCCTGTCCAACAAGGGATACGTCCTGATTCACGGCAAAGAGGCGCCGATCCTCGGCCGCGTCTGTATGGATCAGTTCATGGTGGATGTGACGGACATCGACGGGGTGGCTTTCGGCGATCCGGTGACGCTGGTAGGGCGAAACGGCGGCGCGGTTCTCACCGTGGAGACCTTGAGCGGTCTGGCGGAGAAATTGCGGTATGAGTTTATCTGCAATTTCGGCAAGCGGGTTCCGAGGGAATTCCTGCGTAACGGGAAAGTTGTGGAACAGATGGATTATTTTGCATAAAAGATAGAATACATCCGATAAAAGATGGAAATACTCATCTTATCTTTAAGAAATCGGAGTGTGGAAAGTGTGCAGGTAAGACGTGGAGATATCTATTATGCAGATTTAAGCCCTGTGGTGGGCTCGGAGCAGGGAGGCATCAGGCCGGTGCTGATTATACAGAACGACGTGGGAAACAGACACAGCCCGACTGTGATCTGCGCCGCAATTACGTCGCGGATGAATAAGGCGAAGCTGCCGACTCATGTTGAGATTGACGCAAGACGGTATCAGATTGTCAAGAATTCCGTCGTTTTGTTAGAGCAGGTGAGAACGATTGACAAGCAGCGGCTTCGGGACCTGGTGTGCCATCTGGATAAGGAGATCATGAACAGAGTAGATGAAGCTCTGAAGGTCAGTTTTGAGCTTCATACATAATGTGCTCAAAAAAAGAAAAGGAGTAAGAGACATCAATTATGGAAGAGGGCAGTTTATTCCAACGGATGAAACATCTGTTAAAAGGTGAGGAAGAGCTGGATGATGCCGCGCAGAAGGAAGCGGCGGGGCTGATCCATAATATTATCCGTTATTTGGATAAGGACGCGAAGGACATTATGACGCACCGGAAGCATATCGTTGCCATCGACGACGGGGAGTTGCTGGAGGATGCGTTAAAATTTATGCTGGAAGAGAATTTTTCCAGATTTCCTATTTGCAGGGGGGATATTGACGAGATCATAGGGATCATCCATTTGAGGGAGGCGATGTCCTGCTATCTGGATCAGAAGCTCAGGAAGGTCCCCCTTAAGGACCTGACGGGTTACATAAGGTCTGCGGCGTTTATCCCGGAGACGAAGAGTATTGATACGCTGTTTAAGGAAATGCAGGCGGATCAGAACCATATCCGCATCGTGCTGGACGAATACGGGCAGACCTCGGGGCTTGTGACAATGGAGGATATTTTAGAGGAGATCGTGGGAAATATCCTCGACGAGCATGACGAGGAGGACGAGCGTATCCGGAGGCTCCAGAACGGGAGCCTGCTGGTGAACGGAATGGTGGATCTGGAAGATATAGAAGACATGCTTCCGGTGGTGTTCGAGAAGGAGGAGTTTGAGACGCTGAACGGGTTTTTGATCCAGCATCTGGGCAGGATTCCGGGGGAGGACGAGCAGTGCGTCGTGGATTACGGAGGATACCGTTTTACCGTCCTTTTGGTGGATAATAATACAATCCAGAGGGTTAGGATTGAAAAACGGTGGGAAGAGTGATAGAATAGTTTACATTACGAAGAGAGAGGGAAGAGATATGTCAGGACATTCAAAATTTGCGAATATCAAACATAAGAAAGAGAAGAACGACGCCGCTAAGGGGAAGATTTTCACGAAGATCGGGAAGGAGCTTGCCGTGGCGGTAAAGGAGGGGGGAAGCGCTGACCCGGCGAACAACAGCCGTCTCAGGGATGTGATTGCCAAGGCGAAAGCCAATAATATGCCCAACGATACCATTGACCGTAATATCAAGCGGGCGGACAGCGACGCCAATGCCGCGAATTACGAGCATATTACATACGAGGGGTATGGGCCTAACGGTACGGCGATTATTGTGGAGACGCTGACGGACAATAAGAACCGGACCGCTTCTAACGTCAAGAATGCATTTACCAAGGGAAACGGCAACGTTGGGACTCCGGGATGCGTTTCCTTCATGTTCGACAAGAAGGGGCAGATTGTGGTGGACAAGGAAGAGTATGAGGGCGACGCGGATGAATTGATGATGACGGCGCTGGACGCCGGAGCCGAGGATTTCATCGAGGAGGAGGACAGCTTCGAGATCCTGACAGCGCCGGATGATTTCAGCACGGTCAGAGTGGCGCTCGAGGAGGCGGGAATCCTGATGGCTGCCGCACAGGTGACGATGATTCCGCAGACTTATGTGGAACTGACGGACGAGAAGGATATTGCCGGTATCCAGAAGACGCTGGATATGCTGGATGACGACGATGACGTGCAGGACGTATATCATAACTGGGACGAGTAAGTAAGGCGTTTTGACGGAAGGGATCTTATGGAGGAGACAAGGAAGAAGCTGGAGGAGTTTTTTGACGAGATGCTTCGGGATATGAAGTATTTTAAGAGGAAGTCCTACGAGCAGTTTTTTAAGGATACTTATGAGAAGTATAGGGAATTGGTGATGTCGCTTCCTTCTCTGTGCGAGGGGGAAGGCGAGGAGGTTGAGGCTGCGGTCGAGGAGCTGGCTTCGGTTATTCCGATGTATGCCAGAAGGAAGTTCCTTGATGTGCCGAAGAAAAAGAAGGAGGCCGTCGGGATTGATTATAATATGACGATGGCCGTGTATGTGGTGCCGATGCTGGTCTATCAGCATGATCCGGTGAATGAACGGATTGCAAAGAGGATGGTTGAGATCTGGAACGAGGGACAGGTGACCGGGCTTCGGCTTCAGAAGTCGGATTATGATCAGATTGCCGGAGGATTTCACAAAGGGTTGTGCTATATTACGACGGCCGTGTGTGAAAGTCAGGGAAAGCCGGACGACTGTCAGGAGCTGACCGTCCTTAGAAGATACCGGGATCAGTATCTGATGCGGTCGAAGGAGGGGCGCGCCATGGTAGAAGAATACTATGAGATCGCGCCGGTTCTGGTGCTTTCCATTGGGATGCACAGAGAGCCTTATAAGATTTATCAGGAGATTTACCGGGATTATCTGCGCCCTTGCGTGGAATACGCAGAGAATGAAGAGAATGTAAAGTGCAGGGAATTATATGCGGATATGGTGGGCAGTCTGAGACAGAGATTTGCGCCGTCCCATTATTTAAACTAGATATCCTAAAGAACAAAGGAGAGATAAGGCATTATGAGCAATTTTAAGACAGAGACCAAATGTATCCAGTCGGGATATACGCCGGGAAACGGAGAACCAAGGGTAGTGCCGATCTACCAGAGCACTACGTTTAAGTATGAATCCAGCGAGCAGATGGGGCGTCTGTTTGATTTGGAAGAATCGGGATATTTTTATACGCGTCTTCAAAATCCTACAAACGATGCCGTGGCGGCGAAGATCTGCGATTTGGAGGGCGGCGCGGCGGCAATGCTGACTTCTTCCGGGCAGGCTGCGAATTTCTATGCCATTATGAACATCGCGCAGGAAGGCGATCATGTGGTGTGCGCCTCTTCCCTTTATGGGGGAACCTATAATCTGTACGCCCATACGATCCGGAAGATGGGCGTTGAGGCCACTTTTGTAGATCCGGACTGTTCAATGGACGAATTGAACGGGGCGTTCAAGGAGAATACCAAGGCTGTTTTCGGGGAGAGTATTGCGAACCCGGCGCTGGTGGTTCTGGATTTTGAGAAATTTGCCAAGGCGGCTCATGCCCATGGGGTTCCGTTTATCGTGGACAATACCTTTGCGACGCCGGTGAACTGCAGGCCTTTTGAGTGGGGCGCGGATATTGTGACCCATTCCACTACGAAATACATGGACGGCCATGCGACCTGTGTGGGAGGAGCCATTGTTGACAGCGGTAATTTTGACTGGGAGGCTTACAAGGATAAGTTCCCGGGACTTACTACGCCGGACGAGACATATCATGGAATTGTCTATACGGAACGGTTCGGCAAGGGCGCGTATATTACGAAGGCTACGGCGCAGCTTATGCGGGATCTGGGGTCGATCCAGTCGCCTCAGAATTCATTTTTGCTGAATATGGGGCTTGAGACGCTGCATCTGCGCATGGAGAGGCACTGCTGCAATGCGAAGAAGGCGGCGGAGTTTTTAAAGGCTCACAAGAAGGTTGCGTGGGTAAACTGCCCGTCTCTGCCGGGGGATAAGTATTATGATCTTGCGCAGAAATACATGCCGAAGGGAACCTGCGGTGTGATTACCTTTGGGCTTTGCGGCGGCAGGGAGGCTGCGGTCCGGATGATGGACGGCTTAAAGATGATTGCTATCGTGACCCATGTTGCGGATGCGAGGAGTTGCGTGCTGCACCCGGCAAGCCATACGCACCGCCAGATGAACGATCAGGAGCTTATGGAGGCGGGCGTTCAGCCGGATCTGATCCGGTTCAGCGTAGGGATTGAGCATATTGACGATATCATAGCAGATCTTACACAGGCATTGGAACAGGTATAATATATATAAAACACTTCCATACTAATGAAGGAGAAGAAAATATGTATGGAGGTGTTTTTTTATGTCAGACGGTGTACGTGAAGAGCAGAAGAGGGAAGAGATCAAGGAAATGGGAAGCGTGGATCTGGAAGGCAGCAAGAACCGGCATAAGATCAAGCTGTTGACGGTGATCGGAGAGATCGAGGGCCATGAGGCGGTCTCCGGCAACGCCAAGGCGACGAAGTACGAGCATCTGCTTCCCCTGCTTGCGGAGGTTGAGGACAGCGACGAGATCGAAGGGCTTTTGATCCTTCTGAATACGCTGGGAGGAGACGTGGAGGCAGGGCTTTCGATTGCCGAGATGATTGCGTCTCTAAGCAAGCCTACGGTTTCTCTGGTGCTTGGCGGCAGCCATTCCATCGGAGGCCCTTTGGCGGTATCGGCGAAATATTCCTTTATCGTGCCAAGCGGGACTATGATTATCCATCCTGTGCGCTCTAACGGAATGTTTATCGGCATTACCCAGAGCCTGCGCAACATGATTAAGACTCAGGACAGGATCACAAGGTTTCTTGCGGACCATTCCCATATGACCCAGAAACGCATTGAGGAACTGATGCTGAACCAGCGGGAGTTGGTTAAGGATGTGGGAACGCTGCTGGAGGGAAAGGACGCTGTCAGGGAAGGTTTGATCGACGAAGTGGGAGGAATGAGCGACGCATTGAATAAATTGCACGAAATGATCGACGAGTGCCGCAGGAAAAAGAGTGAAAATATGTAATGACAGCCCTTTTCAAAAATGATATACTATTATTGCATTATTTTGCCAGAATAAGGGGGAGAGTATGATGGCAGCTAAAGCAAAGAAACAGGGGAGCAGAAAAGCGACGAAAAAAAAGAACGCGGAGACAAGCTTCGTGGGGACGGAGATCACCATATGGATGACGCTTGCCGTAAGTATCCTGCTGATGATCAGCAATTTTGGGTTCGGCGGCTTTGTGGGGGAGATGCTTGCCGGGTTAATGGCGGATATCTTCGGTTGGACAGCGTATGTGATCCCGTTCGTCCTGTTTGGATCCGTGACGTTTATTATATCGAACAGAGGGAACCCGAACGCCTATGTGAAGGTGGGGGCGGTCTTATGCCTTATGGCTAATGCCTGCATGTTTCTGGAGCTGGTCAATAAAAAGGGCGGGCTCTTGGGAAGCTTGCTGTCGGGGATCTTAACGCCTGCAATCGGAGTTGCCGGCGCCTATGTAGTGGATGTGATCCTGATGATCATCTGTCTGGTGATCATCACGGGGAAGTCTGCGCTTAAGGGGGTTAGGAACCATAGCGGGAAGGTGTACGACAGGGCGAAGCAGGACGCCATGCGGCGGCGTGAGTTGGTAAGAGAACGCCGGATGATGAAGGACGACGAACCGAAAGAAGCGAAGAGAGCGGTTTCGAAGAAACCTCGGAAGAGAAGCGACCGGCATGTGGAGGGAGTTTCTTTTAATACGGAGATTGCCAGAGACGATCTTAATGTGCAGGAGTCTTTTGCAGCGCAGACGGAACCGGAGCATACGGGGACAAAGACGCCGGCGGCGCAGACAAAGATCGAGCCGGAGAAGGAGATGGAATTTGTCATTAACCGCGGCGGCGACGGATATGCGCAGGAAGGTATGGAAGACGGAATGACGGCGGAACCGGCGGAGGTATCTTTAGACTTCAAAGAGCAGGAGCCTGAATTCGTTTCCGGGAATATCCGGAAGAAGGGAAGCAGGGCAAAGGAGGAGGCCGCAGACGAGACGGCGGCGGTGGCGTCCGCCATTGCTTCCGAGAGCGAGAAACCTAAGAAGGAATATCATATGCCGCCTGTTTCGCTGCTCAAAAAGGGAGTCAGGCAGAAAGGAGAGTCCGATGCCAGTCTCCGTGAGACGGCGGCGAAACTGCAGCAGATTCTCCAGAATTTCGGCGTGAAGGTAACCGTCACCAACGTAAGCTGCGGACCTTCTGTCACCAGATATGAGCTGCAGCCGGAGATGGGGGTCAAGGTCAGCAAGATCGTAGGGCTTTCGGATGATATTAAGCTGAATCTTGCCGCTCCGGACATCCGTATTGAAGCGCCCATCCCCGGAAAGGCGGCGGTGGGTATTGAAGTACCGAACAAGGAGAATTCGCCCGTTATGTTCCGGGATCTTTTGGAATCGCCGGAATTTAAAGAAAGCGGCTCGAAGATTTCGTTTGCCGTGGGTAAGGATATCGGCGGTAAGGCCGTGGTGTCGGACATCGGTAAGATGCCCCATGTGCTCATTGCAGGCCAGACCGGTTCCGGTAAGTCCGTGTGCATCAATACGCTGATTATGAGTATCTTATATAAGGCTAGGCCGGATGAGGTCAAGCTGATTATGATTGATCCGAAGGTAGTGGAGTTAAGCGTTTATAACGGGATCCCGCACCTTATGATACCCGTGGTGACAGATCCGAAGAAAGCGGCGGGGGCGCTTAATTGGGCGGTTGCCGAGATGGACAGGCGTTACCGGGCGTTTGCGGAGTACGGCGTCAGGGATATGAAGGGATACAATGAAAAGATTGTGTCCATGCCGTCGGCGGACGGTACGCCTAAGGATCCGCTGCCGCAGATTATTGTGATCGTGGACGAGCTGGCAGATTTGATGATGACTGCTCCCGGAGAGGTGGAGGGAGCCATCTGCCGTCTGGCGCAGCTTGCGAGAGCGGCGGGGATTCATCTGGTTATTGCTACCCAACGGCCGTCGGTCAACGTCATAACAGGACTTATCAAGGCGAATATGCCGTCCCGGATTGCATTTTCCGTGTCGCAGGGAGTAGATTCCCGGACAATTATCGATATGAACGGGGCGGAGAGGCTGTTAGGGAAGGGAGATATGCTCTTCTATCCGGCAGGTTATCTGAAACCCGCCAGAGTGCAGGGGGCGTTCGTCTCGGATAAAGAGGTTCAGGATGTCGTGGATTTCTTGAAGGAGAACAGTGAAGCCGTTACATACGATGAAGAAGTGGTGAACCATGTGAACACCAACCCGGGCGGCGCTTTGCCGGCTTCGGGCGCCGCGCCGGAGGAGGATGCCCACGACGCTTATTTTGTAGAGGCGGGGCGGCTCATCATCGATAAGGATAAAGCGTCTATCGGGATGCTGCAGAGGGCGTTTAAGATTGGATTTAACAGGGCGGCAAGGATTATGGACCAGCTTGCCGAGGCTGGGGTCGTAGGACCGGAGGAAGGGACGAAGCCCAGGAAGGTTCTGATGGCTTTGGAGGAATTCAACCAGTCCGTATCAGGCAGCGAAGCATAGTATAAACAACAAAAAGAGGAAAGGATGGGGAATGCGATGAAAACAGATATCCAGATTGCACAGGAGGCACAGATGGCGCACATCAGGGAGGTGGCGAAAGCCGTAGGAATCGGGGAGGAAGAGCTTGAATTCTACGGAAAGTACAAGGCGAAACTTTCTGATGAGGTATGGGAAAGGATCAAGGACAGACCGGACGGGAAGCTGGTTCTGGTGACGGCCATTAATCCTACTCCGGCAGGGGAAGGGAAGACCACAACGACGGTTGGATTGGGACAGGCTCTGGCAAAACTTAACAAAAAGGCAATCATTGCCCTTCGTGAGCCTTCTCTTGGCCCCTGTTTCGGAATCAAGGGAGGCGCGGCCGGAGGCGGATATGCCCAGGTGGTGCCGATGGAGGATTTGAATCTTCATTTTACCGGGGATTTCCATGCGATTACGTCGGCCAATAACCTGCTGGCAGCGATGCTGGACAACCATATCCAGCAGGGCAACGCGCTTCAGATTGATCCGAGGCAGGTAGTATGGAAACGCTGTCTTGATATGAACGACCGGAACCTGCGCAATATTGTTGTCGGGCTGGGCAGCAAGATGGACGGCATGGTCAGGGAAGATCATTTTGTAATCACGGTGGCGTCTGAGATCATGGCAATCCTCTGTCTTGCAGAAGATATTAAAGATCTGAAAAAACGTCTCGGGAAGATTATCGTAGCATATAATTTTAACGGCGACCCTGTAACCGCAGAGGAGCTTCAGGCGACGGGAGCTATGACGGCTCTTCTCAAGGATGCGATTAAGCCCAATTTGATCCAGACTCTGGAGCATACGCCTGCGCTGGTTCATGGAGGACCCTTTGCCAATATCGCCCATGGATGCAACAGTGTCAGAGCCACAAGGATGGCGCTTAAGCTAAGCGATATCACTGTGACGGAGGCAGGATTCGGCGCGGATCTCGGGGCGGAGAAATTCTTGGATATTAAGTGCCGCAAGGCGGGCTTTCAACCGGATGTGGTAGTTTTGGTTGCAACCGTCCGCGCTTTGAAGTATAACGGCGGTGTTGCAAAGGAGGACCTGGGAAAGGAAGATTTGGAAGCGCTCCGCAGGGGAATCGTGAATCTTGAGAAGCACATCGAGAATATCAAGAAGTACGACGTTCCGGTTGTGGTGACCCTTAATTCCTTCGTGACGGATACGGAAGCAGAGAATGAATACATCCGCAGGTTCTGTGAGGAGAAGGGATGCGAGTTCGCCCTCTCCGAGGTATGGGAGAAAGGCGGCGAGGGCGGAATCGCTCTGGCCGAGAAGGTTCTCGACACGCTTGAGAACAAGGAGAGCCGTTTCCATACCCTTTATCCGGATGAGATGTCCCTTGAGGATAAGATTGGAACCATTGCGAGAGAGATTTACGGCGCGCGGGGGGTTGTCTATGAACCGGCGGCGAAGAGGCAGCTTGCGAAGATTGCGTCTATGGGCTTCGGGAACCTTCCGGTCTGCATGGCGAAGAACCAGTATTCACTGTCGGACGATGCGAAGAAGCTGGGCCGCCCCGTAGATTTTGACATTCATATCAGAGAAGTCTATGTCAGTGCCGGAGCGGGCTTTGTGGTTGCGCTCACGGGAGCGATCATGACGATGCCGGGTCTGCCGAAGGTTCCGGCGGCCAACGGGATTGACGTATCGGACGATGGGAAGATCACCGGATTGTTTTAAGAAAAACCTGCCGGAATCTGTTTTGGGAACGGCAGTAAGTAGGGGGGGTCTCTTAAGATGAAATGCGAGTATTGCGGATATGAGATACCGGAAGGGATGTTATACTGTGAATCATGCGGCAGGGAAGTACGCATTGTTCCGGATTATAATCCTTTGGACGACATGCTTACTGAGCAGATAAGGGGTGCAATTAACGGCGAAGACGGTTATGATGATTATATTGATTATGGTTCTATAAGGGATACGGATCCCAGAAGAAGCGGAACCGGGCGGAATGTGGGACGCGGGACGAATCGTGATATGGGCGGAGCCGGCCGGAGTACGAGCCGCGACATGGGCGGAATCGGCCGGAGTACGAGCCGTGATATGGGTGGAATCGGCCGGAGTACGAATCGTGATATGGGTGGAGCCGGCCGGAGTACGAGCCGTGATATGCAAGGCGGAATAAGCCGGAGTACGAGCCGTGACATGGGCGGAGCCGGACGGAATACCGGCCGGGGAATGAGCCGGGATACGGGAGGCAGGGTGAGCCGAAGTACCGGCCGCGATATGGGCGGGGCCGGACGAAGCACTAGCCGGGACGTCAGAGGAGCGAGTCGGAACACGGGTCCGCGTCGGGGATATGCAACCGAGAATATGTCGGAGCGTGACCGAAAGCGAAGACAGGCGGAACGCAAAAAAGCAAAGCGGCGCAAAAGAATGGGATGTCTGTTTGTATTGTTCCTTATTATTGCAGCAATTGGCGGGAGTTCGTTTTATCTGTATACGAATTCTTATCAGGGAATTGTAAACAGAGGAAACAAGGCGTTGAAAGCGGGGGAATTGAATCAGGCAATCGCTTATTTTGAACGCGGGATTCGTAAAGACGAAACGAAAAAAGACGCTTATGAGGGATTGGCGAAAGTATATATTGCAAAGAAGGATCTTGACTGGGCAGAATCAATTTTTCTGGAAGCGGTCAAGAAACAGCCCCAAAATGCGGATATTTATCAGGCATATGTGGAATTCTATATGGACACGGACCAGAAGGAGAAGATTCCGCTGCTCCTTGAGGAGGTAGACGGAGAAGTAGCGGAGCGTCTGGCGGGTTACATTGTTGCCGATCCCGGATTCAGCTTGGATGACAGTCAGGTTTACGAGGACGTTCAGGAGCTGTCTTTGACGACGGAAGAGGGATATACCATTTATTACACCGACGACGGGACGGAGGCGACTATTAGAAGCAAGAAATACACGGAACCTCTTCAGCTTGGGGAAGGCGTAAACGAGATCTCTGCGCTTGCCGTTGACGAGAAAGGAGTTCCGGGCCTTCCGGTCAAGAAGTCTTATACGGTGGAGCTGCCGATCGTGGACGCCCCGGCGGTGTCGCCGTCTACCGGCCAGTACAGCGCCGCGGTGCAGATTGAGATTAAGGTACCGGAAGGGTATGAGGCTTATTATACGATGGACGGGGAGGAACCTTCCACGGCGTCCGGCAAGTATACGGGGCCGATCGACATGCCGGAGGGCGAGACGCTGTTTAAGGCAATCCTTGTAAATGGAAAAGGACGGACCAGCGGGGTTACGACCAGGAATTATGTGCTGGAGATGGAGTAGTCTTCGGGGGTAGCAGGGAAGAATACTCTTGGGTGCGCCGGTGTGTGTAAAGTCAGATATATTGATGCGGCGGCGCATCAGAGAGTGTTTATAGATTTTGAAAGGAGAAAAGGATTATGAAGTATGTATGTGACGTATGCGGATGGGAGTATGACGAGGAAGCAGGTTATCCGGAGGGAGATATCGCGCCGGGTACAAAGTGGGAGGACGTGCCGGAGGATTTTGTTTGTCCGCTCTGTATGGTAGGGAAAGATCAATTTTCCGAGGTGTAGATTCCGACGGGATATTTTGTGGAAGTGAACAGCAGCAGTGAAAACAGGGGATGGGAGGTTATAGCTCTCCATCCCCTGTTTTTGCCGTTATTTATGGTATATTTAGGTTATACCTCCGATTAGGCGAATGGATTGTCATAATTTCTGCGGGTGTCTATTACAATAGTAGTAATAGAGGAAATTATGAGGAGTCAGTTGTATGAAATCTATTGTGGCAATGCTGCTTGGAGCTTTGCTGTGCGTACAGCCCGTATATGCGGTGCAGGTGAAGGAGCCTATTCTGTATACGGATGAGCAGAAAAAGGAAACGCAGAGGAGCGAGGGTGGGAATCAGAAGGAGAAGGAAACAAAAGAAACGGTCGGACAGGGAGAAACTGAGGGGCAGGAGGAGACGGATGCGGGGGAAACGGGTGAAGCACAGGAAGGGGAAGCCGCCCAAGGGGAGGCAGATGCCGGGGAGAGGGATGAAGATAAGGAAGATGCGGAGGCGTCTGAAAATTCGGGGGCGCAGGGGCAGGTAGAAGTCAGCGCGCCGTCTGCGGTTCTGATGGAATCTTCTACAGGACAGGTGATTTTTGAGAAAGACGGAGATACGCAGCGGCCGCCGGCCAGCGTGACCAAGGTTATGACCCTTCTGCTGATTTTCGATGCGCTGGCGGACGGGAAGATTAAGCTGGAGGATTCGGTGACGACTTCGGAGTATGCGGCGTCTATGGGCGGGTCGCAGGTGTTTTTAGAGCCGGGGGAGGTGCAGACGGTGGATACGATGATTAAATGCATTTCCGTGGCAAGCGCAAACGACGCATGTGTGGCAATGGCAGAACACATCTGCGGCAATGAAGAGGAATTTGTGGCGCAGATGAACAAAAGAGCCGAAGGCCTTGGAATGACGAACACGCATTTTATCAACTGCAACGGGCTGGATGCGGAGGGACATCTGACAACGGCAAAGGATATTGCGCTGATGTCAAGGGAGCTGATTACGGCATACCCCCAGATCCACGATTACTGCACTATCTGGATGGAGAATATAACCCACACGACGAAAAAGGGTTCCTCCGAGTTCGGCCTGACGAACACGAATAAACTGATCCGGCAGTATGAATATGCCACCGGCCTTAAAACCGGCTCCACCAGCAAGGCGAAGTTCTGCGTATCTGCCACGGCAAAAAAGGACGATACGGAATTAATCGCGGTAATCATGGCGGCGGAAGACAGCAAAGCCCGTGTAAGAGACGCTATTACTCTCTGTAATTATGGATTTGGGAAATGCAATAAGTATCAGGAGGAGGAAAGTCCTGTAAAGCCTGTGAAGCTTGCGAGAGGGGTAAAGAAGACCGTTAAGGCGGAGCAGGAAGAGGCGTTTACATATATCGATACGACGGGGGCCGATTTAAAAGGAATGGAAAGAAAAGTGGCGGTGGATAAGAAATTGCAGGCTCCGATCAAAAAGGGAGATAAGGTAGGAGAAGCAAAATATTACCTGAATGGAACGAAAGTGGGGAGCCGGGATATTATCGCTGCCGAGGATGTGGATGCAATCAGTTACCAGAGCGCGCTTTTGGATACGATTGAAGAATGGCTGCTGTGATCTGAGTATAAACCGCTCAATATCTGCGGCAAAACCGGAATATTAAGAGAAGCATATTCAGAGGAATGGTAAATATACCATCCCTCTGATACCGTATAATCTTGTCAAGATTCCTTCCGGCAACTATATTGTGGTTCCCCGTTTTCAATGTCGATGATCGTAACCTCCTTTGCAGAATCGGCTATTGTTGCAGAACACGCAGCCGCAATAAACTGCACATTGGGAAACACACCCCTCAGCGCGTCAATCACCGCGGCCTGTCCCTTAGAATCCAGATGCATGTCCAGTTCGTCAATCAGGACAATCCCCCTTGACTTTGGGATCTCCTCTTTCTTATGGGGATTCAGCAAAGCCATCCGGAAGGAAATATCAAAGATCATCCAGATCAAGGACTGGAAACCTGCGCTTAGATGCCCTACGGGAAGGATTCCCTGATCGTCCTGATACATAAGTTCATCCAGTTTCTTGTCAAAAAAGAATCTGCAGGATTTCCCGCCGTTCATCCTGCCTGCAAAATCGGCTGCCGCACCCATAACCGCCCCGTATTGCTCCGTCTGCTCCATCTTCGAACACCAGTTGAACAAGAAACGAAGGTTTGTCGATTCCGACAGCGTATCCGTGTAACCTACGGTTCTTAAATATTTTTTGCGGAAAATATTTTCTATTTTTTCTAATCTCGGTGAACAGGCCCTTTCGGAGCCGTAAAAACTTATGACCGGCAGATCCAGCTCTGTTTTTTTTGCAAGACGCCTTAAGACGGCGGCGGTATCTTTGGGTTGGATTGAGCTTTTCGAGGCGTGGATGCTGGTTCGGCTCATAATCCAGCGGACGGGTATATTTATCCCTTCAACGCTTGCGACCAGAGTAATCTCAACCGGTGCAAAGTAGCTGCAGTCAAGCGCGCCGTCGCCGGATATTCCGTATACTTTGCGGATTTCGTCTCTGTTAAAATGTGTTGCGGAAAATTCTTCGATTCCCGAAAGGATTCCGGATAGGCCTGCGGCCAGAGCGTTGAGAATAGAAGTCTTTCCGGTTCCGCCCGTTCCCTTTATCAGATGGAAGCCTGGTTTAAATTCCAGACGCAGCTGTTCAATTCCTTTAAAATTCGTTATCTGAGCATTGATTAAATGCATGGTACACCTCCTGAAACATTGCTGAATTCACGTGCTGACAGCAATACTTAAAAATAGTATAGACTTTTTTCGGTGTTTTAGCAACGGATAAATTGAGAATTAATTGATTTATTAAGTTTAATGAGGTTTAAGAAGAAACAGGTTGATATTTTGGGCAAGATAGAGGATAATATGGGTAAAGAAACCATAAAAAGCGGGAGGAACAAATGGAACGCAGAGATAAGACAAACTATTATCTGGATCTTGCAGAGATGGTGTCCCAGAGATGTACCTGTCTTAGGAGGCACTATGGAGCTGTGATTGTAAAAAATGACGAGGTTATTTCCACGGGATATGTGGGGGCGCCCCGCGGACGGAAGAACTGTACGGATCTTGGAGAGTGTATCCGCAAGAAGATGAAGGTGCCGCGCGGAGAGCGCTATGAACTCTGCCGGAGCGTCCATGCCGAGGCCAACGCCATTATCAGCGCGTCGAGGGATAAGATGATCGGGAGTTCTTTGTACCTGATCGGGATAGAGGTGGATACAGGGGAGTATATCAAGAATTCTAATAGCTGTTCCATGTGTAAACGGCTGATTATCAATGCAGGGATTAAGAAGGTATATATCCGTGACACAAAAGAGACATACCGGATGGTTCTTGTGAGCGACTGGGTGGAGAATGATGAATCGATTGACGGAGTATTTGGATATTAAAATTAAAGGTGATAAAGTAAAAAAAATTGTCAGGGAATGTTTCAACATGATCGTGGTACCGGTTCTGCTGGCGTTGTTCTGCAGTAAGGTTCTGATTGTAAATGCAACGATTCCGTCCGGTTCCATGGAGAATACGATCCTTCCCGGGGACCGGATTATCGGGTCGCGTCTGGCATATCTGTTTCAGGAGCCAAAGAGGGACGACATCATTATATTCCGGTTCCCGGACGACGAGTCTCAGGTTTTTATAAAGAGGGTGATCGGGCTGCCGGGGGAGACGGTCCGGATTGTAGACGGGCAGGTCTATATCAACGGGGCCGATCTTCCGCTTGAGGAGATTTACCTGAAAGAGGTTCCTAAGGGAAGTTTCGGGCCGTATGAAGTCCCTCAAGATTCTTATTTTGTGATGGGGGATAACCGGAATCACTCTCATGATTCCAGATTCTGGGAGAATCAATATGTGGAGAAGAAAAAGATTCTGGCGAAGGCGGTATTTCAGTATTATCCGCGTCTGGGGATGGTGGACTGACAACGGCTCATAAGAGGAGGTTTCGGAAGAAGGATGATGAAGTACATACGGCGGGCAGGCTGTGCATTTTTCCTATGTCTTGGGGCTAATATTCCATTTCTGTATCATTATGGGGTTATTCCGGAAAAAGGGGGCATTTTTTTCGTACTCCTTTTTATAGTGGGAGTGATTATATTGAATATCGTTCCGGCGTTTTCACATCGGAGGCTTCCTAAAAGGAGGCTTCGGATCTGTGCGGACGGGTGCGAGCTGCTGATCTATTTTCTGATATCGGCCACCGTATCGGCGGCGGGGCTTATCATTATGCTTCCGGTGTCTTTTGCGGAGGCGAAGACAGTATGGTTTGCAGACCTTGCCTGTGCGGTAATCGCGGAGTCGTCCGTTTTCTGGTGCGGTATCGTCCGTGTATACCTGACCTCTTTCCAGATCGGAGTGAAGTGGAGGGCTATTGGGATTCTGTGCGGATGGATCCCTGTCGTTCATCTTGTCGTGTTGGTAAAGATTATCCGTATGGCGATGGAAGAATGGGAATTTGAGAGCGTAAAGATTATGCAGGCGCAGGAGCGCAAAGACGAGAGGCTTTGCCAGACCAAGTATCCGATTCTGATGGTACACGGGGTATTTTTCCGGGATTTTAAATATTTTAACTATTGGGGCAGGATCCCTAAGGAGCTGGAGGCTCACGGCGCGTCGATTTTCTATGGCAATCATCAGTCGGCGGCTTGCGTTGCGGACAGCGGCAGAGAGCTTGCCGGCCGTATCAGAGAGATTATTGAGCAGACCGGCAGCCGGAAGGTAAACATCATCGCACATTCGAAGGGCGGGCTGGATTCGCGGTATGCGGTCAGCGTTCTTGGAATGGCGGAATATGTCGCGTCCCTGACGACAATCAATACACCGCACAGGGGATGCATTTTTGCCGATTACCTTCTGGAAAAGATTCCGCAGGCGACGAAGGACAAGGTGGCGGACGGTTATAACGCTGCGCTTAGGAAATTAGGGGATGAGAATCCGGATTTCATTGCGGCGGTTACTGACCTTACGGCATCTGCCTGTAAGAGCTTTAACCGGAACGTGCCTGATGCGCCGGGGGTTTATTACCAGAGTGTCGGTTCGAAACTGAATGTGGCGTCGGGAGGAAGATTCCCCCTTAATTTCTCTCACCAGCTTGTCAAATTTTTTGACGGTCCCAATGACGGATTGGTGGCGGAGGGATCCTTTCCGTGGGGAGAAGATTATCTGTTTCTGACGGCAAAGGGAAAGAGGGGGATCTCCCACGGGGATATGATTGATTTGAACAGGGAGAATATACGGGATTTTGACGTCAGAGAGTTTTATGTAGGGCTGGTGAACGGGTTAAAGGAGCGGGGGTATTAATTACCGGCAGGCTAACTAATACGAGTATGGGGCAGGAAAGAGTTGAATTTAACATTCGGATTGGTGTATACTAGGAGAAAGAATATAGAATTAAGAAGAGGTGTTTTAAAATGGATTTGTTAGAAGTTATGAGAAATCGCAGGAGCGTAAGAACTTATACGGGAGAAGCGGTGCCGGAGGAGAAGCTTGAGCAGATTTTAAAGGCGGGGCTTTTGTCTGCATCCGGAAAGAACCTAAAGCCGTGGGAGTTTATCGTGGTACATGATAAGGAAGTTCTGGCGAAGCTGACGAAGAGCCGTGCTGCCGGAGCCGCTATGATTGAGCATGCGGATTGCGCAGTGGTTGTCGTAGGCGATACGGAGAAGACCGACGTATGGACGGAGGACTGTTCTGCCGCCATGACGAATATGCATCTGATGGCGGACTGCCTTGGAGTGGGAAGCTGCTGGGTTCAGGGAAGGCTTCGGGAGGCTTCGGACGGAAGAAAGACGGAAGACTTCATCAGAGATTTGCTTGATATTCCGGACAAGTATGGCGTGGAAGCCATTCTGTCATTGGGAATAGCGAAGGATCATCCGGCCGCCTATTCATTGGACGAGCTGCCGATGGAGAAGATTCACAGAGAAAAATTTTAACCAGGAATTAAGGATATATAGTGAAGAGATTTAGAAAGAGAAAAAGGGCTGAAGCCGTTTCCATTATAGGAGGCGCGGACGGCCCTACCAACGTTTTTATCGCAGGAAAGCCGGAAAGACGAAGTTTCATAGAAAAAATACGGCAAAGGCGTTACCTTAGGAAGAAAAAGAGAGCCGCGTCCCTGATCCGGCCAAAGAGCCATACGTTTGAAGAAGTCGAGGCGTATTTAAAAGACGTATACAACGCGGTTGAGCTGCCGAAGGAGAGTAGTTATTATCAGGAACAATACAAATGCGAGAAAGAATCCTTGATTATGAATTACCGTCCGGAATTGTTAGGAGAGCTGTCAAAGTTCCCGAAGCTAAGAGGAAGGGACCGTGCTTCCATTGAAGAATGTATACGGCGGGCAGAGAAACGCATCGAGGCCGCGCAGGCGGTTTCCAACGAGCTGTTCCCGGTGGATTTTCATCTTTATAGAATACATACCAAGGCGGGGAGGATTGAATTTTCCATGGATAGAATATGGGGGATGATTTCCTGCTCATACAGCGGAAAGAAGGGCGGGATGAAGAGACTGAGGGCAATCTATAAAGACGTATATCCGTACTACGGGGTAACCAAAGAAGATATCCGCAATAAGACGAAGGGTTATCAGGAATTGCTGACGGTCTTAGCGGATTAGGAGAAGAACGTAAGAAAAAACAGCCACTGACGGTATGGCTGTTTTTTTATTATCCACATCTATTGTTCTCAAGCAGCTATATTAAGCGATTCCGTTCACGGCCTTTGCCAGACGGGAAATCTTTCTTGAACAAGTATTCTTGTGATAAACGCCCTTGCTTCCTGCCTTGTTGATCTCAACAGTCGCAACCTTGAGCGCGTCTGCCGCAGCCTGTGCGTCCTTGTTCGCAACGGCTGTCTCAACCTTCTTCACGCAAGTTTTTACCTTAGACTTGATTGCTTTATTTCTAGCAGCTTTTGTTTCGTTCACTAAGATTCTCTTCTTTGCAGATTTGATATTAGCCAATTTGTCCACCTCCAATATCTTATATTTCGATTCATTCCTATCGATGATTGACTTCGTTAGAGCCGGACACGGACGTTCTAACGAAACATACGAGTTTATTTTAGGGCAAGGAATGGTTTCTGTCAATACATATTTCTCAAAATATTGTAAAAACTAGCAATAAACCAGAAACAGACTAAGAATAAAGTGAGGATGTAAGGGATGATTGAAAAGTATAGCATCAGGACGGATCTTGCTCTTGAGGATAAGGAGCGGTTTGAATCGGACAATGTAGAGGTTCAGGGCGTATCCCTGAAAGAAGACTATGACGAGGAACGGGAGATCAAGGTGACGACCGTTAAGATTGAGACGGAGAACGGCGCGAAGGTGATGCGTAAGCCGGTGGGTACGTATATTACCATGGAAGCGCCGAACATGGCTGTTCCGGACGAGGATTACCACGACGAGATTTCCAAGGAGCTTGCGAAGTTCCTTGCCCGCTTTATCAAGAAGGATAAGGAGGATTTTTCCATACTTGTGGTGGGACTCGGAAACCGCAAGGTGACGCCGGACGCATTGGGTCCCTATGTGGTAGATAACCTGAATATTACCCGCCATATTGTGAAGGAATATGGAAAATATGCTATGGGCGAGGATAATGTCCGTCTGGTGAGCGCCATCGTTCCCGGAGTTATGGCGCAGACCGGTATGGAGACTGTCGAGATTATTAAGGGAATCGTCCGGGAGACGAAACCGGATATGATGATCGCCGTGGACGCGCTGGCGGCAAGAAGCTCCAAACGATTAAACCGGACTATACAGATTACGGACACGGGGATTAATCCCGGCTCCGGCGTGGGGAACCACAGGAACGCCATCACCAAGGATACGGTGGGAATCCCTGTTCTGGCAATCGGAGTCCCGACGGTGGTGGACGCCGCAACCATTGTCAATGATACTATGGAGAATCTGATCATGGCGTTGGAGAGTTCGGAGACCCTGCGGGGAGTGGGCGTAGTGATGCAGGGTTATAATGCGGCGGAAAAATACGAACTGGTAAAAGAGCTGATCTCCCCCCACTTAAACGGGCTGTTCGTGACGCCCAAAGACATCGACGAGACGGTAAAGCGGATCAGCTATACCATCTCCGAGGCGCTGAATATGCTATTTTCAAGAGGACATGCACATAATCAGGAAATGGGTGTCATATAGTGTTATGGAATTGATACTCTGTGCAGACGGCAGTCCGGGGCCTTTGCAGAGAAGGGCGGCCCCGGATTGTCTGTGTATGGGTTTCATTAATAGCAGATGGAGTGATGATGTGGAACGAAGAAAGCGGATCAGCCAAATATTGATTGTTGTCATACTGGGAATCCTGGCAGCCTATACCTGCATGGACTTTTCACCGCCGTCGAATTCCGGACAGACGGACCGGACAAAACTAAACAGGCTGTTGATGGAACAGGCTAAGAGGACGTTTCTGACAGGATTCGTCTATGTAGAAAGCGGAACCGACGGTTCCATGGCGGACTGGATCTCTAAGACGGCCATGGAGATGATTCCTCTGGGCGTATACATAGAGGGAAAATCGTCCGTCCATACGGACGTGGAGGATCAGGAGACTTACCGGATGATTCTCGCAAATCAGGCAAACGACGAGAACATGGTGGATGAAAATGGAAAACTGGTGAAGAAGGACGGGCAGGAGCCGGAGGTGGTTCAGTCATCCGCGCCTCAGATTGATACCTCTATGGAGAAAATGATGAATTATGAGTATCTTTTAGGTACGTTCTATACCGTTGATTCCAGCACTATGGCGGATCCGGAATTACTCAACGCGCAGGTCCTTCTGGAAAAGAATATGAAGATTGATAAGTCCGGGAAAGAACCCAAAGTGCTGGTCTACCATACCCACTCTCAGGAGGCGTTCATAGACTCCGTTCCGGGGGACGAGAGCACGACGATTGTGGGTATGGGGAATTTGCTGACCGACCTGCTCAACGATAAATACGGAATTAAGACCATTCATCACAAAGGCGTTTATGATATGGTGGACGGGAGGCTGGATAGAAGCATGGCTTACGACTTGGCGGAACCGGAAATCCAAAAGATTCTTGACGAGAATCCCAGCATCGAGGTGGTGATCGACCTCCACCGGGACGGAGTGGGGGAGCAGACTCATCTGGTGACGGAGATCGACGGAAAACAGACCGCCCAGATCATGTTTTTTAACGGTATGAGCCGGACAAAGGCAAACGGCGATATCGGCTATCTCGCAAATCCGTATATTCAGGATAATCTGGCGTTTTCCCTGCAGATGCAGCTTGCCGCGATCGAGAAGTACCCCGGGTTTACCAGACACATTTATCTGAAAGGTTATCGCTATAATATGCATTTCAAGCCGAAGTCCCTTCTGATCGAGGCGGGGGCGCAGACAAATACGGTGGATGAGATGCGCAATGCGGTAACGTATCTGGCGGATGTACTGAATACGGTGCTTACAAAGTAAAATGTATTTGAACAATGCCATGGTTTGTGCTAAGATGTGGAAGGTATGGAAATATTTACGAAGAAAGGATCTGAATAATATGGCAAAGAATACATATGATGCAGATAGCATTGCCATACTGGAAGGGCTGGAAGCGGTACGGAAAAGGCCGGGAATGTATATAGGGAGCGTGTCTACGAAGGGGCTGAACCATCTGATCTATGAGATTGTGGATAATGCTGTGGATGAGCATTTGGCGGGATTCTGTACGGAGATTTGCGTTACGCTTCAAAAAGACGGCTCGGCTACGGTCAGCGATAATGGAAGGGGCGTGCCGGTAGGAATGCATGCCACGGGCGTATCGGCGGCTCGGGTGGTCTACACGACGCTTCATGCAGGCGGGAAGTTTGACGATACGGCCTATAAGACCAGCGGAGGACTTCATGGCGTCGGTTCTTCCGTGGTGAACGCCTTGTCCGTTTATATGGACGTGGAGATCAGCCGGGAGGGTTACGTACATCATGACCGCTACGAGAGAGGAAAGCCGGTCATTGAGCTTGAAGACGGACTACTGCCGAAGATCGGGAAGACGAGAAAGACCGGGACGAAGGTGAATTTCCTCCCGGATGATACTATATTTGAGAAGACAAGGTTCCGCGCGGATGAGGTAAAGAGCCGTATGCACGAAACGGCGTATCTGAATCCGGAGCTGACCATCATATTTGACGACAAGCGGGGGAGCGAGGAGGAACATATCGTTTACCACGAGCCGGACGGGATCCTAGGATTTATCAAGGACTTGAATTCCAAGAAGGAGGCAGTCCATGATCCCGTGTATTTTAAGGGAGAGGCTGAAGGAATCGAGGTGGAGGCCGCGTTCCAGTATGTGAATGAGTTCCATGAGAATGTTCTTGGTTTCTGCAATAATATCTATAACGCGGAGGGGGGAACCCATCTGACCGGATTCAAGACCACGTTTACGACTGTGATCAACCAGTATGCAAGGGAACTGGGAATCCTGAAAGAGAAGGATTCCAATTTTACGGGGGCCGATGTCCGCAACGGGATGACGGCCATCGTTTCCATCAAGCATCCGGATCCAAGATTCGAGGGACAGACTAAGACGAAGCTGGACAACCCCGACGCGTCCAAGGCGTGCAGCAAAGTGACCAATGACGAGATCAACCGCTATTTCGACCGGAACCTTGAGAACCTAAAGAAGGTGATCGGATGTGCGGAGAAGGCGGCGAAGATCCGCAAGACGGAGGAACGGGCGAAGACGAATCTTCTGACCAAGCAGAAGTATTCTTTTGACAGCAACGGTAAACTTGCAAACTGTGAGAGCCGGGACGCGCAGAAATGCGAGATTTTTATCGTGGAGGGAGATTCTGCCGGCGGTTCTGCCAAGACGGCGAGGGACCGTATGTATCAGGCAATCCTTCCAATCCGGGGGAAGATTCTCAATGTGGAGAAGGCCAGTATTGACAAGGTGCTTGCCAACGCTGAGATCAAGACTATGATCAATGCGTTTGGGTGCGGTTTTTCGGAAGGGTATGGCAATGATTTCGACATCAGCAAGCTGCGTTACGATAAGATCATCATCATGGCGGATGCGGACGTGGACGGGGCGCATATCTCAACGCTGCTTTTGACGCTGTTCTACCGTTTTATGCCGGAGCTGATTTTTGAGGGACATGTCTATATCGCCATGCCGCCTCTCTATAAGGCGATGCCGAAGAAGGGGGAGGAAGAATACCTCTATGACGATAAGGCGTTGGAGAGATACCGGAAGACCCATGAGGGACCGTTTACTTTACAGCGGTACAAGGGTCTGGGAGAGATGGACGCAGAACAACTGTGGGAGACGACGCTGAATCCCGAGACGCGGATTTTAAAGCTGGTAGAGATCGAAGATGCCAGAATGGCGTCAGGGGTGACGGAGATGCTGATGGGGACGGAAGTGCCTCCCAGACGGTCGTTTATTTATGAGAATGCGACGGAGGCGGAGCTGGATATATAGATTATTTGAGGCGCAGCGTTTTTTACAGGCTGCGCTTCTATAGAGGAGAATAAGATGCAGGATTCACAGATTATCAGGACCGAGTATTCGGATGTGATGAAGAAATCATATATAGATTATGCCATGAGCGTAATTGTTGCCCGCGCCCTGCCTGATGTCAGGGACGGGTTAAAGCCCGTGCAGCGGCGTACGCTCTACGACATGCATGAGTTAGGGATACGCTATGACCGGCCTTACCGGAAATGCGCCCGTATCGTGGGAGATACCATGGGTAAATACCACCCCCACGGCGACAGTTCCATCTACGAGGCGCTTGTGGTCATGGCGCAGGAATTTAAGAAGGGTATGATTCTGGTTGACGGACACGGGAATTTCGGATCCATCGAAGGGGACGGCGCGGCGGCAATGCGTTACACGGAGGCGCGCCTTGCCAAGGTGACCCAGGAGGCATATCTGGCGGATCTGGACAAAGATATCGTTGACTTCGTACCGAATTTTGACGAGACGGAGAAGGAGCCGGAGGTGCTTCCGGTGCGTCTTCCCAACCTCCTTGTGAACGGCGCGGAGGGGATTGCGGTGGGAATGGCGACCAGTATCCCCACCCATAATCTGGGAGAAGTGATCGATGGGGTCAAAGCGTATATGAAGAACGACGACATCAGCACGAAACAATTGATGCAGTACATCAAAGGGCCGGATTTCCCTACCGGCGGTATTGTTGTGAATAAGGACGATCTTTTGGATATTTATGAAAATGGGATCGGCAAGATCAAGATTCGGGGCAAGGTCGAGATTGAGGAGATGAAGGGCGGCAAGAGCCGTCTGGTTATTACTGAGATTCCCTATACAATGATCGGCGCGGGGATCGGGAAGTTTCTCAATGATGTCTGCGCTTTGGTAGAATCCAAAAAGACCGGCGATATTGTAGATATCTCGAATCAGTCTTCCAAGGAAGGAATCCGCATTGTAATCGAGCTGAAACGGGGGGCGGATATTGAGAATCTTACCAATATGCTCTATAAGAAGACCCGCCTTGAGGATACCTTTGGGGTCAATATGCTTGCGGTTGCAGGCGGAAGGCCGGAAACTATGGGGCTTAAGAAGATCATCGAGCATCATGTGGATTTTCAGTTCGAGATGGCGACCAGAAAGTACCAAAACCTCCTGAATAAGGAGAAGGATAAGAAGGAGATTCAGGAAGGCCTTATTAAGGCATGCGACGTAATAGATCTGATTATAGAGATCCTCCGGGGAAGCCGGTCCGTGAAGGATGCAAAGGCTTGTCTGATAAGCGGCGCGACGGATAATATTAAGTTCAAGACAAAGATTTCAAAGAAGATGGCGTCCATGCTGCGATTTACGGAGCGTCAGGCGACGGCAATCCTTGAGATGCGTCTTTACAAGCTGATCGGCCTTGAGATCGAGGCGCTGATGAAGGAGCATGACGAGACCCTTGCGAAGATTGCCCGTTACGAGGAGATCCTGAATAATTACGATTCTATGGCTGCGGTCATTATCGAAGATCTGGACAGGCTTAAGGCGGAATTCGGCCGGAAACGCCGTACCGTGGTGGAGAATGTCAAAGAGGCGGTCTATGAGGAGAAGAAGGTGGAAGAGCAGGAAGTTGTGTTCCTGATGGACCGTTTCGGCTATGCCAAGACGGTAGACAGTAATACTTACGCAAGGAACAAAGAGGCTGCGGACGCCGAGAATAAGTACATTATCTCCTGTATGAATACGGGAAAGATCTGCGTATTTACCAATACGGGGAAGATGCACCAGATCAAGGTTCTGGATCTGCCTTACGGGAAGTTCCGGGATAAGGGGATACCCATCGACAACGTAAGTAATTATGACAGCACCCGGGAGGAGATCGTGTATCTGTGCGATTCCGAGCAGATGCGCTATGCGAGGCTTTTCTTTGCCACGCAACAGGGAATGGTCAAGAAAGTGGACGGCAATGAATTCCAGGTGGCGAAGAGGACGATTGCGGCGACGAAGCTTCAGAATGACGATTTGGTGATTACCGTGGGAGTCATCAGCGACGACCAGCACGTGGTATTGCGGACGAAGGAAGGATATTTCCTTAAATTCGAGGCGGAAGAAGTTTCCGAGAAGAAGAAGGGCGCTATCGGAGTCCGTGGGATTAAGCTGCGGAAGAATGACCAGGTGGAGGAGGCATACCTTCTTGCGGAAGGGGCGGAAACCAGAGTTTTAGTGGGAGAGAGAGAGGTTTCACTCAGCCGGCTTAAGATGGCGAAGAGGGACGGAAACGGTACGAAAATACGCGGATAAAAAAAATTGAAAAATTTGTAAAAATGTGTTGACAAGTGGTGGGATTTAATAGTATAATAGCGGAGCAGGTTCGAGATAACAACTTGTAAAGAAAAGGGATCTTAGCTCAGCTGGGAGAGCATCTGCCTTACAAGCAGAGGGTCATAGGTTCGAGCCCTATAGGTCCCATTACAACAGAGAATGTTGTAGGTGATTCGATGAAAGTCGAGTCACATCCGGCGGGATAGCTCAGTTGGCTAGAGCACACGGTTCATACCCGTGGTGTCGCTGGTTCAAATCCAGTTCCCGCTACTTAAAAAGATCCGTTTTAACGGATCTTTTTTATTGCAAAATGAATGATCCGGCATAAAAAAGCGGCTGTCAGGAGAGGGTAAAGTCCCGTCTTTTGGCAGCCGTTTTGTACATAAATTCTACCTTTTTCTTTTCCTCCTCATCCGGAAATATTTTCGCACCTTACATTGAGAAGTTTTTTTGGTCTATGTATGATCTGAAATTATTTTCCAAAGCTTTTTCGATAATAGGTATCGAGGAAATATTCTTTGATGTTTTCAGTAACCTGCTTTTTACATTTGCAAAAGAAAAAGGAATCTCACAGTATTTGATGATATCGGACGCGCTGCTGATATTACATTCATTGAGAATGGGATCCGGACAGGTAAAATGATATGCGAACTCGTCGCATTTGTCCGAATCGGCGCAATCATCTGAGAAATGGAACACATTAGGGTTCTCCTCAAGCCTGCCGGACTTGATCAGATAGACGAGTCTGGCAATCGTCCATCGTATGTCGGACAAAGGGAGTTCTTCGTCGTACAGGACGATATAGTGTCCGGTAGTATCAACATACATTGCCATGCCGCTTCCTACGTTGGAAAAATAATTTTCCGAAAGCCCTTCTTTTCTTGCGATAAACTGCATCGGAAATATAAAAATCGACGAATTCACGATCCGGCAGAAATCGTCGGAAAAGACGGGAAGGCTGTGTTCATTAAATTCCAGCAGAGCGTCGTAAGCCGCAAATCTAATATATCTGCGCTCTTCGTTTGATATCTTTTCTCTTTTGAAAAAACGCATAATAGCTCCGTCTGTATGAAATGATATATGTTACCTTGCCTTTTTGATGTCAATTTTTTTCATGGCGCGTTCAATTGCGGCGATATCTTCCTTAGGCAGGGAAGGCATAAGGACTGCCTGCTGTTTCCTGTCTTTGGCAATCTGGTATTCCCGGTCCAGTATATAGCCTACGGTTGCCGTACCCTCGGGGGAATATTCGGAAATAAAACGATATTTTTCGATGATCGTCTTTTCCGCAGGCGTGTATTCGCCGGGAGAGGTATCCAAGAGATAATTAGGCGTGATGTCGAGCACCCTGCAGAGTATTTCTATGGTAGCGGCGTCAGGCCTGTTCTTATCATTCTCCCAATCACTGACGGAATTGTGTTTTGCGCCGATTTTTTCGGCAAGCTGTTTCTGCGTGAGATTTTTTGATTTTCTGGCATCTTTGATTTTTTCGCCAAAAGTTAGACTCATTATTTCACCTCCTCACTTTTTGTAAGTATGATCTTTAAAAGTATAACATTTGATTTCGAAAAAGTAAATAATAATATTCGAATTAATCGAAATTGTAATAATATTTGAAATATTGGAAAGAATCATGTAGACTAGAAGAAAGTACATAGAATGGGGTTGAGGGGAACCGCAGGATAAAGGAGGAAATAAAATCTATGACCAAAGGAAGGCTGACAATAAGGATCATTGCGGGAGGATATCTGGCATATGTGGGTTTCGGGCTTGCAAGGGACGTGATTGCAGAGAAACCTGAAAATTATCTGGTATACCTGTTGTTCGGCGTACTATTTATGGCGGTGGGCGGCGCGTGGTGTTTTCTGGCGTTGAGAAGATATATCAGGCGCGACTATGAAGAGCTTTGGGAAGAGCCAAAGGACGAAGGTAAGGAAGAAAAAGATATTGACAGAAAGGGGAATGAATGATGAGAGTTGGAATGGGATATGACGTCCACCGTCTGGTTGACGGCAGGGATTTGATACTGGGCGGTGTGAAGATACCGTATGAGAAGGGGCTTTTGGGACACTCGGATGCGGACGTATTGCTGCATGCGGTTATGGACGCGCTGCTGGGGGCGGCCGCCCTTGGGGATATAGGGAGACATTTCCCGGATACGGATCCGGAGTATAAAGGGATTTCCAGTATGCGGCTGCTTTCCCGGGTGGGAGAGCTTATAGAGAAAGAACTGTATGTGATCGGGAATATTGACGCGACGATCATTGCCCAGAGACCGAAGATGGCGCCCTATATTGAGCAGATGCGGTCAAATATAGCCGATACGCTGCATCTGGAGGCAAGTCAGGTGAATATCAAGGCGACGACGGAGGAAGGTCTGGGATTTACGGGAAGCGGCGAGGGGATTTCGGCGCAGGCAGCCGTTTGTCTGGATCGGATCGAGAACTGCAGTTACAGGGTGGGACCGGAGGAAGAAAGATGCGCGGGATGCAAAGGATGCCCGCATACGGGAGCGTAGGAAGACAATGGAGATCAGAAAACTAAAAGTATCGGAGCATCAGGACAGCAGGCGGCTGTATGAGGAGGTATTTTCAGAGGACAGCCCTTCTTTCGTGGATTATTACTATACGGAGAAGACCAAAGATAACCAGATTTATGCGGTGGAAGAAGAGGGTGGGATCTGTTCCATGGTCCATCTGAATCCGTACCGCCTGTGTGTGAACGGAAGCGTTAAGGATGCGGATTATATCGTTGCGGTGGCTACCAAAAAGGAGTTCCGTAAACGTGGATATATGGCGTCTCTTTTGAAGAGGGCTATTAGGGATATGTATCAGGCGGGGGAGTCGTTCACGTTCCTTATGCCGGCTTCGGAGAGTATCTACCTGCCTTTTGATTTCAGGACTGTGTATGAGCAGGCCGGGAAGTTCTACCGGAAGGAGGATGAGGAGATACCGGGGATTGTGATTACGGATGCAAACGAGACGGATTCAGGCAGGCTTGCAGAGGCGGCCAACCGGTGTCTGGCCGAGCGGTATCAGGTCTTTACTGTCCGGGACGAGGCTTATTACAGGAGGCTTATGAAGGAATACGAAAGCGACGGGGGGAAGCTTAAGATCTACCGCCGGGACGGAAAGATTGTGGACTGCCGGGGATATTTTCCGGGAGAGGACGGAGAAGGCGGGAAGATCATGGTCAGGATCATTGACGTCCGGCGGATGCTGATGTCGCTTAGGCTTAGGTCGCTTGCAGGCGTGTGTTTCTGTGTAACGGATCCTCTGGTGGAGGAGAATAACCGGTGCTTAACTCTGACCGGGACGGAATTTTCCGGCGTAATGCTGATGGACGGGAAGAGGGAGAACTCCGAAGGCACGATTAGCATAGCGGCGCTTGCAAGTCTGATTTTCGGTGCAAAGACTGTGGACGAGGCCTGTTCGGAGGAGGGCGTCTTTATGTCCGGCAGGATGAAGGGAGAGTTTGAGAAATTGATTCCTCTGTCCGGAATTTATTTAAATGAAACTGTGTGAATTATAGATTCGTTTCTTATCTGAGGGATACCATGGAAATACTTTTTTATTTCCATGGTATCCCTTCATGATATCTTTAGAATATCTTTAGATTTTCATATCATCCATCTTAAGATTTTTTGGGTATGATGTATAACATCAAGAGGGTACTTAAGAAACAAAGGAGGAGACGGTGATGTCAGTTCAGGCGCTTACACAGTATTTTACCCAATATGGGGCTATATTCGTATTCGTGATTGTTTTATTGGAATATATGAATCTTCCCGGATTTCCGGCGGGAGTGATCATGCCGTTGGCGGGGATCTGGGCGTCGAAAGGCGCGATCAGTTTTCCGGCGGTCATGCTCATATCGGTGGCGGCGGGGCTGCTGGGAAGCTGGATCCTGTATTTCCTCGGACGGCTTGGAGGCGACGCTTTTTTCCGGTTTTATATTAAGAAGTTCCCTAAGCAGAAAGGGTTGATCGAGAAGAATCTGGAAGCCCTGCAGAAAAGAGGGGCTTTGGCGGTATTTATCGGGAAGCTAGTGCCGATGATGCGGACGCTGATCTCGATTCCGGCGGGGATGATCTCGATGGAGTTCGGCAGATATACGATCAGCTCCGCTTTAGGAGTCCTGATTTGGAACACTGTTTTTATCGGGGCAGGGTACTTTATGGGAGATGCGGTCTGGAAGGTGTTCGCGTAGATGATTGATATTTTTAATAGATTCGGAGGGATGAGCGATGGAAGAAAGGACAAGGAGAATGAAGATTTGGCAGAGGCTTTCTTACGGATATTTGAAATTATTGGAAAAGACGGTACGGATTGAGGTGCGGCAGCCGGAATGTTATACCGGCCATAATGTGGTGGGATTCTGGCATGAGGACAGTTTTGCCATGAATCTGGCGCTTCGGGTGCTTTCGGGGGATGGGGATATGTCGGTTCTGGTCACGCCGGACGAACAGGGGCAGTATTTCCGTTATCTTTTAAAACGGTGCGGAGGCGACGCCGTCGGAATTGGGTATGGATTCCTGAATGCCGGTACGCTTAAAGAGATTCTGGATTCTTTGAAGGATAAGAAGCGAAGCGTTGCGCTTGCAATGGACGGCCCGTTCGGCCCGAGGCATATTCCGAAGAAACTGACGTATTTTCTGTCGGAGAAGAGCGGGATAGACCTGGTGGGGGTTACGGTGTCCTATTCGAGGGCGGTTTCCCTGTCCGGGCAGTGGGATCACTGCCATATACCGCTCCCGTTTTCAAAGATAACGGTGAGGTTCGACAATTACGGCGTGGCGGCGTGCCAGTATCCGCCGCGGATTCGCCTATACCAAGATGAAAAGAATTGTAGTATAATGTCAAGAGATAATCTGCTGACACAACGCGGAACCATCCTTGAAGAGATATCGACGGGGATCGCAGGGCAGAGGCAGATGATGTGAACATAAGGCGTACATAATTATTTAAGGCATAGAAAGGAATCGGACAGCAATGGAGAGTAAGCAGATCAACCATGTGTTAATTGTAGAGGACGACAAAGAGATACGCGAGGGCGTAGAGATCTACTTAAGGAGTCAGGGATACGAGGTATTCCAGGCGGCGGACGGGATCGAGGGGCTTGAGGTTATTGAGCGGGAGGAGATTCATCTGGCAATCGTAGACGTAATGATGCCGAGGATGGACGGGATCCAGATGACGATTAAGCTCAGGGAGAAACACGACTTCCCGGTCATCTTCCTGTCGGCAAAATCCGAGGAGGTAGATAAGATCTTAGGGCTCAATATGGGGGCGGACGACTATGTGACCAAACCGTTTACCCCGATGGAACTGCTGGCCCGGGTGAATTCCCAGATGCGCAGATACCGGAAGTTTTTAGAGAAGCTGGGAGGCAGGGATAAGGGGGAGAACGTCCATGCAATCGGGGGACTGGAAATCAATGAGGACTCTGTGGAGGCGTTCGTCGACGGGGAGCCTGTGAAACTGACCCCGATTGAATATAAGATCCTTCTGCTGCTGATGAAGAACCCGGGCAGGGTGTTCTCGGCGGAGGAGATCTATGAGAGGGTTTGGAATGAACGGGCGGTCAATACGGATACTATTATGGTTCATGTGAGGAATATCCGTGAGAAGATTGAAATTAATCCGAAAGATCCAAAATATTTAAAGGTGGTGTGGGGCGTTGGGTACAAAATTGAAAAACAGCCGTAAGCTTACGGTCATTTTGGTTATTATGTCTGTTGTGATACCGTCATTATGTATGATAAACCAGTACTGGAACTGGTATGTCAGTTCGGAGACGGTGGAGGAGGACGCGGAGCGGGCCGAGATCGTGTCAGAGGATTTCTTAAGGACATTCTTGGATGCGGGATACATTCTATACAATCAGGAGAACGGAGAAGATAAAAACACGGACGAGGTTAAGGAAATTCTGCGGGAGAACGGCGGCAAGTTTTCTGCTTATGAGAGGATTTACCCTTTTCTGGACTACCGTGTGAAGGATGAAGACGGGAAGGACGTCGCGAAGAGTACGGCCGACTCCGAACAGGCCGTGTCGGAGAGTAATCTTTCATCCTTTGCGTTTGGGCTGGTGATTACCTATGATGAATACGGCGGCATTGACGTACGGATCAAGGAAGGGGAGTATAAGGCGGAGCAGAGCGTCGCTTTCCGGGAAGTTATCAATGAGTATGATATTTCGGACTGGGGAATCGAAAGCTATAATGCGGAGACAGAGGAGTGGGAGACGATTAATCTGAAGAAGCCGAAGAACAGGACATATGTCTTTGCGATGACGGAGGAGAATCTGCGCGCGTATTTGGATAGTTACGGCTATGCCGGATATTATACGACAGATTCTATGGTATCTTTTCTGGCTATCATGGTACTGGTGGTAGCGGCGCTTGCATGGCTGCTCCCGGCGCTTCCTGTATGGCGTCAGGAGGATCTGATAATTCTGCGGACCCCTTTTGAGGTTGTATTGATTGTATTTTTACTTGTGCTGGGGATTCTTGACAATAATCTGTGGTGGATTGTGAACAGGGGAATGGGGACTTCCGACTTTACGGATTTCCTTATATGGACCGTTATATTTGCCCTTACATTCTGGGCGGCAACGTGCATAAGGCAGGTGTATACATTGGGAGTTTCAACATATTTAAAAGAACGGACATTGTGCGTCCGGTATTGGAAGCATATCCGGAGAGTATGGGGATTAGTTAAGGGAAAGATAAAGGGATGGGTTCATCAATGTTACTGTTTTATAGATCGGATCGATCTGAGCGAGAAGAATAATTCTACGATCTTCAAGATTACGGCGGTTAATTTTATCATATTGGCGTTAATCACTTCCATGTGGTACGGAAGGCTGGTCATGCTGGGAGCCTATTCGGTAATGCTGTTCTGTCTGCTGCGGAAATATTTTATTGAGCTGCAGGACAAATACAGGGTTTTGTTTAAGGCTACCGGCGAGATTGCGCAGGGGAATCTGGACGTTGAGATTACGGAGGATCTGGGGCTTTTCAGTCCGTTCAAGCAGGAGCTTCAGAAGATTCAGGCAGGGTTTAAGAAGGCTGTGGACGAGGAGGTTAAGAGCCAGCGCATGAAGACGGAACTGATCACCAATGTCTCCCATGATCTGAAGACGCCGCTGACGGCGATTATTACGTATGTGAACCTGCTGAAGGATGAGAAGGACGAGGAGAAGCGCAGGGGTTATATTGCGGTGCTTGAACGCAAATCCCTGCGCCTCAAGGTTCTGATCGAGGATCTGTTCGAGGTCAGCAAGGCCAGCAGTAAGAATGTAACGCTGAATATGGTGGATGTGGATGTGGTGAACCTGTTTAAGCAGGTGAAGCTTGAACTGGAGGATAAGATCGCACAGGCGGATCTGGATTTCCGGTGCAGTTATCCGGAAGAGAAGGTGGTAGCGCATCTTGACAGCCAGAAGACATACAGGGTATTCGAGAATCTCTTGGTCAATATTATTAAATATGCTATGCCTCATACGCGGGCCTATATTGAAATTACCAGAGAGGATAATGAAACTGTTATCAGGATGAAGAATGTTTCGGCGGCGGAGCTTAATTTTAACACGGAGGAGATAACGGAGCGGTTCGTGCGCGGGGATACTTCAAGGAATACGGAGGGATCGGGGCTTGGGCTTGCGATTGTGAAGAGTTTCGTGGAACTGCAGAAAGGGAAGTTTAAGATTGAGACGGAGGCGGACCTGTTCAAGGTGGAAGTGAGGTTTTAAAGTGTGGGGCGCGGCAGATGTGAGTAATATTTTTTCTCTGTAACAAATCCGTAACAACCGTGGCTTAAGATGAACCTGTACAATAAAAATTTTTCAAAAGCATACACATACGGGAGGCGTCGCCCGATAAGGTATGCGTAAGGGAAAGGAGCAAAGATTATGAAGACATCATGGAAAAAGTACGGAGTATTATTGGCTGCGGGCGGTATGGCGGTATGCATGGCTGCGGGGCTTGGGATTGGAATCCAATGGTCCGGAAGTTATACGGAAAAGATGGTGGCGGAAGCTGCGGGAAATGAGCTGCAGCAGGATGAGGAACATGGGCCGCAGGATGAGGAAACGGACGGGATTATGGAGAGCGTCCAAAGCGAACCGTGGGAGAACCGCCTGTACAAGGACGAGGTCTTGGATGAGGAGATAGCGAGAAAAGTGTGCGGAGAATATAATCTTGATTATGACACGGTTCTTCTCGGGGAAGTGACCCGTGAGATGCGTAACTACGAAGAAGCTTTGTGGCTCTTGAAAGAGATGGGTAGCCGTCCGTTGCTTGACGGGGGATTGTCGGTAGAAGACGACGGGATATCCACGCTGCAGGGATATATCTGTAATATCTATGCTTTCAGCGGCGGCGAGGCGGTAATCAGGGACCAATGCGCCGAGTTCGGGATCGATCCGGATAAGTCCGTGGTTTCGGACCTGACGGCGGAGCAGTTGATACAGATTGGAGAGGCAGCCTATGAAACTTCCGACCATCCGAAGGAGTAAGGTTTATGGCGGATATATTGATTATTGAGGATGACAGAAGAATCAGCGATCTTGTCTATAGGACGCTTGCCATGACAGGGCATCAGGGTTTTCCGGTTTTTACAGGCCGGGAGGCCCTTTCGGCGCTTGAACGGAACCGGATCGACTTGGTCCTGCTGGATATCGGACTGCCGGATATGGACGGGTTCCAATTGCTGCAACAGATCTCGAGGGAATTCGCCGGCGTCCCGGTAATCTGCGTGACGGCGAGGGACGAGATCTCTGACAGGGTGAAGGGACTTCGGGGCGGTGCGGAGGATTATATTGTAAAACCATTTGCCATGGAGGAATTGCTGGCGAGGATTCAGGTAGCGCTGCGCCGGTTCCATAAGGAGCAGAGCGTATTTTGCTTCCGCGACGTGGAGGTGGATCTTGCGGGCGGCGCGGTGAAGAAGGGCAATGATTTGGTGGAACTAACGAACAGAGAGTATGAACTTTTGAAGGTTCTGTTACTGAATAAGAATATTGCGCTTTCCAGAGAACGTCTGCTTGACCTGGCGTGGGGCATGGATTTCTATGGAGACGGCCGCACGGTGGACGTCCATATCCGGCGGCTCAGGCAGAAGCTGGGGCTGGAGAAAGAGATTAGGACGATTTTCAAGTATGGATATCGGCTGGAGGTATGAGATGCAGTTATGGAAGAAGAATTTTCTGGCGAGCTACCTGTTGTTCCTGACAGTCTTCCATGGGGGTCTTTTGCTTCTGGACGGCTATATTTCGAAAAATGAGATGGAGCAGTGGGTCGGGCATGCGAGGAACAGCGAGAAGAATATCTGCTATCTGGTTGATGGGCTTAGGGAGGAAGAAATCAGCCGGATATCTATGAAGCTGTCCTACGTAGCTTCGCAGTATGCCAAGGAGGGAATTTTTATCAGGATTAAGATCGACGGATATGCCGTTGCGGATCATTTTCCGGAAGAGATCCGGGCGGAGGATCCGGTGGGCGTCTATAAGCGGCAAGGGGAAAAATATCTGGTCATAAGGGAAGAGCGTACCCTGAACGGCTATGGGGTGAGGGTGGATTACGCTGAGAGCATGGCGGAATTGTCCCGGGCAAGGGAGAGACGGATCTTGATTTTTTGCGGGACGGGACTTTTATTTTCTGCCGTAATCGGTATGTTCCTCTATTATACGATGCAAAGGATCAACCGGCCTGTGAACCAGATCGCCCATGAGCTGCGCACGCCTCTTACGGGTATCCGCGGATACGCGGAATATATTATGATGGGCAATCTGTCGGAGGAAGACCGGTTCTATGCCGCGGGACAGATCGTAGAGAGCGCAAAGAATCTGCAGGAGGTGATGGAGAAGTTGCTGATCATGGGAAATGTGCGGGATGGGTCGATTCGGATGGAACGCGTCTCACTGGGGGCGCTCCTTAAAACTCTGGAAGAGAAGTATCCGGGGATCGAGACGGACTGCCAAATAGAATCGGTCGAGGGGGATAAGACTCTGCTCCTGTGCATGTTGGAGAACCTGACTGCGAACGGACTCAGCGCAGGACGGCATGTGAAGGTTACGGCAAACGCGCAGGGAATCCGGATCTGGAACGACGGGGAGACAATGGATGAGAAGGATGTGAAGGCCGTCAATAAGGGACAGGAGATCACCGGCAGCCGCGTGGGAAGGCACGGGTATGGGATTCAGGTGTGCCGGGAGATCGCCCGTGCCCATGGTTGGAGGCTCGTCTATCGGTCTTCCTCGGAAGAGGGAACGACGGCAAGCGCCGTATTTTAACGCGGATTGCGATTGACAAATCTTCCTTTTTCGCATATGATATAACGTACATGGCAAAGACAAGGAACGGAAAAAGTAACAGGTTATGATACCGACAGAGAGAAGCTGCCGCCGGCTGAAAGCAGCTCATGGTGGATGGCCTGTGAAGTGCGTCCGGGAGTCGGTCCGGCGAAAGGGATTTTAGGTAGCCGGATACGGGATTACACACGTTACGTGTATGGGAGTGGAGGGCAATAGTCAGAAGTCCTCTACAAGAGTGGAACCGCGGAGTGATGCTTCGTCTCTTGATGCTGATTGAGAGGCGGAGTTTTTTGTTTCCGGGATATAACAAAGACGGCTCATGCGCCGCTTAGCCGTGTAGGAAATGGAAATATATGGAATGGCTGTATTAGGGAAGGAGTGACGGGTCTAAATGGGAATACTGGCATATATCAGGCGGGAGATCCAGGTGGTGCGGGAACGGGATCCGGCGATCAAGTCGAATCTGGAGGTGTTCTTGTATCCGAGTTTCAAAGCGATCCTGCATTACCGTCTGGCTCATAGATTGTACCTGAAGAAACATTACTTCCTTGCGCGCTGGATTTCCCAGAGGACGGTCAGGAAGACGGGAATCGAGATCCATCCCGGAGCGACCATCGGAAAGGGGCTGTTCATCGACCATGGAAGCGGCGTGATCATTGGCGAGACGGCGGAGCTGGGAGACAATGTAACGCTGTATCAGGGAGTAACCCTTGGCGGTACGGGAAAGGAAAAAGGAAAACGTCATCCTACCCTTGGCGACAATGTAATGGTGAGCGCGGGGGCAAAGGTTCTGGGGTCTTTTAAAATCGGGGAGAATTCCAAGATCGGGGCGGGGAGCGTCGTGCTTAAGGAGGTTCCGCCTAATTGTACCGTGGTCGGGGTGCCGGGGCGCATCGTGAAGATGGGAGACCAGAAGATCCCGCGTATGGACATGGATCAGGTACATTTGCCCGATCCGATCAGCAACGATATCCGGGAACTGCAGGCGGATAATATCAGGCTCCATAAGCGGCTCGTGCAGATGGAGAAGCGCATGAGATGCATGAGGACCCGGGAGATCGACGTACTGGACGAGAACAAAGAAAAGGAGAAAGCGTAGATTATGAAACTGTACAACACATTATCTAAGAAAAAAGAAGAATTTGTCCCCCTTGAGGAAGGTAAGGTAAGGATGTATGTCTGCGGGCCCACCGTTTATAATTTCATCCATATCGGAAATGCAAGGCCTATGATTATCTTTGACACCGTAAGAAGGTATTTTGAGTATAAGGGTTACGACGTAAACTACGTGTCGAACTTTACGGACGTGGACGACAAGATTATCAAAAGAGCCGCCGAAGAGGGCGTGACGGCGGAGGAGATTTCCAAGCGTTATATCGAGGAATGTAAGCGGGATATGGAAGGGATGAATGTGAAACCTGCCACCACCCATCCTCTTGCCACAAACGAGATCGGCGGGATGATAGAGATGATCCGTACGCTGATTGAAAAGGGGTATGCTTACGAGAAGAACGGTACGGTCTATTTCCGAACCAGACAGTTTAAGGATTACGGGAAATTATCCCACAAGAATTTAGACGACCTGCGCTCCGGAGAACGTTCCCTGTTGGTGACGGGGGAGGACGAAAAGGAGGATCCGCTGGATTTCGTGCTGTGGAAGCCGAAGAAGGAGGGAGAGCCGTCCTGGGAGTCGCCGTGGAGCCACGGACGCCCGGGCTGGCATATCGAGTGTTCCGAGATGTCCAAGAAGTATCTGGGAGAGCAGATCGACATCCACGCAGGAGGCGAGGATCTGGTATTCCCCCATCATGAAAACGAGATCGCCCAGAGCGAGGCGGCGAACGGCAGGGAGTTTGCGAAATACTGGATGCACAATGCATTTCTCAATATAGACAACCGGAAGATGAGCAAGTCCCTTGGGAATTTCCGGACGGTCCGTGAGATCAGCGCGCAGTATGACCTCCAGATCTTACGTTTCTTCATGCTGAGCGCCCATTACAGAAGCCCGCTGAATTTCAGCGCGGAACTGATGGAGGCTTCTAAGAGCGGATTGGAGCGTATCGTCAATGCGGCCGATAACATCAAGTTCTTAATGGAAAACGCTAAGACGGAAGGGATGACGCAGGAAGAGATAGAGGCTTATAAGAAGACGGATGCCTTTGTGGAAGACTTTGAGAGAGCCATGGAGGACGACTTTAATACGGCGGACGCCGTGGCTTCTGTGTTTGAACTGGTGAAATACGGCAATACGACGGCGGGTCCGGGCAGCTCGAAGGAATACCTGCAGAAACTTCTGGAACGCCTGATACGCCTAACGGATGTTCTGGGGCTGATTGTCGACCGGAAAGAAGAGATACTGGATGCGGAGATTGAGAAGCTGATTGAGGAACGGCAGGCGGCGCGCAAGGCGAAGGATTTTGCGAGGGCGGACGCGATCCGCGGCGAGCTTCTGGAAAAGGGGATCATCCTCAAGGACACGAGGGAAGGTGTGCAATGGAAACGGGCATAGGGCGGAATGCCGAAGGGATTTCCGAGGGGCAGTATATGCAGGAATTATTCCGGATGAGAGAGGTGGATATTAAGGAATATTCGCCTCTTGCCTTAGCGTATATCGGAGATGCGGTTTATGACCTGATTATCCGTTCCCTGGTGGTGAATGAGGGAAACAGGCAGGTACAGAAGATGCATAAAAGGACCAGCTCCATGGTGCAGGCTTCCGCCCAGGCGCGTATGATAACGGCTTTGAACGGACTGCTGTCAGAGGAAGAACATGCGGTGTATAAGCGGGGGCGGAATGCAAAGAGTATGTCGCCTGCAAAGAACCAGTCCGTATCCGATTATCACAAGGCGACAGGGTTCGAGGCGCTGGTAGGGTATCTGTACCTGAAAAAGGAATGGAAGCGGATGCTGGAATTGATAAAGGCAGGTCTGGATGCGCTGGAAGAGGGGGAAGGAACGGCAGTTCTAACAAAATGACAGAGAGGTTTACCGAAGGGAATATGAGAAAAGATAATGAGAGAAATCCCGGGACAGACAGGGAGAACGTAAGAAAGCAGGAGAGATATAACGAGAACCTGACCGAGGGGCGCAACGCAGTCTTGGAAACATTCCGGTCAGGAAAGACGGTTGATAAACTTCTGGTGTTGGACGGATGTCAGGACGGTCCTGTGAAGACTATTTTAAGAGAGGCCAAAAAACAGGATACCTTGATCCGGTTTGTCTCTAAGGAACGCCTGAATCAGATTTCCGAGACCGGAAAGCATCAGGGCGTAATCGCATATACGGCGGCTTATGCCTATGCTGAGGTGGAGGACATGCTGGCCCTTGCCAGAGAGAAGGGGGAAGACCCCTTCCTGATTTTGCTGGATAATATTGAGGATCCCCATAATCTGGGAGCGATTATCCGTACCGCAAACCTCGCGGGCGCCCACGGCGTGATTATCCCTAAAAGGCGTGCCGTCGGCCTTACGGCGACTGTGGCGAAGACTTCGGCGGGGGCGCTGAACTATACTCCGGTGGCGAAAGTCACGAACCTGACAAAGACTATGGAGGAGCTTAAAAAACAAGGACTGTGGTTTGTGTGCGCGGATATGGGCGGAGAGCAGATGTACCGCCTGAACCTGAAAGGCCCTATCGGTCTGGTTATCGGAAGCGAGGGGGAAGGCGTAGGAAGGCTTGTTAAGGAGAGCTGCGACCTCATAGCCGGAATCCCGATGAAGGGGGATATTGATTCCCTGAATGCGTCCGTGGCGGCGGGCGTACTGGCGTACGAAGTGGTGCGCCAGAGGCTTTGGCAGTGAACAGCGGAGATACGTATGGCGAACTATGAGCAGATGACGGACGAGCAGCTAATCGGAAAGCTGCGCAAGGGTGACAGGAACATCATCGACTATATCATGGAGAAATATAAGAATCTAGTGCGCAAGGAGGCGAACGCCATGTACCTGCTTGGCGGGGAGAATGACGACCTGATTCAGGAAGGTATGATCGGCTTGTTTAAGGCGGTTCAGGATTACAACGGGGAGCAGGAGACTTCTTTTTACAGTTTCGCGAAGCTGTGCATTACTAGGCAGATGTATTCGGCAATCGAGGCGTCGAAACGGAAGAAACACAGCCCCTTAAATTCCTACATATCTCTCTATGAGACGAGCGAAGAGCAAGGTTCCCTGATTGAGACGATGGCGGCGGGGCAGGAGAGCAATCCGGAAGAACTGCTGGTCAGCCAGGAGTATGCGCGGCTTTTGGAGATGAAGCTGGAAGAGAGCTTAAGCGCCCTTGAGAACCGGGTGCTGTACCTGCATCTTCTGGGGACGGATTATAAGACGATCGCCCGCCTGTTGGACAAGAGCCCGAAGACGATCGACAACGCGCTCCAGAGGATCAAAGGGAAGACAGAAAAGATACTGAGGGCAGAAAAGTAAGGAGGAAGAAAATGATGGGAGAGAAAACATTTACATTTCCCCAGATGGACTATGTAAGGCCGGACTTTGAGAAGATCGGGGAGAAGGCAGAAGAACTGACGTCCCGGGTACGTAAGGCGGAGTCTTATGAGGAAGTGAGGTCATGCCTCATGGAGATGGAAGAGTTCTCGAAGCATATGGGGACGGCGGCAACGATCGTGTCGATCAGGCATACGCTCAATACGCGGGATGAATTCTATGAAAAAGAAGACGCATACCTGAAAGGGAAGATGCCGGAAGTGATGCCGGGGCTTCTTGCGCTTAAGGAGTCGTTCATGGAATCCAAGTTCAGGGCGGAGATTGAGAAGGAATTCGGGAATCAGATGTTCGTGTCCATAGAACTTGACAAGAAGATTTTCTGTGAGGAAAATATCCCGCTGATGCAGAAGGAATCCCTTCTTACAAGCGAGTATGAGAAGATCATGGCCTCGGCGGAGATACCGTTCATGGGAGAGAAGAGGAACCTGTACGGGCTTCAGAAGTTCTTCGAGCATGAGGACAGGCAGGTGCGTGCCTCGGCTTATAAGGAATACTCGGCGTTCTATCATAGCCATGAGGAACGATTGGAGGAGATTTGGGACGAGCTGATTTCAGTCCGCACGCAGATGGCAAAGAACCTTGGATACGAGAATTTTATCCCGGTAGGCTATATGCAGCAGAGTCGTACGGATTACGGGCAGAAGGAAGTGGAGGAATTCCGCAGGCAGGTAAGGGAGTATGCGGTGCCGTTATGCTCGAAGCTTTATGAGATGCAGAGAGAGCGTCTGGGAGTCGATACCCTGATGGCTTATGACGAGAAACGTGTATTCCCGGACGGGAATGCGGTTCCGGCGGGGGACGAAGATTTTATGATTTCCCAGGCACAGAAGATGTATCACGATATCAGCCCGGAGACAGGCGAGTTTATTGACTTTATGATCGGACATGAGCTGATGGATTTAAAGAACAGGCCGGGGAAGGCGTCCACCGGATACATGACGATTCTGGCAGATTATCAAGCGCCCTTTGTGTTTGCATGTTTGAACCATACGATCTTCGATATGCAGGTCCTTACCCATGAGCTGGGGCATGCCTTTGCCGGGTATATGGCTATGAGGGAGCAGCCGCTGTCCGGCTATTATTTTTCAACGATGGATATTGCGGAGATCCATTCCATGGGTATGGAACAGTTCGCCTATAAGTATGCGGAGATGTTTTTCGAAGATCAGGCGGATAAGTACCGGTTCGCCCATCTTCAGGAGGCGCTGATGCTGGTGCCTTTCGGGACTGCCGTGGATGAATTCCAGCATATTTGCTACGAGAACCCGCAGCTTACGCCGAAGGAGCGTACGCTGGAGTGGAAGAAGTTAGAAGAGGTCTACATGCCGTGGCGCAGGTATGATGCGGACGATTTCTTTGACCGCGGCGGGTTCTGGTATCATAAGCTGCATATCTACCTGTACCCGTTCTATTATATCAATTATGTCCTCACGACGATGGGGGCTATGGAATTGGCGGCGAAGAATATAAACGACCATGAGAAGACGTGGGAGGATTACATGAAGCTGTGCAAATGCGGGGGCAGCATGAGTTATCTGGAGACCCTGAAACATGCGGGGCTGTCGGTTCCGTTTGAAGAAGGAAGCGTAAGAAGGGCTGTGGAGTATATAGAAGGGGTCTTGTCTGCAACAAAGATGTAACAGGGAAGCCGTCAGGCTGACTGTTACACAAATATATTGAAAAATATTAAATAGTACTTGCATTTCCGCCCAACATCTGGTAAGATACTAGTGTTGTGAGTCTGTAGGACAGACTATATATGGATGTTAGGAGGTGCAGTCATGGCTAAATGTGCTATTTGTGAAAAGGGTGCTCACTTTGGAAATAATGTAAGTCACTCTCATAGAAAGACACCGAAGATGTGGAAATCCAATGTAAAATCAGTTCGCGTTAAGACAGAGAACGGTGCGACAAAGAAGATGTATGTTTGTACTTCTTGCTTGAAGTCAGGAAAAGTTGAGCGTGCATAGTGTGAGGAAGTGTACAGTTTTTTTCATACGGTTCCTAATTTAAAACTCAGATTTCGTTTCGGAATCTGAGTTTTTATTGTAATATATGGTAAAACAGGGTATAATAGCAGGATAGGGAAACCCATAGAATGATAGGAGGTATTCAGGTATGAAGGGATGTATGAGTACGGATCTTGGGATTGTTACGATCGATCCGGAGGTGATTGCGAAGTATGCCGGGACGGTAGCTGTCGAGTGTTTCGGGATAGTGGGAATGGCTGCGGTGAATGTGAAGGACGGGCTGGTACATTTGCTTAGGCGGGAGAGCCTGACCAAAGGGATCAAAGTGGCGATATCAGATGAGAATCATATCAGTATTGACTTCCATATTGTTGTTGCATATGGCGTAAGTATTTCGGCCGTTACGGATAACCTGATCAGCAATGTGAAGTATAAAGTAGAGAGATTTTCAGGAATGCCGGTAGATAAGATCAATATCTATATTGAAGGCGTAAGAGTCATCGATTAGTTAAGGAGGAGCATGAGAAGTGGCTACGAAAACTATAAATGTGGATATGCTTGCAAAGATGTTTTTGGCAGGTGCACAGAATATTGAAGCAAAGAAAGAGTATATCAATGAACTGAATGTATTTCCTGTACCGGACGGCGACACGGGGACGAATATGTCTCTCACCATCATGGCGGCGGCAAAGGAAGTGACGGCTCTTAAGGATCCGGATATGAAGGATCTGGCGAAGGCGGTTTCATCCGGTTCCCTGCGCGGCGCGAGGGGGAATTCGGGCGTAATTCTTTCACAGCTTCTCAGAGGGTTCACCAAGTCGATCCGGGAGGAGAAGCAGATTGATGTACAGGGACTTGCGGCGGCGTGTGCAAGGGCCAGGGATACGGCGTATAAGGCGGTTATGAAGCCTAAGGAAGGCACGATTCTTACGGTCGCAAGCGGCATTGCCGATAAGGCGGCCCAGATGGCGGAGGAGACCGACGATTTGGAAGTATTTCTTCCGGCTGTGATCGAATATGCCGAGGAGGTATTGAAGAAGACGCCGGATATGCTTCCGGTACTGAAGGAGGCGGGAGTCGTGGACTCCGGCGGGCAAGGGCTTTTAGAAGTTGTCAAGGGCGCTTATGACGCGTTTCTTGGAAAAGAAGTGGATTACAGCGCCATTACGCCGAGTGTCGGCGCTCAGGCACCGAAGGTCAGCGCTCAGGAGACGGCTGATATTAAGTTTGGATATTGTACGGAGTTCATCATTTTGACAGAGAAGGAATTTTCAGACGAGCAGGAGAGAGATTTTAAGGGGTATCTTTCCTCCATCGGGGATTCGATTGTCTGCGTGGCGGATGAGGATGTTGTTAAGGTACATGTGCATACCAACGATCCCGGGCTTGCCATCCAGAGGGCTTTGACTTACGGGCAGCTATCGCGGATGAAGATAGACAATATGCGTGAAGAACATCAGGAGAAGCTGATTAAGGACGCCCAGAAGCTTGCGGCCGGCCGGACGGCGGAGGAAGAAGCCGCGAAGAAGACTCCTGACAAGAAATCGGACGAACCCAGAAAGCCTATAGGGTTTATTGCGGTTTCCATCGGGGAAGGACTCAACGACATCTTTAGGGAGCTTGGCGTCGACTACATTATTGAGGGCGGGCAGACTATGAATCCCAGTACGGAGGATATGCTCAACGCCATCGATCAGGTGAATTCGGACTGTGTGTTCATACTTCCGAATAATAAGAATATTGTGCTTGCCGCTAATCAGGCGAAAGACCTGGTGGAGGACAAGGAGGTCGTGGTGCTTCCGACGAAGACGGTTCCCCAGGGAATTACGGCAGTCATTAACTTTATGCCGGATGCCGGTGTGAAGGAGAATGAAGAAGCGATGCTGGAGGGAATCAGGAACGTGAAGTCAGGGCAGGTAACCTATGCGGTCAGGGATACCCATATCGACGACAAGGAGATCCATGAGAGCGATATCATGGGAATCGGGGACGCCGGTATTCTGGCGGTCGGAAGAAGCGTGGAGGAGACTACAAAAGAACTGCTTTCACAGCTTGTGGATGAAGATTCCGAGCTGATCAGCCTGTATTACGGCGAGGAAGTAAAGGAAGAGGATGCTAATCGGTTCATTGCGGAGATTGAAGGGATTTATCCGGATGTCGATGTGGACGCCCATTACGGCGGGCAGCCGATCTATTATTACGTGCTTGCGGTAGAGTAGGGTAATCTAAGGGCATGGTGGGTTCATGCTTTTTGCGGACGGACTTCGCCCGTAAGGTATTTATGGAATAGATGAATGACTGAGCCAGATTTCTGCAGGTATCCATGCAGGATCTGGCGTTTCTGTTTTTCTTCAGGAATGATGAATGAGGAGATTAAGTTGAGGTAATCATGATAGATAAGACGAGCATCAAAGAATTGAAAGGAATCGGGGATAAGACGCAGAAACTATTCGAAAAGGTCGGCGTCAGCACGGTCGGCGACCTGATACGGTATTATCCCAGAGGGTACGACGTCTACGAAGCTCCTGTGCCGATCAGCGAGGCGGAGGAGGGCAGAATGCAGACGGTCAGCGGGGCGATCTACGGGAGCATCCGGATTTCAGGAAGCGCAAAGATGCAGGTGACGACAATGTACGTCAAAGACCTGACGGGGACGCTTAAGGTAATCTGGTTTCGGATGCCTTTCCTTCGCAGTACCTTTGCCAAGGGCGGCGCAGTTACACTCAGGGGGAGGGTAGTTCGGAGACGGGACGGGCTTGTGATGGAGCACCCGGAGATTTTCTATCCCTGCGGGAAATACGAGGACAGGCTTAATACCTTACAGCCGCTCTACGGGCTGACGTCCGGGCTTACCAACAACGCCGTAAAGAAGGCGGTGCGTCAGGCGCTGGACGGAATGGACCTTGCCGCGGAGACGCTTCCCGGAGATATCAGGATGCGGTACGGGCTGGCAGAATATAATTATGCCGTACGGGGAATCCATTTCCCCGAGGATAAGGAGGTATTCTATCAGGCCAGAGATCGTCTGGTGTTTGAAGAATTTCTTGCGTTTATCCTTTCCATCCGCAGATTGAAGGATAAGAACGAGAAGCTTGCCAATGAATATGTGATTGGGATGAAGCCGGAGACGGAGGCGTTTTTAAAGGGGCTTCCGTTTCGATTGACGGCTGCCCAGCAGAAGGTATGGACGGAAATTGCAGAAGATATGGGGGGAGAGACCGCCATGTCCAGACTGGTGCAGGGCGACGTAGGTTCCGGTAAGACCATCGTCGCCGTGCTGGCGCTTCTGAATACTGCTCTGAATGGTTATCAGGGCGCTATGATGGCTCCGACGGAGGTGCTTGCAAGGCAGCATTATGAATCTGTCACGAGACTATTCGATACATATGGTATTAAGATTAAGGCGGAGCTTTTGACCGGCTCGATGACGGCAAAGGAGAAGCGCAGGGCTTATGACCGGATTGAGTGCGGGTATGCTAAGATTATCATCGGAACGCATGCGTTGATTCAGGGCGGGGTGAACTATGACTGTCTTGCCCTTGTGGTGACGGACGAGCAGCACAGGTTTGGAGTAAAGCAGCGGGAAGCGTTTGCCAAAAAAGGGAGCGTGCCTCATGTGCTGGTTATGAGCGCGACGCCGATACCAAGGACGTTGGCAATCATCCTTTATGGGGATCTGGATATCTCTGTGATTGACGAATTGCCGGCTAACCGTCTGCCGATTAAGAACTGCGTGGTGGACACCGGATACCGGAAGACGGCTTATTCATTTATGAAAAAACAGGTTGCCGAAGGGCGGCAGTGTTATGTGATCTGCCCGATGGTTGAGGAGAGCGAGACTATGGAGGCGGAGAATGTCATCGATTATGCGTCCATGCTTCAGGAGGAATTGGGGGCGGAAGTTGCCGTTTCCTACCTGCACGGCAAGATGCGCCAGACGGAGAAGGATGACATCATGGAGCGTTTCGGGAAAAATGAGATTCAGGTCCTTGTCTCCACTACCGTAATCGAAGTAGGCATCGACGTGCCCAACGCCACGGTTATGATGGTGGAGAATTCCGAGCGTTTCGGCCTTGCACAGCTCCACCAGCTTCGGGGAAGGGTCGGAAGGGGAAAATACCAGTCTTACTGCATTTTCATGAGCGGCTCAAAATCGAAAGAAACGAAGGAACGGCTTGACATCTTAAATAAGACCAACGACGGGTTCAAGATCGCCAGCGAGGATCTCAGGCTTCGGGGACCCGGCGATTTGTTCGGTATACGCCAGAGCGGGCTTTTGGATTTTCGGCTTGGGGATGTGTATCAGGATGCGAAGCTTTTGAAGTTGGCCAACGAGGCTGCGGACGAGCTTTTAAATTCTGAAAATGACCGGATGAAGAATCTTCCAGATTATGAAGGAACTTCTAGTGTAATAATTTAAAACCTCCATATACTATCTGCGTAACAAAAATAAATGTTACACAGGAAACAAAAAGTTAGAGTTACAAAAAGGAGGAGAAAACTATGACAAGTTCATCAAACAGAGCAGCAGTACCAGAGGCAAAGGGAGCATTAGACAAGTTCAAATATGAGGTGGCAAACGAGTTGGGCGTACCGCTTACGGACGGTTACAACGGAGACCTGACTTCCAGACAGAACGGTTCTGTCGGCGGTTATATGGTTAAGAAGATGATTGAGCAGCAGGAGAAGCAGATGGCAGGCAAATAACATCTTGCCATTAATCTGAAATGAAATTGGGGCGGGCAGGTCTTGGGATTTGCTTTGCCCCAAATTTCATGTGGTATTTGTAAAAAGGTGTCGAGAAAGGTAAAACGGTTCTGCAAATAAAATCAGACAAATTCTTGCGTCTTCCGTCAGAAAGTGATATTATATTTCCAGAGTTACATGAGAGAATTTTCGGAGAAGAAAAATAGGAATGTTTCTGTCCGGGTTTCCTGTCCGGTCATTCCGTTTTCTACATAACCCCCATGGCGGGCGGCACATCTTGGAGAGCAGGCGAAAGCGCCTGCCCTTTTTCATTTAAAAAAATAAAAATAGATGCACCCATTTGGGCGGCTGGTCCGTCTAATAGATGAAACGTAACAGCAGGAAGGAGGACAGAAGATGGATGTTTTGCTTGTAAAGCGGGCGCAGCGGCAGGATATGGAAGCGTTCGTGGAGTTGATGGAGAAGCATAAGACAGGGCTGTATAAGGTGGCTAAGAGTTATTTACGCAGTGAGGAGGATGTGGCAGATGTGATGCAGGAAACGGTATTGTCCGCGTATGAACATATGCAGGAGTTGAAGTCAGTTTCGTATTTCAAGACATGGATTACCAGAATCCTGATTAACCACTGCAAGGATCTTCTCAAACAGCAGAGACGCTGCATGGTTTCAGACCAACTGCCTGACAGGCCCGAGGAAGTCCCTAAGGATAACCGGGAGTTCTATCGGCTTGTGGGCGAGCTGCCGGAAGATTACCGGGCGATATTCTTACTGTTTTACGGAGAAGGCTTCCATACCCGGGAGATTGCCCAGATTCTGGATATCAATGAGGATACTGTGAAGAGTAAGCTGAGAAGAGGCAGGGACAGATTAAAACAGGTGTTGTGTTATTGAGTGATTTTTATGAAGGAGGTTGTGAAGATGAGAGAGACTAAGAAGCAGATGCGGGATATATTAAGGCAGGACATTCAGGTATCGGATGTGGTGAACCAGCGGCTTTGCGATACGTATAAGATTTTGGAGAGAAAGCAGGAATCTTCGGGAAAAAGAAAACATTATGGGAAAAATCTGCGTGTCGCGGCGGCAGTGGCAGCAATCGTCTGCCTTGCGGTGCCAAGCGCTGTGTATGCGTCGGTGAAAGCGGGATTTTTCGAGGGAATGTTTGGAAATACGACGAAGAAATCCTGGGACGTCGTCCATAAGGAGGTCGATAACGGAAAAGGCGGTACGACTGCGGTAGACATTCCTTCCAAGGAATTTGTGGCCGTGGATGAAGAAAAGGCCAATGAGCAGATTGGAGAGTGGGTAATGGACGAACCGTTGTTAAAGCAGCTTGGGGAACACACGCTGACGATTGAGAGCTTTGTCTATGACAGCAGCGGGGCTGTGATGTATTATACGCTGGGCCGTAAAGGGGGCGTGACTGCATTAAGAGGCGATGAGGATACCAATATGGCAAAAGGAGCCGTGTTCACGGATGAAGCGGATTTCCGGTTCGATGTTCAGTGCGGGATGCCGGAAGATGAAAATTTCATTTTCACAGGGGAGAATACTTATGTTGATATGGAGAAGAGTACGAATGAGCTGTTATACTGTACCTCCTACATGCTTTGGTCGGATAATCTGAAAGCGGGAGATATTCCTAAGCTGGTAATTACGAAATATCCGGATAAATTAAAGGAAATCGAAAAGCTTCTGCCGGATGTGAACGGCTTGTCAGAGGAAGAAATGAAGGATGAATCGCTGTGGAAGGAATATAACGAGGCGATGGCTAAGGCCGAGACGGAAATCATAGACTTATCAGGGAAAGGGCAGGTTCCTGACAAGACGATTGATATGGGAGAGAATGGCTGTCTGGTATACTCTCCCATATCCATCCGCGTAGATATGTCCAAGGGAATGGGGCTTTCCGGAGATGAGGCGCAAGACCCTTATTACATGAAGCATATGGAGATTAAGTATAAGGACGGGAGCAGTTATGTTGTTTCGGACTCGGAAGAGCTGATTGAGAATAGCGGATATGTGTTAGGGCTGACCGGAGGAGTCGGCGCATGGTATAAGACAGTATTTAACCGTTTGGTGGATACGGACGAGATTGCGGAAATTATTGTCAATGATGTAAGTTTTCAAGTAGAATAGAGATTGGACTGCAGGAAGGGGGCGCCGGCTCCCTTTTTGCTTTCTTTTTACATTGAATTGGCCGTCTGAAATTGATATACTGACCATAAGGGTCATGAAGAACCTAAGAAAACTGATATCAGAAGAGAAGGAGGAAACAGATGGACAATATCATATACCGTAATCCGGCAGCGGGGGATGCAAAAAAGATTGTGGATTTTTATAACTATGTGGGGGGAGAGACAAGTTTTTTAAGCTTTGAAAAGGATGAATATCCTCTTGGAGCAGAAGAACAGGAAGCGGAAATCAAAAGACTGGAAGGTAATGTGAATAATACCATGCTCCTGGCCCTTGACGGGGAGGAGATTGTGGGAATCGCGACCATTAATTCCAGCCATAAGCTCAAGTCCCGCCATGAGGGGGAACTGGGAATCGTTGTGGCGCAAAAATACCAGGGGCAGGGCATCGGGAGCCGTCTAATCCAGATGCTGATCGACTGGTGTAAGGGAAATGGAGTAACTACCAGAATCCGGTTGGATACAAGGACAGATAATACGGCGGCGGTTTCTTTGTATCTCAAGTTCGGGTTCGTAGTGGAGGGATGTTTAAGGAACCAGACGCTTCTAAATGGAAAATATTACGACCTTTATATTATGGGGATGATGATAAAATAAAAGTCAGACACTTGATATTTGCGTGAAGATGGATTATGATAGTCATATAATATTATTAGGAGGAACGTAGGATGTACAAGATATTAAAAGCCGAAAAACTGGCTGATAAGATTTATCTTATGGATGTAGAAGCGCCGCGTGTAGCCAAGCATTGTGAGCCGGGACAGTTTGTAATCGTTAAGATGGATGAAAAAGGCGAGAGAATCCCGCTTACCATCTGTGACTACGACAGGGAAGCCGGGACGGTTACGATTGTGTTCCAGGAGATCGGGGCTTCTACTATGAAGATGGCAGAGCTGAATGCAGGAGATTCCTTCCGCGACTTTATCGGACCACTGGGATGTCCGTCAGAATTTGTAGAAGAAGATTTGGAAACTTTGAAGAATAAGAAGATGCTCTTCGTAGCCGGCGGCGTGGGGGCTGCTCCGGTCTATCCTCAGGTAAAATGGCTGAAGGAGCATGGGGTTGACGTTGACGTTATCGTTGGTTCTAAGACCAAGGACATGCTGATTCTGGAAAAAGAGATGGAAGCGGTGGCCGGGAACTACTATCCGTGTACGGACGACGGTACATATGGACATGCGGGCATGGTTACGACGAAGATTGAGAAGCTGGTGGAAGAGGGCAACAAGTATGACGTGTGCGTTGCCATCGGGCCGATGATTATGATGAAGTTTACCTGCCTTCTGACTAAGAAGCTTGAGATTCCTACGATTGTCAGCATGAACCCAATCATGGTGGATGGTACGGGCATGTGCGGGGCCTGCCGTGTAATTGTGGGCGGAGAGGTGAAGTTTGCATGTGTAGACGGACCGGAGTTCGACGGGCATCTGGTTGATTTTGACAATGCGATGAAGAGGCAGCAGATGTACAGGACCGAGGAAGGCCGTGCGATTCTGAAACTACAAGAGGGTGACACCCACCATGGTGGATGCGGTAATTGCGGAGGTGACAACTAATGGCTGATGTATTAAAGAGAATTCCTGTAAGAGAGCAGGATGCGAAGGAGAGGGCGGCAAACTTCGAGGAAGTTTGCTATGGATATAACAAGGAAGAGGCGATGGAAGAGGCAAGCCGCTGCCTGAACTGTAAGAATGCGAAGTGTATTGAAGGATGTCCCGTATCCATCAATATCCCGGGATTCATTTCCCAGGTGAAGGAGGGGAATATTGAGGAGGCTTACAAGGTAATCGGCGAGTCTTCTGCACTTCCGGCAATCTGCGGCCGTGTATGCCCGCAGGAGTCCCAGTGCGAGTGCAAGTGTATCCGCGGAATCAAGGGCGATCCGGTTTCTATCGGAAAGTTGGAGCGGTTCGTTGCGGATTATGCGCTGGAGCATGACATTAAGCCGGTGAAGGCAGAGAAGACCAACGGGCATAAGGTTGCGGTCATCGGTTCCGGTCCGTCGGGTCTTACCTGCGCGGGAGACCTTGCGAAGCTGGGGTATGAAGTAACGGTATTTGAGGCGCTTCATGAGCTTGGCGGCGTGTTGGTATACGGAATCCCTGAGTTCCGTCTTCCGAAGCACAAGGTCGTTAAGAAGGAGATTGAGAAGGTTAAAGAGTTAGGCGTTAAGTTCGAGACGAATGTTGTTATCGGAAAGTCCACTACCATCGACCAGCTGATGGAAGAAGAGGATTTCGAGGCGGTATTCATCGGTTCCGGCGCAGGGCTCCCGATGTTCATGGGTATTCCAGGGGAGACGGCAAACGGCGTGTTCTCTGCGAATGAGTATCTGACCAGAAGCAATCTGATGAAAGCGTTTGACGATTCTTACGATACGCCGATTGTGGCAGGAAAGAAGGTTGCTGTCGTGGGCGGCGGTAATGTGGCGATGGACGCCGCAAGGACGGCTCTGCGTCTTGGCGCGGAGGTACATATCGTATACCGCAGAAGCGAGGCTGAGCTTCCGGCGAGAGTGGAAGAAGTACACCATGCGAAGGAAGAGGGCGTTATTTTTGATTTGCTGACCAACCCGAAGGAGATTCTTGTAGATGAGAACGGATGGGTAAAGGGCATGAAGGTTGTCAAGATGGAGCTTGGAGAGCCTGATGCTTCCGGCAGAAGACGTCCGGTAGAGATTGAAGGTTCCGAGTATGAGATTGAGCTTGATACGGTAATTATGTCTCTGGGAACTTCACCAAACCCACTGATAGCGTCTACGACAAAGGGTCTGGAGACGAACCGGAGAAAATGTATCGTTGCGGAGGAAGAGAACGGGCAGACCTCCAAGGCGGCTGTATTCGCAGGCGGAGACGCCGTGACGGGCGCGGCGACGGTTATCCTTGCCATGGGCGCTGGAAAAGCCGGAGCTAAGGGGATCCATGAACTGTTGAGCAAATAAATATATGCCTTTGGGCATACGGATGGGGACGAAGCAGATTTTGCTACGTCCCCATTTTAGTTTCAGATTTCAAACCGAAATACATTCTTATTTTCAAGAGCCTATGATGTCGTTGGATTTTGTGTTATACTTACCTATATTCATGAAATGTTGGTATGAGAAGGAGAGTTGGTATGATGATTTTCTGGGGACTTATGATTCCTTTTATTGGAACGGCATTGGGGGCGGCTTGTGTGCTGTTCATGAAAAATGAACTGAAACCGCTGATACAGAAAGCGCTTCTGGGGTTTGCGGCAGGCGTCATGGTCGCCGCATCCGTGTGGTCGCTGTTGATTCCTGCAATGAACATGTCGGAGCATATGGGCAAATTTGCATTTGTACCGGCTGCGGTCGGATTTGTTCTGGGAATTGGGTTCCTGTTGGCTCTTGACCGGGCAATCCCCCATATGCATGTGGGTTCCGACGAGATTGAAGGGCCCAGGTGTGTGCTGAATAAATCCACCATGCTTGTGTTGGCAGTTACGATTCACAATATACCGGAAGGTATCTCCAGCGGGGCTGTATTTGCAGGACTGCTGACAGGCAGCGCGGATGTGACGGTTACCGGGGCATTTGCGCTGGCTATCGGGATTGCCGTGCAGAATCTCCCGGAGGGATTTATCGTGTCTCTTCCTGTCCGGAATGAGGGAAAAGGGCGGGGCAAGGCGTTCTTGTACGGGTCAATGTCTGGGATTGTGGAGCCGATTGCAGGCGGGATTACGGTGCTGCTCGCAGCGTATATTACGCCGGTACTGCCGTATCTGCTTGCGTTTGCGGCGGGGGCAATGATTTATGTGGTCGTGGAGGAATTGGTTCCGGAGTCGGCAGAAGGAGAGCATAGTAATATCGGGACGGTTGGGTTTGCGGCAGGATTTGTGCTGATGATGATATTGGACGTGGCGCTAGTGTAGTGTCTGTATTATATCTGGCGAAACTCCGCAGAATAAATTTTCATCAGCAAGGCGGAGAAGGGAGGCGATGCGGT
>CAJTOH010000018.1 GCA_910577685.1 uncultured Dorea sp. | reverse complement strand
AGATGGGCGAATAGGCAAGGAGGTTTGACTGAATATAATACGGTCGGTACACTAGGCCCTGCAGCCCGGCTAAAACAACAGAGGGCAGAACCTTTCGAATGGTTTTGCCCTCTCCATAATAATCTTCCCATATAAACAACCGGAATCTGTACTTACATGTCACTGTGCTTCTGCTAACTTCCGTCTTGCCTCTTCCTTCGTCGAAACAAAAAAGAAATCCTTCCCATGATTCGACTCATAGATAAAATCCTTAAGAGGCTTACTGGTATAATGCGAATAGTCGCCATAGACAGCGACTTTCACCTGATAATTAATAAACTTCTGGAGGATCTCGCCCGCTATGCCCGTACTAAGGACGAAGAAATCCTCGCAAATAACATTCTTGTCTATTACTATGTTCGCCGCATTTGTTTCATACTTAACAGTCATCGCCAAGTCCAAAGCCGACTGCGTATCGACAATCATCATCTCGTCACTGGAAACAACTGCAATATCAATTCCATTCTCTTTCATGTATTCAATATTCATAATTACATCTCCTAACTTCATTTGCAGTACAAATTCCAGTCAAGTACAAATGATAGCACAGCAAAAACCGTCTGTCAAGTAAAAATACTTTACAAACAAATTACAAACAAATTACAAATCACGCAGATATTCCATCAGCGGAGCCAGATATTTTTTATCCGTCCAGTCTCCGGTCTGCCCCACCGCGCTCATAAGCCCGACCATCCACGGTTCATACGTGGATGGATCCCTTTTGGCTATTGATTTCTGCAGCATCTTGCACATGGTCCTGTCCGGCAAAGTCATCTTTCTCATGTCCCAGGCTCCCCGCCCATAAAACAGAGGTATATTTTCTAATCCTTTTTTCAGATTGTGCCGCTTAAATTCCTGAAATGTTTTTTCGTCATAAGGAGAAGCTCCCACGCAAAAAACAGCTATCTTCTTATTCCCAAGCCTGCCGATATTCTTTTTCAAAAAGGACAGACCCGCTATAGACGAGGCGTAGATCCCCCCGCATAGGACGATCACATCATACTTCTTCACTTTATCCGGCAGGGCATCCTTTGCTCTAATATAGTCAAAACCCGTCATCTCCCTCAGCCATCCCGCATATTTCTGCGTCGCCCCATATTTCGATTGATAAATAATAATTCCTTTTTTCATATCTGTTCCTTTCCCTAAAAACCGGTTCCCCATTGTCCGCAATTATTAATCGACCGGTTCCAACGTCTGTTTTAAAAATGCTTTATATGCCGTCTCCTGCTGCGTATAGATCTCTTCCGCCGAAATCCCCGGCGTCGACACTGAAAAAATAGTGCCGATGCCTATCGTGTAAATCAACATATTCAAATGCAGCCGTCTTGCCTTGGAAACGCTTATCTTTAATTCCTCCGCAATCACTTCGGCCATATGGGGGCCGGCTTCCTTCTCGTAGAGGTCCTTAAGCGAAGAAACTCCTTTTCTCTGATGCAGAATGAATATCTTAAACAAAAAAGGCTCCTCTTTCGCCAAACGTATATATGCCCTGCCTGTGCTGGCAAATAGATCCTCATGGTTAGTCAACCTTCCTTTTTCTACGGATACTGACGGCTGTTCCCACCGCTCCGGGGCCGGTATGGCTGCCGACGCTGAAAGACAGCGGATTATAGTAAACAGCCGCTCCCGGAAATGCCTCCCGCAATGTATCCGTCCATTCCAGCTCCTCCTCCTCTGTAAGGCCTGAACCTGCCGCGCCGATCACAATACGGCTCGTTTCTATATCTCTAAACCGGGTATCCAGATCATGCCGCACTGCCTCTAACATCTTATGCTTCCCTTTCTTCATTCCCCGCACTTTTGCAAATGCATCCAATCTCTCTCCCTGTATGGTAAGGACCGGCTTAATATTCAACACCGCGCCGAGCGCGGCTCCTGCCGGTGTGATTCTCCCTCCCTTTTTCAGGAATTCCAGAGTATCTACCGTAATATAAATACAAGATTCATATGCCCTCTCTTCCAACTCTTTCTTGATTTCTTTTGCCGATCTCCCTTCATCGGCAAGCTCTTTCGCCTCAAGCACCGACTCCCTCAAGGTCACGGATATTCTGTGGTTATCCGCCACCTGTACCTTGCCGCCGTACTCCTTAGCCAACCCGGCTGCCGACTCGTACGAATTGCTCAATCCGCTGGACATAGGGATATGGACAATCTCGTCATATCCGCCCGCAAGAATCTCATCCCACATTCCCATCACCTCGCCCGGCGACGGCTGCGAAGTAGATACGTCTTTTCCCCCCGTAAGGCTTAGGTAAAACATTTCCTGAGTAAGGTCTATCCCCTCGTAGCAGGTTACTCCATCAATAATCACCGGCATCGGAAGCGAAAAGATCCCCAATAATTCTGCTTCACTTTTCATAATTCCACTATTGCTGTCTGTCATAATCGCTGTTTTCATACCGCAAGTCCTCCTTGTTTTCCTATATTCTCTCTCATAAATCGGTTCACAAATTCATTTCATACCGCGGCGGCCTGTCCGGCAGCACTTGAAATATCACACCCGTTTCTTTATAATCATGTGTATCTTCCGGATATCTTAAAGGAATGTCCGGATTGATGATGTCCGATAACGTGTGACAAATTGTAACACTTTAAAAATTGAATTTCAATATCTGCAAACACAACTGTTACAAAGAAAGGGATTTTGTTCATGGATACCGAAAGAAAAAACCAAGCCAACAAATTAGCCAGAGAATGTCTGGTGACAGCGTTAATGCTGCTTCTAAAAGAAAAACCGTTATCAGCCATCTCTATTTCCGAACTGACGGAAAAAGCCGGCGTTTCAAGAATGACTTACTATCGGAATTACCAATCCAAAGAAGATATCTTTTCTTCTTATCTGGAAGAGGCATTGGCTCAGTATCAGCAGGAAGCCCGCGAGCTGTCTCTGGACCAGCATGCATACGATTCCGCAAATCTCTTCCACTGTTTTTCTTATTTTGAAAAACACAAAGAATTTCTCGACAGCTTATTTAAAAGCGGCCTCGGACATCTTCTCTTAACTGCGATCAGCAGGTATATGATCGAGACGTGGCATAAACCTGAGGACGGAATCGAACACTATTACGGCCTACAGGCATTTGCAGGCGCATTATACAACCTGTATATATCCTGGTCCTCAAACGGAGCCAAAGAGACGCCGGAAGAACTTGTCAAACTTCTGCAGCGTATCGCGCCTCCTGCTTAAAATCATATTTTTTATATTTATCAGTCTATTTAAATTTTTATTATTTTTTTTCTGATTTCCTATTGACATTTTAAGTATTATACGATATTATAATACCAACAAAAGAAAAGGAGGACAGACCACCAAAAACATAATTTTTTAAATCCAAGAATAATAAGAAAAGTGAGGTATCGTCCGATGGACACAGAATTTTAAAATCCACTGTACTGAATATAAGATTCGTACGGTGGATTTCATTTTGTAGCTTTATATCCTGCATTTCTCTTCTTACCTTTCACGATTTTATCCGGCGCAGAACTAACGTATTTTCACCCCATTTTCTATCTTGCAAGGACCCCCTTAATAATGATATAATCTATCCACGAAAAAGTTTAGAATCATAAAGGACGAAACACATATGAGAAAAATACTATGCACATTGTTTTTAAATGTACTATGCGCCCTGTCGCTTACGGGATGCCATACGGACAGGAGGACGGATACGGCAGATACGGAAAAGCAAAAAGTTGAACTGGTAGTCTGGGGCGCGGAGGAAGACACGGAACTGATGAATCAGATCATCCAAAGTTTCAAGGCCAAATATCAGAATGAGGCGGATTTCAGTATTACTTTCGAGGTACAAAGCGAATCCCACTGTAAAGACGCGCTGCTTGGCGGGCTTGAGGAAGGCGCGGACGTATTTACCTTTGCAGACGACCAGCTCCATGCGCTGGCAGCGGCAGGAGCCTTAGACCCTATCGGGAATGTTGACGAAATCAAGTCTGACACCCTTCAAAACGCCATAGACGCAGCCTCGGTAAACGACAAATTATACGCCTATCCTCTGACGGCAGACAATGGGTACTTCCTATATTATAACAAGCAGTACATTTCGGAAGAACAAGTAAAGACGCTGGATGGAATATTACAAGCCGCGGCGGCAAACGGAAAGTATTTCACAATGGACTGGTCTTCCGCATGGTATGTATATTCCTTCTTTGGAAATACAGGATTAAAGGTCGGGCTGAACGACGACGGAATCACCAATTTCTGTACTTGGAACCAATCAGACGGGACAATCCGGGGTATCGACGTCGCTCAGGCTATGCTTCAGATCGCAGGCAGCCCGGGATTCTCCAATCGTACGGATGAAGAATTTCTTAACGGTGTAAAAGACGGTTCCGTCGCCGCAGGCATCAGCGGAGTCTGGAATTCCGTCGAAGTCGCGAAAGCCTGGGGAGAGAACGCCGCAGCCACAAAATTGCCTACCTATACCTGCAGCGGCAGCCAGATACAGATGGCTTCCTTTTCCGGCTGTAAATTAATCGGTGTGAACGCTTACTCCGAATACCCCAAATGGTCGGCGCTGCTTGCAGAGTGGATTACTAATGAAGAAAATCAAAGGCTGCGGTTTGAAATGCGCGGGCAAGGCCCTTCCAACACCACAGTTGCGGATTCTCAGGAGATTCAGCAGTCCCCGGCAATTGCCGCGTTAATCGAACAGTCAGAGTTTTCGCAGCTTCAGCGGATCGGCGGAAAGTTCTGGGATCCCGTCTCAACATTCGCCGGGAATATGGCGGCGGGGAATCCTTCCGGCATAGACCTGCAGGAACAGTTGGACGAGATGGTCGAAGGCATTTCTGCAAGATAGACACAATACATCGAAAGGATTAACTTAAACATATGAAGAAAAAACTCCGTATACAACAACGTCTGATACTTCCCATCATTCTGCTAGGAGTTGTGGCATTTATTTCCAATGTGCTGTCCATTTTCAGCATTAATAATGTAAATTCCAACGCTTCAAAGATTGTAGATAACTATATGGTAGGCTCAGAGACATTGCAGAATATACGTCACTCAATCACGAAAATCCATGAAATCGCCCTGTCCCACATTGCTGCGGCAGACTATAGCACGATGATCACCATCGTAGGAGAGATCAAGAAAGAAGAGGAAACCCTCGAAACCTTTCTGAAAGAATACAAGAATTATATCACCGAAGAAGAGGAGGAAATCTACGCGCAGCTTCTTAAAAACTACGACTCTTTTAAGCATGCCCTAGTCTTCCTCGTATGCGCAAGCGCAGACAGCAAAACAACGGAAGCTTATGCTTACGCCAACGGCGACGTAGCATCCTTCGGTACGGCCATGGAAAACAACGCTGACGAGCTGTATGCCGCCGTCAGCGCACGTACCACTACGGCGCGGAAGCACCTTTTGGTCGTCTATATAATTTCACTCGTCATTACTGCCGCATCCATCATAGCCTGTCTGTTATTGGTGCTTGCCGCTGTACGTATTATCCGTAAATATGTAATCACTCCGATCAGGGGTACGGTGAACACCCTGCAGGACAGCTCGGAAACCCTTGATGAAGTGACCGGCGAGGTACTGAAACACACCCGCACCTCCAATGAAAGCGCCAGAGGGTTGTCCTCGCTTGCCGATTCCCTGTCCATGGCGATCAAAAAGGTAGCGAATAACGCGACAAATATTAACCACAGCGCGTCTGACGTCAAGACAGACGTCCACGACATGGCAGAGGAATGTACTACAATCACAGAATATTCCACCGCAATGAAAATACGCGCCAGTGAGATGGAGGCTACGGCCCAGACCAACACAGACGCTATCCAAAAGAAGACGGAAGACATTCTGGAAGTGCTTGGAGAAGCGATCGAAAACAGTAAAAGCGTAGACCAGGTAAACAGCCTGACCAAGGATATTATGTCAATCTCATCCACCACCAACCTGATCGCGCTTAACGCTTCGGTAGAGGCAATGCGGGCGGGAGAAGCCGGAAAAGGGTTTGCGGTCGTGGCAAATGAAATCAAAAGTCTTGCCGCTTCCTGCGGCGAAACTGCCGAACGAATTCAGGAGGTAAATAAAATCGTCACAGATGCCGTACACAACTTATCCGGACATTCCAAAGATTTGGCAGATTACCTAAGCGAGACCATTTTGAAGGAATTCCAGATATTTGTCCGGTCCGGCAGACAATATAAAGAAGACGCCGACTACATAAAAGACATGATTGACGAATTCAGCAGCAAAACCGACAGGTTGAGAAATTCTATGACGGAAATCGCCGATTCCATCGGCAGCATTACCAAAGCCCTTGACGAGGGTGCCTCCGGAATTACCGGCGTTGCCGGAAGTACCAAGAGTCTGGTGGAAGATATGGCTGACATAACAAAGCGTATGGATACAAACAGAGAGATTGTTGAAGACCTAAAAAAACAGATGGAAGTATTCGCAAATCTATAAAGAAAAGAGAAGGGGCTGTTGCAATAGGCAAAATAATTACAAGATATGGCAGAATTCAGTTTCTAGAAAATGCCATATCTTGTGAAATTTATGCTTAATGCGACAGCCCCTTATTATATAAAAACTTATTTTAACAATACAAATATAATCAATGCAGCTACTATTACAATGGCAACGGCAAGGATGATAATCGGAAGTTTGGACATCTTCTCATCATCTTCATCATCATAGTAATCGTCGTCGTCATCGTAGTCATCATCATAATCGTCTTCAATCTCTTCTCTGCGCTTCGGTTTCGGAGCAGGCGCAGGCTTTTTCTTCTTACCTTTTCCGTCGCCTGCCGCAAGCATCTCGTCATAAGCCTTACGCATCTCCTCTTCCCGCTTCTTCCTGACTTTCTTCGGCGGTATATTGGAATACGTCTGCTCCTGCTCCTCTTCCTCGTCATCCCCTTTTTTCTCTATCTTCTTCTGGGGAACCTTAAACTTTTTCTTACAGGTATAACATAAAAGATAATTCGGATCTTTCTTCCCCGGCTTCAATTCCTGACCGCATATTGGACATTTCATCAGACTGTATTCCTCCTCCTAAATCTAATATTATTACAGTTTCAGCAAACTGTTCTCTCACTTTTCACGTATACGGTCATTATACTACATCCGGCATAAAATATCAAAATCTTTTTTTTAATTCTTTCTTAATTTCTTTCTTAATTAGAACCTCTTCCGAGGGTCACTTCCACATCTCTGCTCTGGTATTCGCCGTTACTTTCAGGAACCGCAATCGTTACCGTCACCGTCTCGCCGGCTTTGTAATACTGAAGCTGCTCCTGAAGAGTCGTGGTATTATTAATGGTAATCCCGTTCAAAGCCGTAACCACAGATCCCTTCGTAATTCCGGCGCGCTCTGCTCCGCCTCCTCTTATCACGTCTGTAATATATACGCCTGTAGGCATATTATACATCTGGGAAGTCTCCTGCGTAACGTCTACCGGCTCCGCAATGCCAAGGTATCCTCTCTCTTCCTCCGCCACCTTCGTTCTGGTCTCCCGATTCATCAGCCCTTCAATGGTCTCTCTCGCCTCGGAAACCGGTATGGCGTAACCGATCCCCTCCACCGCTTCATATGCGGCCTTCGCCGTATTGATCCCGATTACTTCACCCTTGGCATTTAACAAAGCGCCGCCGCTGTTTCCCGGATTAATCGCAGCGTCCGTCTGAATCAGGTTGCTGTCGAATCCCTCAATCCGCCTTTCGGTTGCGGAGATAATGCCTCTGGTAACAGACTGCCCGTAACCAAGCGCGTTTCCGATGGCAATCGCTTCCTCGCCAACCTGTATCTGGTCGGAATCGCCAAGCGTAGCGACGGCAATCTTCCCTCTCGTACTCTCCTTAATATTACTTAAATCTACCGCCACAACCGCCAAGTCCCGGCTGGCGTCCGTTCCCTTAATATTTGCTTCAACGCTCTCTTCATCAATAAAGGAAACTGTCAGTGTGTCGCTGCCCTCCACCACATGATTATTCGTCACAATCAGCAGCTCGGAATCATTCTGTCCGATGATAATACCGGAACCTGCGCTCTCGCTTTGTCTCTCCTGAATTCCTCCGAAGAAACTCTGTACCTGCTGGACGCTCATATTCGTGATTGATACAACGGAAGGCATTGCGTTTTCCGCAATATCCGCTACGTCTGATTTTGTCGTGCCTCCGGAAGAAGTAGTAAGCTTCGCATTACCAATATTCTCCGTCTTCTCTGAGCTCGCCTTCACAGTCTTATTGTTCAGAAATTTTCCCGCCACAATGTTGCTTGTCTGGAAAGCCGCGCTTGCCGTCACTCCGAAAATCAATCCAAAGCACACGGTCTTTACCCACTTCGGCGCCCCCTTTTTGTGCGGAGGCCTGTACTCCGAATTATTCTGTTGATTGGAATCCTGTCCCGGTGTGTAATAAGTATATTGATGATCCATATTGATATCCCCTTTCATTCTGGTTCGTTTTTGCTTTTCTGATTAGTAGTTTACTGTCAAATTGTGTTTAAATTGTGACAGAACCGTGATAAAATCATTAAATCAAAAAAGAACGAATCCTTATTACACGGCGTTTAGCTCCGACCGGATCGCATCCTCATTTCCGCACAAAGAACCTTGTACCATTTCCGGCTTGCCGCCGCCCCTGCCTCCAAAGGCTTCATTGAGACGCTTACACAGCATACGTACGTCCGTCTCCCGGCTTCCGATCACATAGCGGAACCCTTCCGCTTCATTTCCCGCAAAAACGGCGCAAACCTTCGCACCCTTATTAAGCAGAAGATTCATCAGCTCTCTCGGCTCGTTTCCCGACAGATTGGAATCGAACACGGCCGCGATCTCCCCGTCTACGGAAATCTCATTTGCGCGGTAGGCCAAAAGCTTCTGCTGCAGAGAAGAAACCTTTCCCTTAAGGCTTCCAACCTCTTCCTTTAGATGGGCGACCGCATCCGCCGCCTCGTATTCCTTCGCGCTTAGAAGGCTCGAAATCGCCTTAGTATTCTCATCCTTAATGTCGTAATCTGTCAACGCACGAAATCCGCAGAGCATTGTGATACGCTCGCCGCCCTTGTAATTGATCATATGAACCAGCTTAATCAGACCGATCTCTCCTGTGGAACCAAGATGAGGCGCGCAGCAGGCGCACACATCATATCCCGGTATTGTAATAATACGCACCTGCCCCTCGATCTCTATCTTGCTCCTATACTCCATAGCCGACAATTCCTCTTTGGAAGGATAGTCGATCCCGATCTTAAGATTCGCAAATACCGCCCGGTTTGCCTCCCTCTCGATCTCCTTAAGTTCCTTCTTGGAGATCGGGCCGTTAAAATCCATTGTACAGTAATCCTCTCCCAGATGAAATCCTACGTTATCGTAACCGAAACGGCTGTGAACCAGCCCTGATATGATATGCTCCCCGGTATGCTGCTGCATCCTGTCGAAACGCACCTCCCAGTTGAGCCGCCCCGTCACCGTAGTTCCCTCCTCGAGGGGAGAGGTCACAGTATGGTAGATCAAGCCGTCCTTCTCCCGTGTATCCACAACCTCCGCCCCGTCTATAAAGCCGATATCTCCATATTGGCCTCCTCCTTCCGGGAAAAAGGCCGTGGCATCCAGTACCACTTTGTACTTGCCGCCGCACTTCTCACAAGAAAGAACCTTCGCCTGAAACTCCTTCCTATATCCATCTTGATAGAATAATTTTTCTGTCATCTCCTACATCCTCTCCGGTGCCTCAAACCCAAGAACGTCAATACAAGCCTCAAGCGCCCGTTTCGTGAGCACAAGCAGCGCGATATACCCCTTTTGCTTCGTCTCGTCTTCCTCCGCAAGAATCTTCGTCTCATGGTAGAAACGGTTAAAGGTATTCGCAAGGTCATAGATATAGGCGCAAATCTTATGAAGAGCCAGTTCTTCAAATGCAGTCTCCATCACGTCGTTGTATTTCATGACTTCAAGCATCAGCGCCTTCTCATTGTCATCATGGGCGGGCTCTGCCCTCACATCGTCAAGACTCTTTCCCTCTGCCTGATATTTATTCAGAATCGACTTGATCCGCACAATCGTATACAGGATATAAGGTCCCGTATTGCCCTCAAAGGATGTAAAACGATCCACGTCAAACACGTAATCCTTAGAGGCCTGATTTGACAAATCACCATACTTGATGGCAGACATCCCAACGATCTTGGCCGTCTGGTCCGCCTCCTCCTGATCGACCGTACGGTTCTCTGCGATCTTCTTTAACATCTCGTCTACAATCTCCGCAATCAGGTTCTCCAGACGCATAACCCCGCCGTCCCTAGTCTTAAACGGTTTGCCGTCCTTTCCGTTCATCGTGCCGAATCCAAGGAACTCAAGCCGGGTCTTCTCCGGCACAATCCCCGTCATCCTTGCCGCACGGAATACCTGAAGGAAATGGAGATCCTGCCGCTTGTCCGCAAGATAAATGATCTGATCAGGATCATAATCCTGCATCCTCTGGATCAATGTGGCAAGATCCGTCGTCCCATAGAGAGACGCTCCGTCTGATTTGCGGATCATACAAGGGGGAATCTCCTTGGTGTCCGTTTCCTGCTGCACGTCAATTACCAGAGCGCCGTCGTCGATATGCGCATACCCCTCCCGCTCCATCCTTTCAATCATATCCGGAATATAGTCTTGGGCATCCGACTCTCCTTTCCACAGGTCAAAATGTACGTTCAGGCTCTCATAGTTCTTCTTAAGATCCTCCACGGACACATCCATGATATGCCTCCAGACCGCCCGATATCCCTTATGCCCGTTCTGTAAGAGCCTTGTCGCCTCTAAGGCTTCCCTGCGGTACTCCTCATCCTCCTTGGCCTTGCCGCTCGCCGTTGGATAGATCTCTTCCAATTCTCCTATGGTAAACGGAGCCTCCTTGGGATACTCCCCGCTATAGTCCTCCTGAAAATACGGAAGCTTTGGCTTGCGCTCCCTAAGCTCCGTAATAATCAGGCCCATCTGATATCCCCAATCGCCCAGATGAATATCCCCGAGCACCTTGTGTCCCATCTTTTTAGCCAGCCTCTTAATCCCTTCGCCAATGATCGCAGAACGCAGATGTCCCACATGCAGCGGTTTCGCCACATTAGCCCCGCCGTAGTCCACGATGACAGTCTTCGGCTTTTCCGTCTTCTCAAGACCCAGTTCCTCATCCGCGATCATCCGGTTTAAATAATCCGCCACATATTCCTTCTTAAGCTTCATATTGATAAATCCCGGATTCACGGCGCTGACTTCTTCCAGACATTGGCTGCCGCGCAGTCTGTCCGAAACCTCATTGGCAATCATAATGGGCGCCTTCCGATAAGCCTTCGCTCCCGCCATCGCGCCGTTACACTGATACTCACACAGATCCGGACGGTTGGACAGCGTTACCTTCGCATATGCCTTATCATATCCCGCCGCCTCAAATGCTTCCGCCAGCTCTTCGGCAATCAAATCCATGATCTTCTTCATCTTCCATCCTCCTCTTCTCTTCTACATGTATTCCCCGGATAACAAAAAAAGCCAGATCTCTGCACTCTACAGGGATCTGACCCTCAAAACTTTCTCTGATACGGCAGAGCAATCCTTTACACCAAACATCTGACAGAAACTATGCATCCACATTCTTATATGCATTCTCAAGATCTGCCAATGCTTCCTGAAGCAGAGCGTCGGATCTCACCGCAGCCTGATATGCCTCCTGCGTCTCCGACATAAGCTCCTGTACGTCCTCATGTTCCGCAATCTTCTGAATATACTCTTTCACAATCTCATCTTCCACCGATGCGCTTACCTGATAACGGCCTTCCTCATCCTCCGCGATATATACGGTACTTAGTCCCGGGACTTTGGTATATACATCCCTGATCTTCATATTATATCTGGCGAACGCCACATATGTACCCCTGTACTTTCCTTCTTTCGTGTAAACACAGATGTCGTCATAGGACTCGACAAAGCCGGCTTCCTGTTCCTGCTGTCTGTAATAATCTCTTACAGCCCCGGTAAGCTTCGGATCTTCCTCCATTCTCAACGGATTCAGCAGAATATACTCGCTCCTGCGGTTCTCCGTATATAAATGGTCGGAAATTTTCTTTTGTGCTTTTTGGACTTTTGCTTTGGTAAGGCTTAAACCGGCTGCACCTATCACTGCCGCAAAGACTGCCAAAAAGATCAGAATAACGATCTTCCAATGCTTCCTGCGGCCATCGGAGCAGTCCTTTTCTCTTCCTTCCATAAGACTACCTCCATCTGCACTTGAAAAAATGAAATAAAATACACACCCGGGCGGATTCGAACCGCCGCTCCCGCCTCCGGAGGGCGGTGCTCTATCCCCTGAGCTACGGGTGCATAATCTTCTCCTGTCAGACCTACGCCTCCGAATTCCCGGCTTGTCCGACACGGTATACCCCTCCGGACATACTCTCATCCATCCTTCCGGCAAAATGGACGCTCTTCATCCTTCAAGGTAATACAATATGAAATTGCAAAAGTAATATTACCACATTTATCCGAAAAAGTAAAGGAAATGATGACAACATTTCATACATTTCCAATACTTTTTTCGTCACAGGCATTTTTAAGCCTTATTTCAGGCGATCAGCCGCCTCTCCTGCCGGTCGTAATAATACGCGTGATTAGAAAGATGCTCCTCCGGGTTCACCTGAGTCTCGTTCACTTCTTTTACAAGGAGATTCAAGGCCCCCCATCCCGGAGCGGCGCTTTCCGGCACAACAATCACCTCGTGGACGCTGCTTGGAAGCACAAAAAAGTTCTCTTCCAGATAGGCCCCGATCCCGTCAAGCTGACCTTCATACAGGATCGCGGCGGCTCCATAGCTATGAACCCGATTGCTAAGAACATACATAAGTTCCGTCCCGCTTTCTTCATCAGCCTTTTCTGCCGTTGACAGTTCTTCCAACAGAGTGCTCATGGCCGTAAACTCATATGGAAGTAATCTTCTTGTGTTCTTACGGGCCTCACGCGCAATCTCCTTCATCGTCACATTCCACGTCCTAAGATGTTCGTCCCGTATCATCATAGACGCCATGCCGTAAGAATTCACCTCCAACATAACATAGTAGACCACGGCCAAATCCAAGTATTCTTCATAAGGCAGCGCCTCAAGCAATTCCCTGTTCGCCTCGCGGTTCACCAGATGGTAGACGATCTTCCCCCTGACCTTCTCATAATCCTTGAGGAACTCTCCTTCAAAACAACACTTAAAACGTACCTCGCCGTACAGCTTTAAAATTTCTCCCGCAATGTCTTCCACAGAATTGCCGTTCTGAAACTGCTGGTAGTATTCTTCCAGATAAATCGTCGGAAAGATGTTAAGCCCCTTCTCTGCAAGGGTCAGGCCATGTCTCCTCGTCCCGTTATTCTTCACGGTTGAATGTATGTAAACCGATATATTGCCCTCTACCTCCTCCTTAACCTTAACTTCTACTTCATGAATAAACTGATAATATGTCATTCCTCTCCTTTCTTGATACCCTGCGTCCATACTCCGATAACGGATTTGAAGGTTTACCTTACTTCCGGCAAGGTATACTGGCAGCACTTTGATTTTTCATGGAAACCGGCAAGATCTTTGCCTCTGAACAAATCAGAAAATGATTGAAATATTATGGTAAGATTATTATAAAAAAGCCCTGCAAGAATTGCAAGGCTTTTCGTATGACATATTTCGACATCCTATTAAGCTCTGGAAAGATACTGGCCTGTACGGGTATCAATCTTAATCTTCTCTCCCTGCTCTACGAACAGCGGAACCATAACCTGAGCGCCAGTCTCCACGATTGCCGGTTTCGTAGCTCCCGTCGCCGTGTTCCCCTTCACGCCCGGCTCGGACTCAGTGATCAGAAGCTCTACCGTAAGCGGAGGCTCGATTGCGAATACCTTCCCCTGATAGGACTTCATGGAAACGTTCTCGTTCTCCTTCACGAACTTAAGGGAATCTCCCACATCGTCGGCTCCTACCGGAGTCTGCTCATAGCTCTCCAGATCCATAAAGTAGTACAGTCCTCCGTCATTGTACAGATATTGTACTTCCTTTCTCTCGATAAATGCCTTCTTAAGGGTATCCTTAGACGGATTAAACGTACGCTCAACCACGCCGCCGTTAATTACATCTTTTAACTTCGTACGGACGAATGCGGAACCCTTACCTGGCTTTACATGCAAGAACTCCAGACATTCATATACTTTCCCGTCAATCTCATAAGTCGTACCCTTCTCAATATAAGCATCTGCCATTCTATAATTCCTCCTTAGCTGCGCCAAACGGCACTTTCTACTTTCATTCTTATATCTTTACTAATTCTATAATAGATTGCCGCTTTTTTCAACCTTTTTTTCTTCACAAACTGACACCCATGCAAATATTAAGCCTGCCAAAGCCAAAGAGCCTCCATACGGCATCCGTCTATTTCCTCCTGCACCGGAACAGAATCCCCGCGCCTGCAAGCGCCAGCGCCCCTGCTGCCAGCCATGCTTTCTCGGTATAGCTTCCTTTCATCATAGAAAACGGATAAAACACGCCAAGCCGTCTCGGCCCTCCTCCAAGCGCCGCGATATAATAAACGATCGGAGCCATATAACCGATCACCAGATTATCGCACAGCCCGTAAAAACAAAGTCCAAGTCCTCCCATGAACAGCATTTCCGCAAAAGTCCCTAAGAAATACTTACCGGCCGGGAACTCACAGCCATTATGCAGAAGTATCCCCACATACACCCCGAGCAGCGCCGCCAAAATCAGCACGTTTCCCAATAACCGCACCATATAGACAGACCCCCCGTTCATACGCTTCGTATAGACCAAGTCCCTGATATCGCGGTCCTGCTCCGGCAGGAATACAGGAGGCAGCAGGATAATTCCCATAAGCGCCGCATACACCTCCAGCACCTTCGCCGTATCCTCGGCTTTAAGGTTCTCAACCCCCATCAAAAGCGGCGAGACCAGAAGCAGGAGCACACATATCAGGATATGGAGCGGTACATTATACTTCAGATTTACCTTTTCGATTTGCAAATATCTTTCCACGAATCTGTAACCTCCCTTTCCTTTTTTGTGTATAGATAAACGCCGTCAACGCCATCAAAACAAGACCTGCCGCCGCATATACAATCCTGTTTGCCAAAAGCTGTGAGAAACCGTCGTTAAATCCCTGCCAGTTCATATTCGTATTGTGCCTCGGTACAAGATTCCATCCATAGCTACCCCCGCGGAGACTGTCCATGCCGCAGAAGACCGCCGTGAACCACCATACTCCCTGCACCAGAACCGCCGCCGCGGTATCCGTCAGTTCCGTAAAGAACATGCCCACACCCGTCACCGCCATGATCGTAGGAACCAGCCATCCAAACACATATTTGACAAACGCCAGCATATCTACGGCAATCCCCGCCGTACGGGCATAGACCATGCATTTGGAAAGAGGAACCAAAGACAGGATAAGCGCCGGAATCGTCAGCATCGCCACCATCGCCAGATAGCGGCTCGCCATAATTGTAAACGACGAACATCTCCGGGTATAAATCAATTCCTGCATCATCGACCGCCGGTCCCGCAGCCCCCGGGTTACGGAAAGGAACACGGGCAGGATTCCAAGAAAAATCACCATGTAATCCGCAAATAATCTCGCGTATCCTCCGGTCAGCCTGTCTTTCTCTATTAACATATCGTATTGGGCAAGCGCGTCCTCATAAGTCATAGGGATCTCGACGCCGTTTTCCCGGTTTTCCTTGGTATAATTAGAACCTCCGCCTAAGATTTTGTCCGCTTCGTCCATCAGCTCGGCATATCTTCCGGCGGACAATCCCTCTGCCGGTTCTACCTGCAGGGGTTCCATATAGACGGGGTCGTCCTCGCTGCCCAAACCTTTGGACTCCTTCTGGGCGGCGTACCATGCTTCTACCGCCTTTTCCGCCGCTTCATGGCTGCCGATTCCCGCCGCTTCATTAAGAATCCCGCCGATTTTTTTGTCGTCCGCTTCGTTCAGCGTCACATGTTTGTAGAAACCAATAGGATAGGTCGTATAACTCTCCCGCCAATATTCCTCCGTCAGCTTCCCAAGGGTACTCTTCATATTCAATTCCGAATCGCGGCTTTTCATTTTCCCGTAACTCTTCTGCCCGGGTTCCGGTTTCTTGTCAATTTCCATATCGCCAAGCTGGGTGGTGAAATTAAATAGGAGCGCTAAAATAATGAGCCAGTAGACCAGACTTCTTGCGGTCTGTTTACATTCCTTAAGAAATAACTGCGCCGCCATCCTTACCGCCCCCTTCCCGTCTGCATCAGATACATGTATGCATCTTCCACTCCGGCTTCACAGAGTTTCGCCGATTCAAAGGGTCTTTCTTCCGCAAGGAAACGTGCCATCACATTATTTCCTAGGGTAAGCATACTGGTTACCACATAATCTTTTTTCAGAATCTCCAGCTCCCTCTTGCTGATTTCCGCCGAGTAGACCTTTCCTTCCGTCATGGCGATCAGATCTGATACGGTCCCCCGATAGAGCATGCTTCCCTCGTCCAGTACCGCGATATCCTCACAGGTCGCCTCGATATCCCCAACGATGTGGGTGGACAGGATTACGATACGATTTTCCGCAATCTCGCATAACAGGTTGCGGAAACGCACCCGTTCCTCCGGATCTAACCCCGCCGTAGGCTCATCCACGATCAGCACTTTCGGGTCATGGAGGATTGCCTGCGCAATGCCGAGCCTGCGCTTCATTCCGCCGGATAAAGCCTTGACCTTCTTCCTCCGGTCATTATTAAGGTTCACCTTCTCAAGGAGCCTTGGAATACGCTCCCTGCGCTCCGCCTTTCCGAGGCCCGAGAGCACTCCCAGATAATCCATGGCCTCGTATACGGTCATATTGGGATACATGGAAAAATCTTGGGGGAGATAGCCCACAATCTCTCTTACTCTCTTGGGATTCTGCGTGCTTCTTTCACACACAAAGACCTCCCCCTCCGACCTCAGCAGCAGCGTTGCGATTACCTTCATAAGCGTAGTCTTTCCGGCTCCGTTCCTGCCCAGAAGCCCAAACATGCCGGTTTCAATCGTAAGGCTGATATCCTTCAGCGCCTGCTTCTTTCCGTAATATTGATTCAGATTCCTGATTTTAATTGTAGTGGACATACGCATCTTCCTTTCAAAATTGCTTTTTGTTATCATAGATTTATCATAAAGCGTAAATCCCTATATTTCCCCTACAAAAAATTAAAAATCTTTAAGGATAAATTGAATTTTCTCCAAAAGCAGGCTCCGCTTTACATAAAAAGGACGCCGTCGCCACCGCCCCTCCCCGGATACTGTTGGCAATATCCAGCGTTCCCCCGTGTTTCTTACAGAATTCCCTGCAAATATAGAGTCCAATCCCGAAATGCTCGTCCATCTCAGCGCCCTCCCGTTCCTTATGATACGGTTCCAGCGCCTTTGCCAGCTGGTCCTTCGAAAAACCGTTTCCGTCGTCCCGGACAGCCAGCAGGATTTCCCTCTTCTGCGTATCGTACTCCGATACCACCTCAATCTCTGTCCCTGCATACCGGATAGAATTCGAGAGCAGATTCTCCAACACCTCCATAATAATGTTTTCGTCGGCAAAGACCCGAATCTCTTCGGCGGCAGTTCCTAAGCTGTTAGGCGTATTGCTTCCCGCGGGGGCTTTTAAAGTACATCCGCCATAAAAGATCCTGATGTCCCCAACCTGTCCAAGAGCAAAGACCACCTCCCGAATCTTCTTTTCCACACTCCCGATCCGAATCCACTCCGGCGAAAACGGAACCTCGTCGATACTGCGGATTCCTTTCATAGTACGGCTGTAATTTTCCAGCCGTTTCAGATGGCTTGACATCAGCGCCAGCGTATCCTCCATCTTCTCCTCGCTGATCCTCCCCTCCGGAATATACCGCGCCAGAAAGTCCGTATACCCCTTAAGCACCGTAAGCGGGGTACGCAGGTCGTGGGCAAAGGCGGCGTTTAACTCCTTCTGCTTCTCCACCATAAGCCACATCTCTTCCTTCCCCCGCACCAGCTCCAACCTCATATCCTCCACGGAATCGCAGAGGTTTCCCAGTTCGTCCGCGCTGTCGTAGCGGATACTGAAATCAAGATTATTCTCCCTGATCTGCTTTACACTGTCCTTTAAAATCTTAAGGGGCAAAGCCAGCCGCTTGTGATAGAAAATAAATATAGTCACGATCATCCCTGCAAATGCGTAGAAAAAAGGACACCACACCCGCACAAAATCCAAAAACAACAACCATCTTCTGTCCGTCTCCGAATCAAAGGTATAACCATACGCCCACAACGGACCTTTCATGTAAATAAGGTTCCGAAGATCTTCTCCCTCATTCTTCGCCCACTCGGAAAGCTCCCACTGCCAGCACAGAACCATGGTAAGGTATGACAGGACGTACACGATTACCGACAAAACCAGAATATATGCAACCATCGCCTTGCGAAAGGAAAGATTCCGGATATACTCTGCCGTCTTTTCCAGCCTTTCCTCTAACCAATCCATCGGTATCCCACTCCCCACACAGTCTCTATATACACATGATCCGTATATTTTCCGATCTTGCTCCGCACTCTCCGTATATGCTCCATGACGATGCCGCAGTCCGCGCTTCCGTCATATCCCCGCACCTTCTCATACAGCTGTTCCTTGCTGAACACCTGCCCCGCGTTTAAGGACAGGGCTTCCACCAGCCCGTACTCCGTCTTCGTCAGGCTGAGGGGCTGCTCTTCGTAATATACGCAGCGTTCCTTGTAATGTACCGCCAGCCGGTCAAAGATCTTTACGGCTCCATCCGACTTCTTCCTCTCCTCCCGCCGAAGGTGCGCCTCCACTCTCGCCCCCAGCTCGTCGATGCTGAAAGGCTTCACGATATAGTCGTCCCCGCCTATCATCAATCCCTGAATCCGGTCCGCCTCCTCAATCTTAGCCGTCAGAAACAGGATCGGGCAGGAAACATGGTCGCGGATCCGCCTGCATACCTCGAATCCGTCCAGCATAGGCATATTCACATCCAGAAGTATAATGTCGGGCCGTTTATTAAGCTGCCCTAATACCTCCAGACCGTTTTGCGCCTCTATTACCTGATAATCCTGAATCTCAAAATAATCCTTCAGAAGTTGGACGATGCCCGGCTCATCGTCCGCAATCAATATCCGTTTCCTTTCACACATTATGTCTCCCTCTTCCAAAACCTTCACTGGAAATTTTCATTTTCAGTGTAATAGTATAAACCACAATCAATGACTTGACAACCGTCTTCCTATCGCCTAAAATAGCTTATCGCCCCTAATAATTATGATTTTATGGTAAAGAACTATGCAGGAAAAGAATTCATGCCGCACTTATCACTACTACATGTTTAATAAGCCCTACGGCTGCGTCACAGCTCACAGAGACGCCCGTTTTCCAACTGTTATGGATTACTTTAAAGAGTTGCATAACGACCGGCTGTCCCCGGCAGGGCGGCTTGACCGGGAGACGGAAGGGCTGCTCGTCATTACCGACGACGGGAAATGGAACCAGATGATGACGCACCCCTCCTACCGCAAGAAAAAGACCTATGAATTTATTGTATTAGGAGAATTAGGAAAAGAAAAACTCCGGATGCTCCAAGACGGGATTCTGCTTAATGGCTCCGGCGTGCCGACGCTGCCCTGCCAGATTACCGTTACCGATACTTCCGTGTTGTCCGAGACTATGCCGTCCCTCCATCCGGACATCCAAAAAGCGATCGGCGATAACCGCCCCTCCCATCCGACCGCCGCGGGGACGATTACCATTGCCGAAGGCAGGAAACGGCAGATCCGCAGGATGATGAAGGCGGTTCATTGCTGTGTGGTCGCACTGAAACGTATTTCTATTGATGATATCGTATTAGATAAAAATCTGGCGCCCGGAGAATGGAAGGAATTTTTTCCTTAGATCAATCCATTGTATAGCGAGCAATATCCCTATAATTGACATAATCTTTCCCGCCTTAACTCCGGGAGCGTGGTAAACTATGCTGATCCTGTGTTTCCCGGCTCCCATGCGAAACCCAAGGAACGCGGTATTTACCTCTTCCGTTTTCACCGGTTTCCGATCTACCAGAACCTCAAAATTCTCATCGTACGGAATCGTCGTGACAAAGTAACCCTGTCTTTTCGCGTCAATTATCCCTTCAATACGGTTTCCCTTCGTTTGTTTCTGATTTAACATAAACTCCGATTGATACAGCCCCTTGTCCGTCTCATTCCTGACCGGAAGTATCCCTATATAGGCCTCGGCCTCCGAAATCTCATAACTTCCCTTCCCGAAAATCATTTCCACCGTCTCCTGCCCCTCCTTAAGCGGAACCGCATAAGTGAATTCCGTATTGTCGTTATAATAAAAATGATTCCTTGCAGTCAGTTTATTCCGTATACCTTCCACCCAGACCGCAATATCCTTCGACGGTTTTTGGTTCTCTATCCGAAAACGAAGAAACAAGACCCTCTCTCCTTCGTCTCCCTCCTGTAAATCAGGCAGATCTATCGCCATCTCTACATTCGAATCCGAATCAATCGCCTTCGGCAGACTCAAGCCCGTCGGGCGTACCCCTTCATAAAGGCCGGATCTGTCGTATCCGACCGGTTTAACCTCCGTGCTTTCCTTCACCACCGCATATTTAAGCAGCGCTAATTGATTATACGGAAAATCTAATTTCCTATATTCCTCCTCCGGGATTACCCGGTCCGTCCCGTAAGCGACCGGGGACACCTGATCATTTTCATGCACCTTCCACCTGCCGTTACTTTCTAAGGCTTTATAACCTGGAATATCCATCTTCGACACTACATACTTCACCCCCATGAATCGCTGATACACAGGGTTATATACCGCAGACTGCATCAGGAAATTCCGGAAAGGTTCCTCTAACCGGAACGTTTCCTCCCGGAACGCCCTGTACCCCCCGTGATAGGAAGAAGAATAGATTGAAGAGGAATACTGCCCCATGCTCCAGATCCGATTGAGATTCGCCGCATTTTCGTCATCGTCTCCCAATTGTTCCGTCCGATAGAAGCCATCCTCTTTATCAGTAACCTTCTTAATCTGCCCCCTGATCCTTGTGTCTGTCATTTCGCTGTAAAACTCCCGGTCAAGCGGCCTGTCCGCCTGCGTATGAATCGTATTGTCGCACACAATCAACATCAGAATGGAAGGCGCTAATAATATCCACTCATATCCGGACGCCGGACGGAGGGATTTGGTCCGATAAAGGCGGACTGCTAAAAAACATACCAGCATCAATACGCCGTCCAAAAAAATCATCCCCTGCCAGTTCAGACAGATCATCCCTATCGTCAGCAGATAAGGCAATACTCCCCCAAACCTGTTCCGTTCCTTTAACCCGTCGAGATAATATGCCAGAATATAGCACAGCAGCGGTAAAAACGGAATCATTACCTTATTCCGCACATATAAACCTCCGTTCAGCAGATAAGCAAATACAGGAACCGTCAGAATCACCATACAGCTTAACGCCAGCACCCGCTCATGCCGCTTCCGCCCGAACAGCAGAGCGATCAAAGCCGTCAAGGAAAGCGTCGTCATTCCAATCCCATAGGGAGAATAAAAAAATCTTTCAAGGGATACCTCCGGCATCAGTAATTCACCGAGCCGCAGCGCTTCCCGTTCTCCTTTCCGTCCGGTCAGCGCTAATGCTGTCGGCACTAACAATACCCCGCTCATCATCACGGCAGTCACAAAAGGAAAGGAAAATTTTAGTCCTTCTATACAAAAAGCTTTGACCGTTATTTTCTCTCCCCGCTCATCATAAACCATAAGGCAGCGGTGGATTCCATACAGCGCCAGCGCCAACATTCCGCCGATGCTGAAATAAAAGCTGGTCATAATCATAAGAAAGACGCCAAGTACCAGCACCCTTCTTCCCCTCTTTTCGAAATACCCGTCCACCCCCAGAAAACCCATCAGAAGGAACGGCATATAATTTACAAACATAATCTGATTATAAGAGTGAAAGATCATAGGTCCGGACAGTAAAAAGAGTACTCCCGCGCCGACGCAGATTCTCTCTGAGAACCCCCTTTTCACAAGCCACTGATACATCAGGAACACCGAAACCATCAGGCCGATAAACTGAACCGACATCATATAATCCGACATTTTCACAAACGGAAGCAGGTATGACGGCAGCAATAAGGGATTATACAACCCATAATACGCAAAGTTGTATATATTCTCCCCTCCCCCGATATTTGCCGAAAACTCGGGAAATAGTTCCCCCGTCTGATAGAACTGCTGCCGAAAATATTCCGGCAGCACGCTATGCTGGCTAATCCAGTCCACCTTTGCGCCGAACACTCCGCTGCGCAGGCAAAACAGATAGCAGAATCCAAGGGTCAGGACGCCCAAAAGCAGATAACACCCGGCTTTCCTGAAAATATGCGCATAGGGATTACTTTGCGCCTTCTGCATCTCCTTATCAGCCAGAACTTTTTGCCATGCCTGTAAGCTCCTTCCATACGCCCTATACCGAAGCCGCCTCATGTCCGTCACCCTCTTTCTCTTCACTGGAATCTTTTAATATAAAGATCGGTCTGCGCTTCGTCTCCAGATACGTCTTAGAGAGATACTCGCCTACAATTCCCGTGCAGAAAAGCTGTATTCCGCTCACCATAAAGATAATGCACACCAGCGACGGCCATCCGGACACGGGATCGCCCCAGACCAGCGTCCTCACGACGATCACCAGAATCATCAGAAAAGACAGCGCGCAGAAAGCTATCCCCACAACCGACGCCAAAGACAAGGGAGCCACGGAAAAACCAGTAATCCCTTCCAAAGAATAAGAAAACAACTTCCTCACGGACCACTTCGTCTGTCCGGCGCAGCGTCCCACATTCCGGAATTCCAGCCATTTGGTGGAAAATCCCACCCACTCAAAGATACCCTTTGAAAAACGGTTGTACTCGCTCATGGCAAGCACCGCGTCCACCATCTTTCGCTTCATCAAACGATAATCCCTCGCGCCGTTTACAATCTCCGTCTTGGAAATGCGGTTGATAAATTTATAGAACCCCTCCGACAGGAAGGAACGCAGCAGCGGTTCCCCCGCCCTTGTGGAACGTCTGGTCGCCACGCTGTCATAATTCTCTTCCTTAAGAATCCGGTACATTTCCGGCAAAAGTCCCGGCGGATCCTGCATATCTACATCCATCGTAGCCACATAATCCCCGGCAGAATTTTTAAGTCCCGCATAGATCGCCGCCTCCTTCCCAAAATTTCTGGAAAAAGACAGATACCGGCAGCGTCCGTCCGCCTTATTCATCTCCTTCAATATCGGAAGGGTTCTGTCTGAAGAACCGTCGTCTACGAAAATCAATTCAAATTCTTCCCCCGGCATCTCTTTCATCACCCGGCACATGGCGCGGTAATATACGGGAAGAGCTTCTTCTTCATTAAAACATGGAATTACAACACTTATTCTGCTCATCTTACATACCTCCTGCTTCTTGTTCTCCCAACGTTCTTTTTAGAAATCCTGTGTTTCCAAAATATTTTCTATATTTTTCCCTTCATCCGGATACTTTACACCGCGTCTCTTAAGAAACGGCAAAAATAAATCTTAAAAATTCTTAAGAACTTCTAATGATTTTCCAAAAACTGTTATACTAAGATAAGAAAACACAAAGGAGTTCACAACATGGAAACATCTCGCATCTTAATCGCAGACGACAACCCGGAGATCCGGGAGATCATCCATATCCTGCTGGAAGGGGAAGGCTTTGACATTGAGGAAGCCTGCGACGGACAGCATGCTTTAAACCTTACAGAGAAGAAGGATTTCGACCTGATTATTCTGGATATCATGATGCCGGGGCTCAACGGATACCAGACCTGCATAGAGATCCGCAAGAACAGCAACGCTCCGATCCTGTTCTTAAGCGCCCGCACGAAAGACAGTGACAAAACCCTGGGGTTCTCAAGCGGCGGCGACGATTACCTTGCCAAACCATTTTCTTACAACGAACTCATAAGCCGCGCCAAGGCGCTGATCCGCCGTTATCAGGTCTACCGCGGAAAAAATACCGCGCCGAAGACAGAGCCGGCCAAATCCCCCCTTGTCTTTCATCATCTAACCATCGACGAGGCAAAAGAGGAAGTTACGTTTGGCAGCGTCCCCCTTGTCCTGACAGACACGGAGTACGCCATGCTGCTTCTTCTGGTAAAGCACCGCGGCCAGATCTTCTCCGCACAGCATCTCTACGAATCAGTGTGGAATGAACCATACTATTACGGTGCCAACAATACGGTCATGGTCCATATCCGTAACCTGCGCCTCAAGATCGAAAAAGATCCAAAAAATCCGGCGCTGATTAAAACAGTCTGGGGAAAGGGGTATCGTTGTGATTAGACGATTCAGGAATCTAAAGATCCGCACACAATCCGCAATCATGATTCTGTGCACGCTGCTTCTCTCTTTCGCCTTTTTTGAAATACTGTGGCTGAACAAATGGAACATCTGCGAAACTGCCGAGCGGCTCAATCTCTTCTACGTACAGATAAACGATAAGGACTTTAAGGATATGCTTGCCAAAGAAGCCCTTAACTACAACATTCCGGACTCCGAAGAAGATACCGAAGCCGTGGCGGCGGTACAGCCGTTCTTTGACCTTGTAAATGAATATACCGGCATCTATATCTATGGCGGCGACGGCTTATTCCGTGCAGGAAGATTTGCGCCCGCCATGGAAACCGATAGTTTTCTCTTTCTTTTCAATATCGGATACCGCCTTACCGGCGGCGACGGAGAAATTGTACTGGATTTCCCTCTGGAATTTGCAAACGGAACCGCAGAAATCATGATTTATAACTATGAACGTACATTGTTCATATATCCCCTCCTGTTTCTCTGCCTTTTCCTGTCCGCCGCCCTGTTTCTTTTCATCATCCTTTTCTTCCTGAACCGGAAGATGAAACAGATTCTGATACTGAAAGACGAGATTCTCACCATGTCCGCAGGAGACCTGACCCATGAGTTCCCTGATCTCGGCGGCAATGAGATCGGAATCCTTGCCAAAGAACTGAATCATCTGCGTGAATCCTTATCTGACAACATCCGTAAGGAACAGGAGAGCCGCAAAGCCAATCAAGACTTAATCACAGCCCTCTCCCATGATCTGCGCACTCCTCTTACCATATTAAACGGGTATCTGGAGGTTCTTAAGTTAAAGCGCAATCCGCAGACGCAGGAAGAATATCTGGATCGATGCCTGAAAAAGGCAGAAGACATCAAGGAGCTTACTGACCGAATGTTTGAATATGCGCTGGTGGCGGAAGAAAACGAGATGCCTGATATTGCGTGGCTTTCTACCGATTTTATTAAGCAATGCCTTGAGGAGCACTGCGATTTTATCCGGCTGGCAGGATTCACTCCCGCGTTAGACCTGCCCGATACCTCCGGCGTACTGCAAAGCGACAAGACCATGCTAAAGAGGATCTTCAACAACCTGTTCTCCAATATTTTAAAATACGGGGATAAACGGCGCACAGTCACCGTATCCGGCAGGGTTCAGGACGCAGAATTCATCGTCTCTGTCACGAATCTGATCAAGATCGAATCTCCCCATATAGACAGCAGCAATATCGGTTTAAGAAATGTAGACAGAATGATAAGGCTCTTACACGGGCGTCTGCAGGTAATGCAGGAAAAAGAACATTTCGAGGTTAAACTTTATTTTCCCTTGCAGTGACCGTAAGAACCGGAGCCGGCCCCGTAATATACGCCCCTGCCGCCTCCTGACCAGATTTCATCCAATAATTTATGAAAATATATTGATTTTTCTTCAAAAATCTGTTTATCTATATACTATAGCAAAGCCTATGACAAACACTATGACAAAGAGAGGAAGACTATAATGAAACCAATCAAAGAAGGAAAAGTACGCGAAATCTACGACAACGGCGACAGCCTGATTATGGTCGCCACAGACCGTATCAGTTGTTTTGATGTGATCCTTAAAAATGATGTGACCAAAAAAGGAACCGTCCTGACCCAGATGTCCCGGTTCTGGTTTGACATGACAAAAGACATCCTCCCAAACCATATGATTTCAACAGATGTAAAGGATATGCCGGAATTCTTCCGGACTCCCAAGTTTGACGGGAATAGTATGATGTGTAAGAAACTCAGGATGCTCCCCATCGAATGTATCGTCCGCGGTTATATCACCGGAAGCGGCTGGGCCAGTTACCAGAAAGACGGCACGGTATGCAATATCCGCCTGCCGGAAGGATTGAAGGAGTCCGATAAGCTGCCGCAGCCAATATACACGCCGTCTACGAAGGCTGAGATCGGAGACCATGACGAGAACATTTCATATGAACAGAGTATCGACCATTTAGAGAAATATTTCCCGGGAAAGGGCGAGGAATATGCCGCAAAGCTTCGGGACTGCACCCTCGCCCTCTATCAGAAGTGTGCGGATTACGCCCTTACCCGCGGTATCATCATAGCGGATACCAAGTTTGAATTCGGTCTGGACGAGAACGACGAACTGGTCATCGGCGATGAGATGCTGACGCCGGACAGCTCCCGCTTCTGGCCTGCCGACCAATACGAACCAGGCCATGGACAGCCCTCCTTCGACAAACAGTTCGCCCGCGACTGGCTGAAAGCCAATCCGGACAACGACTGGACTCTGCCTCAGGAGATCGTCCGCAAGACGATTGACAAGTATCTGCAGGCCTATGAGATGCTGACCTCAGAGAGATTATAAGAGCTTCTAAATACATGCAAAGGGTCAGGGGAATGTTTCAAGTTTCATTTCCCCTGACCCTTTCTGACTCGTCTTAAGCTTAATAAAAATATTTTTCCGCAATCTTCCGAAGTTTCCCAGGATCTTCTAAAAACCATGTGTCAAACGTCCTGTCCTCTGCCGCGACTGCCTGTCCAAGTTCCGCGAAAAATGCCGGCAGGTCTTTTTCAAGCATCATTCCCCACTGTTCTCCGAAGCGTTCCTCGCCTTCTCTGTCAGAACCGTTCACATGGAAGGTAAATGCCGGCTGCGCCGCGTTATTCACCCGCTTCACTCCGCCGTGAAAACCAAGGGTTCCGATCTGGTGGGTTCCGCAGGAGGACGTACAGCCGGAGATATGGATTCTCGGCAATACTCCGTCCGCAAAATCATACTTTCTGACTTCCTCTATTATCTTGGCAAGGACGCCTTGGGAATCCCTAAGCCCCACCTGACAGACAGCTGCGCCGATACAAGCGACAGAGGTCTCGAAAAGATTCCCCGCGCCGTCTGCGGTAACCGCAAGAACCTTCTCCGCCTCTTTGCCGTTAAGATTGATAAAATATATCGTCTCATCAGGCGCTAGACGGATCTCCACATCCTCCATATCCCGAATCGTCTCATAAATCTCTTTAAACTTCGATGCCTCAGGCACTCCGCCGACGGGATGATATGCCGCTGCATAGAGGCCTGCCTGCTTCTGGGGAATCAATCTTTTCCGAGTCCCCTCCTCATGAGGGCATGCCCCGCATCCGGCCTTCTTAACCGGATGCGCATCGGCATGAATCGTCAGGTCTTCCTTTGACTTTACCTGCTCAAGCTTCTCAAGGTATGCCTTCTTATAGCCTTCTATGCCTAAACTTTCCTGCATGTATCTGGTTCTTGCCTTGGCCCGGCTCTCATAATTGCCGTAGGCAACGAATGTGTCTATCATCGCTTTCACATAGTACAATACCTCCGACGGCGAAACCTGTTCGGCGACCTTCACTCCCATACGCGGATTGTTGCCCAGCCCGCCCGCGCTGTACACGTCGAAGGTTCCCTCCGGATTCGCCGCAAATCCCAGATCACGAAACGTCGCATGGGGCTCGTTGGCGGGAGAATTCGAAAAGCACACTTTCAGCTTCCTCGGCAGCTTCACAGCCTTGATCATCCCCAGCAAATAATCCGAAACCGCTAAAGCATACGGCATTACGTCAAAATATTCTCCTTGTTCCACTCCGGACAGCGGAGATACCATGACATTTCTCGGGAAATCTCCCCCGCCCCCTCTTGTAATAATGCCCGCGTCAAAGGCTTTCTCCATGATCTCACAGACGGTCTTTGCACTGAGATTGTGGAACTGGACGGTCTGGCACGTTGTAAAATGTACCTTCTCAATCCCATACTCATCAATGGAATCAACGATAAACTTTAATTTTTCTTTATCAAGCCGTCCCCCCGGCAGGCGGAGACGGAGCATACTCGCCTCGCCGCCCTTCTGCGCATAGCTTCCGAAACCGCCGGAAAATCCTTTGTACTCCTTTACGCTGACTTCCTTTGCATAAAATTTGTCTGTCATCTCCCGAAACTGCGCAAGATCTTCTTTGAATTCCTCTATGATCTTCTCCATACTTTTCCCCCATCATACTTTGATTCTTCACCGCAGATGCACGCCTCAATTCCGAAGGCTCATTATGCCTTCCGCCAGTATCTTCACGTCGTCCAGAATATAATCGAACGCACCCGCCTTATAAAGATTAATAACGATCAATCCCACTGGCACTGCAAATATCATTGCAAACACTCCGCCCGCCTTATATCCGGCATAAAGCAATACCAGAGTGACAAGGGGCTTTAATCCCATGCTGTCTCCCACTAATTTGGGCTGAATCAACTGCCGTACAAGCTGGGTGACGCCGTATAGGATAAGCAGCCCTGCAACCAGTTTGTAATCGCCCATCATAAACTTATAGACAGCCCATGGAAGCAGCGCCGTCCCCGTCCCAAAAAACGGCAGGAAATCAAGGAAAGCGATTAAAAAAGCCAACAAAAAGGCAAAATGAATCCTAAGTATCAAAAATCCGGCCAGCAGTAGCGCATAGACCACCACCATAATCTTAAGCTGCGCCTTAAAATATCCCCCTACGGCATATTTCAGATTATCGACCACCATTGTCATCCGGCTTACCAATGCGTTAGGCGCAATCCGCTTCGCCCACAGGATTACGTCCTCCCGCTCCGCAATAAAAAAATACGCTGAGATAAATGTCACGATAGTCGCAATCAAAGCCGACGGAATACTCTTTGCAAATCTTCCCGCCGCCGAAACCGTCGGCTCGCTGAGCTTCCCGATTATATCCCCCATGACCTGTTCCAAGTTGTCCATCATCGTATGCCATGCCTCCTGAACTCCTGCCGGAAGCAGCTTAAAGACGCCTTTTAAGCTCTCTCCGATAGACTCCATCCCTGCTTCCAGATCCTGATACATATCCGGCATATTCTGCATCAAACTCATGATCTCCCGGGAAACTGTGCTGGCAATCAGATAGATCAATAAACCTACCCCGCCCAGAACGCAGATAATAATCAGCGCAGATCCCCATTTCTTAATCAGCTTCATCCTCTTCTCCAGCCAAATCACCACAGGGCTGGCAATTGACGCAATAAACCATCCGATCACAAAAGGCATGAAAAACCCCAGAAGCATATAACCGAAATAAAGGCACAAAACTGTTCCTATCAGGCTAAAAGCCAGACTCACGGCCACTTTCCAATACGGACGCTCATCTCCCATCTGCTCTTTGAAATTCATCTCCACGTATTATTCACCTCTTTTTAACGAAATATCCTCCTGCATCATATATTTTTCCTATCAGGTTTTCTTTATATCAGATATTCCTTCTCCGCCAGTTCCCAGACCTCGTCCCTTCCCTGCTTCGTAACTGAAGAAAACGGAATCACCGTTGCTCCCCCGGGCAATCCCAGTCCCTGCCGAACCGCTTTAAGCTGCTTATCCTTCTGGCTCCTCTTAATCTTGTCCAGCTTTGTCGCAATAATAACGGGATAATAACCCTGAGCTACGATCCAGTCGTACATCATCTTGTCATTAGCCGACGGGTCATGGCGGATATCAATCAGCAGAAACACAGCCCTAAGCTGCTTTGAACCATGGAGGTAGCGCTCCACCATCTGCCCCCATTTCTGCTTTTCCTGTTCAGACACCTTTGCATACCCGTATCCGGGAAGATCCACCAGATAGAACTCCCGGTTAATATTGTAAAAATTAATAGTCTGGGTCTTCCCCGGCGTTGCGGAGATGCGGGCGTAGGATTTCCGGTTCATCAAGGCATTGATCAGAGACGATTTGCCTACGTTGGATTTGCCGGCAAACGCAATCTCCGGCAGCGTATTTTCCGGCATCCTGCTGGTAACGCCGCACACCGTTTCCAAATCTACACTTTTAATAATCATGATATCTTATCCCTCTTTTACTTCTTAGGCTTAGCCGTCTTACCCCGTGGGGCCAGCGCCGTTTTGAGCACCTCGTCCATGCGGGACACCGGGACAATCTTAAGCCCTCTGGTAATCTCATGAGACAGCTCCTCCACATCAGATACGTTCTCCTTCGGGATAACGACCACCTTAATGCCCGCGTTCTTCGCGGCCAGAAGCTTCTCTTTCAATCCTCCGATAGGCAGCACTCTTCCCCGCAGCGTAATCTCTCCGGTCATAGCGATATCCGCTCTCGCTTTTCTTCCCGTGATTGCCGACATCATTGCCGTCGCCATGGTAATACCGGCAGACGGCCCGTCTTTAGGAACCGCGCCCTCGGGTATATGGATGTGAATGTCGTGCTCCTTAAAGAATCTCTCGTCAATCTTATGTTCTTTGCTGACAGAACGGATATAGCTGATTCCCGTTCTGGCAGATTCCTTCATCACATCACCCATCTGACCGGTCAGGAGAACCTCTCCTTCTCCCGGCATGATATTCACCTCGATCTGAAGCGTATCCCCGCCGACGCTGGTCCACGCCAGTCCCCGGACAATCCCGACCTCGTCCGCTTCATTGGCCATCTGGTAGATATATAACTCCTTGCCCAGATAGTGGGAAAGGTTGCGTTCCGTTACACGGACAGACTCTCTCTTCGTCTCGAGGATTTCCCTGGCCGCTTTCCGGCAAATATCCCCGATCTTACGCTCTAACTGGCGGACTCCCGCCTCCTTCGTGTAATTGCGCGCCATTTTCCACAGCGCTTTCTTGCTGATACTAAGCTTTTCCGCGTCAAGGCCGTGCTTCTCCAACTGTTTGGGAATCAAATGTTCCGTCGCAATATGCATCTTCTCATTCTCCGTATAGCTGCTGACCTCAATCACTTCCATACGGTCCAAGAGGGGTCTAGGGATTGGCTGCAGAGTATTCGCCGTCGTGACGAATAGTACCTCCGACAGATCGACGGGAACCTCAAGGTAATGGTCGCGGAACTTCCGATTCTGCTCGCTGTCCAGAACCTCCAGAAGCGCCGAGAATGTGTCTCCCTTGTAATCGTTGCTTACCTTGTCGATCTCGTCCAGAAGCATCAGCGGATTTTTAACCTCTGCCTGCTTTAAACCGTTGGCAATCCTTCCAGGCATGGCTCCCACATAAGTCTTCCTGTGTCCCCTGATCTCCGCCTCATCCCGCACTCCTCCCAGAGAAATGCGCACGTACGGCTTATTAAGCGCTCTTGCAAGAGATCTTGCGATAGAAGTCTTTCCGGTTCCCGGCGGGCCTGCAAGACAGAGAATCGGAGTATTCCCCTTCTTCGTCAAAGATCTGACGGCAAGGAACTCCAGCACTCTCTCCTTAACCTTCTCAAGGCCGTAGTGATCCTCTTCCAAGATCTGCTTCGCAGACTCAATATCCTCGGATTCCTCGCACACACGGTCCCATGGCATCTCAAGCATCGTCTCGATATATGTGCGGATCACGCCGTTCTCCGCCTGACTGCCCAGAGTATTCTGGAATCTGCGGATCTCTTTTTTCAGTTTTTTCTTTACTTCCTCCGGTGCCTCAAGCTCCTCTGTCTTTTGCTGGAATTCTTCCGCATCGGAAAGGCTGCTGTCGTCTCCAAGCTCCTCGCGGATCAGTTTCGCCTCTTCCCGAAGAATGTACTCCCTCTGGTTTTTGTCTACCCGCTTCTTCACCTTCGCCTGAATCTCATCCTTCACGTTCATAATCTGGATCTCATTCATCAGTTTAAATGAAAGCAGCTCATAACGCCGCACCAGATCCGTCTCCTCCAAGAGCTGCTGCGCGTCCGTATAAGAAAAGGGTACGTTTGCCGCGATCACGTCCACCAATTTTTTCAATTCCCCGATGCTCTCCGTCTGGGCTGCAAGCTCTTTCGAAAGTTTTGGATTTTTAGACAAATATTCTCTGAAAATATCCTTAAGCCCGCGCAGCATCGCTTCCAGATTCAACGGAGGCTCTACGAGTCCCGCATCTTCCGGCAGGTTTTCCCCGTCCTGATAATCCCCTATGCCGCTCTTTGGACGAAGGTTTTTCTCCCCGGAGATATCTGCGTCAGGGATCACGGTAATATTAGCCCGAAGATAAGGCTCCTCGAATTCAATCGTGTTGATGTATGCCCGTTCTTCGCCTGTAATCAGGACCCTGCTCACTTTTCTGGGCAATTTAATGATCTGCCGGATCGTAGCTATGCATCCCATCCGATATACGTCGGCAATTCCCGGTTCCTCCACGTCTCCGTCCTTCTGCGCAGTCAGGAAAATCTTCTGATTCCCCTCGACAACCTCCTCGATTGCCTTGATAGACTTAGGACGGCTGACGTCAAAATGGCGGACCATCTCCGGCAAGATTGTAATCCCTCTTAAAGTCACCATCGGCAGACTCATCGTCTCTCTGTTCATAAACAATTCTCCTCTAAGAATCAAGCTAATAATTATTCATGTATTAAGAAAAGAATCCCGCTTGCGAGATTCTCCGCTTACGGCGGGTACAAAAAATGCACCCGCCTCCTATTCTTTCTTATATATACGTTTCTTATACCTTACCGGACAAAGTCCGCTTGTATACTCTTCTTATGCGCTCACGGACTTGTCTGCAATCCGCTCGCACTCCGGCTCGCCGATTCCTTTCACCACATCCGCCGTAATCCGGCACGCTTTTAACGAATCGTCCGACGGAGCCTTATACATGATGTCCATCATAATATTCTCCATGATCGCGCGCAGTCCTCTGGCCCCCGTCTTCCTCTTTAACGAAGTCTCGGCAACTGCTTTCAGGGCCTCCTCATCAAATGTAAGCTCCACTCCGTCAAGCTCCAACATCTTCTGATACTGCTTTACAATCGCATTCTTCGGCTCTGTCAGAATCTGAATCAACGCCTCTTCATCAAGCATCTCAAGCGCCACAGTCACCGGTACGCGTCCGACCAACTCCGGAATCAGTCCGAACTTCACAAGATCCTGCGGAAGTACCTGACTAAGCAGCCGGTCAACATCGTTCTCATGCTTATCGCCGATCTCCACATTAAACCCGATCGACTTACGGTCTATCCTCTTCTCAATGATCTTATCAATCCCTTCAAACGCGCCGCCGCAGATGAATAAGATGTTCGTCGTGTCAATCTGGATCAACTCCTGATGAGGATGCTTTCTGCCTCCCTGAGGAGGTACGTTCGCTATAGTGCCCTCTATAATCTTAAGAAGCGCCTGCTGCACACCCTCGCCGGATACATCCCTCGTAATAGACGGATTCTCCGACTTCCTTGTGATCTTATCAATCTCATCTATATAGATAATACCGTATTCCGCCCGGTCAATGTCTCCGTCGGCCGCCTGAATGATCTTAAGCAGAATGTTCTCCACATCCTCACCTACATATCCCGCCTCCGTAAGCGCCGTCGCATCGGCAATTGCAAAAGGAACACCTAAAATCCTTGCAAGGGTCTGGGCGAGCAGCGTCTTCCCGCACCCTGTAGGCCCAAGCATCAGAATGTTGCTCTTACCAAGCTCCACACCCAGATCCCTTCCTGCCATAATTCTCTTATAGTGATTATACACTGCCACAGACAAGACCTTCTTTGCCTCGTCCTGCCCAATCACATACTCATCCAGAAACTCCTTGATCTCTTCCGGCTTTAACAGATTGATATCCGCAAACGGATTCCACTGCCTTTCGTCGCCGAATTCAAACTCTTCTTCCAGAATCTCTGTGCAGACGTCAATACACTCATCGCAGATATATGCGCCATTCGGCCCTGCGATCAGCTTACGCACCTGATTCTGCGTCTTATTGCAGAACGAACACCTGACCTGATCGTCGTTCCTTCCTACCATTCTCTCACCTCGTCTAAGGGACACACGCTGAAACTTAACGGCTCTTGATCACTTCGTCGATCAGCCCGTACTCCTTCGCTTCCTCTGCCGACATGAAATTATCCCGATCCGTGTCCACACTGATCACCTCTATCGGCTGTCCCGTATTCTCTGATAATATTCGATTCAATCTCTCGCGGGTACGTAAGATATGCTTTGCTGCAATCTCAATCTCCGTTGCCTGCCCCCGCGCTCCTCCTGACGGTTGATGGATCATGATCTCCGCATTAGGCAGAGCCAGTCTCTTTCCCTTCGTTCCTCCTGCCAGCAGGAAGGAACCCATACTCGCCGCCATACCGATGCAGATCGTCTCAATGTCGCACTTAATATACTGCATCGTATCATAGATCGCAAGACCCGCCGTCACAGATCCTCCCGGACTGTTAATGTACAGGTGTATATCCTTCTCCGGATCCTCCGCCTCAAGGAACAAAAGCTGCGCGACAACAACGCTCGCCGATACGTCGGATACTTCCTCTCCCAGAAAAATGATCCTATCTTTCAATAACCTTGAATAAATGTCGTAGGAGCGTTCCCCACGGCTTGTCTGTTCAATGACATAAGGTACTAAACTCATGTATCTGCCTCCTTATTCGTGACAGTGATTACTTCTCTACAGCGTTCTCAACCACGAATGTAATCGCTTCCTGAACAGCGATATCTTCCTTTATACGCTCTTTCTCTCTGTCACCCATGGTCTCTTTCATCTTCTCCGCATCCATCCGGTACATATCGGCCATCTTCTTGACCTCTTCGTCGAATCTCTCATCGCTGACTTCGATATTCTCCGCCTTTACAATCGCCTCTAATACCAGACGCGTCTCAATACTCTTTACGGCCTGCGGACGCATATCTTCCAGCAGCTTCTCGGCAGATAAACCTGTGAACTGGAAATACTGCTCCATGGTAAGTCCCTGGCTCTTGATTCTCCGTGAGAAATCTTCTGCCATCTGTGACACCTGCGTCTCAATCATTGCCTCCGGAAGCTCATACTGCGAATTCTTAACAGCCTGTTCAACCGCTTCGTCCTCCTGCTTCTCCTTGCCCTCGGACTCCTTCCTCTGCGCTATGCTCTTCTTAAGGTCTTCCTTGTACTCTTCTAACGTGTCAAACTCAGACACCTCGGACGCGAACTCGTCGTCAATCTCAGGAATCTCCTTCGCCTTGATCTCATGTACCCTGCACCGGAACACTGCTTCCTTGCCCTCAAGCTCTTTTGAATGATACTGCTCCGGGAACGTAACCTTTACTTCCACGTCCGCTCCGGCGTTAACGCCGATCAACTGCTCTTCAAATCCCGGGATAAAAGAACCGGAACCGATCACCAGCGGATGATTCTCACCCTTGCCTCCGTCGAAGGCAACTCCGTCTACAAATCCTTCATAATCAAGGATTACTTCATCCCCATCCTGCACAGGACGGTCTTCTACCGTAACTTTTCTCGCATTCTTCTCCGCCTCTTCCTTGAGCTTGGCGTCGATCTCCTCTTCCGTTACGTCTGTGGAGAACTTCTCAACCTCCAGCCCCTTATACTGTCCGAGGGTAACCTCCGGCTTCAGCGCTACCGTAGCCGTAAAAATGAATGGCTTTCCCTTCTCAGCCTGTACTACGTCGATCTGGGGTCTGGACACAATATCCTCTTCACACTCTTCGTAAGCTTCTCCATAAGCCTTCGGGATCAGCTCATTAGCCGCGTCATCATAGAAAATCTCCGCTCCGTACATCTTCTCGATCATCTGGCGCGGAACCTTCCCCTTACGGAATCCCGGAATTGCAATCCTGTTCTTCTGCTTCTTATATGCACTCTGAAGCGCTTTTTCAAAATCATCGGCAGAAACTTCAACCGTGAGTTTCGCCATGTTTTTCTCTAACTTCTCTACCTGTAAGCTCATCTACTATTTCCTCCTGTTTCTATCCTGTCCGTTGGTAGTAAAACAGGACAGGTATACTACAATACATTCACCAAAGAAGTATAACACAAACCTCTATAAATATCCAGTATTATTTCGTCTCGTAAACGATGGATTCCGCGATCTCCTTCGCCTTCGCAGGTCCTGACAGAACCTCGATAAGCTTCAGCGCAAAATCAACCGCCGTACCCACTCCGCGGCTGGTAATAATGTTTCCGTCTACGGTAACGGAACCGCCGGAGATCACCGCGCCCTGAATCTCTTTCTCCATGGAAGGATAGCAGGAAACTCGTTTTCCCTTCAGAAGCCCCATGTTGCCCAGCACCGTCGGAGCCGCACAGATCGCGGCGATCTTCTTGCCCTCGTCATAGAATCCTTTCACGACCCTCCGCACCCCGGCGTGAGCGTCCAGATTCTTCGTCCCCGGCATCCCGCCCGGCAGCACAATCATATCCGACTCGACGAAATTCACTTCCTCGAACAAATCTTCCGTCTGCACGTTGATTCCATGGGCGCCGTGTACCGTATAATCTTCCGTGATTGAAACCGTATCTACGTAGATAGTCGCCCGCCTTAACAGGTCCACAACGGTCAATGCCTCGACCTCCTCAAACCCGTCCGCAAGGATTACACTCACTTTCTTCATACTGAAACATCCCCCTTTTTCTTTTTGTCATTTACATTTAGAAACTCTTATATTATTATGATGATAACGTTTTAACCTATGCAATCTAATACGATCTAACGAACACGCTCAGACAGGAGGCCAAACAATGGAAATCGAACGAAAATATCTCATACGCAGACTTCCCGGGAACACAGAAAATTATCCCTGCAGGATTATTTCACAGGGATACCTGAACACAGATCCTGTAGTGCGCATCCGCCGGGATAACGATAAGTACGAACTTACTTACAAATCAAAAGGCTTCATGGAAAGGCAGGAATACAACCTTCCGCTCACCCGGGAAGCCTATGAACATCTCCTCGCCAAGATTGACGGCAGATTAATCGAAAAGAAACGCTACATGATTCCGCTGGAACATGGCCTGACCGCGGAGCTTGACGTCTTTGAAGGAGATCTTGCGCCGCTCATTCTTGTGGAGGTGGAATTCTCTTCCAAAGAAGATGCGGACGCCTTCGTTCCCCCGTCGTGGTTCGGCGAAGACGTCACCTTCTCCGGGGAATACCATAACAGCAGTCTAAGCCGGTTGTGATACCCCTCTCCCCCGGGGGGCAAACTTCGGCAAACCGCATTAATCAGACATAGCGAAACCGTCATGGACAGCGTTCATCGCCTTATCAATATCGCTCTTCGGCACCAGAACCGTTATACGGATCTCTGATGTCGAGATCATATTGATATTGACTCTGGAATTATAGAGGGACTCGAACATCTTCGCAGCCACGCCGGGATTGCTCATCATCCCCGCGCCTACCACAGACAGTTTCGCCACATCCTCATTCCATGTAATTTTCTTGATCGTAAGCCGCTCTTTATTCTCCTCCAACGTCCGAATCGCCGCCTCTAAATCCTCCGACGCCACCGTAAACGAGATATCTTTCGTCCCTTCCCGTCCCACGGACTGCAGGATGATATCTACGTTGATATTGTTCTTCGCCAGCGTATCAAAGATACGAAAAGCAATTCCCGGCCTGTCCTCCACCCCGATCACGGAGATCCTTGCCGTGTTCTTATCGGCAGCTACGCCCGTCACTAATAGTTTTTCCACACCTTTTGCCTCCTTGACTACGGTTCCTTCCGAACGGTTAAGGCTTGACCGCACAACCAGTTCTACATTGTATTTTTTCGCCATCTCCACGGAACGGTTGTGGAGCACCCGCGCCCCAAGGCTCGCCAGCTCCAGCATCTCGTCGTAGGTAATCGTGTCGATTTTCTTTGCGTTCTTCACGACCCTTGGATCTGCCGTATACACCCCGTCGACATCCGTGTAGATCTCGCATTTGTCCGCATGCAGCACGGCTGCAAGCGCAACCGCAGTAGTGTCCGAACCGCCTCTTCCAAGGGTCGTCACGTCATCGTACTTGTTCACGCCCTGAAATCCGGTCACAATCACGATCTTTCTGGAATCCAGTTCATGAAGGATCCTCTCCGTCTCCACCCGCTTAAAACGCGCGTTGCCATACCGCGAGGTAGAATACATCCGCACCTGGAACGCATTGAGGGACACCGCCGGAACATCCATGGACTGCAGCGCCATCGCCATCAATGATACCGACACCTGTTCCCCGGTGGTCAGCAGCATATCCAGCTCCCTCTTCTTCGCCTTCGGGTTAATCGTCTCCGCAAGGGAAAGCAGCTCGTCCGTCGTATCTCCCATAGCGGACAGCACAACCACCACGTCGTGTCCTTCCCTGTAGTCTTCGATACATCTTCTGGCAACATTAAAAATTCTCTCTTTATTCGCTACGGAGCTGCCTCCGAATTTCTTTACTATCAGCATAGTTCCTCCTGCAGCAGACGGCCGATCAGCCGGTATCCGTCCTGCCAGTTTCTCCCTGTCAGCGCGGCGGTCTTCTCGGAATACCCCTCTGCCCCTTTTATGGATTTCGTACTGTCATACAACAGATAGGGAACCGGCTCCCCCGTATGGGTCCGGACCTCAATGGGCGTCGGGTGATCCGGAAGAACCAGCATCCGGAAATCTTCGCCGGAAGCCTCCATCCCGTCGCTCAAAACAATTATATATTTCATTGGCTTACCTACCCTTCCACACGTATCATGTGCAGAATCTGATCCCTGTAGATATTCGCCCTGGTCGCATAGTCGCCCTCCATCATAACCGGAGTGACGAATCCAAATTCTCCCTCAAGACCTTTTACTTCCACGACCTCGATATCCCCGAAGGAATCCCGGAGTTTCGGCAGCATCTCTTCTTTATCTCCCCTGAACCGGATAAAGAACCGGCGTTTTGCATCCGCCTTATCTTCAAGCTTAAGCTTCTCCTGCCTCCACATGGTCATAATATTCCGGTTCAGATGCTTCGCCGCGTCCACCACGTCCGCCACGACCGCGCTTGCTGTGGGCAGCTTCCCTGCGCCGCTTCCGTAGAACATGGCGTCCCCAAGCACATTCCCATGAACGAAAATAGAATTGAATACTCCGTTCACATTATAAAGGGGATGCCTTGGATACAGCATAAAAGGAGCCACGATGGCATGAATCCGGTTCCCCGCATGGCGTTTGCCGGATGCCAGAAGCTTAATGGTCGTACCCATCGCTTTGGCATACCTCATGTCTTCCACCGTAATCCCGGTAATTCCCTCGCAGTAAATATCCTCGAAATCTACCTGCCGGCCAGAGATCAGAGAGGACAAAATAGCAATCTTCCTGCAGGCGTCATACCCTTCCACATCCGCCTCAGGGTTGCGCTCCGCATAACCGTTCGCCTGGGCCTCCTTTAATACCGTGTCATAGTCCGCTCCCTCATAGAACATCTTCGTCAGCATATAGTTGGTCGTTCCGTTCAGGATGCCTGTGATCTCCTCAATCTCATCCGCTGTCAGCGAAGAATTCAAGGGACGGATGATCGGGATTCCGCCGCCGACGCTTGCCTCGAACAGGAAATTAATATTATGCTCCTTGGCGATCGACAGAAGTTCAGCCCCATGCTTTGCCACCAGCGCCTTATTGGACGTGGCCACGCTCTTTCCCGCCTCAAGACATCTCTTCACAAAGGTATACGCAGGCTCAATGCCTCCCATTACCTCCACTACAATCTTGATCTCGTCGTCCGAAATGATCGTCTCGAAATCATGGACGATCTTCTCCTGTACGGGATCCCCCGGAAAATCTCTTAAGTCCAGCACATACTTGATATTCAGCTCGTCCCCGATCCTCTGGTTGATCCGCGCGCCGTTGGTATTCACCACCTCCACGACGCCGGAACCCACCGTTCCATATCCCATAACTGCTATATTCACCATCTTGCCGTCCCTCCTCTAACTACTCACTGTCTGTTTCAGGTAAGCGTTCATAAACATATCAATTCCGCCGTCCAGCACTGCCGTCACGTTGCTGTTCTCCACATTGGTTCTATGGTCCTTCACCATGGTATATGGCTGCATCACATAAGAACGGATCTGGTTGCCGAAACCGATCTCCTTGACTTCCCCCCGGATATCCGACACCTTGTCCGCCTGTTCCTGCTCCTTTAGAAGCTGCAGCTTCACTTTCAGCATCTGCATGGCTTTCTCTTTATTGTGATGCTGGGAACGCTCATTCTGGCACTGCACCACAATCCCCGTGGGGAGATGCGTGATACGGATCGCCGAGGAGGTCTTATTCACATGCTGGCCTCCTGCTCCGCTCGCCCGGTACGTATCGATCTTCAGATCGTCCTCCGCAATCTCGATATCAATCTCATCTGCAATATCCGGCACCACGTCGCAGGACGCAAAAGAAGTCTGCCTCTTGCCCGCGGCGTTAAACGGAGAAATCCTAACCAGACGGTGGACGCCCTTTTCTGATTTCAGATATCCGTAGGCATTCTCTCCGTTCACCTCAAAGGTCACGGCTTTCGTCCCCGTAATATCCCCGTCCAGATAGTCCAGCACCTGAATAGAAAAGCCCTTCCGCTCCGTCCAGCGGCTGTACATCCGATAGAGCATGCTCGCCCAGTCGCAGGATTCCGTCCCGCCCGCGCCTGCATGTATGGTCACAATGGCGTTGCAGGAATCATATTCGCCGGACAGAAGGGTTCGGATCCGAAGGTTCTCAAATACTCCTTCGAACTCCTTGATCTCCGCCTCAATCTCCTCCGCCATGGAAGCGTCGTTCTCTTCATACCCCATCTCAATCAACAGGTTGATATCATCGTAAGCCGTATAAAGCTTCTTAATCGTTTCCACCAGCTCCTGCAGATTCTTCAATTCCTTCATGAACCGCTGGGATTCCTCCGGGTCGTCCCAGAAGCCCGGTTCTTCGATCTTGCGCTCTAGCTCCTCAATCCGTCTTTCTTTCCCTGCCAGGTCAAAGTGAATCCCTCATCTCGGCAAGAGGTTCTTCATATGCATTCATCAGCGTCTTGAACTGATCTAATTCAACCATCTTATCACCTCTTTCTTAGTTTTTTTCTATCTATTTACGCCCGCAGCACTGCTTATACTTCTTCCCGCTTCCGCACGGACATGGATCGTTAGGGTATACTTTCTTATCCGCACGTTTCTTCGGCGCGCGGGCGGCGCTCTCGTCCCGGTTGGTTCCCGTCACCTTCGCCACCTGCTCGCGCTCTACCTTCTGTTCGATCCGGATATGGAACAGCGCGCGGATGGTGTCCGCCGCAATTCCCTTCGTCATCTCGCCGAACATATCGTACCCAAGCATCTTATACTCAACCTTGGGATCCCGATTGCCGTAAGCCTGCAGCCCGATTCCCTGACGAAGCTGATCCATGTCGTCAATGTGCGCCATCCACTTCGCGTCGATTACCTTCAAAAGGAATACGCGTTCCACCTCGCGCACATGCTCCGGCTCAGGGAATTCAGATTCCTTCGCCTCGTATGCCTTAGCGGCGCGCTCCTTCAGCAGATGCTTAAGTTCCTTCTGCCCCATTCCTCTTACGTCTTCCTCCGTGACCGCAGCGATGGGTATCGTATTATGAATGGTCAGATTAAGCTCCGCCAGATTCCACTCGTCATAATCCTGATCCTTGCCCGTCACCATATCTACCACATTCTCCACATACTCGTTCATCATATGGAAAATAGAATCCCGCATGTTCTCGCCGTCCAGCACCCTGCGTCTCTCTTCGTAGATAATCTCTCTCTGCTCGTTCATGACCTGATCGTAGTCCAGCAGATTCTTACGGATTCCGAAGTTATTCGCCTCTATCTTCTGCTGCGCCTTCTCGATAGCGCTTGAAAGCATCTTATGTTCAATCTGCTCCCCGTCTTCCACGCCGAGAGCCGTGAATATCCCCATCAGCCTCTCGGAACCGAACAGACGCATCAAATCGTCCTCCAAGGAAATATAGAATCTGGACTCTCCCGGGTCGCCCTGACGTCCGGAACGTCCTCTGAGCTGATTGTCAATACGTCTTGACTCGTGACGTTCCGTACCGATAATCTTAAGGCCTCCCGCGGCCTTCGCCTCGTCGTCCAGTTTGATATCCGTACCACGGCCCGCCATATTCGTGGCAATGGTTACCGCGTCGTGGATACCCGCCTGCGCGACGATCTCCGCCTCCATCTCATGGAACTTCGCATTCAGCACGTTATGCTTGATCCCGCGCCGTTTCAGCATACTGCTTAAAAGTTCGGAATTCTCGATGGTGATCGTACCCACAAGCACCGGCTGATGCCTCCTGTGGGCCTCCTCAATGGCATCGCAGACCGCCCTAAACTTCTCCTTCTGGGTCTTATATACGGCATCCTCCAGGTCCTTTCTCTGTACCGGCATATTGGTGGGAATCTCGATAACATCCATCCCGTAAATCTCACGGAACTCCTTCTCCTCCGTCAGCGCCGTACCGGTCATACCCGCCTTCTTTACAAATTTATTAAACAGGTTCTGGAATGTAATGGTTGCAAGGGTCTTGCTCTCCCGCTTTACCTTCACATGCTCCTTCGCCTCAATGGCCTGATGCAGTCCGTCGGAATAGCGGCGTCCCGGCATGATACGTCCTGTGAACTCGTCTACAATCAGGACCTCATCCTCCTTCACCACATAATCCTTATCCCTGAACATCAGGTTATGGGCGCGCAGCGCCAGAATAATGTTGTGCTGAATCTCAAGATTCTCCGAATCGGCAAGGTTCTCAATATGGAAGAACTCCTCGACCTTCCGTACGCCGTCCTCCGTCAGGTTGATGTTCTTCTCCTTCTCATTGACAATAAAATCTCCCGTCTCCTCGATATCCTCTCCCATGATGGCGTTCATCTTGCTGAACTCGCCGCTGGCTTCCCCTCGTTCCAACCGGCGCGCCAGAATATCGCACGCCTCATAGAGCTTCGTAGACTTGCCGCTCTGTCCGGAGATAATAAGCGGCGTACGCGCCTCGTCGATCAGCACGGAGTCCACCTCGTCGATGATGGCGAATTTCAGGCCCCTCTGCACCAACTGTTCCTTGTAAATGACCATGTTGTCCCTCAGATAATCGAATCCCAGTTCATTGTTGGTCACGTAAGTAATATCACAGTTGTAAGCCGCACGCCTCTCATCATTATCCATGCCGTTAAGCACTACGCCCACAGTCAATCCCAAGAATTCATGTACCTGCCCCATCCACTCGGCGTCACGCTTCGCCAGATAGTCGTTGACCGTTACTACATGCACGCCCTCTCCCGTCAAGCCATTCAGATAAGCCGGAAGGGTTGACACCAGCGTTTTACCCTCGCCGGTACGCATCTCCGAGATACGCCCCTGATGAAGGATAATACCGCCGATGATCTGGACGCGGAAATGCCGCAGCCCCAGCACGCGCACGGACGCTTCCCTCACGACGGCATACGCCTCCGGAAGGATGTCGTCAAGAGTCGCCTCGCCGCTTGCAAGCCTGCTCTTGAACTCTCTGGTCTTATCTTTTAATTCACTGTCCGAAAGCTTCTGCATCTCCGGCTCAAGCGCCTCGACTGCATCTACGATCGGGTAGATTCTCTTTAACTCATTTTCACTATGTGTTCCAAATAACTTCTGCATTAACCCCATATCGGATAGCTCCTTATCACTAATTTAGCCATGGTAAACCACTTTACCCTACATAATAACACTATCTATAGGTCAATTCAACTAATTTATGAAGTGTTTACAAACTGTTAATTTTCCATAGGGTACTGTCAGCAGGTCTCGGTTCAGAGTCAGAAGGACGCAGTTTTTACAAGCCGGTAGGGTATCTTTCCGCCGAAAAGGTCTAAAGCGCTTCCGATCGTAAAGTCAAGCTTCCCCCGGGATACCTTGCGGAAATGTTCCAAATCGGAAAGGCTTCCGATTCCGCCGGCATAGGTAACCGGTACGCCGCGATAGGAACTTAAGAGCTTCACTAACTCATCTTCGATACCGGAAGCTTTTCCTTCTACGTCTACGCCGTGTATTAGAAATTCGTCGCAGTAGTCTGCAATCTCGTTAAGGATTTCGTTTGTCAGCTTCACATTGGTAAATGTCTGCCAGCGGTTTGTTACTATATAGTAACCTCCGTCTTTTCTGCGGCAGCTTAAGTCGATTACAACATGTTCTTTTCCTGCGGCCTGCCGGAGGCGTTCCATTCGGTCCCAATGAATCCTGCCGTCTTCAAAAACATAAGAGGTGACGATAACGTGGCTTGCCCCGGCTTCGATGTACTCCCCGGCGTTTTCGGCGGTAATTCCTCCGCCGACCTGCAGCCCGCCCGGATACGCCGCCAACGCTTTCAGCGCCTGACGGCGGGTCTTCTCGTAATATTCCGAAGAAGGCGGGTTCAGAAGAATCACATGCCCCCCTTTTAACCCGTCTTTTCTATATAAATGTGCGAAGTAATCAGCGTCCTGCACGGCCGTATAATTTTCCACCGCCTGATCTGCCTCGTCTCTTAAGCTTCCGCCTACAATCTGTTTCACGGCTCCGTTATGGATATCGATGCATGGCCTGAATCTCATATATCCTCCTTCTTAATACCGGTTATCGAAAATGCGGGTGGACTTCTTCTCGCTCCTCGGAAGATCCCCGATCGGAACCGGCTTCACGTTCACAGTGACGCCTATCTTGTTCTTGAATTCCTGCTGAATGGCTTTGGACGCCGCTTTCGGCTCCGCCCCGCCGTTGATCTCAACGAACAGGGTGCAGACGTCCTTCCCGTTCAAATGGTCAAGCATAAACTGGTACTCGCTTGACGCTTCCGCCACGCCTTTTAACATATCCTCAATCTGGCTTGGGAAGATATTTACCCCTTTGACCTTTACCATATCGTCCGTCCGCCCGATCAGCGTGTCGATCCTTGGGAAACGGGAACCGCAGGGACAGTCTCCCGGAATGAAACGGGTCAGGTCGTGGGTGCGGTATCTGATTAACGGCGCGCCCTGCTTGCGCAGCGTCGTAATCACCAGCTCCCCGATCTCCCCGTCCGGCAGGACTTCACCCGTCTTGGGGTCAACGATCTCGAAATACACATAGTCGTCCCAGTAATGCATCCCGCACTCATAGTCGCAGCTCATGGCGATTCCCGGGCCGTACACTTCTGTCAGCCCGTAAATATCATAGAGCCGTACCCCCAGCTCGGAGGCAATCCGCCTGCGCATCTTCTCGCCCCACCGTTCCGAACCGATTACCCCTTTTTTCAGGCTGATTTTTTCCGTCAGGTTCCTTTTGGCTATCTCTTCCGCAAGGAGAAGGGCGTAGGACGAGGTTGCGCATAATACCGTGGATTTCAGATCCTGCATCATACGAAGCTGCTTCTCCGTGTTTCCAGGCCCCATGGGGATTGTCATTGCTCCCAGATGCTCCGCTCCCAACTGGAATCCGATACCTGCGGTCCAAAGCCCGTATCCCGGAGTGATGTGGATTCGATCCAGCGCCGTAATTCCCGCCATCTCATAGCATCTTGCAAACATCTTCGCCCAGTCGTCCACATCCTTCTGGGTATAAGGGATTATGACCGGCGTTCCTGTTGTGCCGGAGGAGGAATGTATCCTCACAATCTCCTCGTCCGGCACCGCTTGAAGCCCCAGCGGGTAGGCTTCCCGCAGATCCCCCTTCCATGTAAACGGAAGTTTCTCAAAGTCTTCCTGACTGTTGACGGAGTCAATGTCGATCTCTTTGAATTTCTCTTTGTAGAAGCAAGGTTTCGACGTGAGCAATTTTAAATTTGTCTTGATCAGTCTGAACTGCAATTCTGTCATTTTCATATATTCGTTCCCTTTTGCCGGTATACTGCCGGCATCTTTCTCTTTTATTTCCCTGTGCGCCCTAAAATAAATCTTTATTACAGCGCCAGCAGAGCCTCTGCGCCAAGCTCCAACGCCTTAAGGTTCATATCCTGATACTGGGGCTTCATCCGGCTCCTGATCTGGCGCTCCATCTCCTCTATGCTGATTCCCAGCGCATTGCTTGCCGCCGCCGCGCCGAGCAGCGCCATATTCAGCGTCTTGGCCGAGCCCGCCTTACGGCAGATTGCCTCCCCGTCAACCACATACAGACGCTGCGTCCGGCTCTCAAGAAAGTCAAGCATCTCCCTGCCGTCATATCCTTTCCCGCCCAAAGCGGCGGTCACAGGCTGTACCGCTTTCCGATTGACGATGACGCACCCTTCTTCTTTTCCTGCTTTCAGGTAAGGAAGGCTGCGCACTGCCTCCGCCGGTTCAAAGGCCAGAAGCACGTCCGCGCTTCCTTTTGGAATCATGGGAGAATAGGTCTTTTCCCCTATACGCACATGGCTGACCACGGAGCCGCCTCTCTGCGCCATGCCGATAGTCTCCGACGTGCGGACGGACATTCCTTTCTCCATCGCCGCGTAAGCGATCAGTTTGGACGCAAGGATTACGCCCTGCCCCCCGACTCCGCACAGTAAACAATTCTTATTCATGGTCCACCTCCTGTATCGCGCCAAACCTGCATATTCCTGCGCAGACGCCGCACCCGCAGCAAAGGCTTGGTTCTATGGATACCTTTCCCCCGCATGCCACGATTGCGGGACATCCCAGTTCCCGTATGCACTGCCTGCAGGATACGCACGCCCCCTCGTCTACCTGATAACAAGTCTCTGCTTTCGTGACCGCTATGCACGGAGACTTAAAGATCACGGCCCTGACTCCCGTTTCATCCATAACCTGTCCTACTGCGTCAATGGCTTCCTCTATCTTGAGAGGGTCTGCTTTTACAATCTTCTCAACGCCGATTCCTTCCAACACCTTCTCGATGCTTACCTTCTGCGACACCTCGCCCATCATCGTCCGTCCCGTCCCGGGATGGGGCTGGTGTCCCGTCATTGCCGTCGTAGAATTATCCAGTACGACCAGAACAATATCCGTCCGGTTGTACACCGCATTGATTACGCCCGTAATTCCGGAGGCAAAGAACGTGGAATCCCCGATAAATGCAAAATTTACCGCATCTCTTTCTACGATATGAAGCCCTTGCGCGATTGTCACATCCGCCCCCATGCACAGGCAGGTGTCCACCATGTCCAGAGGCTTCGCATTACCCAAAGTATAGCAGCCGATATCTCCGCTGAACACCGCCTTCCTCCCCTTCGCAGCCTGTTTCACGGCATAGAAGGAGGCGCGGTGGGGACATCCTGCGCAGAGAACCGGAGGACGGACCGGGAGAGACGGCGTTTTCAGGCTGTCCGCCCCGCATCCCTCTTCCTTGTTTCCTCCAAAACGGCGCTCCGCTTCCCTCAAGTCTTCCCGCAGCGTCTCAAGCCCAAAACTCATCAGGTCCCGCCGTACGCTCTCAACGCTATTTTCCCCCGCATTGGCGGTATCGTGGGTCAGTTTTCCCCGAACCGTCACGCCTATATGGTACTTCCCGGCAACCTGCAGAAGCGACCTCTCAATCACAGGGTCAAGTTCCTCAAATACCAGAACCTCCTCCAATCCCTCAAGGAAACTTCGCGCCAGCTCTTCCGGAAAGGGATGGGGCGTTCCCACCCGCAGAAGCGGTACGTCCCCGGAAATACTCTCCTTCACATAGGCATAACTGACGCCGCCCGCCGCAACGCCTTTTTTGACGCCTGAACCGCCCTGTACGGTATTAAAACGGTAAGAAGAAAATATATGGGAAAGTTTCTCGTTCCTCTCCTCTATTTTCTTATGGTTCTCGTAAGAAAGCCTGGGAAATATCACCCACCGCCCGGGATCCCTGACAAACCCTTCCGGCTCGCCGTACCCTGCCGTGTCCTCCTTCTTATCCCCCCGATCATCGCAGACAGCCCCGCCTGTACGCGGATCCTCTTCCCTTACCTCCACCGACGCGCATCCATGGCAGACACGGGTGGTCGGGCGCAGGAGGACGGGAGTCTTGTATCTTTCCGAATATTCAAACGCATCCAATATCATCTCATAGGCTTCCTCCGGAGACGCCGGGTCAAACACCGGAAGCTTCGAAAACGCCCCGAAATGCCGGGTATCCTGCTCCGTCTGGGAGGATATCGGGCCGGGATCGTCCGCCGACACAACGACCATGCCGCCCTTCACCCCTACATACGCAAGGCTCATCAGCGGGTCTGACGCAACGTTAAGCCCTACCTGCTTCATGGTCACCATAGTCCTTGCGCCCGCGTAGGAAGCCCCCGCCGCCACCTCAAGCGCCGCCTTTTCATTAACCGACCACTCCACATGTATCCTGCCCTCCGTATTATTCTTCGCCACGGTTTCCAGAATCTCTGTGGACGGAGTCCCCGGATATCCCGATACCAGTCTGACCCCCGCGTGGATTGCACCTAAGCCGATGGCTTCGTTTCCCATCAGTAATTGTCCTGCCATATCTGTTTTTCTCCTTTGAAATTACATTCTTATCGCAATATTTTAGCACATCACAGCAAAAAACACCATATCCAATGAAAGGAATCCTCTATCCTCTCAGGAACAGTTCATCCTCTTCCTCTTTTCAAAAAATTCTGTCAAAAATTCGTAAAACTCTACTACATTACGGCTGTCCGTCTTGTTCCTGTTATAGTGTATGATAATATCCCGCCGGCAGACGGGATCCTCGATCTTCATAAGCTTTACATGTTCATTGTCGATGCTGCCCCATGTAAACTCCGGCCAGAACCCGATGCCGATATTTGCGGCGATCATATTTTTAACGGCAGAGGGGTTGTCGCTCTCAAAAATAACCTTCGGTGTAAACCCGGCATGCTGGCAGAACCGGTCGCATATATAGCGGAACTCTCTGGAGCCCAGAAGACATATGAACCCCTCGTCCGACGCCTCCTCAAGGCGCACGGACGTCCTTCCCTTATATCTTCCGTTTTCCGGCACGGCCAGATAGATCTCCTCCCCGCAGGCAAAGAGGTTCTGTTCCTCCTGCCCCTGATAGAACAGCTTCGTGGTCACGGCGACATCGTAAAGTTCGCTCTCCGAATTCTGCTGAATCTGGAAATTAATCCCGCCATGCTCCTTTTTATACTCAATAATCGCCTCCATCACAAGTCCCGACGCCGCCAGCACATTCATGTGGATCGTCTCCCCCTCTAAGGCTACCATCATCTTAAGCTCCTCGGGAATGGCCTCCATCTGTTCCATCAGCGGCTCCAGCTTTCTCTGTAAATATTTCCCGTACTCCGTCAGCACGATATTCCTTCCCTTCGAAGCAAACAGAGGGACGCCCAAATCCTTCTCAAGCCTTCTGATCGCCTGGGTCAGCGCCGGCTGCGTAATATGCAGGTTCTTCGCGCTGTTGGTCATGTGCTTCGTCCTCGCAGCCTCTAAAAAATATCGGATCTGCATGATCTCCATATACGTTCCTTCTCTCTCTATTCATTTTCAAATAGTTTCATCCACACCCCGTTTTTACAGCTATGAATCCCAAATCCATAACATTTATATTATGAATTTGATAAATATTATATATTAGACATAATCATAGGTCAATGCTAAACTGTGTAAGGAACTTGAGAGACATAGATGCGGAACATCTGTCACGGTCAGATTGCCCGCATACTATATTAGCAGCACAGAAAGTGAGGGAATGAAAATGGCTGAACTTTTAGAGTCCACCATGCTGATTTGCTTCGGCCTTTCCTGGCCTATGAACCTTGCCAAGAACATCAAAGCAAAATCAGCAAGAAACATGAGCCTCCAGTTCATACTCCTGATTATTACAGGATATATCGCTGGAATCTCGGCAAAAATTTATAACCACAGATTCAATTATGTATTGGTCGTGTATCTTCTGAACCTGATTGTCGTATCCGCCAATGTAGTCGTATACTTCATCAACCGCCGCTACGACAGGCAGGCAAAAGAGGCCAACGCCATCCTCAGCAGGCAGATTTCCGGCAATACAGCAAATACATCCGCAGACACGACTGCTCAGACATCCGCACCTTCAAAACCATCGATTCACAGTCAAGGAGAAGATGAAATGGAAACATATCGAGAAATGAACAGTATTACGGAAGCCGGCGGCGTCGTGCTCTTCGGCTCCAACACCTTCGCAGCTCTCCCAATCGGAGAACTGGCGCAGGCGTTCCGCATAACGGAACCAATCTACAACCGGAGCGTCAAAGACGTGCGTATCGACCAAATTGAAAGCTACCTGAAGGTATGCCTCTATGACCTCAATCCGCGCAAGATTTTTGTAAATATGGGAGATATAGATATTCGCGATGAAAATGTAGACGCAGACAATTTTATTTCCAAATATGAGTGGCTTCTCTATATGATACACACAAAGACGCAGGCCTCTATCTACATTGTACCCATCGTATCCAACAGTCCGGCCGCTTTCAAGATCAACCAGCGCCTGAAAACGTTGGCTTCGCAGACCGGGTGCAAATATATCGACGTCTCAGACGTGCTGGAATCCAAACGCCCGACTCTTCGGCTGTTTGAAATGCTGAAAGTGCATATGCGCAACCATCCGATTAATTTTGCCGACGCAATGGAGGCCGGGGCATTGAGCAACCGCAAGATCGAGCATGCGCCGGACGACGGCGAGGCGTCTGCGGAACCGGGGACAAAAAGAGAAGTTGTCTTCGCAAAACATTAAGAGTCTGTCATCACTATTGGTATGTCTGATGAATAGATGTTTCAGAAAAGCTGCCGGGGGAAGGCAGCTTTTCTGATTACCGCAGCATATACGGCGCACGCCGCTATTCGGCGGAACATAACCCTCTATGCATCCAAACTCTCATACGCCGCTTTAAGCATCTTAACAATCTGAGCTTCCGTAAACCGGCTGCTGTCGATACAGAGATCATACGCGCTCATATCCATCCACTTCTCATCGGTAAAATACTCATAGAAGCTCCGCCGTTCCTTATCCGCCTTCTTTACATACCCGCGCGCATCCCTCTCCGGAATTTCCATACGTTCGGAAGCTACCTTTACCCGATATTCAAACGGCGCATGGATAAAAACCTTCAAACAGCTATCTCCCAGAATCTGGCCGGCGCAGCGTCCGATGAAGATACACTCCTCCCGTTTGGCAATAAACTTAATAATCTCTGTCTGCGCCTGGAAAAGCACGTCGTTCATCGGATAAAAATGATACTGGTTTTCCATCTGCGCCGGTTCTTCCAACGGGTAACGCCACTGGCTTGCACGCTTCTCATCCACTTTCAGGAGCTCCTCATAGGGAAGCCCCTGCTCCTTGCTTGCGATCTGTATCAAATCCTTGTCATAGCAGTGGATTCCCAACTCTTCTGACAAAGCCTTTCCTATCTTTCTTCCGTTGCTTCCATACATTCGATTAATAGAGATGACCCGTTTTGACATAATAAAAACTCCTTCCTGCCATATATTCTTGCTATCTTTATTATAACAAAATATTCTGAAAATTGCTATACAAAAACAAGGCAAGAATATAAACGCGCCATATTTTAGGTCTAAAAGCAGTTTTACTATTGCAATAATGCACATTCTATATTACACTACAAAATACAAAGCATATTAACCCTCCGCCCCTTGTCAGGCGTAATTTATTTAATAAGGTATCGTTTTAGAGAGGAATTTAAGAATGGAAAAAAAAGAAATTACAGAACAGGTCATGAAATTAATCACAGACAATCCGGTGAAGTATATTAAGATCCGCGACACATTTGAAGAGATGTTCGGCAACCGCGACATCAGCAAGCCGGAAGCCATCAGCGATCAGGAATACAAGAGGCTTCGTCTCAGATTTCAGGACATCGACGTCCCCTTCAGTTGGTGCAGCACCAAAGAAGCCGTCTGCCAGTTATATATGGCAATCGACAAGCACCGCAACAGGCACGGCGACGACGGCGACTATACGTACAAGAAATCCGCGAAGTCCAAGAAAAAAGGTCTGTTCGGCCTATTCAGATAGCGCAGTACAAAGCGGCCCGGATCACAAAAAGGGTCTGCTGCAATAATGCAGCAGACCCTTTTATATATTCTAACAGAACAGGATAATCAACTGTGAAGCCAGCACCACTGCAATCAGCGCGATCGGATAAGTCGCCGCATACGCAGCCGCAATATCCTCCGTCCCCGCCATATTAATCAGCGTCCCAAGCGCCGGCGTACTTGTCATTCCCCCGGTCAGCGATCCAAGGTTATTGAGAAGCGGCAGCTTCAGGATATTTTTCGCAATCACGAACCCGATAATCATAGGGAGGATCGTCATGATCGCCCCATAGAGAAAATATATAGGCTCGAAGTATTGTACGAATTTCGCGCCGCCCGACACTCCCGCACCGATCAGGAACAGCATAAGCCCCAGTTCCCGCAGCATTTTGAGAGTAGAGCTCTTAGGCACAATGGAGATCTTCCCGATATGCCCGTAGTGTCCGAACACAAGCGCCGTCAACAGGCATCCGCCCGTCGTAGTCAGGGAAAAATTCCGGTAACTGATACTTCCCACCAGAATTCCTACCACCGCCGCCAGTGAAAACGCCATGAATCCGAACTCGTCTACCTCTGTCAGAATCAAGCTCTTCCTCTTTGCGCTTCCTCCTTCCCTGGCGGCAATCTTCGCAACCTCCTCGTTCATATCCGCTTTCAGTACCTTAGGGACAATCTGCACGAACAATACGACTCCGATCACGCCGAACAGATACGCAATCCCGTATCCAACGGACACCAGCGCCTCCAAATCTGCGCCCACAGCCGCCTTGGATGCGGAGAACGCCGGCGTACTGGTCAGAGCGCCAGAAAGGATGCCCACCAGAATAGCCTTGAACTGGTCGTGGTCAAGCTCCGTAAAATTGCCGCCGATAAAGATACATAATACACAAGTTGCCGCAGCCGCAAGAATAATCATTGCGCCAAGCAGGACGTAAGATTTAAAATTCCGCTTCAGATTCCCGAAAAAATTCGGGCCTGCAATAAAACCTACGGAGGTCACAAAGAAAACCAGCCCCATATTCTCGACGATTTTCAGCGCATCCGTAGCAAACGATACATCTCCCGCCATCAGGTTATCCGACAGCTTTCCGTATAACAGACACCCATAGACCAGAGCAACGATAAATACTCCGGCAGTTCCAAGGTCGATTCCCTTTACTTCAATCCTGCCGATGGAATACCCTACGGCGGCAATCACGAAGATTGAGAATGTCAGAAATACTACAGCCTTAACTGCCAATATTCCTCCAAATAACTCCATGTCATATGACTCCCTTCTATATCGTACATAGTTCCTTATTTGTAACGGTCAGCCTGCCCCTAAAAGGGCAGGCATTACGGGATGCCCCTGACGAAAACCGCCTGTTTTAAGCCTCGTGCTCCTTTAGATAAGCGGCGCGCCCGCTCTCATACAGGTTATTCCCTTTGCTGTCAATAATAACAACCAGCGGCATATCCTCCACATACAGTTTCCTAAGGGCCTCTGCCCCCAGGTCTTCATAGGCAATCAGTTCTGCCTTCTTGATACATTTTGCAAGAAGAGCGCCTGCCCCGCCGATGGCTCCGAAGTATACGCCGGAATATTTCTTCATGGCATCAACGACTTCCGGAAGACGCGCGCCTTTCCCGATCATGCCTCGCGCGCCCACGGACATCATGGTCGGCGCATAGGCATCCATACGACCGCTGGTGGTCGGTCCCGCGGAACCGATAACCTGCCCCGGCTTCGCCGGAGTCGGCCCTACATAATAGATGGTAGCGTCCGTCGGGTCAAACGGAATCTCCTCGCCCTTAGCAAGCGCTTCGCACATCCGCTTGTGTCCTGCGTCGCGGGAGGTATAGATGGTTCCGGTCACGAGTACGCTGTCCCCTGCATGAAGCGTCTTTGCAAGTTCTTCTGTCAATGGTAATGTAATCTTCTTTGCCGCCATCTAAATCACCTCCGTTTTGTGGCGTGTGACATGGCAGTTGATATTGACTGCGCATGGCATGCCTGCGATATGGGTCGGAAGAGTCTCAATATTTAATCCGATTGCCGTGGTCTTTCCGCCGAAGCCCTGAGGCCCGATTCCAAGCTTATTGATCTTCTCCAGCATCTCTTTCTCCAAATCCGCATAGAACGCATCCGGGTTGGAGGAATCAACGGGGCGCATAAGCGCTTTCTTCGCAAGAAGAGCCGCCTTATCAAAGGTTCCGCCGATTCCTACGCCCACTACCATAGGCGGACACGGGTTCGGTCCCGCAGTCTCCACTACTTCGAGGATAAAATCCTTGATTCCCTGTAACCCGTGGGAAGGTTTGAACATACGGATCTGGCTCATATTCTCGCTTCCGAATCCCTTCGGCCCCACCGTGACCTTGATCTGCTCGCCCGGAACGATTTCCGTATAGAGCATTGCAGGCGTATTATCCCCCGTATTTCCACGGCGTACCGGGTCTTTTACAACGGATTTGCGGAGGTATCCCTTGTCGTAACCGCGGCGGACTCCCTCGTCCACGGCGTCCGCAAGGTTCCCGCCGGTCAGATGTACATCCTGGCCAATCTCGAGGAATACGCACGCCATTCCCGTATCCTGACAGATCGGCACGCACTCGTTGTCTGCAATCTCGAAGTTCTCAATAATGTTGTCAAGAACTCCCTTCGCAATCTCACCGTCCTCGCACGCGCGGCAATCTTTAATCGCACGCTTTACGTCCTCCGGAAGATGATTATTTGCTTCGATACACAGCTTTTCTACGACATCCGTAATCTTGCTTACTTCTATCTCACGCATAATCTTATCTCCTTCTTAATTTTATATCTTCAGCCAAAATTAGTCTTGAATGAAACTTACCGGCACACAATCCTATCTCTCATGCCTTGCATATTTCGGCAGAAGTAATGGAGACACGTCGCCTGCGGTCACGCCTGCGCCCTTCAGTTCCTCTTCATAAGCCGCCACATGGTCGATATTCATAGCGCCAAGTTCTACTTCTTTTGCCTTAGCCGCCGCTTTCTTACCTGCGTTCCGTCCAAATACGATAACGTCAAGAAGGGAGTTGCCCATCAGTCTGTTTCTTCCGTGAATTCCGCCTGCAACCTCTCCTGCCGCTAAGAGATTCGGGACTGTTTTTGTGAAACCTTCCCCGTCGATCTCAAGGCCGCCGTTCTGGTAATGCAGCGTCGGATAGATCAGGATCGGGACTTTTCTCATATCGATCCCGTAATTCATGTACATACGGAACATGGCGGGGATTCTCTTCTCAATCGTCCCCTCTCCTCCCAGCAGTTCAATCATAGGCGTGTCAAGCCAAACGCCCTGCTGCCCTCCGGGAGCCTCTACGCCGCGTCCTTCCCTGCACTCACGGATTACGCCCGACGCATTGACGTCGCGGGTCTCCAATGGATGAATATATGCTTCGCCTTCGGCGTTGACAAGCTGCGCGCCCACAGAACGGACTTTCTCCGTAACAAGAGCGCCGCGGATCTGTACCGGATGGGCTACGCCTGTCGGATGATACTGGATGGAATCCTGATAAAGAAGCGGTACTCCCGCCCTGTATCCCAATACAAGCCCGTCTGCCGTCGCCCCGTAGTGGTTGGACGTAGGGAATCCCTGATAATGCATTCTTCCTGCCCCGCCTGTTGCGATAACGACTGTCTTTGCCCTTGCGACGGAATAATCGCCTGTTTCCATATTGAGAAGTACGGCGCCTGCGGCCTGACCTTTCTCGTCTTTGATAATCTCAACCGCGGAAGTAAATTCTACAACCGGAATCTGACGGTTTAATACTTCGTCGCGAAGAGTCCGCATAATCTCCGCCCCGGAATAATCCTTGCAGGCATGCATCCTCTTTCTGGACGTACCGCCGCCGTGGGTCGTTACCATACGTCCGTCGGCATCTTTGTCAAACATAACGCCAAGCTCGTTCAACCATTTGATTGCGTCCGGCGCTTCCATTACAAGACGCTTTACCAGTTCCGGCCTTGCGGCAAAATGGCCGCCGCCGAAGCAGTCCAGATAATGCTGTACCGGAGAATCGTTTTCTTTATCCGCAGCCTGGATACCGCCTTCCGCCATCATGGTATTCGCATCGCCGATACGAAGTTTCGTCACGATCATAACGTTTGCGCCTGCATTGTGGGCCTCGATGGCACAAGAAGAACCGGCGCCGCCGCCGCCGATCACAAGCACGTCTACGTCATAATCAACTTTCGTGAGGTCAATATTTTCATTTGCGATACGGCTCGCCCTGTGAAGCATCTCAGCCAGTTCCAGCGGAGCTTTCTGCCCCTTGTTAGAACCCACTTTGATCTCCGCAAAAGCCTCCGGATTATAGTCAGGATGGAATTGTTTCAGGAGGGCGTCTTTTTCATCGGCAGTCAGACGTCTAGGTTCCGTAGACATACGTTTTTCTCTTGTAGCCTCTACCTTTTTAATGGATTCCATCATATTCTCTGGATATGGTGTATACATATTTGCGCCTCCCTTACTTTTCAATCTCTCTGGTATTATAAAGTTCCTGCATCTCTGTGATTGGCTTCTGCATAATCTGCTCGATCAGCCCGTCATACTCACCCTTATTGATCTCGTCAACACGGTTTGTAAGATGCTCTGTCTCAGGCGCAATGTATTTGCCTGTCAGACGCCTTGCCAGAACGCCTACATGAGGATGGGAGATCCCCGCAGGGCATCTCACGGTACAGCAGCCGCATCCGATACAGTCGAAGGATTCCTCCGCGCATTTTTCGAACTCGCCCCGCTGCGCGTATGCGATGTACTGCATAACGTTCAAGTCCTGGGTACACGCCTTTGTGCAGGCATTACATCCGATACAGCTATAGATTTCCGGATAGAGTTCCATCATAATCTGCTGGGTCGGCTTGATATCCTCGATCTCATAGGTTCTCTTATCGGTCGGGAAAAACGGGATGCTTGCCACGTACATCCCCTCTTCTACCTGAGTCTGGCAGGCAAGACAGGTTTTCAACTCGTTTTTTCCTTTGATACGGTATACGGTCGCACAGGCTCCGCAGAAACCATGACGGCAGCCGCATCCTCTTTTCCATGTATAGCCGGCGTATTCCATGGCGGTCATAATTGTAAGGTCTGCCGGAACACTGTAACGCTTACCGCTAAAATATACATTTACCATATTTTCCATGTTATTCGTATCCTTTCTATAAGTTATGAAACCCTTTAATATTCATTCGGAAGTTCGTCAATCTCGTCGTAACGGAATACAGGGCCGTCTTTGCAGACATACTTAGATCCGATATTGCAGCGCCCGCATTTGCCGACCCCGCACTTCATACGCAGCTCTAAGGTAGTATAGACCTGTTCCGTGGTAAATCCAAGCTCTTTTAAGCCCGCCAGCACGAACTTAATCATGATCGGAGGGCCGCAGACCAGCGCCGTCCTGTCTGTGTCGAATCCCAGCTCTTTTACGTAGTTCGGAACAAATCCTACATGTCCGTCCCAGCCTTCCTGCTCTCTGTCAATGGTCAGATAGACGTTCACGCCCTCCGCCTTCATCCAGACCTCCTGAATCTCCGCAAGCTGCACCAGATCATCCGCCGAACGGGAACCGTAGACAATATCCACCGTCCCATAATTCTCACGGTTATCCAACACATAGTTAATCACAGAACGAAGGGGCGCAAGTCCGATACCTCCTGCGATGAATAACAGGTTCTTCCCCTTAAGCTCTGTCTCTACCGGAAAGGAATTGCCGTAAGGGCCGCGGACCGTAATCTCATCTCCCACCTCTAAGCTGTGGAGATAGTCCGTCAGGACTCCGCACTGTTTAATACTGAATTCCTGATATTCTTTATTGGTCGGAGAAGAAGTAATGGAAAACATACCCTCGCTGATTCCGGGCGCGCAGACCATGGCGCACTGCCCCGGCATATGCTCGAAAAGCTTGCCTCCCTCCGGAGCGTTTACCCGGAACGTCTTCACATCCGGCGTCTCCCGGCGGATATCCGTTATTACGCCCACCTGGGGAATCAGCGTATCCAATGTATAATTCTTATGACATGTACATTCACCCATTATTTTTCACCTCCCTGATTCTGAAACGCCTTCACGACCTTCACAATGTTAAGGGCCTGAGGGCATTTCTCCACGCAGCGTCCGCATCCCACGCAGGAGTACATCCCGTCGTTATTCGCCGGATAGTACACCAGCTTGTGCATGAACCGCTGGCGGAACCGCTGCATCTGGCTGGTACGGTTATTGCCGTGAGCCATCATCGTAAAGTCAGAATACATACAGGAATCCCAGCATCTGTACCGTGAAACGCTGTTTCCTGCCGTATAATCCTTGATATCATAACACTGGCAAGTCGGACATACAAAAGTACAGGTACCGCATGCCAGACATGGCTTGTATAATTCTTCCCAGATTGGGGAATCGAACTTCTCGGAGAGTGCGTCCCCGTTCCATCCTTCCAGCGAAAGGTTCATGTAGGGCAGTTTCTCCACAATCTTATGGATATTCTCTTTTTCCGCCTCTACCTTCGCCTCGCCGTCCGCGTCGTCAGTGAGGAGCTCTTTCACCGTCTCCGTAAGAGCCTCTCCTTTTTCCGTCAACGCCTTCCAGTAGAGTTCCTCCCCTGCCGTCCATACGGCAACGTCGGAAGCCGGGCTTGCCGCGTCCACGCCGAACACCTTGCAGAAACAGGTTTCCTCCGGCTCATGACAGGCCAAGGCCACAATCGTCCCATGATCCCTTCTCGCCGCATAGAAAGTATCGACCGGATCGGATAAGAATACTTTGTCCAGTACCTCCAGCCCCTTCACGTCGCAGGCCTTCATGCCGAACACTACGAAATCCTGCTCTTTTAAGCTCTCCGGCTCCACAGACATCTTCTTTCCTTCTTTCCGGACCGTGTAAAGCCCTTCGCTCTGCGGGAAAAATGCGTCTTTTGCCGATTTTACGGTCTTTAATGTGTCAAGATCCACTTCCGCGTCTTTGCTCCAGGCCCCGAAGTTGGTCTGCCCCGCGGTCTTCACCGGAAGATACAGCTCTTGATTATCCGCGATTAACTGGAATAATGCGGAAAGATTTTCTTTGGCTATCTTGTACATACATTATCCCCTCTTTCCTACAATACTTGGTTCCGCGTCCTCAAACGTATAGTCGGTAAGCGGCGCCGTTGACTCGGTATCTGCCCCTGCCTGATATTCGCCGTATAATTCATCAATATCCTTGATAAACTTGCGGTTGAACAGGTGAAGCGGGATTCCCTGGGGGCATACACGGCTGCACTCGCCGCAGTCCGTACACCTTCCCGCCACATGGAACGCACGAATGATATGGAACATCTTCTCCTCGAAGGAATCCACGTTTGCTTTCTGGGAACTGTCAAACTTGTTGCTGTCGAACACACATTTGCGGCAGCTGCAGGCCGGACAGGCATTTCTGCATGCGTTGCACCGGATACATTTGCTTAACTCGCTCCGGAAAAATGCAAATTTCTCCTCCGGGCTCATGGCTTCAATCTTGGCCACCTCGTCGAAACGCTCAGCGTCCTTGGTTTCTTTGGACTCCCCGATCTGCTCGTCAAAAACCATGTGGTCTTTGCCTTTGCAGACATGGCACCTCTCTAACATAGCGTCCCCGTACGCAAGGGTCTTTTCCCCATAAATCGTCCGGATTTTTAAGGTATCCGCCCCGTCCGTAATCTCTGCGCCCTCGATGCTCTCGATTCCTTTGATTCCCTGCTTCTTGATTCTTTCAATATCCAGCTTGCCTTTGCACCCTACGCCTACGATGTAAGCCTTCTCCCTGTCTACCCGGTGCTCTTTGAGTAACTGGTTGAAGCTATATGTATCGCAGGGCTTTAAACATACCATGGTCTTTCCTTCAAGCTTGGAAGCCTCGATCATGTATTTGCTCAAATTAGCCCCGCAGAAACCATTATAAACAAAATCTTTTAACTCATCTTCTGTCTCGAAATAAGCCGGTTCCGGATTGTAAGGCAAGTCTCCGGCCTTCCAGCCGAGAACCCGTGCCACAGTTCCGTCTGCCAGCAGCTCTTTTGCACGGTTTATTAACTCTTGCATCTCAAATCCCCCAATCTTACATTCTCGCCAAGAGAATAGATTTTCTCCACAAAACTGTTCATGGTGTCAGAGAACTTCACACCCTCTGCCGCAGACACCCACTCCACGCGGGTACGCCCGTTTTCCACACCGATGTAATCCAGCATGGAGAATAACAGAGTCATACGCCTTCTTGCATAATAATTTCCGGTGCTGTAGTGGCAGTCTCCCGGATGGCATCCGCACATGATGACTCCGTCCGCGCCCTTTTCAAAGGCCCGCAGGATGAACATGGGATTCACACGGCAGGAGCATGGCACGCGGATAATCTTCACGTCGGCAGGATAGGTCAATCGGCTGCTTCCCGCCAAATCCGCTCCCGCATAACTGCACCAGTTACAGCAGAACGCTACAATCTTCGGTTTGAATTCTTTCTTTTCTAACGGCATATTGCATCCACCTCCGCAATAATCTGTCTATTTGAGAATCCCTGTAAATCCATGGCTCCTGACGGACATGCAACGGTACATGCGCCGCAGCCCTGGCAGAGCGCGTTGTTGACTGCTGCCACCCGGCGGGTTTCACGGATTCCATGGTCGTTGACCTCTTTATCTTCGTAAGTAATCGCGCCGTAAGGACACACATTCTCACAGGTAGAACATCCGTTACACAGCAAGGTATCTGCCTTGGCGGTACACGGGTTTGTCATCAGCTTATCTTTAGCAAGCAGCCCGATGGCTTTCACGGCGGCGGCTCCTGCCTGTGCCACCGTCTCCGGGATGTCTTTCGGTCCCTGACAGACGCCGGATAAGAAGATTCCGGCCGTAGGCGACTCTACCGGACGGAGTTTTGCGTGGGCTTCTGTCAGGAAGTTGTTGGTATCGATACTTGCGGTCAGCATGGTGGCAATCTTGCGAACGTCCGGATTCGGCTCGATGGCCGTTGCAAGGACTACCATATCCGCCTCTTTCAAGATCTGCCTGTTGTCAAGCAGGTCCGAACCCTGTACCAGAAGCTTCCCATCCGGCTTAGGAATCACCTTTCCAACCTGTCCCTTAATATAGTTCACTCCATACTGCTCGACTGCCCTTCTGTAGAACTCGTCGAAGTTCTTGCCCGGAGTACGCACGTCGATATAGAAAACGGTCACATTCACGTCCGGATATTTATCCCGAATCAGCATCGCATGTTTTGCCGTGTACATACAGCAAATCTTTGAACAGTAGGGCTTTCCTCTGTCGTCGGAGCAGCGGCTTCCCACGCACTGGATAAATACGATTTCCTTAGGCACTTTTCCGTCGGAGAGACGCTCTAAATGTCCGTGGGTCGGCCCTGCCGCATTCATCACACGCTCTAATTCCAGAGATGTGATAACATCCTTGCTCTGGCTGTAGGCGTACTCGTCATATTTATCAAGATTGATGGTGTCAAACCCTGTGGCAACCACAATCGCACCATATTTCTCTGAAATGATTTCATCCTTCTGCTCGTAGTCAATGGCTCCCGCCTGACATACCTTGGAGCAGATCCCGCATTTTCCGGTCTTAAATTTGATACACTCCTCACGGTCAATCACCGGGACATTGGGGATTGCCTGCGCGAACGGCGTGTAAATGGCGCTTCTGGTGTTTAACCCTCTGTTAAATTCGCTCGGCGCTTTCTTGGACGGACATTTCTCCTGACAGACGCCGCAGCCCGTACATTTGTCCATATCCACGCTTCTTGCCTTCTTGCGGATGTCTACGGTAAAATCACCTACGAATCCGCTGACTTTCTCCACTTCACTGTATGTATAGATGGTAATCTTCTCATGGGCTGACGCTTCCACCATCTTAGGCGTCAGGATACATGCAGAACAGTCCAGTGTCGGGAAGGTCTTGTCAAGCTGGGACATCCTGCCGCCGATACTTGGAGTCTTCTCCACGATATCCACTTCGTAACCTGCGGCTGCGATATCAAGGGCTGTCTGGATACCTGCAATACCGCCGCCGATGACCAGCGCGCGCTTGGTAACGCGGCTCTCTCCCGCCTGAAGGGGTGTGTTTAGGTTCACCTTCGCAACTGCCGCCCGCATCAGGATAACCGCCTTCTTGGTGGCTTCATCCATATCCTTATGAATCCATGAACAGTGTTCACGGATGTTGGCGATCTCCACCATATACGGGTTCAAGCCTGCGCGCTCAGCCGCCTTCCTGAACGTAGCCTCATGCATACGCGGGGAACAGGAACATACCACGATTCCTGATAACTGTTTCTCCTGAATCGCCGCCGCGATCTTCGCCTGTCCGGCTTCGGAACACATATACTGGTAGTCCTCGGCATGGACAACTCCCGGCTCCATGAGCGCCATCTCTGCTACTTTATTTACGTCTACCGTAGCGGCAATATTGCTTCCGCAATGGCAGACAAATACTCCTATCCGCTGCACTTGATTCTCACCTCCTGTACCTTCTGTATGCGCTGACTAATAACTGCTGTGGAAGCTCCGGGTCTAAAAGCTCCGGAATCTCGTCTGCCAGCAGGTAATTCTGTCCTTTTTTGCGCACGACTGTCTGCCTTGCGGCATCAATCAGCTTGCCCGGTTTTACGTCGCGGGGACATCTCTCCACACATGCGAAGCAGGAGAGGCATTTCCACAGGGACTTAGAGTTTACCAGGCTCTCAATATCTTCATTGATTACATAGGACACAAACTGATGGGGTTTGATATCCATCTCGTTATAGGACGGGCAGGTCGCGGAACATTTGCCGCACTTCATACATTTCAGCGGATTCACGCCGCTGATTTCCTTAATCAGCTCCGCCTGTTTCTTTTCAGAACTCATGACTTTGCCACCTCCTCTTTCACCCCGAGAGCCTCGGCAAGCAGTTCGGTAAAGTAGACCACCGGAAGTTTCCTGCCTGTGCTCTTATTCAGGTTATACAGACAGAGCGGACATGCCGTGGTCAAAAGCTCTGCCCCGAAGCCTTCTGCGCTGTCCATGATCTTTTCACACATATTCTTGGACATCTCTTTTTCTTTCAGAGAAATATATCCGCCGCAGCACTCGTTGCGGTAGGGATATACGACCGGTTCCGCGCCGATGGCACGGATAAAATCTTCGATAATCTTCGGGTTCTCCGGATCGTCAAAACTTAACAGTTTGCTGGGACGAAGGAGCAGGCAGCCATAGTATGCGCCAATCTTCTTTCCCGTCAGAGGATTCGTCACTTTCTTCTTTAATTCGTCAAATCCTACCCTGTCGCGAAGGACTTCCAGGAAATGAAGGACTTGTGTCTCACCTGCATAAGGTTCCTCAAGTTCCATGTAATTGTTCGCTCTGGTGCGGATGTCTTCCACGTTCTTCATGTCGTCGTTGACACGTTTGATGACGTGATGGCATGCGGAACACATGGTCACCAGCTCCTGCCCTTTCTCCTTCGCCGCGTTTAAGGCGCGCACGGAAGACAACTTCGTGGCGATTTCGTCAGAACCAAGGGGATAGACCCCGCCGCAGCACTGCCAGTCTTCGATTTCTTCCAACTCGATTCCCAGAGCCGCTGCTGAAGCCCTTGCATAAACATCCAGATCCTTTGCCTTTGTTCTCAAAGTGCATCCCGGATAATAACTGTACTTCATAGTTCTCGCTGTCCTTTCTTCATATATTTTGTCGAAACTTCATTTTTATAATAATATGGAGTTTCCCATAAGTCAATAAATCCTTAATTACAGCTCAATCTGTGCAATTACTTCTTTTAATGCGTCCGCACTTGCTTTTAACTTTCCTACTTCTTCCTCGGTAAGAGCCATTGGAATCTTGCCCTGGATACCGTTCGGTCCTACCAAAGCCAGCGTGCTTAAGCAGACGTCTTCGATTCCATATTCTCCGTGCATCATGGAAGATACGGTGGTCACGGACTCTGATGCGGACATCAGGATACTGCATAACCTGCAGACTCCCCTTGTAACCGCGTAGAAAGTCGCTCCCTTGTTAGCGATAATCTTGCCGCCGGATTTCTGTACGTAGGTAAGCATTGCGTCTTTGTCCAATTCTTTGGCGTCCTTTCCAATATGGGGCATCATTGCGACAAAATCGTCTACGTTGACGCCAGCGATTCTCGCCGCCGACCATGGGATAAAGGAAGTGTCCCCATGCTCGCCGAATACATATGCATGGATATTTCTCTGCGCTACTTTGAAATGTTCGGAAAGTCCGCAACGGAGTCTCGCGGAATCTAAGACAGTTCCGGAACCGATAATCTGATTCTCCGGAATACCTGAAATCTTTGTGAATACATAAGTCATAACATCCACCGGATTGCTTACGATGATATAAAGTGCCTTAGGCGCCGCCTTTACAATCTCCGGTGTGATCTGCTTTAAGATATTAACGTTGGTCTGTGTCAGCTCGATTCTTGTCTGCCCCGGTTTACGTGCAATTCCGGATGTGATGATTACAATGTCAGAATCTTTCGCATCCTCATACTCGCCTGCGACGATAGCTACCGGATCTCTGAAACAGGTTCCCTGCTCGATATCCATAACCTCGCCTTCTACCTTCTCCTTGTTGATGTCGATCAGAACGATCTCAGATGCCATGTCCTCTCCGGACAATGTGTACGCAATTGTGGCTCCTACGCTTCCGGCGCCAATGATTGTGACTTTGCAGCTCATGTTTTCTTCTCCTTCTCTATGCATTTTCTACTGTTTCCGGAATACTGGTTCTCTCTATACTTATGCCAGTATGCCTGACGTCAGAACCTCTGTGTAATCTGTCGTTTTCTGCCGTCGTCTGAAACCATCATAACACATTGATAATAAATTAACAAGCTTTTGCTTGTAGAAATTTTAACAATAAATTCCCCATATTTTATCCAATTTGACGAAAAACATAAATTCTGTGAGATACGTCCTAAACAGTAAAATATTTCAAAATTTGGTAACAGACGCTATACGACAAGGAATTTTATGTTATTATATAGTTAATTTGCTTGTTTGTTTGCATGTTGGGAGGCGCCGATGAAGCCACTTAAAAAAATTATCAGCCGGTATATGAATCTTGTCACATTCATCCTAATTTCATTTTTGACGGTCGTTATCGTTTATTTTCAGCTTGCCGACACACATCGACAGGCGTACAATGACGCCATAATGACGTTTCAGCAGATTGAACAGGTTCTCGAACAGAATAATATCGAACTTGCGGAAACCAAAGAGGAATACAGCCAGACCTGTCTGTACAATGCCGAGTCCATTGCCTATCTGATTCAGGCTAAACCCTCTGTGCTTGACAGCATCGACGAGCTTCGGCGAATCGCCGTATTTATGGAAGTGGATGAAATCCATATTTTTGACGAGACGGGACGTATCTTCGCCGGAACCCACCCGGAATATTTTGATTATACCTTTGAATCCGGTGAGCAGATGATGTTCTTTAAACCGATGCTGACCGATAAATCGTTAAAACTTGTACAAGACATAACGCCCAACGCCGCCGAAGGAAAACTGATGCAGTATTCGGCGCTGTGGAGCGCTGACGGGAACTTTATCGTCCAAGTTGGCATGTCTCCTGTCAACGTCATGAAAGCGACGCAGAAAAACGAACTCTCCTACATATTTTCCCTGTTCCGTGTAAATACGGAGGCCAGCTATTACGCGATTGACCGGACGAGCGGGGAGATTGTCGGCTCTACGGAGCTGGACTGCGTACATAAAAATATCGAGGAGATTGGCATCAATCTCGAAGACATCGCAGAACAGCCAAAAGGGTTTCACGCTGCCGTCAACGGCCAGAATTCCTTCTGCGTGTTCAAGTCCTTTGATTCCAATTATATCGGACGCGTCCTTACCGACCGCGCGCTTTACGGGTGGATTGTCATGAACACCGCCGTCCTCCTGATCTGCCTTGCCATAATCGCCGTGGTTCTTATACGCGCCGTGACCGGATATATGAACCGCTATGTCGTGGATGATATCTATTGCATTAACCAGAAACTTCACGCCATCGCCGCCGGGAATCTCGACGAAGTCATCGATATTCAGAGCAGCATAGAATTTTCACAGCTGAGCAGCGATATCAACCGGATGAAAAAGAGCCTCTTGGATAACAGCCGGAAGATGTCCTATGTCCTGAGCAAAACGAATATGTACATCGGGGTGTACGAGTATAACGAGCAGATGCTGCAAGTCCGCTTTACGGAGTATGTGCCGCAGATTCTCGGGCTTACCCTCGAAAAGAAAGAACAGCTATCCCGTGATTACCGGATATTTAAGGAGTTTCTCTCCCATCTCTGCAGTCATCCGTTTGCCAATGAGACGAATATCTTCAAACTGGACGAACGCTATATCAAGATGGAAGAACTTACCGAGAACGGCAATATTTTCGGCGTCCTCATCGATGTAACCGAGGATACGTTAAAACGCTTGAAGATTGAACAGGAGCGGGATTATGACCACCTGACCGGACTGTATAACCGCCGGGGTCTGGAAAATTTCCTTGCTTCCTGTTTTCAGAAACCGGAAGAATTTTGCGAAAGCGCCCTTGTGATGATAGACGCGGATAATTTGAAAGTAATCAACGATACCTACGGCCACGAAGAAGGCGACGCTTATCTGAACCAGCTCGCCGGCCTTCTTGGGAAATTTGCGCCGGACCACAGCATAGCCGCCAGACTGGGAGGCGACGAATTTGTCCTGTTTCTATATAAGTACCAAACCAAGGCTGAGCTTCATAGCGCTGTCGCTGCGCTGGAAGATCTGCAGAATAACAGCCGCGCCGAACTGAACGGCGACTTGTCTGTCCCTCTCGGCTTCTCCTTTGGCTGCTGTCTGTCCGAGGGGCATGCCGATTATCAGGAGCTGCTAAAAGAAGCAGATGAGAAAATGTACAAGAACAAAAAATCCCGCAAGTCCGGACGCCCTATCCGTTGACCGGACGGCAGGCCTTTAACCACAGAAGGCTTCGTCTTATAGACACATTTTGAGCTGCTCATCCGGACTCAACCGGAAAAGCAGCTCTTCATAGAAAACTTATCTCACCTTGTCGTCATTGACGCCGTCGTTGTCGTTATTGACGTTGTCATTGTCGTCTTTCCCATCTAAGGCGTCTCCCACATCATCCATGCCGTCGCGGACATCGTCGCCGATCTCATCGGCAATATTGTCGCCGTCGTTACGGTCACGGTCCGTACCGTCGGTAGCGCCGTTGGTATTTCCCTTGTCTGTGTTGTCGTTATTGGTATTACCGTTGTTCGTATTGCCGTCGTCTGCCGCATTATTGTTTGCCGCATTGTCATCTGCGTTGCCGTCGCTGCCGCAGGCAGTCATGCCAAGCATTGCGCCTGTACACATAAGGATCAGTACCATTTTCTTTAACTGTTTCATGTCCAATTCTCCCTTTCATGTATCTTTATCTATAATCAAGTAATACTTGTTATGAAGTAATATCTGCAAAAAAAAGAATCCTATACTGGTATTTTTTTACAAAACAGCCAAAAGTCCGAAACTTGTCAAGCAATGTCAGGATTTATATGGTATCCTTATACTAGTGTCTGCATTAGGAGGTGGCATGATGGCAGATAGTCGTTTATTCAAAATTTTATATTACCTTTTAGACAGGGAACGCGCTACGGCTCCTGAATTAGCGGCTGAATTCGAAGTTTCCACGAGAACAATTTACCGGGACGTGGATGCGTTAAGCAGCGCAGGTATTCCAATCTACGCCGAACCGGGAAGAAACGGCGGTATATACTTATTACAGGATTTTATTTTGGATAGGGCTATAATATCCGAAAACGAAAAGCAGGAAATATTGACGGCATTACAAAGCGCCTTTGCCACAGGTTATACGGGCGGCAAAGAAATACTGACAAAACTATCGGCGCTTTTTAACGTAAATACGAGAAATTGGCTTGAAGTAGATTTTTCACGCTGGGGAAATAACGCTTTTGATAACACTAAATTAGAAATACTAAAAACAGCGGTAATTCAGTGCAGGGAGATAAGGATCTTCTATGTAAATACTAACGGCGAAAAAAGTAAGCGAATCCTTCAGCCGTTAAAAATATCCTATAAATCAAAAGCATGGTATTTGAAAGCGTTCTGCGCCGAAAAACAGGATTTCCGCATATTCAAACTAAACCGCATATTGGAGCTGGAATTATTAGAGAATACATTCGAACCAAGACCATACCCTGAATTCAAAAATCATTTACAACAGGCATACCCTCAGATCGTCCTTTTGTTTTCAAAGGAAATGGAGTATCGTGTCCTTGATGAATTTGATCAAACGGAAATTGAATATCAGGAAAACGGCGACCTAATCGTCCGTACCGAAATGCCTGTTGACTCGTGGCTTACCGGTTATCTGCTTTCCTTCGGAGCGCAGGTAGAAATAATTGAACCAAAGTATCTGAAAAGCGTTTTAGCGGCGCAGGCACAAGAAATATATATAAAAAACACCCCTTGATGAAACATGCCAAGATATGCCTGTTATACTTAACGCCGCAGCAATATAGAACTATATAAGCAATGTACTCTTTAGAAAGGGGCTGCCGCATTAAGCATATATTCTACAAGATTCTGCTATATCTTGTAATCACCCTGCTTAATACAACAGCCCCGTATCCGTCCGAAAGGAATACTATGAAAATCCCCCGGAAACTTTACTGCCTCTCCGCGATCTGCCCGCTTCTATACGCCCGAAGAAGCACCTCCAGATCCGCAATCTGCTCCTTTAAGTCCCTCCCGTCGTCCGTATCCCCGACCAGCTTCCTCTCCAACACCCGGTTCACGATTACGCTGTCCGAATGGATATCGCTCTCCTTCTCAATGGCCGCCTCGGTAGATTCAAAGGGTTCATGGGCGACCAGAATCAGCCCATAGGAATTGGAAATCAACGTATATCCCGCAATCCCCGTCTCCTTCTGGTAAGCCTTGGAAAATCCTCCGTCAATGACCATGACCTTTCCGCCGCACTTCACCGGGTTCTCCCCGTTCTTGCTCTTGACCGGGACATGGCCGTTAATAATATGAGTCTCTTCCTCGGGAAGCCCGAACTCCTTTAGGATTCCGTTCACCACATCCTCCTCTTCCAGAAGGCTGTAATAGGGATTCTTCTTCTCTTTGTGCGTCTCCTTCTCCGCGAGGAAATACCGTTCAAAAGTCGCCATCTTATCCTTCCCGAACAGCGGCGAACCCTCGCTGAGCCAGATATACCACATCATATCCTTGCCCCGCTCCCTCTCCTCGTCGTCCAGCGCATGGAATCCCTTGCGCACATAACTCTCCAGAATCTCGTACAGACTCTTCCCCTTGTAGGATTTCCCGTAAACGCATACAGATTTTAAGCTCCCGTCTTCATTGAGCGGAACGCACCCATGGTACAGCAGGTTATTGTTATACACCTTGTACAGAGCGCCTTTATTTAACAGGAAACGCATATGCCTCTGTAATTTTTCACAGTTCAGAAACGCCTGCTCTAACCGCTCCATAATGTCCTCTTCTTCCTTGGTCAGCGCATAAGGATCCTTGGGGTCGACGGTAGGGAAATTCTTATCCAGCATCTCATAAGTCCTGCCGTCAATCTCGATGATTCCCTTCTCATAGTCGATATGATGCAGAAGATTCCGATCCTCCATATTGAAGCCCGGATTCTTCCGGATAATCTGCCCCTCCACCTTAAACTGGATGATAGAGATTGCCTTGTGCATCTTAATGTCGATCAGCATCTCGTTCTTCCCATGGCCGGAATCCCCTTTCAGCAGGAAACATTTGCACGGGTCGTCTCCGTAGGTATTCATGGCGAACGACGCCAGCGGGAGCAGATTAATCCCGTACCCTTCCTCCAGAATATCCAGATTGCCGTATCTTGCGCAGATGCGGATAACATTGGCGATACATCCCCGCTGCCCTGCCGCCGCCCCCATCCACAGCACGTCGTGGTTTCCCCACTGGATGTCCACGGAATGATGACCGATTAATTTATCCATGATGATATGGGGTCCCGGCCCTCTGTCATAGATATCCCCCACGATATGCAGGTGATCCACCGTGAGCCTCTGAATCAGCTCGCTTAAGGCAATGATGAACTTCTCCGCCTTTCCGATTCTGATAATCGTGCTCACGATGGAGTTATAGTAGGACCCTTTATCCATGATATCCGCCTTCTCCGTAATCAGCTCTTCGATAACATAAGCAAAATCCTCCGGCAGGGACTTCCTTACCTTGGAGCGGGTGTATTTGCTCGCCGCCCGCTTGCTGATTTCAATCAGACGGTACAGGGTAATCTTGTACCAGTCCTCCATGTTGTCCTCTTCCCGCTTAATCCTGTCCATCTTCTCCTTCGGATAATAAATAAGAGTAGCAAGAGCCTGTTTCGTCCTGCTACTCATAGTATTCCCGAAGACATCATCGACTTTACGCCGCACTGCTCCCGAACCGTTCTTGAGTACATGGGAAAACGCCTCGTATTCCCCATGAATATCCGTAAGGAAATGCTCGGTTCCTTTCGGAAGGTTCAGAATCGCCTGCAGGTTGATTATCTCCGTCGATGCCAATGCGATGGTCGGATATAATTGGGAAAGCCGTTCCAAATAACGTACTTCCAATTCTTTCATGATCATCCTCCCATGTAAATATCATTAAATGCGGCAAATCCGGCAAACGCAGCCAAAATCTGCCGCACTACTTATCTCTTCCGTATACTACGTACCTGTTGGTAATGTTCCTTTCAACCCGTAAGCCAAAAGGACATACTCACAACAGTATCACACAAAAACTAAAACCGGATGACATCCGACATATCGTATGCCCCCGCAGGCTTTCCTGCAAGGAACTTAGCCGCCTCCACGGCCCCCTTGCCAAACACCGTCTTGGAATAAGCCGTGTGCTTAAACTCAATCACCTCGTCCGCCCCGGCGAAAATCACTTCATGGTCTCCCACGATGCTCCCGCCCCGGACTGCCGAGATACCAATCTCCTTCTTCTCACGCTTCCTGCGAACCTGACTTCTGTCATACACATACTCATAGGCATTGTCCATAGATTCATTGATGGAATCCGCCAGCGCCAGCGCCGTCCCGCTGGGCGCGTCCACCTTCTGGTTGTGGTGGCGCTCCACCAGCTCAATATCAAACCCTGCAGGCCCAAGCACCTTCGCGGCATCCCGAAGCAGTTTCATCAGAAGATTGACGCCCAGAGACATGTTGGCGGACTTAAGCACAGCCGTCTGTCCCGACGCCTCTTTCACTTTTGCAAGCTGTTCTTCGGAAAGCCCCGTCGTACACAGAACTACGGGCATCTTCCTGTCCGTACAGTAAGAAAGCAATGCGTCCACCGCCCCTGAATTCGAGAAATCAATAATAACATCCGCTTCCACATCACACTGGTCTATACGCTCAAACACCGGGTAATCGTTCTTTAACCCCGTATATGTGTCAATTCCCGCTACTAATTCTATCCCCTCATCGGCTTTGATCAGGCCTGTGATTACCTGCCCCATCTTACCGTTGCATCCATGCATGATTGCACGTACCATCTTTTGTCCTCCTAATTATAGTAAGATCATATAAGTTCTATTCCGAATTCCTTCATTGCCGCCGCCAGCGTCTCCTCATGCCCCTTGGTAAGCTCGGTAAGCGGCATACGCAGACCGCCGCAGTCCATACCCATAAGCTGCATCGCCTTCTTCACAGGAATAGGGTTCACTTCGCTGAATAACTGTTCCACCAGCGGAATCGCCCTAAGCTGAAGCTTGGCGCTTCCCTCCGGGTCTCCCCCGAAAAATTTCGCGCAGATATCGTGCGTCTCCCTCGGCGCAACGTTGGAAAGCACGGAGATTACCCCCTTGCCGCCCAACGCCAGAATCGGGACAATCTGGTCGTCGTTCCCCGAATACAAATCTATATTCCCATCCGTCAAGGACATAATCTTAGCCACCTGGGAAATATTGCCGGAAGCCTCCTTCACACCCACGATATTGTCCACATCGCGGACAAGGGCCGCCACCGTGGCCGGCTCGATATTGCATCCCGTCCGGCTTGCCACGCTGTACATGATAATCGGCGCCTTCGCCTCCTTAGCGATCGCCGTATAGTGGGCTATAAGCCCCGCCTGAGTCGCCTTGTTATAGTACGGGGTCACGACCAGAAGTCCGTCTGCTCCGTATTCCGCCGCCTCCCTTGACATATCCACCGCCGTCCTCGTGCAGTTAGAACCTGTCCCGGCAACCACCGGAATCCTCCCCTTCGTCCGGTCGATAGCAAACTTCACACATTCCAGATGCTCTTCCTCCGTCATTGTAGCTGATTCCCCCGTCGTGCCGCAAATGATAATGCTGTCCGTCCCGTTCTCGCAATGGAAATCGATCAGTTCGTCCAGTCTATCATAATTAATACTTTCATCTTCATTAAATGGTGTGACGATCGCCACCCCGGCTCCTGTAAAAATAGCCATTCGTAATCCTCCTGACATTCATATTCATTTTATAAAAATTCTATCATCAATCAAATATGATGTCAATGAAAGTCTCTGGTTGTTTTCTAATCTTCCAGACATTCCAGCTTGCTGACCGACACCTCGTAGGCTACCCTCTTCTCCGTCTCAGTCTCCGTAAGCTTCTTAATATATTCTCTGCTCTGGATTCTCCCAATGATCTGGACATGCTCGCCAACTTCAAACCCTGATGCAAATCTCGCATTCCTCCCCCAGCAGATACACGGTATGTAATCCGACTTCCCGTACGGCCTGTTCACGGCAAGCAGAAGATCCGCAATCTCTCTTCCAAGCGGCGTCTTTCTGTAAACCGGCAGCTTACATATGTAACCATCCAGAAAAATATTATTTGTCTTCGCCCCGTCAAGCTCCTCCTCGATAAAAGACACTTCCCTCACAAACACGGACAGCACCAGACGGTTCTTCTGTTCGTCATGCCGGTTGTAAGACCGGAACTGTCCGCTCACCATAATGAATTCACCCGTATAATCCTGTGACACGTCGATCAACCGCTCCGATATCATCAGAGGGATATTATCCTCCGAGTTACTCAGACGCTTCACGTTCACATCTACCATGTAGAATCCTTCTCCGTAGACCTCATGGCTGAAAAGAAACGGTGACGCGATCTCTCCCATAATGGTTACCTGGTTGTTTTCAATAATCTTATCTGACATAATTCTACAATCTCCCTTCCTCCGAATCGTATTTTGAGTTGTCAAGCATTCCCGCTCCTATTTGCGGGGTCATTACCTAGTTTATGACGCTCATTTCTATTTTAGAACCAAAATACTTGTAAATTTTTAAAAATATGGTAAACTAACGTGTGAATGAAAGGATGATGATATTATGAAGACAAAACGTGAAGATATACGAAACATAGCGATCATTGCACACGTAGACCACGGAAAGACTACCTTGGTAGACGAACTGCTGAAACAAAGCGGAGTATTCAGGGAGAACCAGGCTGTGGAAGAACGCGTCATGGATTCCAACGACATTGAACGGGAGCGCGGAATTACGATACTGTCCAAGAATACGGCCGTCTATTATAATGGAACAAAGATCAACATTATTGATACGCCGGGACACGCGGACTTCGGCGGCGAAGTAGAGCGGGTGCTTAAGATGGTAAACGGAGTGGTCCTTGTAGTCGACGCTTTCGAAGGCGCCATGCCTCAGACAAAATTTGTCTTAAGAAAAGCCCTGGAATTGAGCCTGCCTGTAATCGTATGTATCAACAAGATCGACCGTCCTGAGGCAAGGCCGGACGAAGTCATTGACGAAGTGTTGGAGCTGTTCATGGATCTGGACGCCTCCGACGAACAGCTTGACTGTCCCTTTGTCTATGCATCCGCTAAATCCGGCGTTGCCGTTCTGGATTTGACAGATGAAGAACGGGACATGAAACCTCTATTTGAAACGATCCTTAGCTACATCCCGGCTCCGCAAGGAGACCCTGATGCGGATACGCAGGTTTTGATCAGCACCATTGACTATAATGAATACGTCGGACGCATCGGCATCGGGAAGGTTGATAACGGCACGATCCGGGTAGGAATGGACGCGGTGGTTGTAAATGAACATGAGCCCGAACGGCAGGAAAAAGTGCGTATCAGCAAGCTGTATGAATTCGACGGCCTGAATAAAGTGGACGTAAAGGAAGCTTCCATAGGCTCTATCGTGGCGATTTCCGGAATCGCGGACATCTCCATCGGCGATACCATCTGCTCTCCCGAGAATCCGGCGGCGATTCCTTTCCAGAAGATCTCCGAACCTACGATCGCCATGCAGTTTATCGTCAACGACAGCCCCTTTGCCGGTCTGGAAGGAAAGTATGTCACATCCCGGCACCTGCGCGACCGCCTGTTCCGTGAACTGAACACGGACGTCAGCCTCCGGGTGGAAGAATCTGACAGCACCGACAGCTTCAAAGTATCCGGACGCGGAGAACTGCATTTATCCGTATTAATTGAAAACATGCGCCGGGAAGGCTATGAATTTGCCGTCAGCAAGGCGGAGGTTCTATATAAAAAGGATGAAAACGGTAAATTGCTGGAACCGATTGAGACAGCCTATATTGACGTTCCCGATGAATTTACCGGAACCGTCATCGACAAGCTAAGCCAGCGCAAAGGCGAGCTGCAGAACATGGGAACCTCCAACGGCGGCTACACCAGACTCGAATTCCTGATTCCCGCCCGCGGCCTGATCGGATACCGCGGTGAGTTCCTGACCGATACCAAAGGAAACGGGATCATGAACACTGCGTTTGAAGGGTATGCGCCGTATAAGGGCGACATCCAGTACCGCAAATGCGGATCCCTGATTGCATTTGAGACAGGGGAATCCGTCACCTATGGATTATTCGGCGCTCAGGAGAGGGGAATCCTCTTTATCGGTCCCGGCGAAAAAGTATATTCCGGTATGGTGATCGGACAGAATTCAAAGACGGATGATATTGAAGTCAACATCTGTAAGACCAAGCATCTGACCAACACCCGCTCCTCCAGCGCGGACGAGGCTCTCCGCCTGACTCCGCCGAAGATCTTAAGTCTGGAAGAAGCCCTTGACTTCATCGAAACAGACGAGCTTTTGGAAGTTACTCCGAAGACTCTTCGGATTCGCAAGAAGATTCTGGACTCCAAGATGAGGAAACGAGGAAATAGATCATGACATTTTTATGGTTTTTAGAAGGGATAAGAACTCCCTTTTTTGATCAACTGATGCAATTCATTACCTATTTTGGACAGGAGCTTATTATCATAGCGGTTATCTGCACATTTTACTGGTGTGCGGATAAACGCTTTGCTTATCTTCTGGGCTTTACTTATTTTACCGCCGGTCTGGGCGTACAGGCTTTAAAGATCACCTTCCGTATCCCAAGGCCATGGATTCTGGATCCTGCGTTCACGGCGGTAGACAGCGCCCTTGAAGGGGCGACCGGATATTCTTTCCCAAGCGGCCATACCCAGAGCGCAACCTGTCTCTTCTTTCCGCTGTCCTTCTATACCTCCCGGCTCTGGGCCAAGTTTCTCTGCGTCCTTGCCTTCCTGATGATCGGATTTTCCAGAATGTATCTGGGATGCCACACGCCGAAGGATGTCCTTGTATCTATGGGGCTTTCTCTTCTTGTCGCCTCCGTCATCCGGAAATTCCAGACCCTGCTGTTAGACGACGCCCGATATCTGAAACCTATCGCCGCTTTTCTGACCCTTCTGTCGTTGGCGGCCGCCGTTTATTCCCTGCTGCTTCTTAGCAGCGGTACGATTGAAGCAAAATATGCGGCGGATTGCTGCAAGGCGTCCGGCGCCGGACTCGGCTTTGCAATAGGTTGGTATATAGAACGAACAAAATTAAACTTTGATACACGAACGGGAAGCATCCGGACACAGATTCTAAAACTAACGGCGGGGCTGACTGCCGCGCTTTTAATTAAAGAAGGATTTTCTCTAATATTTGGAAGTTCCATCTTGGCAAAGATGTCCGAATACTTTATACTGGTATTATGGGTGATTGTAATCTATCCTTGTTTATTTCAGAGAATATTCACCCGGAAAATATCAACTGCAAAATAGAAAGGAAGCTTATATGCAGCAGATAATAGCCCGTTTTTTAAAGAAAGTCACGGAAGGCCTGGAATTCGTCATTTCTATTATATTGGCGATCGGAATCATCCTGCTGTGCTTCCGCATGATCGGCGTCATGAGCAACATTCCCAATCTTGAGATCTGGCCCAATTACGACGACCTGCTTGAGACCTGTTTTAACCTGATCATCGGCGTCGAGCTGATCCGCATGATGTATTACCATACGCCGGACACCGTATTCGAGGTCCTGCTCTTTGCCATTGCGCGCCAGATTATCACCGACCACTCCTCCGTCTGGGGAAGCTTAGTCGGAGTTACCGCCATTGCAGTTTTATTTGCCACACGCAAGTATCTCTTCTGCGAATTTGACATCTCGGACGCCATCATTTTCAGGGCAAGCGCAAAGGTCAAGGCCATCAACAGGCTTTTGGACTTGAACATCCCTCACGAGCAGAATGAGACCCTCATGGATGTGGTAAACCAAAAACTGGCGGAAAACGAACAGACAGCGCGCGTCGGCGCATGCGTCTACTTCCACGACTGCGGCCTTAGAGTTGCCAAACTTCATAATGAAAAAATTTCGAGAATTGAAGTAATTCGTTCTATACATTAGTAATCAAACGTGATATACTACATATATCAGATAGATTACCAGTCGGACTAATAATTATCAGACTAATCTTTTTGAAATTCTATCGAAAAGGAGTTGGGCAGTATGAAGTTTATCATTATTGGAAAGAACATCGAGGTAACAGAGGGCTTGAGGGAGGCCGTAGAGAACAAATTAGGCAAATTGGAGAGGTATTTTACCCCCAACACGGAGATTCACGTAACATTAAGCGTACAGAAAGGCCGTCAGAAGATTGAAGTAACGATTCCTGTCAAAGGAGATATTATCCGCTCTGAGCAGGAAAGCAATGATATGTATGTCTCCATCGATCTGGTTGAGGAAGTAATCGAACGCCAGCTTCGCAAATATAAAAACAAACTGATCGCAAGACATCAGGAGGGCGGCAACTTCAAACATGAATTTTACGAGAGCGAAGATATTGCCGAGGATGGGAATGATATTAAGATCGTCCGCACTAAGAGATTCGGATTTAAGCCAATGTACCCGGAAGATGCTTGCGTACAGATGGAACTTTTGGGACATGACTTCTATGTATTCTGCAATGCGGAGACTGACGAGGTGAATGTTGTCTACCGCCGGAAAAACGGTTCCTTCGGATTAATTGAACCGGAATTTTCATAAGGGCACTTCATAAAATCGAGTAGGAGGGAGTGATTAACTCCCGTCCTCTCACACCATATTGCGTGTCCGGATTGATACAATCTTTGAATGGGTGCTATCGTTTTTACATTTATCTCAAATGCCCTAAAATCAACACTTTTCAAAAAGGCAGATGCACCCATGCATGAGCGGCTATCGTTTTATTAGTTGAAATTGCCGCTCTTTCGATATTTCAGAGTGTAAAAATAACGATAACCCATTTTTTAATGTGGCTATCGTTATTTTTTGCATCCAAAGAACTTTTACCGATTTAATATAATCATGTCCAGTGTGCCGCCCGAAGATGGTGCTTTTATGCCTGCCGCCAAGTCAGACTGTATCTGCTGATAGGAAACCGTACCTTTCGCATTCTCCCCGTATTCCTTTTTCAGCCGTGCCAGTTCATCATTATAGATTGAAGTGAACACCCTCGCCCTCGCAAATTCCTCCTCCGTGCTAATGGCCTTCCAGTTCCTTGATTCGGGATTATAAGATAATGTCTTGTTCCCGTTATTGTCCCAGAACATACAGGCCGCATTCATCTTTCCACCCGTTTTCCTCATGCTTGATTCATAGATGGCTTTCCTATCCGGGGAAACCGTCTCCCCATGCTGCATGCACAGCTTTCTGTATGCGGCATCATCCCGCTTCCCGGTGGCAAATTCCTTCTGCGCCAGCTCCTTGATTGCCGCCTCGAATTCCTCCTCCGACATTGCAGGCTTATCACGCTTCGTCATGATATTATCCCAATTCGGCTTCGTGAATTGAATATCAACCGGCTTGAAACGCAATGCAAAATTTCCATAGTCGCACTGCGCCAGCGAATTGCCGGAATTTTTCTTATTGCCAAACATCTGCTGTACCATGTTGGCATACTGTGAATAGTTATCCCTTGTTATCTGCACATTGCATACCTCCTTGATAAAATTTTTCTGAAATTTTTCTCCTCATAAAATCCATCGGCGGATACACCCGCATTTCAAACCACGATTGCATCAAGTGACTATAAATTGCACGAAATGACCATAAAGTTTATAACATAACCACCGCCTGGAACTTTTCCCCATTGCAGGAAACGGCAAAATCGCCCCCCGTATTTATCTGCCACGGAATTCTTTACGGAAAAATCAGCTTTCCTCCCTGAAAAACATACTGGCGGCCCCCTCTGTCATTCGAAGCCGCCATGCCCCCCCCCTATGGTAAGTCCGGGCATGATGCTCTTCATTAACCAGACAGCGAATCACCGCCTACCGCTGTTTCCATCATGATATATCATTTCATACGCTCAAAAGTTCTTTTGTTTAACGATTTTATGATGACTGTAATCTGTGATTCTCTGTTTCAATCAGCATTTCTTATTTTCATTTTTAATCATTATCTGTATTTCACTCTAAGCTATTCGGCAGTTTCCTTTCCATCCCCACCGTAAAGGACTTCTATCATTATTTATGCTCCCAATTTAAAACCGTCCGAGAACATCTGGAAGAAGTCAAGGGGAGCAGTTTCAAATTGCTCGTCCATAATTTTAATGAATTCCTTATCAAGAGGACTGCCGAGTTTTTCAATGAAGCTCTTATAATTATCCATATGTTTTTTTCTTATTGCTTGATATTCTTCCAATATTGGGCGGTATTGTTCTGTCAAACAAATTTCCCCATTATATAGCTGTTGCAGTATCGTATTCATAATTTCTCCTTCTAAATGTATCCCTATATGCCTAAAGCATCTGCAAGATTAAATAGTTCCTCTTTGCGCTCGGTCTAAGCATATTATCAAACTCTCCGTAAACGTCCCAAAAATCCACTAATTCCTGCGTTATCTGCCTTGAAAGTTTCCTCATCTGTTTCCCTCTGTTAAAAAAGTTGCTGATTAGCCAACCTCTGTCGCAAGGATATGCGCCCATTCTCTTTTGTATTTCGTCATTACATTTTTCCAATGCCCTTAACACTGCCTGACGTGAGAAATCCCCATTTAAATTCTCCAAAAATAATTCAGATAAATAAGTATTCTTTTTCCTCTTATCCACGGTTCACCCTCCTTGAGCGGATTTATTTTTGTTGGGGTTCCGAATATGGAACCTTCCGACAACTAAATATTACTGCAATAATGAAAGAAAATCAAGAGGAAGAGTTCGACGGATTATGATAAAGTTTGACAAATTATGGGAAACGGCTAAAGCGAAGGGGATTTCAAATAATGCCCTCCATGAAAAATACCATATCAGTAAAGCGCAGCTTTCCGGATTGCGCAACAACGAAGGGGTGACCACTTGTACGGTTGACCGTCTTTGCAATCTTCTGGAATGTGATATTTCCGACATCATGGAACATATACCAGACGATAATTTTTTTTAGCTTTTATGGTTCCGAATGTGGAACCTTATAGCCTGCTTTTTTTCCTGCGATAATAGAAAAAAAGTAAAGAAGGGCTGACATGATTAAGTATGACAAACTATGGGAGACGGCAGAAAAAAGAGGCATCACAAAATCAATGCTGACGAAAAAGTATAATGTAAGCAAGGCTCAGCTTTACCGTTTAAGATACAATCAGCCGGTAAGCACGAATACGCTTGACCGCCTTTGTAATATTTTACAGTGCGATATTAGCGATATTATGGAACATATACCAGATGATAATTTTTTCTAAGCGGTAAATTTCTTGTTTATAATTATGGATAGGGGCAATCGGCTAATACCGATTTCTTCCGATTTTAAAGAAAAATAGAGATACCCTGCGGAAATGCCACTGTTTAGCACCGGCATATTCTGTGGGGTATCCCTATTTATAGGAGGAAGCATTATTTTTGGCCGCACTAAATAAAGCTTCCCCTTCTGTTAAACCACACCTTTCATGAAGCGATATTTTCTTCTTTTTTTCCTTTATATTTCTGGAGTTTGCTGTTCTGGAAGCGATGATATTTATTGATATTTCTACCTATCGCATACAGCATAAACTCCTTATATACTTTCTCGGCTGAACGGTGATTGAACCGTCGAAAGTCATCATTTTCCTTGATATCTCCAAAATGTCCTTCTGTTTGGATCGAACGTATCTGACGGTTTAAAATACCTTTCTCACTTTGAATGTTCGCATGAGATTTTTCTTTTAATTCTTCCCAACGCTCATTGATCTTCATTACTTTATTTTTGTCTGCGTCCTTTTGGGGATCATACTTGTAAAGACATTTCTCTTTGTGTTCACAGCCACTGCAATCAGCACATCCGTATACTTCGAAAGTCTGTGTATAATCTTCCATTTCTTTTGTTTCTGTCCGGATATATCTCAATTCTCTGCCGTCATG